>CAZTGO010000005.1:0-104983 GCA_964613395.1 uncultured Candidatus Poseidoniales archaeon | reverse complement strand
TTATGACGTCGCCTTCACATGGCGAAGATCGCCGGTTCAATTCCGGCCGAGCCCACCATCCCCCAACACGACATTGATGAACGGCGCCGTTTACCAAGTCTACCATGGGGTTGCTGGAGCAAGTGGATTTCGGCGTCTTCAAACAAAAGGAAACATGGACTGCACTTGGAATCGCTGTGGTTCTTTTTGTTTCGATTTCGTATGCCGCACTATCAATGTTTGATAGCATGGATGAATTATTTCAGTCCGATGCAGAACCTGCACCAATTCCTAACATTGTGTTTGAATCATTAAATCGTGACATTGAGCAAAATGTAACCAATGAAACGGGTTTCATCCAACTCGATGACCACCGAGGCAGTGTCATCATTTTTGATATGATGGCTCATGATTGCAGTAACTGTCATTCTGTCCAAGCTCACCTTGAAAAGAACATGAACTCATGGCATGAACTCGCAAATTCTTCTGGTCGAGAATTGAAGATTTTTGCCTACGGTGCTTGGTATGGTGAAACGCTTGAATATCTTGGAGAATCTTCGGGAGAATATACAGTACCTTTGTATCCAACTGGATTAGGCTCTGCAAATGCTGCAATTCTTGATGATGGCTCCACAACAGATCCAGTGCGGTTGTTTACGACCGCTGGGACAGGTCAAATACCCGTCGTTCTTATTGTCGATGAAGAGGGATACATCATAGCGCAACAACCTACTGGCACGCCAGTCGATGAATGGGCACACTTTGATGGAATTCTCGAAAAAACATTGACCAAAGGAGTCAATGCTACTGCATCTGAACGTATCGCATGGGAAGAGCCTTCAACTTCCTATGTAGCAGTGTTCGCCCTTGGGATGATTCTATCGATTTTGGTATACTTTTCACCTTGTGCCTTCCCAGTTTTGCCAGGATTTATTTCCTATTACCTATCTCTCGGAGCCCGGGAAGATGAACTCATCGAATCTGGAAAATTAAAGAAAAGTATGCCGAATTCTTTTGTTATCGGTTCACTTTCTGGGTTTGGGATGTGGACGTTTTTTGCAATCATAGGGGTGGTCGCCATTCTTATGGGACAGGCTTTTGCTCAATCCGGAATCATACATTACATCGCACTCTTTGTCGCAATTTTATTGATTGTTTTGGGAGGCATGATGCTTCTTGGTGTAACGACTCACCTCATGGGATTCGTTCAAAAAATTGTCGATAAATACAGCACAACTGAAACAGATGAAACATTTACACCTCGTAGAAATATGTACCTGTATGGCATAGGTTATGCGGCGGCTTCAATCGACTGTACCGCTGCAGCAGTCCTCCCATTTGTTGTGTTTTTGTCGACACTTGGAACAACTGCAATTGGCTTCGGCATTGGTGGGCTGATGGTAGGCTTGCTTGTATTGATGATTGCAGTTACTGGTTTGGTTGGCATGGGCAGGCAAGTTATGATCAATTTCCTTCGCAGAGCCACAGGCACAATCAAACTCGTTGGATCTTGGATGATGATGATGGCAGGTATCGGACTGACAATTTATTTGACGAGCCCAGAAACTGTGAATGCCATCTTTAGTTAATCTTTGAGAAGATTAACTGTTTTTGGCATCTCAACCAGAACACGTAACCTACGATTGCTCCACTCACCGCATCGAACACATAATGCTGTTTTGTTGTTAATGTTGAGATGAAAAGCAGAATCCAAAGAAGCGTAAGCATCATCAAAAATATGATTGGAATTTGCTTTTCATTTGAATACAACCAAATGCTTGCAAGCAGTATGAACAAACTATGTGCTACATGGAGGGATGGAAAGGCGTTGTAATTCTCATCCAATGTGTATAGGGTTTCATATACCAAGCGAAAGGGTCCTTCGATATTGGTTGGGCGGAGGGTAATTTCTGTCGGAAATATGAAGAAAAATGCAAAACAAAACCATGTGAGCAATAAGAAGTTGTTCATGATCATAGAGCCTTTTTCATGAAACATTTCTTTCGAAAGAAGAATTGCAAAAATTGGATAATAGATGTAAAGAGTCATGTAAGCAAGAATTGATACTGAAATAAACGGTATCTGTTCATCGAGTTCAAGCATCGGATGAAATGGTGATGTCCACAGATTGTGTGCGAACGAATTCAACACGATGTAAGGTAGTCCAATGAAAATAAACATCATCAAGATATATGCTACACTCCGATGAAGATTGACAAAGATGGGAACGTTGAGGAACGTTGTGACGACGTCAGCATTCATCCGCTTCTTATCATCTTCCATGTCATTCACAAATCATGACAATGTCGTGCCGCAAAATGGACATGCTTTCCAATCGGATTGAATTGCATTATTGCATGATGGACACGAGGGGGATGCGGTAACAGCAGGAGATGTCTCAACGACGGTTTGTTCATTATTTGGTAAGGTGTCTGCCATTTTTTGTGCGGTTTGTTGTTTGAGGAATTCTTGCATGACCTCGGGGGTGAGTGCTCCATTTTGAGCAGCCATTTCCATCATTTGACGTTGCAATTCATTTTGTGCATCCATACGTTGATTTTGAAATTCATTTTGTTGGGCAATTCTTTCTTGCTTCCTTTGCTGCACTTGTTCAAATAATGCCATCGCTTGTTCTGTTTTATGCGATGATTTCTTCATTTCAAGTTCTGCTTGGGCAGTGTCTCTCTTGAGTTCTGCTTCCCATCGGGCTTCTTCTGCTCTGAGGTCTTTGAGTTCTCTTTCAAGTTCAATTGCGACTTCACCAGCTTCCTTCGCTTTTGCAATGTTGACCTCGAATTCGATTCGACGGAGCGTTGCGGCTTCACTCAATTCGAGTTTTCGAATTTCTGCCTCAGTATTTGCCTCTTCTGATTCAGTTGCATACTTGAGATTGGCTCGCAAAGCGTTTACTCTTTCCATGTCGGTTGGATTTGTAATCAACATGGCCTTGAGGAGGGTTAATCCCAGCGTCGAAAGGTAGGGTCGCAATTCCATGTCCGATCGAATTTCGAATGTTTCCTGAAGTTTGTAACCTCGTAGTTCCTCAACTGTGCTCACTGACTGGAGGAGTGGATTGACAAGTCGATGACTTACTTCCTTTGAGAGAATTGCTGCCAATTTCATTCTGTCGAGCGTTGGCTCATGATTTGTAAAGATGTTCAATAATTTTGGAATATCATCTTTCCTGAATTGAACTCTCAATTGTGCAATTCCCTGTGCAGATTGTCCATCTGAAAGGGTGGTGACAAAGGGGACACTCAAATCAAAAGGACCGGTCATAGCAAACAACATTCTTCGGTCAGTTGCTGTTGCTCCAAGGAGGTCGCCGATATATCGTCCGATACCACCTCCAATGTTTCGCACCACATCTTCACTGACAATGTCGCCAATTCTTCCATCAACGATGAACGCACAAGCCTCGTTTGGCTTGAGAACGACTTCCTGGGCTCGCCATGTTTGAATTGTTTTTCCATCGATTAATCGTGCTATGATTGTGGGGTTATCTCTCCATGCAAATTGTTTTGCCATTTTTTCACCTCTTCTTTTTTGTTCTTAGTCCGTTGAGGACGGTCACTCGCTCGCCAAAATAACCACGGCAACTTGAAATCATTTGTTGGCATTGCAGTACGAGTTGTTTTGTCATGTCATAATCACCTTCTTGAAGTGTTTTTTCACCGCTATTTGAAATGTTTACCGCTTTTGTGATCATTTCAATTGTGTCGTGGTCGTGTTTTATCAGTTTTTTCAGGTCACTATTGCTTGCCGACCTCTGTCCTGAAAGAAAGGCGTGGTCCATTCCTGTTACCGCTTTGTCAATATCTTCGGTAAACGCGTCTATTTCTTGCATGCAAGATCGGCACGATTGTGTGATGCTCAATTGGTCATCGCGAAAACTCTGGTCATGGATATTTTGAATATGGGTTCGAGCCCTGTTCGATGCACGTATGAGTTCATCTCGAATCAGTTTGTCAGCGTCACGTCGTTTCCCTTTCGTGTAACCGCTGTAACCTGTAAGGACAACCTGGATGCCACGGATATAGGGGATGACATCTAAGGGTGTACCTACCATCGTTCCACCAATCTTAACTGTGCTGTGCTAGTATTTAGCAGTCAGCCTTCATTGGATTGCAAATCACTCCAAGTAACGATTCGGTCACAAACATGTTTTGCTTCATCTATGTCGTGTGTTACGAAAATTGCCGATTTTTTAAGTTCCTTAATCCAATGACGGAATTCCCCACACAACGCAAATTTTTGTTCTACATCTACCGATGCAAAAGGCTCATCGAGTAACATGACATCGTTTGTTTGAGCGTGACCTCTTGCGAATGCAACACGTTGTGCTTCTCCTCCGGAAAGTGAAAACACTTCACGCTCGGCTAGATGGCTAATGCTGGTGAATTCAAGAGATTTCATCGCAATCATTCTCTTTTCTTTTTTGGAATGTTTACCTCCAACACCCAGTGCAACATTACCTAGGACGTCGAGATGTGGATAAAGTACTGGCTTTTGGAACAAATATGTCATGTTGCCAAAAGGGTATTTACCCCAGGTTTGTTCAATGTCATCTAAAGTCAACTCTCCGGACGACGGGTGGACGAGCCCGCAGATAATCTGGAGCAATGTTGTTTTTCCACACCCAGATGGTCCAATTAGGCCCAATATTTCTCCTTTTTTTACCTCGAGTTGTATATCCCTAATAATGTCAACATCGTTGAATGATTTTGATATGTTGTTGAGTTTTAGTATGATTTCAGTCATGATGTTCACCTTCCATGTGTTGAAATGTGTTGATGATGAGAAGTGAAATAAATGTGAAAAAGAGAAGGATAGTTGCAACGACCATTGCCAGAGGGTAGGCGATTGGGTCGAATTTAGGCCGAGACAAAAGAACATCAACCAAGATAGATAGTGATGTCCATGATTCAAATCTTACGATTAAAAATGATGCTCCAAATTCACCAAATGAAAATGCAAAAGAAAGTGCAATAACCACAACAACTGTGTTTTTGAGGTGAACCCCCATGCCTAACCAAATCGTTGACAGTGCGGAACGATCGAGTAATTTTGCCTGCATCATGTATTTTTCATCAACTCGCTTCATTGCTGGTTGAAGGATTCGAAGAGCGAATGGAAATGTCAAAAACACATGCGGGAGAACTGGCAACCACCTCCATTGAAGTAGGTTGCCAGGAAGGGACATCAATCCAATTGAAAGACCCAGCCCAACGGTGACTGCGGACAAAAAGAGAGGGGCTATGAATAGAAATTCCAGGCCATCAGCAATTCGTTTCTTACCTTGTTTTTCAATTTGTAAAAGAGCAGTACTCACAAGAATTGAAAGAGGGACCACTATGCAAATAGCGATGATAGCATAAACAAATGAATTCAATAAAGCATCAAGTACTGAAATCCCCTGAAAATCATTGCTGAATGCTTGACGCCATGCATCAAGAGACCATCGAAATTCACTCGTTGTGGATTGTTCTCTGATTTGAAAAGATGAAAGAAGTATCGAAAGGTAAGGAGTTATGGCAAGCAAACCCAAACCCCAAACTAAGAATTTTGATGATGTTGAGGGTTGGGGCACAATCCTGAAGTGTTCTCTCTCTAAGATTGCCTCATACGAATGATTCATTCTGTTCCTTTGTTTTTGGAAGAACCAAAATACAATGCACAACATCATGAATTGTACCAATGTGGATATGAGAACAATCCGGGTTGCATCAATCCTATACCCTTGAATCCCAGCAAATTGACCGAATGTCCCAGCTAGTGATTCAAGTGTGTATTCTCCGGGAACCAACCATCGAATGAGTGCGAAGGATGTAAATGAAAAGAAAAAAGAAAAAAGCCACGCAGATATGATTGAACCTCCTAGGTAAGGCATCCAAAAAGTACGCCATCGATACCATGTTTTGCTTCCATTAGGAAGGAGGTGGAATTGCATCTCAAAATGTGGATGTAGTGAAGAGATTCTTGGTTCCAAAAATCGAATAAAAAGAGATACATTAAACCATGCATGTGCGAGGATTAAAAGCGATACTCGACCAAAGTTTTCGATCCCAATCGAGTTTCCCAATGTGTTGAGAAAACTATCTGAAGATTGTATGTCAATCCCAACGTGCATGAGAATACCATGTTGAGAAGATAATGCCAAAAAACCCGCCGCTGCAACAATAGATGGTGTGATGAAGGGTAAAGAAAAGAATGAATCAAGGATGCTTTTGTTTCGCCATGTGTATCTGCCGAGGTGCCATGCAATTGAGGTGCCAATCAACATTGCAAGAGTCGCAGAAAAAAACGCTTGTATCAAAGAAAATTTCATACTCGATTGAAGCAACGTATTTTCTTGAAAAAAATCGAACATTGATGAAATAGACCAATTTGATACGAATATTAATCGTTGTAAAGCGAGAAAAATTGGTGCATAGAATGCCCCCAGGACGACAGTTAGAAGGATGTAAGGAGTAAATTTCTGTGCTTTTGAGGAATGCACATTTTTCATAATCTTCAACTCATCATAATTTCGCTCCATTGAAGCAGAAGTTCATCGGTTGATTGTACCAACATCGAATCATCAAAGGTTGAATTTGAAGGTGGTGTTGTACTATGCCAAGCATAACCATATTCAATTGGCAATGACGTGTTTTCGAGTACAGAATACATGTAATTTGATGTGGGCATATCAGAATTCACCTCGTAAGAAAGGAGGTATGTGATGAATGCCTTTGCACCTGCAGTATTCGCAGCACCATTGATCATCGTTGCATATTCTATTTGTTTGAAAGATGTGTCATTATACAAAATTGATGTAGACATTGTTTCATTGAAACTAAAATATGCCTCAACACCTGGTGAATGACAGTATGAAACCGTAACTGCAGCATCTCCAATATGACCTTCAGTCCAAACACCATATCCTCCACTGTAATGAGTTTCATAGGCTTCAGTCCACCCTGATGTGAGAATTACACCATTGTTTTTCATGCTGGTCCACCAGTCAAATGTTTTGTTGATGTCATAGTCAAAATGCTTGATTGTAGCGAGGAAGAAAGCACGGCCTGGTGAAGAGGTGAGGGGGGATGGAATCGCTATTGTGTCCGCCCACCTTTCATTTGTTAAATCTGAAAGGGATGATGGAGCAGATTCATTTTCAACAAGCTTTCCAGAATCTAAATTGAGACAAACATGGCCATAATCAAATGGAATGCCGAAACTATCGTATGATGTATTCAGGTGTGATTGTATATTCTCAACCATAAGATTGTGAGGTTGGAGAAGACAGAATTCAATTGCTGTTTGAATGTATGTGTTGTCCAAACCAATTGCGAGATCTGCTTGAGGGGTATTTTTGGTCAGCATCATCTGATTTAATATTCCACCAGCATCGCTTTCATAAATAAATTCGACATCATATCCAAATTCTGCTTCAAAGGCTTCAATCATTTCAGAATCAAATGCCAAGATGTCGTAACTCAAGATACGAAGTGTCTTCGAATTAACTGATTTGTAATCAAATGAACATTCCTCCTCGACTGTATTTTCCAATGTATTCAAACATCCACTTAGTGATGTGCAAAATAGGAGAGTGCACAGAATGAGAACTCGTTGCATATCCTCACTCCGTGTTGAATTCGTCGATTATTTGATGGCAGCGTTCAATGACTTCGAGTGGGTTGCTACCCAAAATGAATAGTGATGGTTCCCATCCAAAATCACCTTCATCCAACAAAACATCAAGTTGACCAGTTGTATCTGGTCGAATGATGCCCTGGGGGGCGAATCCAAGATTCAATTCTAACTCCTCACATACAAACTCGACCTCTGTTGTATCAACAACTCTTTCCAACATAGGAGGTCGAATATTTGTTGCAGCCAGCACATTTCCATCGATTGCTTTTGCCTGACTCAAGACTGAGGCGAGATGTTTCGATCCTCCAAAAATCGGGGTGTTTGCGTGGACTAAGGCTCCATCCATGAGCGTGATGCGGCCTGGAAATGCAGCGATATGTTCGATTTCGTTTGCCATCGGTGTACAACCTGCGAGGTTCATACCTACCGTTGGCATATAACTCGAAAGCCGGTCTGGGTCAAATTTTGATATAGCCCATGTCAATCGACGTAGGAGTGCTTGTTCTTCTTGGCCTGCTTGTATGTGTTTACCCAAGAGGGATTTATCGAATCGAAAAGTTTGATGCTCACCGAATTGAATCTCATAGATCAATCTTTGACGAGTAATTCGCATAGGGTCATCAACGGATTCAAGTGATTCTGCAAACTCGTTTGCCCATCCATCGATCGTATCTTCATCAACCGATGAATCGAGAGGAATCGCTGATTTTGACATTAACCGGGATATTGTACTTTGAGTTGAACCTGTGAATTCAGCGATGGCAATTTGAGACCACCCTCTCCTTCGTAGTTCTAATGCCAGTTGTTGATAAAATCGTTCGAGCCATTGCCGGCCATCTTCTCCGAACATGGTTATCGTTACCTATGGGCGTTATTCAACTTTACTAAGAAATATGCAATATGGGTAGAAAGGAGGAATTAAAATTTTTTTAATTCGAAAAGTACCAGTGATTTATCCCCAAAGGTTCATGGGGTAGCGTCCTGTGGGAATTCTGATAGATATGGTGCCTGATGACTACTTTCAGGCGGTTTTCTCCCGTTTAAAAGCGTACATTGAAAGCCAGCACGATGATGTGCCGCTCGCTCCTTCAGCCTCGCCATCTTCCCTTCGAAAAACACTTGATTTGAAATTACCAATCGAGGGCATGGGGCTTGAAAATAGCCTCCATGATATCGATGTATTCCTAGAAAATAGTATGAGAACCCATGCCCCTGGGTTCATGAATCCATTGTGGGGAGGATTGTCACTCGCTGGATTATCTGGTGAATTTGTGGCCAGTGCAACAAATAATTCAATGTACACGAGAGACTTGTCTCCAATAGCCTCACTGATAGAAATTGAACTTATACGTCGGGCTTGTGAATTAACTGGGTATACAGATGGTTTTGGTACATTTACCAGTGGTGGCTCAAATGGGAATTTAATGGGTTTGTTGTGTGCTCGTCAACATGCAATACATGATTCTGGCTTGAACGGTTTTGATGGTTCAAAGCATGTAATCTTCGTATCCGAAGAGTCACATTACTCAGTCATGATGGCTGCGAATGTGACTGGATTAGGTCGTCAAAATGTGATGAAAATTCGATGTGATGCATCTGGTTCAATGGATGTCGAACATCTTGAAGAAGAGATTCAATTCGCCACCCGAGAGGGATTTAGGCCACTTTGCATTATAGCAACTGCAGGAACAACCGTTCGCGGAGCATTTGACCCCATATCCGATATCGTCCGAATTGCAAAAAAGTACGATATCTGGTGTCATGTCGATGCAGCTTGGGGGGGCATGGCTGTCTTTTCAGCAAAATCTCGACATTTAGTTGAAGGTATCCAAGATTCTGACAGCATGTGCTGGGATGCTCACAAGATGATGGGTTTGCCCCTCGTGAGCAGCATGTTTCTCGTCCGAGATATCAAGATACTACGAAATGTTTGTGCCCATACGACAGAAGCAGATTACCTGTTCTATGATGTGGATGATGAAGTCGATCTGGGACATTTCTCACTTCAGTGTGCTCGGAGAAATGATGTGCTTAAGTTATGGCTTGCTTGGCGTGAAGTTGGAGATGCTGGTTGGGCTCGGTTACTCGAGAGATATCTTCAACTTGCCACATATCTAGAATCAACAGTTGAACAACACGAGCAACTGGAGATGATGGCAACTCGAGTGTGGAGTAATGTTTGTTTCCGTTTTACTGATGGAAGTCCAGATGAACGACTGGATGAAATCAATGCCGAAATTCGTGAGCGTTTGAAAAGAGAAGGTCATTTCATGGTTTCTAGAGCATCAGTGAAGGGCCGAACTGTGATTCGATCCGTCATTGCAAACAATGCAGTCACCGAAGAAACATTACAGCGGTTTGTAGAGCATATTGTTCGAATTGGAAACGACATATCACGAGGTCTTCCTCCGAGAGGTTAGACGGAGCACAAAATGCTGATTGGTTGCCTCGTATCATCCGATGAGATGCATTGCATAAGTTGTTTAACCACTTCATGAACCACCCACCATGAACACTCCTGTCCGCACTTCGCTCTATGATGAACATGTGAGGCTTCATGCTAATATCGTTGATTTTCATGGCTTTGAACTCCCGATTTGGTACTCATCGATCACCGAGGAACACATCGCTACGAGAACCTCCTCAGGTCTATTCGATGTATCACACATGGGCTCATTTCGATTCTCCGGTGAGAATGTTCGAGGATGGTTGGAAAGTGTGGCAACACAAAAGGTGACTGCGATTGAACCTACAAGGTGTGCCTATACTCATTTTCTCGACCATGATGGATTTATCATTGACGATATGATTTTCGCAGTCGTCTCCGATACTGAGATTTTGGGCGTACCAAATGCATCAATGATTTCCACAATGTGGGACTGGTTTCAGTCGTTACTGCCCAGCGACGGCAGTATAGTCATTGAAAATTTATCAAATGAAACCTCCATCATCGCTCTGCAAGGCCCAACATCCAAAGAAATTCTAGAGGCTGCTCTTGGCCCGATCAATCATGTTGGCCGATTCCGTTGGAAATTGATAGAGGCAAACGAGTTGGATGTTTCCGGTTGGATTCAAGGAACAGGTTACACTGGAGAGGCGGGATATGAGATTTTTATTCCGAACGAAGATGCTCCGAAACTTTGGCGTACTCTCGTTGAACATGGAGGGGTACCAGTTGGCCTTGGTGCAAGGGACACATTACGTCTTGAGAAGGGTTACCTTCTTTCTGGTGTGGATTTTTGTTGGCCAAAGTTAAGTGAATGTCAAGATACATTCCTGCACAGAGATTCATGGGAAACCAATACGCCATATGGAGTTGATTTCGAGCATGATTTTGTTGGTAAACAACGATGTCTGTTGCATGAGGACGGCGAACAACGATTGTGGGGCATAAAATATATTGAGAAGGGTCCTTTGCCGAGACCCGGAAAACCAGTCCAACTAAACGGTGAGGATATTGGTGTACTCACATCAGGGGCTCCATCGCCAAGTTTAGCAAACACAGGTATTGGCATGGGCTATTTTTCGAATGTGAAAGAAGGGGATGTTGTTGATGTTGTCGCAAGTCCCAGAAAGTCTGTGAAGGCAGAGGTCATTCGACCTCCATTTGTGTGAGTTTTCAATTGAAAAAACGAACACTCGGTGGCAGTTTCCATCTGCCCAAAAGCAATTGATTATGAGCATCCTCGCGACACGGCAATTCAACACAGTCGACATGAGGTGAAAAAATGGTGGACCAACTTCCTAATTTGGGTCGAGAAAACGAAATGCTAACTGAGATGGGGATGGCATCGATTGAGGATTTATTCGTCGATATACCTGCATCGGTACGAGTGGATGGCCAACTCCCACTTCCCGATGCGCAAACAGAAGAAGAAATTCTTGCAGATGCACGGCGACTTCTTGGAGCAAATACATCACATGGATCACGGCCATCGTTTTTGGGTGCAGGATTATACAGAAATTACGTTCCTGCATCGGTGTTCCAATTGGTGACACGTGGTGAATTCCTTACCGCCTACACACCTTATCAACCCGAGGTAAGCCAAGGGATGCTACAGAGTATGTGGGAATTTCAAACCCTCATCTCTGAACTCGTTGGCCTCCCCATAGCAAATCTCTCCCTTTATGATGGTTCGACTGCCGCTGCTGAGGCTTTGACGTGTGCGGTGCGCGTCCATGGTCGTAAAGCTACCCAGCAGAACACTGTCTATGTGTCTGAGCTTACGCCTCCCGATCGATTATCCGTCATGCAAAATTATTGTCAAGGAGCAGACATTATCATCAAATTCCTTCGCCATGGACCTGATGGAAAAGTCCTCAAAACTTCATTTGAAGAAGCACGAGGTTCATGTGGGGTCTATGTGGAGCAGCCAAACCCATACGGTATTTTGGATGAAGGTTTAACGCTCGCAAAGGAACTCATCGGTGAAGAAACAGCACTCATTGTTGGAATCCAACCAGTTTCGTTAGGACTCGTAGAAGCACCTGGAGCGTACGGGGCGGATATTGTGGTCGGAGAAGGCCAACCACTTGGAAGTCCAATGACCTGCGGAGGTCCGTTGTACGGCATCTTTGCTTGTCACAAACCCTATCTTCGCCTCATGCCAGGTCGAATTGTTGGACGCTCAATCGATGTTGATGGTAAAGAGGCATACTGTCTTACACTTTCCACGAGGGAGCAACACATCCGTCGTCACCGAGCAACATCCAACATTTGCACAAATGAAACATTGATTGCCCTCATGGGAGCGATGCACATGGCTTTACTTGGCCCCGAAGGCCTTCAAGACCTTGCTACGAGAAACATGATGGCTTGTCAACGACTAAAAGAAGAACTTTCGAACATCGATGGACTTGAATTCCCCCACGAAGGACCCCACTTCAATGAATTCGTCCTTCAAATTCCTGGTAAGGCAGAAGCATGTTTGGAATATCTCGATAACAATGGAATCTTTGGTGGCTTTAACCTTCATCGCTGGAACAATAGCATCGAAAATCAGATACTGGTTACAACCACAGACCAAACTTCACTTTCAGATATTCAGATGCTTTGTGCTCAGTTACACAATTGGGTCAAACAACAGGGGGTTGTAGCATGAGTCATTTGTTTGGACATAACGGTGCAGAAGGTAAGGGGTACAGTCAACCAAAGCCAATTGACGCAAGTGGAGATATTTCCCTGCCGCCCTCTCTCGCTCGAAAATCATCTGCGAGGTGGCCTCGATTGTCTGAACCTGAGATGGTTCGCCATTATACATGGTTATCAAAGCGAAACTTTGGCATTGATACAGGATTTTACCCTCTCGGGTCATGCACGATGAAGCATAATCCTCGGGTGAATGAAGTCATTGCTCAACTCCCCGGAATCGCAGACATTCACCCTCATCAAGACGAGAAGCATTTGCAAGGCCTCCTTTCAATCTATCACGAAATGCAGCACATGTTGGCAGTTTGTTCAGGAATGGACGAAGTGACGCTCCAACCAGTCGCTGGAGCACAAGGAGAATTTACTGCTGTTCGCTGTATTCAAGAATACTTTAGGCATCGCGGAGAAGACCAGCGAACAAAAGTGATTGTTCCCGACTCAGCCCACGGAACAAATCCTGCAAGTGCTGCAATGGCAGGGTATGAAATTGTTGAAATTCCATCACGTGAAGATGGACGCATCGACTTGGATGCTCTTCGTGCTGTTGCAGATGAAACAACTGCAGCGATGATGATTACAAATCCAAATACCCTTGGTTTATTCGAACAAGACATTGTTGAGGCTTCAAATATTGTTCATGAAGCAGGCGGACAGATGTACTATGATGGTGCAAATTTCAATGCGATTTTAGGAATCACATCACCCGGTTTAATGGGCTTCGATGCAGTTCACTTCAACCTCCACAAGACCTATTCGCAACCCCATGGAGGTGGTGGACCAGGGTCCGGTCCGATTGGTGTCAAATCACAACTCGCACCATTTTTACCAAGCCCACTTGCTGCAAAGAGAGAAGCGAACCAAGATGAATTGTTACACTCTGTTGATGGCTCATGGTACTATTGGTCTGTACCCGAGCATACAATTGGGAAGGTTCAGCAATGGCACGGGAATGCTGGAGCAGTTATCCGATGTTGGGCATATTATCGAAGATATGGTAATGGTTTGCGCACGATGTCAGAGCATGCAGTGCTTAATGCGAATTATCTTCGACATGCAATTCACAGGGAAGCGAAGGCTGCCGGTGTGTCTCACATGTTCCGAGATGGAGCAGAAACCGACGTTGCAAAGCATGAGTTCACACTCTCGCTTGAGCCTGCAAAGCAATCGTTAGGCATCTCAGCCATGGATGTTGCCAAAGGTTTACTCGATCGTGGCTACATGGCACCAACCGTGTACTTCCCGTTGGTCGTTCCAGAGTGTATGATGATTGAACCAACTGAAACCGAATCAAAAGATACCCTTGACACCTTTGCAAAACATTTCGTGGAAGTTCTGAAACAATCGCCGGAATCACTCCATGAAGCACCAACGACCACACCTGTTCGAAGAGTAGACGAAGTCTATGCTGCACGGAATCTTTGCCTTCGTCATCCATTCGATGAAGAATGAACTCCATTAAGGTGGACTGTTTAGGCTCTTTGTGGTAGATGGAACAATGAGTCATGAGGTTCAACTTGGACCTCAAAAATTTGGCTTTGTCCTTCTATTGTTTGCATGGTCATTGCTTCCTCTTGCTTTTGCTCTTGTGACGTTTCTGTTTCAAGACCATGTTCAAGCTCAGAACTATCTCCTTCTCACGGGATTAGTCCTGCAACTCGTTGGACTTTTTGTAGCCTCAGAAAAAACTCCTCATCGTCTTCTTTCGCGAACGCTACAATGGAGGTTTTCTGTATTCTTTTGTTGCATTTCGATGCTGATTACATTTGGATTTGAGAGAACTTGGCCGTCAACTTCGACGGAATATTCGCAAAATTGGTGGTTGCCCCTCATGTTTTCAATTGGTTCCTACGCAGTTACATATGCAACATTAAACACTGCATCCTCTTCTCCACGAACTGCAGTTGAAGCATCTTGCAATGTACAAACTCTCTTTGATTTTTCATCACATCCTGGTTGGACAGTTGAATCTGGGAGATACAGACAAGGCCTCATCGCATCTTTTTCAAATGGTTGGGATGCATTGATTGCTATCATTGGCGGAAAACATCGAGACATTGATGACGGTTTTTTCATCCGTCTCGTTGTCATTTCACCTTCACCGTTTCAAACTGCGATAGAATCATTCAACTTGGAAGAATTTACTTTAGATTCTATCTTGAAACATCAGGTGTCTCACAGTGAAGAATCATAATCTCTAACAGACATCCTAATGAACCCACCGCGATGCGTTTCTCCCATGGATGTAACAATACTATTAGGGTCTTCTTCCGACCTACCAATCGCTAAGAAATGTACTGCAATACTCGAGCAATTCGATGTGCCTTACCAACTACGAGTCGCTTCTGCACACCGTTCACCAAAATTTGTTGAACAAATCGTGCATGATGCTGAAGAATCTGGTTGCAAGGTGTTTGTTGCGATGGCTGGATTAGCAGCAGCACTTCCAGGTGCAGTTGCGGCGTTGACAACGAAGCCGGTGATCGGAGTGCCGTGTGGCGGTAAGGTTCCATACGATTCATTGCTTTCTATTGCACAATTGCCACCAGGTGTTCCAGCAGCGACAGTCGGCGTTGACCGAGGAGATAACGCAGGCTACCTTGCTGTACAAATGCTCGCTTTGCAAAACGATGGCTATGCTCAAGCCCTGAAGCAGAACAAATTGGACCAAGTTGAGAGAGTGAAATCCCAAGACCGTGAAGTCAATAGTGGGGCGTGAGCATGTTCGACGCCACTGATTTCATCGAGGAATCAGTAGAAGACATGAAACGTTCGATTGATGATATTGCCATCATCGCTTGTTCCGGAGGTGTTGATTCAACAGTTGCTGCTGTACTTGCCCACAAAGCGGTGGGCGATTTGTTGCATTGTGTATATGTTGATACAGGATTTATGAGAAAAGACGAAACTGAAGAAATCGAAGCCATGCTCGGTGATTTAGGCATTCATCTCATCACCGTGAAAGCAGCCGACCGATATTTTGCAGCACTCAAAGACATCACTGAACCGGAGCAGAAAAGGAAAGTCATTGGCGAGTTGTTCATCAGAATTTTTGAGGAAGAACAAGAAAAGTGTGGTGCTAAGTATCTCGTTCAGGGAACCATTGCACCGGATTGGATTGAATCAGGTGGTGGCGTTCGAGATACCATCAAATCCCATCATAATGTAGGAGGGCTTCCAGAGGATATGACGCTCGAAGTCGTGGAGCCTTTGAGAGAGTTATACAAAGATGAGGTCCGGGAACTCGCACGCGCACTCAGCATCAAAGTATCAGAACGTCAACCGTTCCCTGGCCCAGGACTTGCAGTTCGAACACTCGGTCAATTAACTCCCGAACGGGTGGCTGTCGTTCGTGAAGCATGTTCGATTGTCGAAGAAGAATTTGAAAAAGCGGCAAAAGAAGGTTTGATGGATTTACCTTGGCAATATTATGCAGCACTCTTACCAGTTCGTTCGGTGGGGGTTCATGGAGATGTTCGAGCCTACGGTGAAACAATCGTCGTGAGAGCAGTTCGAAGTATGGATGGTATGTCTGCACGGTACTCCGAGATTCCACATAGTATCTTGCAAAAAGTATCGACACGAATCACCAACACCTGCAAAGGTGCGGTAAATCGAGTAGTCTATGATATCACCCACAAGCCACCAGGGACAATTGAATGGGAATAATTCACTCAATAGGTTCGGTATCCTGGTATTTCATGACATGATGCGTGTATCACATGACTTCCACTGAAACCTTTGTAATGCGCCGATTGTGGGGTTCGAACCCACGACCTTGGGATTAACAGTCCCACGCTCCACCAGCTAAGCTAAATCGGCAAGACCACCGAAAAAGCACCCCTTTATCATGACTTCGTTTCAATCCAATCCTTATGTTATGGTCATGTGTAACCTTGGAAGATTGGTGAAAGGTTCTGGTTGAGTTTCAAAACAATTTGAAAAAAATAAATGTTCTTCGTTGGTTAATGGAACTGAATGATGAAGTGTGAACACTTGGTCTCCGAATGAGACATACTCTGCAATGTGTTTCTCGATGACCATGCCAATCGTCGGGTCAATGACATCTTCAAGATTCAAGCGTCCAGCCCCCATGCGACGTAAGTGTTCAGCAATCTCTAATGTCCTAAAATGTGCAATATATCCCGAATCTTTAGCAAAAAATTGAGTTGTATATTTTGACGATGGTAGAACCGATAGAGGATCTGAGATGAGCAATTGGGCTATGTTTTGAGGTACACCTTGAGCAATACACATGCTCAAGAAGGCACTTCTTGCCTTGCCATTCTTCAATACTAAACGAATCATTTCCTCTCCTATTTCTTGACTCTCAGCAATGTTTGAAAGGTGAAGAAGTGCTCCTCCTTGAAGAACAACCAAATCAATAGTATCACGATGTCCGCGACCATGAAGCACCTCAATTGATTCTATGATTTCTAATGAATTTCCGATGTGACTTCCTATGGGTGCGTTCATTTGTGTTATTTGAGCGATGGTTTTGATGCCAGAACCATTGCCTACTGCAACCATGGAACGAGCAAGTGCTACGGCATCATCAACAGTTTTCATGAATGCTGCGGAACCATATTTCACATCGAGAACGAGAGCATCCAAACCTTCTGCAGACTTTTTTGAAAGAATTGATGCAGTAATAAGTTGGATGTTATCTATGGTATGTGTGACATCCCGTAGTGCATACAGGCGGCCGTCAGCAGGAGCAATGCTCGGATTTTGTGCTACAATACAACAACCTACCTCGTCAACTATACGAATCATGTCTTCAGGCGATTGGTTACAAGAAAAATGTGGTATGGATTCCAATTTGTCGATGGTCCCTCCAGTATGACCTAGGCTCCGTCCAGCGAGCATAGGGACGCGAACTCCACATGCAGCCAATGCAGGAGCCAGCATGATGGACATTTTATCACCAACACCTCCGGTGCTATGCTTGTCAACGACAGGCTTGCCATCGCTCCACTCAAGCGTTGCCCCCGAGGTCCTCATAGCAGTTGTCAGATTGACAACATCTTCGTTCGTGCAACCAAATTTGTGCATTGTTTTGAGCCATTTGATGATCTGTCCTTCATCAATAGAATCGGTTGTTATGCCTTCGACAAAGTCGAAAATGATGTCTTTTGATTGATTCTCTCCGTTGATAATGGCATTAAGCATGGATTCGAATTCCACAGTCTCCATGTTCTCATCTCAGGAAGCTAGTCCAATTTCTTTTAGACGCTGATAAAGAAAATCTCCTGCAGTTATACTAGGGTATTGCACCTCGCCACCGGTCATTTCAACAAATTCAGGCAGGGGTGAGAGGTCAATTTCATTTCGTGGATGAACAAACATCGGCATTGAGTAACGTCGGGTTGAGCCATCGCTTGGGTTCACAACCCGATGCGTTGTCGAGCGAAAAAATCCATTCGTCATATTTTGAATCATATCACCAGTATCGACAATGATGTATTCCTCATTTCCTTGAACTTGAATCCATGAGCCATCATGGTCCATAACTTCCAATCCATCTGCTGTTGCAGTGACAAGGAGTGTAATGAAGTTGATATCTTCATGGGCTGCAGATCTCACTGCACCTTGTGGGACATCATCTCCAAGAGGCGGATAGTGAATCAGACGCATTATCGTGTTACCTAGGTGTGTCATTTCAGGTAGCCACTGTTCATCTTTTCCGAGAGCGAGTGAACATGCTTTGAGTAAGTCGACGGATAGGTTCAACATTTTACTATACAAACCATCGATAACATGTTTGAAATTTGGAACGGTATCATCTGGCCAAATGTTCTCTGGAAAGGTTGTATGAAGACCATCTATGGTTGGTAGACCCGTTTGCCAGAATTCTTTCAAATCCGGTGCAATCTGGTCTTTTGCGTGTTCAGTACCGAACGGTGTGTAACCACGTTGATGATGGAGTTGAGGTTGAGCATATGGCAATTTCTCATCTACAGGTAGGTCAAAAAACAAATCACATTGACTGTAAGCATCTCGAATAAGTTGGACAGGGATGCCATGATTCTTGAGTGCAAAAAAACCGATGTTTGAGAGTGCGTTCTTGAGTTCTTGGACAAAGAATTCCTTTGAAGCGCTATCTCCGTGTGCGAAATCATGGAAGTCGAGTTCTGGAATTGTCTCCATGGCAACGCCAAGTGTACGAAGGTATGTGAAGATGTTGATATTCGATGGACTAATCACTTCGAAGTTTTACAATCAATCGAACCATTTCAACGTAAATCCAAACCAGTGTGATGAGCAGGCCAAACGCCGCATACCATTCATACTTCTTTGGTGCACCATGATTCACCGATGATTGAATAAAGCCAAAGTCACTGACAAGCATAAATCCACCTACGGCTAATACAATGATCGAGAACCCGATGCCAATGGGGCCATTGGAGTGGATGAATGGCATTTGAGCACCGAAAATTTGCATGATGAAAGAAATGATGTACAACAAAACAATTGTAAGGACCATGCTATACACGATTTTGTTGAAGGTGGGAGTGGGTCGAATCACCTTGCTGGCATACAGACCGTACATCACAGCAGACAAAATCGCTGTTCCAAAGACTGCTTGTAAAATCAATCCTGGAAACATAACCTCCATGACACTTGAAAATCCACCAATAAAAACCCCTTCGACAACGGCGTAAACAGTCATCAACGTTTGTGGATTTTCTGGTTGAGTAAAATAAATGAAAAACACCATGATGAGTCCTACAATCGCTCCCATTCCCGCAAGACTGTAGACCAAGATGAGATTCTCAAGAGAGGATAGTGCTATTGCACTTGTAATGATTGCACTCAGGAGAAGGACGCCCGTAAGATAACCGATTTTATTCATCGTTCCTTCAAATGTCATTCTGTTTGTATCTTCCATCGTTGACCAGAAGTTCTTGGTCATGACCGGGTTGCTGTTTGAGTAAACCATGTGCCTCGATTTATGATTCTTGAGGTTCATCTTTAATGTTATGTTGAGTCACCGTGGTTTTGAACATGGTTTTCATAATATTCGACGAGTTGAGAAATTGTCCAGCCTTGGTCGAGGTATTCTTGAATCATCTCATCGCTCCATCCACGCAGCCGATTTCTTTGGTCTTCAGTGGATGAAGATGGTTCATCTGGAACCTCCTCTGACTCTGATAACGAACCATCCAACACCGGTTGAACCCATGATTTTTGGTCGACCATCGGTGCAGATGCCTCAATTTCAGTTGAAGCTTCAAATTCAGATTCAATATACTCCACAATACCTTCACTGTTCTTCTTTCTTGTTTGATATGCGAGGAACGCACCTAAGACAAACACGAGGGATGCTATCATCACATAAAGCATCAAATTGCTATCTTCGGAGGATGCTTGACCTGCATCCACACTTAGCGCATTCTCTTGGTCAGCCGTACATCCTCGAGAATTAACAAGTTCACCGAATGGTGATGAGGGGCAAAAGTCCGTCTCATTTGGCACACCATCCTCATCGTCATCAACAGATGTGGAATTGTTGGTGGAGTTGTCAATGTAATCAACTAGAGATAAATCACATCCAAATTCCTCGCCATCATCAATTCCGTTTTCATTGGCGTCTGAAGAAGTCATGGCAACATGTGGGTCAATCGATGGTGTTGTCGAATCTCGAATTTCTGCTTGAGCCCATTGCAATTCGAGGTCATCTGGGATACAGTCATTATCGGTGTCAGCAGACAGTGGATTGCTGTTGTATTGATATTCTGCAAGATTGGGTAATCCATCATTGTCCGGGTCATGTTCTGATTCGATAAAACTCTCGCCGATGACACTTCGACGAGTTCGATGTAGTCCGTTTTCTTCTTCCCACTTATCGTCCATACCATCAAGGTCGGAATCAATTTCTGTTGATAATCGACTCCAGTCAATCAACCACGATGTCCTGTAGATTTGGGCAACTGTTTCGTTTGAAAACAATATTCCCATTTCTCTATTTCGAATCAGCGCCGAATCACCCCAGTTGATCGACGAAACGAGAACCTGGCTTCCATCGATAATTGCCCCTTTGTTGTGTAGTTTTGTAATCAATTCATCCGAAGCCATGACGATAGCAGCAGTATCGTAACCCATCGTTGCATTCCATTCTTCGTTAAAGAGGTCGATGGATGTTTGAATATCTCCATCGAGATAAGCTCCATTTAGGATCAACCGTATCGAAACACCTCTCGCTGCGGCCTGTTCGAGTGCAGAGATGAGAGGATTTTCACCCCAGCCATACGACCAGTCAAGGTCCAGATACTGCAGTGATAACAAAATTTCATCATCGGCGCTATCTATCATAGATACGAGGGATTGGATACAATCGTCGGGGCAAACCAAAAGTTCTGCAGTTCCATCAATTTGAATCGAATCTGTGGTGGCTCCAACCAAATCGGTGCCATCGTCGAACGTCCAACCATCTGGCATATCATCAAGCGAGACATCATCAATGTACATCCTGCTATCTACTTCATCTGATTCCAAGAATTCCAGAACCGATTGTGCAAAAACATCATTCTCAAGAATCATACCCCATTCCCGATTTCCTGCATCTCCCGTTGCAGGAAGCGAAGATTGTTTCCAATTTCCTGTGCTTATCCAAACACTTTCATTGTCCCTAACACCGATTTTGCTGTGTAAGAAAAGGTACGGGTCTGAACTTGAGGTGCCGAACCACTTCACGTCGATACCCGCCTGCATGAGCGTTACGGCTATGCCCTTATTTTGTTCGAGTTCATAATCGGTCCACCAGGAATCTCCCGCATCGATGACTACGGTGATTGATACACCTCGTTGATGGGCATTGATGAGTGCTTCAGCCAGTACATCTGAATGGAATTGATAGATGTGGATGTTGAGTGATTCCTCTGCACCATTGATCCAAGAAAGAACATCGTGGATGCCGCTCTCCGGACCGATGAGTGGAGTGATTGAGAATGTACCTGTGTGTTCTCTATCTCCACAATGGGCACTTCCACCGAGAGTTTGCCATCGAATTTGCCAGTCGGATGCAGCGTTTGTATCAACAAAATCACCACAACCATCACCTCGAACATAAATGAGGTTCTTCATTCCACTGAGGGGGGTTACAAGGCTAATGCCTTCCCACCCTGTCGTTGAAACAGGTCCATTTTCATAAACGATGACGTCTGCAACATTTCCTTCTTGGTCTTCAATTTGAATGGCCGCCCCAGAATCTGAAAAAAACATCGTTCTGTTGAGAATAGCAGAAATGTCGTACATTAGGCCGTCTTCGTAGACTGCAAGAGATGATGAGTCTGATGTTAAGAGAACCGAACTCTCTGGTGCTATAAGGAGTGATTCAATGGTTGTGTTGTAAGGTGTGAGCGATGCTGATGTGTGTCGAAGCGTCCATCCATCAAGGGAAGCAAATTTCGTTCCTGTGTTTGAGATTTCAATAAATTCGAGGTCAGAATCAACACTCGTTGAAGCATCGGGCATGAAGCGGGTGATTTTGATATCCTCATACGATGCTAAATTACTCAAATCAGGTTCTGGTTCACCTGGTGTGGTCCAGGGCATTGATGTCCAGTTTCCATTGATCTGTGCCAATGATTTACATTCAGTCACCTCATCCCACTCGATGCCTAAGATTTCAACATGATCCGGATTCAGAACTTGAAACGAGTCCCCTAAGCCCGAAATAAACCAAGGATCTACTTGAACAACAATTCTTTCACCCGGGCCGAAAGTGGTAGAATTGGATGAATCATTTGACCAAATGTTATCTGAAGTGATGAACCAGTATGCCCCATTTGAATCCATGACTTGCCACCGGGACAAATTCAACTCCTCAGTCCCAACATTGTGAAATTCAATCCAATCTTCTTCAGGAGATTGTATGCTATCGGGGCAATACGGATAGATTTCGGTAATTTCTACAGATGTACTACCAGCATAACTTGGCCATTCAGGATTGACTTGATTGGGGGTGGCCCATGGATGCTTGACGAAATCAAAACTTTCAATGGTCGATGGGAAAACGGAAGACAGTCCTGCGTGGCTTGTGTTTGATCGAACCAACGATTTCCCCTCTTCCGTTTGATTCCATGAGGCAGTATCGACAACAGCACCGCTCGGTTCAACCAAAACGATGGTGTCGGCAGATGTATGTTTGAGATAGAATGAACTCGTGCCATTCAAAGCGATGAGTCCAACTTGTCCTGCAGGTATAATCGCATTTGACTGCAAGGGGAAGTTGTATTCATGCAACGTGAAACTTCGTCCAGCAGCCTGAAGTTTCCAATCCGTAATGTCGATATCAACGGTGCCATAATTTTCAATTTCTATCCATTCACCATTTGGAAAATCTTGTGAATCGCTTCCAATGCCGTCCGGCAGTAGTTCTGAGAAGCGAAGGTCTGCACTCGAAGGGGTTGAGCCTGGTGCAGGTTGACCCGGTGTTTTCCAGGGTGCTGGAACCCACGGATTTGCTGCATTTGAATCACGTTCTAAGGCAACATCTTGGCCATAGTCGGTTGTATACCATGCCATGTCGATATCATTGTTCATTGAATCTCGCAAAATGATGTGGTTGTAATCATCCCACAATCGTGTATCCTGAGAGAACTGAACAATTCGATATTCGCCTGATTGAATGCTCGTTGCTCCCTGCGTCGCATTAAACACCAATGTGCCAGGGTCGAGATAGGTGATGTTTCCCATGCCATCAATAAGGCTCCAACCCATCAAATCGACATCGGTAGTGCCTTGGTTATGAATCTCAATCCACTCGCCGTCTGGAAAAACATCTGGTTCACTTGTAGCATTTGGCAGGATTTCGTTGATGATGATATCATTTGAGGGTTGAGCGATCGTTGAGAGAGCCGGTGCATTCGTTCCGTTTGGTGTTGGATAGGATGAAATTGAGGACCAAAATGTACTCGTTGATGCACCATAGATTGAGAATCCCCCGACAGATGAAGACCATTCCACAAGTTGTGCGTTTGAACCATTTGGCCATTTGAGCGTTATCGATTCCACACCATTGTTGAGTACACCGTACGCCCCTGTGCTGTTGACAGCGAGGAGCCGATACTCGCCACCTCGAATCGTTGATGATTCCGGTGTTCCGGTTGAACCAACGAGATGATCTTGGTCAAAATCGATAGAATTCCCTGCGGCATCAACAATCGACCATCCAGTCAAGTCAATTGGTGCAGAGCCTGTGTTATACACTTCAATCCATTCACCACCGGGATAGGACGCATTGTCAAAACTTGGCCATGGATTTGCCATCACTTCTGAAATCACAACATCGGCGGGTATGTATGTGACTGGTCCACCGGCACTATTTTGCTGACCTGGTGTTGGTTGTGATGTTGGAATCCAATGTGATGTTGGATTCGTTGAATCTTCTTCATAGCTGACTCCTGAAGATGCTGTAGAGCCCCATGACGCCTCATCGACTTTATTGGATGATGCATCGAGAAGCGAAACAACATCTTGGGTATTGGTCAGCCAGAAATTTGAATTTCCATTTCGGGCAATGACCACATATTCGCCAGGACTGATGGTCCATGTTTGGTTGTTTGAACTTGAATAGCCGATGATGCTAGATGAATCAAACAACAAGACTTTGTTCGCACTGTTGGTCACACTCCACCCGGTGAGATTAATATCATTGGAGCCAAAATTATACAATTCTAACCATTCTCCGTTTGGGTATGTATCGTTATCGTATCCATTTGGATTAGGAATGATTTCATTGATGCATACATTTGATGTGCAAGCCATCGCTCTTCCAGAGGCTCTCGAAGTTGTATTTTGATTATCGAGCACGAGCGATGGGGTGAGCATAGAGCAAAGAAACAATGCGACCAAAAATACACCAAGGGATACTTTTTCTCTCTTCATTCTCACACATCTCCGTTTTTTTTGTTGTTCATGAAACTTCCTCACAAAAACCCAAAGGCATCAAACCTCTGTGCAAATGTGTAAATCATAATTGGAACAAGGATAATACCCATGCCATGTGACCGACGTATGCCTATACGTGGTGGTAACAAACCAATCAGTGTGCCGATGATAAGAACACCAATTCCAACAAATCCTGTTGTTAACCATACGAGAGCCACAACAAAGAGAATGACACCCATCACCATTTGTTGCAATGGAATGGCCGCATGGAGGCGAAGCATTCCCTTTCCAACATACTTCATCATAGGCATAGCCAACAAACCTGCGGCTAACGTAAGAGCGAGCAAGCGAATGAAATCTGAAGTTGGTTCAAGGGATGACCACGTTTCGATTGGATACATCATTTTGAGTGCAAGTGTTGCACCTGATCTGGACCTTCCAATAATGTAGAGGAATCCAAGAACCATGACCGTTACAGCAGTGTTCACAGCAGAAAGAATGGCAATGACTTCCAAATCTTGTTTTGTTTGGGGTCCCTCGTAACCACCTTCTGCCTCTGCTTTTGCAATTTCGAGTAATTCTTCATCGGTCAACTCGGTTAATTTTCGCGTTTCCCAATCCATACCATAGCCTTCTTTTCCCTGAAATTTAGCGGCAACATTTCGACCGCCCATCACAAGCACAGTTGCCTGTGAAGCGGTCATACCGGGTAAAACACCCATGGAAGCACCTGCGACCCCAGACCAGAAACAAGGGACGACGAGTGGCCGGATTGGTGGTAGCGTCCAATCTTCTTTCTGTGGAGGGAGATGAGATGTTGTCGCATAGATATCAAGCAAATTTGCAATGCCGAAGAGGCCAGCGAGACTTGGCAATAAGAGGCTAGCATCTGGCATGCCTACTGGTGATTGAGCGGGTAGGGTGAAGACGCCCCATCCGTAGAACCCAGCAAGGAGGAAAAATCCGGTTGCCGACATGAAACCAGCCAATCGAGAATCTTTACCAAGTCGATTTCCCGTTATCTTCTGCATCCACCTCGGCCAGTCGAGTCGAGTTGTTTCCGTTGCTAAGAGGAGTAAACTAATTCCTAAGAGCAAGAATGGCAAGATGTCTCGTAGTTGGTCATACCAGCCGAGTTCAGGACCAAATGCAATGCGGGCAACAACGATGAGTGGGAGTGATAAAAAGAGCCCAAGTTGCGAACCTCTCGCCGACCAGGCAACACCTCGAGCTGCGTTCCCGGCCAGCAGCATTCTATGACCGGGTAACAACGATAGTGCGGTATCTCCATCAGGTGCTCCTATGAGTGCTGAGGGGATATAATTGAGAAATGTATGCACAGTACCTGTCGCAACGATAATGCCGGCTACTGCAAAGAGGGGAATGCCTATATCCAGAAGTGCAGGAGATACAGCGAGCAAGATAAGCGCAACATTGTTGACGTGAAATCCGGGGATGAGGCCGGTCATCGAGCCTAAGAGGACACCGACAAAAAGGGCGATGAAAAGCCACCCCAAGTCAACAAAGTATGCTTCCATGTTCTTCACACCTGTTGTTCATATGCAGTTCTATCATCAGTACCATCATCATCGCTGTCTTCAGCATAGGGCGATGTTCCAAATCCTTCCTCGATGGTATCCGCTAATCTGTCACCATCAGAATCGAGTGCATCAGCATCAGTGAGTTGGAACCCCATGCTCACCTCGTCAACTTGTACCTCGACAAGACGACCTTCCCAGGTCATGGACTGATTCAAATGAAGGTCATCCATGCCAATACCACCTGTTGCGGGCGTGAGCAGTATTTTTGTTTCAGAACCGTCACGAATGAGGTAAGTTTGACCATCTTCTACAATGGCCCTTCCATCGAGAAGGACGCGTTGATTTAGAGTGTAACCCCATTGTACTGGCCCATCATCCCACAACAAAGTCCGAGGTGAAGGAGAATTGCCTAGTGTGTATTCATGAATGACAAAGCGGATTCTCATGTCTTGATCATCCCAAAGAATAGAGATGTTCGCAGTAATTGCTTGCCCTGCTTCTATCCAAGATGTTCGAGGACTTGGGAAGGTAGCTGCAATTGTCGTCCAACCAGGAGTGTACGAGGCTGCATCGACAAGATAACCACGTTCATCATCAACTGATGGTTCAATGGCATATTTCACAAAAGCAGATACTGTGTACCGTTGGTTTTGGTCACCGATAAGCCCCATGGGGTCAGCCGAGAGAAGTCCAAGAAGTGAAGGTGCTGATTGAGGGATTGTCATGTCCTCAGCATTACCATTTGTTGCGTCAATGCACCATTGCGAAGTACTGGTTGACCAGGTGAGTCGCCCTCGGAATGTAACCAACGTATTGTGTTGACCATCAAGTGACGAACGTTCACCTGATAGAGGTACGACACAGATTCGGGCATTGTTTGGTCCGACGAGTGTCCATGTTTCTGCACTTGTATCGAGCAGGCCAGTCATATCGACCAACTGTCCCGACTGATAACTCCAGGTCGCTTCATCTGCCCAGTCGAGTTGAGTAATCAGTATTTCATGGGAAGGATCAACAATAATTTCAGAGCCCTGAACCATCAAACTCCAACGGATGTCCCGTTGCTGATATTGCAAGATGCCGCGAACTTGAATCTTTGAAGACGCCTCAATCCATTCATTTGTTGCAGAACGAACGATGATGTGCATTTGGTGATCTGAGTTGCCGTAGTTGGGATGGTCACCCAAGTATGCTGAAGTAAATGTTGCATCAGGAGTGATGGTTTCACCGATGAATCCTGAAATTTCAATTGTCGTGTTTCCATAAAGCCATGGTTCTTTCGCCACGTCGGCAATTGCGAGTTTGGTCACGCTTGGTAGATCACCTGCTGACCATTCAAACGCCCCTGCACCCAGGGATTGTATCCACATCCGCCCTTCGTATTCGATAACGTCGCCCATGACAGTGACCGTCGTTCCAATTGGGGGCATTTCACCAGGACGGAACCAACGTGCCTCGACAACACCAGTGTCGTCCTCAATAATTGCATCAATTCTGTCATCTCCACTCCCGTATGGGTCCTCAACCCATGAAATGAGGGTGCCTTGGACCTTGACAACTTCGTTTTTGTATTCAACAAGGTCATGAATTTCAACAATAGATGGTTCGCGAATGTATGCATACCAATTCATCCCAGCAACGAGAAACAGGGAAAGTGCAAACATGACCCAAAGTTGTTGTCCCCGCACCTCAGGGTCGTCGCTGGTGATTTTGTCCATCATGCCTTTGAGCGGGTCTGCCATGTTTGGTGATAAACAAACATAATGTAAATTGATTTTCATCGAGATTTTTCAATAATCCAATCCCTTTAAAACATAAAATGTAAGCCCACAACCATGAGTCAGCGTGATAGGGTCATCCGCGATGAAATCCATCGAGACATCCTTGTTCCGCAATCACACGCCATCATCATCGACACTCCTGAGTTCCAACGTTTGCGCTCAATACAACAACTATCGACCTGTGAATATGTTTTTCCGGCTGCTACTCACAATAGATTTGCACACTCTCTCGGAGCCTATCACCTAGCAGGGAAATTCTTCGACCATCTCGATGATGTTCATCCAAACCTCATCTCTGATGAGGACAAGGAACTGGTTCAACTGGCCGCACTACTCCATGATGTAGGGCACCCTCCTTATTCACATCTCCTCGAAACACCAGATGTCTTTGCTACCTTTCATTCTCATGAGCATTGGGGGAAACTGATTCTCACGAGCGAAGAAACTGAAATCGGAAAGGCCTTGCTTCATCATCTTGGTGAGGGGCGCCGAAACAGATTATTTGCCATCATGGATGGTCATGATGTTGATACTCAGGGTGTTGAAATTCCACAATTTTTGAAAGAAATTGTAAGCAGTCAAGTGGATGTCGACCGAATGGACTACATGATTCGAGACCAGGCAAATACTGGTGCTCAAATTGGTGGATTCGACAGTGCGAGAGTTATTCGTGCATTGCGAGTGAACCCCAGCGGTCAATTTGTTGTGAAAAGTTGGGGGTTACCGGCTATTGAAGCCTATCTCGTTACGCGGTACCACATGTACCATCAAGTGTACTTTCACAAAGTAAACATGCTCACGCAATCTTATCTCGTTCGAATGCTCGTCCGAGCAAGACAACTCGCAGAGGAAGGTTCGCTAGAGTTAAGTGAGGAATTGAGTGAAATGTTGCTCAACGATGAACTTTCACCGAGAAAGTACGCTCAACTCAATGATGCACATGTCAAAGTTGCATTACCACATTGGGCCTCGCATGAGGATAACCAACTTTCCAATCTTGCCAATCGTCTCCTCTCACGAAAGAATTTCCATAAATCGTTGAGAATTGATACGCTCACTATAGAAATGAAAGATGTTGTTTTACCTAAAATTCGAGAATTCGTTCAGTCAAATGGAGGTCATGGAGAGCACGATGTCATCGCAGCAACGATTCGAAAGCGTGGTTATCTGCCCTACTCACAAGGTATCATGTTGGAGGATGGTCGTGATGCTTCGGAACATTCCCCGCTCATCCGATCGCTTGTCCAACCGAAAGAAAAAGTCCTTATCTTCGTACCAGAGGAAATGAGGCAACAATTGGAACATTCCGTTCGGGAATGGATTTTACCAACCCAATCGTCTCTTGCTCAATTTTGAAGAAAAATTTGGATAAGATTCATGATGCGAATCTTCCCGACTGTGAGCAAGGGCCTGTAGCTTAGTTGGTTAGAGCACCCGGCTCATAACCGGGCGGTCAGGGGTTCAAATCCCCTCGGGCCCACATTTTGACTCATTGAGAAAACAAATTTTTAACCAATGAACCCCACAATCGTTATGAGGGACATACTTTTGGACAAGGTGTAGGGTGAGGTTATGGCATCTTTCAAGCGACCAATCTTTCTCATTGCACTGTATTTCTGTTCACTCATGCTCGTGGCGGTTCCGCCAGCATCTGCACAACTCTCCGGTGCTGCAGTTTCGATGACCTGTGCTCCAGGTCAAATCAACGTTGAAGTGAAGCCAGGTGCAACGCTCACTGGATACACCACCTGTACCGTTTCGAATCCAACTGCATATGTTGAGAAAGTCGCTATCCAAGTGACAAGCGATGGCCTCGCTACTGCAGCACCTGGTGATATGTACGTCGGGGCAGGGGCGGATGTCGACTTCCAAGTTGTTGTTCGAGCCAACCCGTACATGCAAATGCAATCACGACAACTTACTGTTTCCGCATCAGTTCAAGAATTGAACAACTTGCCACCGCCCAACACGGCGTCATCTCAAGTAAATGCACTCATTAACATCATGCAATTCAGCATCGTTCAAGTTGAGGCTGTCGAGCCATTCGTTCAACTCATGCCGAAGACTGACAAGAACTTTGAATTCAAAGTGTACAACTACGGTAACCAAATTGATCGAATGAAGGTTGGCGTAACCGATTCGACCCGTGAGAACCTCGAAGAGAGCGGTTTCACCATCAACCTCCCAATCAACGTTGTTCAAATCGAGCCAAACACCGCACCTGAAAAAGCACGTGTTCTCGTCCGAACACCGAAGAACCAAGGATGGACAGACGCATACCACGTTCTCGACTTCTATGCTGAGTCAGACTTTGCGTGTAAGAATGGCGGCTGTAACAGAGAATCTCAAATGATCACCATCTATGTACGTGGTGTCTATCTTCCAGGTTTTGAAATCATACCAGGCATCTCGATGATTGCACTCGCTGCAGCAGTGGCTGGTCGGCGTTTCATTGTTCAAGATGATGAAGAGTCAGAAGATGAATGGAAAGAAGCCGCTCCGGGACTGTAACAACCCTCTAAATTTGGACCAGCATGGTCCAACGAGGCGTTTGATTCATAACCATGTTCCTTTTTGACTTGAAGTAGAGGGATAAGAATGGGCGGTCTACTCGAAAAAGCAACAACCAAAACAGAAGAAGATAGTGGTGCGACATTTGAACCAAATACGGGTGATGTTGAACCTGTCAAAACCACAACGCAGCCCGCACCCTCACCATCTGGGACAAGTGCAACTCAACCCCCAATTGACAAAGCCCAAAAAATCGGTCTTGCTGGCTGGATTGTCATTTTCATCGGAGCCATCCTTTCTCTCCAAGGTGGTGCATTCGGTCTTCTTGTGGTAGCGGGGGTTCTCGTTATCGGAATTGGATGTATTATTGCGTCGGAAAAGATGAAAGAAACCTCAAACAATGTCAAGATGATCAGTTCCGTGATTGTAGCTGTTCTCATAGCATCTGGGCCATATGCTGTTTTGATGGTGATGCCAACAAATGCAAGCATGGCGATCACAGAAATCTCTGTTGACGAAACCAACGACGAACTCGACTTTAGAGTCAGAGGCTCGTTTGACTCGGTTGATGTTTCCATTACCGCAGATGGTGTCGAAATGTGGACAAGCAGCAAAGAAAAGACCAATGAATTTGTTTCGTTTTCAGTGGGTTTGAATGAAATCTTTGCAGGTAATGGTGAAAATTATGCTGGTTCAAGTAACGTCGATTATGTCATCAAAGCAGAAACGAGCAACGGACAAACCAAAGAAATTGATATTCCCGGTAAATTCCTAACAAGAGAAGCCCAAGACGCTGGAATGCGAATTGCAGCGCTAAGGGACAGCAATAATGTCGATGAATACTTAGGAATACAAATCGAACTCCTAGTTGGCCTCATCAATCCAAGTGAAAGTGCTCAAGATGGTGGAGGATTTTCTGCTGTTGGTCTTCGTCCAATGGATGGTGATTACACTGTGGACGTCACAGTTTCAGGTGGCGGCACATGGTCGGAAAACACAATTTCAGTTGATGGCGACCTCGCGACTTGGACAAGTCAAACCAGTGCGACAGGTACTGGGTCAACTGATGGATGGTTTGCACTTACGGGTTCAAAAATTGACACGAATGGTGTCTATTACCTTGATAAAGATAATTTCTATTCAGGGGATGGTGAATGTTACACATTCACTATTTCCATCAGCAACGATGTGGGCTCAGGGACACCATATACTACAACATTTGGATGGGAAATTGATTTGTCATCCGCTGAAGATGACACTCCTATCGGAAGCGGTATCGGGGAAACTTGTTAAGATTAAATCCCAAAAATCTCAATGAGTTTTCCTTCAGATACCTGTTTGTTTGGAATCTAAATCTCTGGTGGCGTTTTCTTTCTGGAGATGAAGAAACCAAGGCCTACAAATCCAAGCACGACAACTGCGTAAATGATGAGAGGGGCGTCTTCGCTCTCTTCAGCATAGGTCCATGAGACTTCGTCTGAAGTTGCACCATCAACATCGACAACCAAGTCTGCGATTGGTTCGAGCAGCGTTGGTAAGAAAGGTTTGCATGTGAGTTGCTGTGCACCATCGGTGTTGGCCCACCAAGATATTGGTACTTTTGTTGTATTGCCAGCATCGAGACTGACGGTGATTGTTGAGGGGGCGGTGTCGGCATCTTCACCATTGACATAACAACGGAAATTTGCGGTAGCATCAGCTTGTCCATTATTTGAAACTGTGAGCATCAACCCAATGCTCTTGTTGACTGAACCTGTGACCTCTGAAGGTTCAACCGAGTCAACAACAATGTAAGGCAAGGACAAATTAAGGTAGCCGACAGGAGTTGTTGGAGCTGGAATTGTGGTGGCAAAGTTACCCCAATTGCTTGAAATGCTAAGTGTGATCGTACCATCTTCTTGGTGAACGACTCCGCTGCTATCCATCCATTCAATCATACGTCTGTGCTCGTTTCCACCTTCTTCAACAAGAATGAGAACACCCTGTTCATCCGTCAAATCATTCCAATCTGCATCACCGTAACCTAAGTTCATGATGTCGATACTACCATTGGGGATATTCGTGTAAAGTGTCCTTGATGAAAGGAGTCGCACCCATGCATCAGTGAATCCGCCAGTTCCGTTTGAGTTAATGTAAGATATTTCGGCGTCGTCGTACAAGATAATGTCTTCATCGGCTCTTGAACCAAAAATCGATGAATCAGTTACAGACAACGAACCTGTAGAAGGAACCTCAACAGGTGCACTCCCAACAAGTGATGAGCCATCAATTGTACACGTACCATGGCAGGTGATGTTTCCTCCTCGAAGTTCACCATCGCTCATCGAAAAATCACCGTGTACAATGACGTTGAATGCTGCGTTGTACCACCAGAGGTTAGCGTTTGTTGTGTTCATCTCTTCTGCGACGAGTTGGGATTGTTCGCCATCATAAATTGCGATGACCTTTGTGACCTTGACATCCGCAAATGTGTATATTGAGAATGTGACGTTGAGAAGTGTTCCGTCCAGTGGCACATCGTTGAATTCTATGATTTTTGAATCAAGAGCAGCAACATCAACTGTTGTCGCATCCAACGTTGCATTGAATTCTGCAGTTGATGGAACAATAGCATCAAGATGAATTTGGAGCAAACCCGTATCTGCTACGTCACCAAAGTTGAGGTGCAATTGTGATCCAAGAGTTAACATTCGTCCAGCAGATACATCTGTGCTTTCTAGACTCGCTCCTTCTATCATGTCAAGTGTGGCCCCTTGTTCGACCACGATTGTGCTCCCTTCTTCGACGATGTAATTCGATGAAATCGTGAGTGTAGCACCATCTTCTACGATGATCGTTCCATCGAGGGTCCCACCAGATGACCATGTTTCATCGTTTGGGACATTCAAAGTGCTGCCATCTGTGGGTGGTTCCGCATTTGATAGCGGTGCAAATACTGATATCGAGAAGAGTATCATCAAGAAAATTGACCTTCGCATATGTGGAAGTGCTCGGTCATTTTTGAAGAAGGCTTCGTCAAATTGGTTAGTACGGTACATCTTTCCATCCAATTGCGTATCCAATCAAGTTGAAACTACGATGCAAAATTGGTGTTGCGATAATGAGAACAACCATTGCTGGAAGAAGTGCAGATGAAGAAAGCAGTGCGGTGCCAAGCAAAAGTTGGCCGAGAATAAAAAGCATAATCGCAAAGGGAAGAGTGTCGAGGATTGGTGCCTTCGATGAGACATTTCCTTCCCTCTTCAGCCCTCGCCTCCGCTTGAAGAACGACCCGGTCATGTCGCCAAGTAAGCAGAAGAAACCAAGCATCGTTCCGAGCAAAAAAGCACTTGCCGCAAGTCCACCTACATTCCACCAAGTGTCTTCATAACCTGTGAGTGGGTGAACAAAGATTCCTGATTCCATGTCCGTGTACGATTCTGGTGTTCCCATCGAAATCGAGATGAGCATGCAAAGTAAACCACTTGTCAAAGAGCCCCCAAGAAGTCCATTCCATGTTTTCCCGTCACCCAACAAGCGTTCTCCATCTTTCCAAACCTTGCCTCCATCGATAGGCCAAGGGCCATATCCTGTTTTTGGCAACCACTTTCCCCACATCATTGCAAAGGTATTGGCCAAAAATCCAGACAGATACAACCAAAGCGTCATGAGTACAACCACCCAGAACGATGAATCCTGAACAAATGCTGATGAGCCCGACGTCATTTCAACCACGGAAGCAGGTGACATTGCTTCATGGTAGTCAATGAAGTGTTTGATATTTCCTCCTAAGGATGCTTTGGTTGCTTGAGTGATGTTAATGAGACGAGTTCGCCTCAGGGAGTCTATGGGCAATTACAACGTTCTTGTTGTCGGTGGAGGCGGTCGAGAGCATGCTATATGCAAGGCAATCTCAACCTCAAAGTTTCTTGGAAGCCTCCATTGTGCACCCGGCAACGCAGGAACGGCCATTTTTGGAACCAACCATGAAGTATCTGCTTCAAATCTTGATGGCCTCGTGAATTTGGCAATCTCTCTTTCTTGTGATTTGGTGATTGCAGGGCCAGAGGCACCGCTATGCGAAGGTCTGGCCGACCGTCTTTCTGCTGTGAACATCCCGTGTTTTGGTCCGGTTTCAGGACTAGCACATCTTGAAGGCTCGAAGAAATTTGCAAAGGAGATGATGAATGCAGCAAAAGTTCCAACCGCAGGCTATCATGTGCTGGATGAATCATCTGATATCGCCTCCATTCTTGAGGCCAACGACCATGCACCATTCGTGATTAAACGCGATGTTTTGGCTGGAGGAAAGGGAGTGCTTGTCACCTCTTCGAAGTCGGAGGCAGAAGATTTTATCCGCCAGTCTGTTGATTCGGATGGCTATGTCTTGCTCGAAGATTTTCTTCCAGGAGAAGAAGCGAGTATGCTAGTTGTCATGGACCAAACCACGTTCATTCCACTCCCGTGCAGCCAAGACCACAAGCGTGCATATGATGGCGATAAAGGTCCAAACACCGGTGGAATGGGTGCATATTGCCCTGCTCCAATCGTCACCGCTGAAGTGCATCAAAAAGTGATCGAACGAATTGTACAACCTATGCACCAACATCTCTCGTCGCTTGACCAACCTTATCGCGGAGTTCTCTATGTTGGTCTTATGATCGATGAGAACAAAGACCCACACGTCGTTGAGTTCAATGTTCGTTTTGGCGACCCAGAGTGCCAAGTGACATTACCTCTCATCAAGAGCGATGTTCTCGAATTATTGTTTGCTTCAGCAACCGATGGTTTGGCCGAGTATTCAGTTGAATATCTTGATGCACATGCTCTTACTGTAGTTCTTGCCTCAGAAGGTTATCCTTCAAGTGCGAAAAGCGGATTGCTGATTGGAGGTATCGGTACGGTAGAAGCATCCGCCTCATCCCACAACCTTTGGATTAACCATGCAGCGACCAAATTGAACGATGATGGCCAATACATTTCGACAGGTGGTCGAGTTCTTTCAGTCACGGCACTAGGTGCCTCTTTGGAAGAGTGCTATGCCAGTGCATACGATGGCATGGAGAAACTACATCTTGAAGGCTCTCACTACAGAAAAGACATTGGGAAAAAGGCCTTGGATATCGCATAAGAATTTGATTCGGTGTTCTGTTTATTTTCCAATTCATCTGCGTCATCTTGAAAAGGGGTTCTCAAGTGGCAAGGGTCGCTCCAGCCTTGCTGTTGGAGGTAATCGAGGGATATACATGGAAATACAAAACAAAAGCGTGCAACATCGCCCAAGTTTCTTCCTTGGCTGGATTATTCCGGCTTTGGCAGTTATCTTGGCGATTGCAACTATGAAAGTCGCAGGGATCACTTTCGACTTAACAACAGAGAACCTTACACCCTTCATTTTGATGGGTGTCGCAGCGATTTTGGCAACCGTGCCAAAGATGCTCCTTGACTCTGGACGCTTCAATGTAACACAAATTTCCCTCAGTGTGTTGGTCATTGGACTCGTCGCTGCAGATGTCGTCTACATGTACTACGATGCAATGGCAGGACTTCTGTTCTTCATTGTCTTGGTATTCGGTAATCGTTTGAACTTGAAGGCAAAACACGAATGGCAATCTATGCTCACGTTTTTTGCAGTTGGCTATTGGATGGCTCTTCACATTGCTAAATCGACCGACTTACCAACGACGTTTGAACTTGAAAGCGGTCAACTCGTCACGACACTGAATCTTGCTCGTGAAACAGTAGGTTACTTGTTCTTCACCTACCTGATGATGTTTACAATTCTCGGACTTGCTATCGGCGTCACGGCCCGAGGAGTTCTGAATGAAGCAGGCGAAGAAGGCTGGTTTGGATACATACCAGCTGCAGGTGGATTCCAACGCAATGCCCTTCCACTCATGATTGCACTTTATGTGTGGGTCCTCGCCTACATCGGCTCGCTTTGGCATTATGATTCAGTCAGCCTTGGAAATAAGCTCGGTGTTGCAACCATTGAAGGTTACACAGGTTATGTAGGGTTTTGGACTGCGACAATGACTGGAATCGTCGCACTCATCGTAGCAGGCATGTTTGCAGAGCGATGGTTCACTCGCTCGATGGTTATCGGTTCGATGTGGGGTCTTTACCTTGTTTCGTCATGGTATGAAAAGGGTATGTGGACGTCAAGTCAGCTAGAAGGAAATTGGGCGCCACTTATCTGGCTTGCATTCACCTTCTTTATCGGGGTTGCAATCTACTACATTGGCACCCATGAGAAGTACGGAGGCTGGTCAAATCTAGAACCTCACGAAGGTTCGGGTGCTCGCAAATTCTGGAGTGCGAATTGGAGTTCAACACTCATTTGGTCTGCGTTTATTATCGGTCTCGCTATTCGAGTTCAATGGTATGTTGTCCCTTCCATGAACGCCTACGGAACAGGTGCTTGGGACATGACTGGTGGGTCTGACCCTTGGTATATGAAGCGAGTTGTGGATTATATTCTCGCACAAAACGCTCATCTATTGGTCGATTCAGATAGGTACTATCCTATTGGTGGCATCAACCCAAGACCACCTTTGTTTTCGTGGTCAATGGCTATTGGGGCCGTCCTTATCGAGCCGTTTTTGGGTGGACAAGCAGAAGATGCAGTTTGGTGGAGCATGCTCGCCCTTCCTGCAATTTATGGTGCGTTGACAATTCTACCTATCGCCGTCATAGCACGGGATCAATTCGGTAAAGGTGCGGGTGTCATCGCAGCATGGCTCATTGCATTCATGCCAGCACACGTCACACATTCGACATGGGCACTGGCTGACCACGATGCATTCGTTATGCTCTTCATCAGTTTAGGATTCATGTATTGGATGAAAGCAGTACGGTACGCCGGTTCTGCCCGACTTACCCGCTCGACTTCGCCAAACCTCTCCACATTCATCACTGCATTCAGGGATGTTGTTTCAAATCGCCGTGCAGCAGTATCCTATGCTACTCTCGCAGGTGTATCATTTGGTATTGCATCTCTTGGGTGGAAAGGGTTCGTCGTTGGACCATCAATATTGTTCCTGGCTTATGCTTTACAAGTAGCCTTGAACATGTTCCGTCGAAGAGACTCAACAATCTTGAGTACATTATTCATCATCATGCTTGTTGTCAATCTCCTCATGGCATTACCATTTTATGCACATCCACAAATGGATTTGGTTCTCAATGCTACAGGGCTGCAACCGTTCCTCTTTGTGCTCGGTTTCACTCTGGCACTGGCCTTCATTACGACAGGATTTAGAGACAAACCATGGCTTCTTGTCCTTGGAACATTGACGGCATCCGGAGGTTTGTTGTTCATCGTGCTCTACATATTGAAACAACTGGACATATCAAACGCTTGGGATGTCCTGCTCACAGGTAGTGGATATTTCACAAAGACGAAAATCTTTGGAACCGTTGCTGAGGCGAACGCACCAAATCGTGCTCAACTCTTTGCCTCGTTTGGTCCAATCACATTCGTTTTGGCCCTCGTCATGGGTATTCTTTTGCTCGTGGATGGTATTCGACATCGTAAACAAACCCACCTCGTGTTTGGCGTTTGGGTTTTTGCTGCGTCGTTCATGGCATGGAATGCTGCACGTTTCATGTTCAACGCTGCACCAATTATGGCAGTGTTGGGTGCAGCAGGTGTCGTCTCTCTTTGGGGCAACGCTGACTGGAATGGTCTGAAGTTGAAATGGCAGAAGTTTGGTATTCGAACACCTGCTGACAGAATCGCTGGTGCAAGAAAGGCTGTTTGGAAAACACCTTCTTTCTCTGCTATCATGATCGTCATGCTTCTCATCTTTAGCCAACAAGCAACGTACGGTCTCGACTCAGCAATCCCTGGCTCGTCAACCTCAGAGCGTGAGTTAGATGAAGACGTTTACAACATCATGCCGGATATTTTCCGTTTTGAAATTCTAGGATTCTCTTTGCTGGACAGCTCGTTGTACACTGGAAATTGGTACCTCGGATCATTTGGTTCCTCCTTTAATGACAATGGTTGGAATCTTGCCTATCAATGGCTGGCAGAACAAGATACTGAAGCAGCTTACTCAGAGCGTCCTGCTTTTGTTTCATGGTGGGACTATGGTTTCCAAGCACTCAATACAGGCCAACATCCATCAGTTTCTGATAACTTCCAATCCGGTATCCCTGCGACAGGTAATATGCTCCTCGCAAGAAACCAAGATGATTTGACTGCAATGTTCATTTGGCAACTAGCCGAAGGCGATAGGACTTACATGGAATCAACACAAGGTTCTTTGAAACTTAGTCAAGGATTTGTCAACAACGTTGACAGGTATCTCACCGACGAGCAACTCGATGAATTCGTTACACTTCAAACCCAGTTCGATGAAGAGATGGTTGATTATACAACGAAGCGAGCTTTCACTGTCATGAAGACCAACAGGGATGTCGTCATGGCACAAGGTTATGCTCATGATGCTGGTGTGTTCAACTCAGACCAGGAACTCTTCAGAATTTGGAAAGATGGGGAGCGTCTCTTGTGTGAAGATACTTCTGGAACAGAATGTTCAAACGGCGACTGGCTTGATCAAGGTCAGGCAAATATCACATTTACAAACAATATTCGAAGTGGTCAAGATACAGTGATGCAAACGACACACTACATCATTGGTGATTATTGGTACACTGCAGATTTAATTGATGAATACCTCTCAGTTTCCACAAACATCCACCGTATGAATGCACGATTAGCTTTGACTGTTCAATTGTTTGATGCGGTGTTTGAGGCACATCCGACTGCAACAATCCACGATTTGTACAACGATATCATCAACATGGAAGGTTATTACACTGTTCAAGATTATGAGGGCGGACCAGGTGAGACAATCGACCGTGACCACGAAATACGCTACTTCGCCGTCGATAACAGACTCTATCCTCGAGCTGGCCGATACACTGCTGATGCTCAATACAATTCAGGTCAACCAATGGGTATCTTTGGTGCACCAACTATTCTTTCAGGACAAGACATTCAAACATTTATGTCTGAAACATATGAAACCGTGCGAGGCGAATTCAAAGATGAAATGACTGCAGCAGAGTATGAGGAAGCGGTCAAGAAGGATTTCTTGAACAACCAAGCCGGTGCAGATATTGACCTGCTTGCTCTAGAAGATGTTCGAATCGACCACCAACCGACATTCTTTGACACCATGGTTGCACGAACATATGTTGGGTACGGTGCGTCATCACTCGGATTGAACACAGAATCGTCAAATCCACAGCCGTCTCAACACTTTGGCCAATCAGGATCTCCTGGTAGTATTTTGCAACAAGCCGTACCTCTACCGGGTGCCATGATGAATCATTTTGTTCTCGCAAATTGGTACACCAATGATTCAACGAAGAGTCTAGCAGATGCAAACACGCTCGTCAAGATTCTCAAGTACTATCCTGGCGGAGAACTTTCTGGTCAAGTTGTGACCGAGGATGATGGTGTAGGTATTCCAAATGCTCGTGTACTTGTCGAACGAGATGCATTCTCAGGTGAGGGCATTGAAGACGATGATTCTGATACATATTGGATTCCAATTGGAACAGTAGACGCTGATGAAGAGGGTCGTTACTCATTCCTTGCTCCAGCTGGGCGCATTCGTGTTTCTGCCTTTGCAGGAACATACAACCCGGTCTTTGACCAAGACAACATCCGAGATGGATCCTATGTGAGCAACATCCAAGATTTACTCCAAGATTCAAATGAGAATCGAACCGTGAACGAACTTACGGCTATTTTGGGTCAAGTCTCAAACATGACATGGCTTGGGGAAGCTGAAATGAACATCACAGGTGATCAAGCAAACAGAGTTTCAGATATCATAAAATCTCTTGACATCCAAGTGGGTTCAAGTGGTGTTTCGGGAACAATTCAGTGGACTGGACATGAAAGTTTCGAAGGTGAAGCTGTCGAAGAAACTACCTTTATACTCCGAAATATTTGGTCAATGACCGACAATTACACCGTGACAACGACGAGTGGTACATTCACATCTGAAGAATCACGTGTCCTTCAAGGAACTGGTGAAGTTGAATTTACATACAATGGAACCTTTGAAAGCGACGGTGTAGCGTATGTTAAGGAATTCGTGGGTACATACACACGAGAAATCACTGACAAAGTGATGTACTTTGGTAACGGAACATGGAACGGACAAGGTACTTTCAAGGCAACATGGCTTGAAAACACGACAAATATGAGCCAATGTGAGCCAGTAGAGAATTCAACTGAATTTGCCATGCCGGCCAACCAAACCATCTGCCAACTAGGTGAAGGTAGTCAAGAGTATCTCTTCGACGGAGAATTTGTTGGAAAGGGTATGCTCACTTCTGATGGTGTCACAACATTCGTTCAGGAATTTGATGACGGAGTTAGTTTTGAGGGCATAGGAAGTTTCTATGGAACTGGAATTTTCAACGGAACAGGTCTATTTATTGGAAACGGGACATTCTCCGGACCAATGGTCGAACCTGGGTCATTCTACAAAACTGGCTTGCTTCCAGGTACGTACAATATGATTGCACAGATGGAAAATGGAAAGGAAGTACTCCTTCCTGACCCAGTCGTTGTTGGAATTACACCTAGCTACGACCTTGATATGTCAATTCCAGCATCACACTTTAGTGATACACTCATTGATATCGACAACAATCCTCTTGCAAACACGACAATAGAATTCATTGATGTTGTTCTTGGAGAAGATTCGATGATTGAAATAGTCACGGATGAAAATGGTTCGTTTGCTCACGGTCCAATCACCTTTGGTGAATATTATTACAGGGTTGACGCAGATGGTGACGGTTGGTACGATATGAATCAAACACTCTTCGTTACAGATGAGTCGCAGAACCTCACACTTGGGTTCAATGTACCACCAACAGGTGACATAACGATTCAATTGGTTTCCCCACTCGATGTGGACACTAATGAACCACTCATCGATGTAGCCAACAGGACGATCACTTTCGACGATGGTCTCGGATTTGCTGAACCTATTGAAGCAACATCAGACGAAGATGGTATTATCTTCGTGGAATTGCTTGCAGGAGAGTACACGATTATCGATAATCTCGATGAATCGATGGTTCTGTACGAGAAAATTAGTGTGGAACCAAATGATGAACTCAATGAAGAATTCGTATATTCAACATCTGTAGTCCTCAATGGGTCTGTTCGTTCATACAACGGTGCTCTCAATGACTATCACCAATGGTATTCAGAAACAGAAGATAACCCTGATCTCCTCTTAATCAATACTGAAACAGTGAAAGATACGCCTATCACTATGGTTTCAGGTGACCTTGAATTTAGCACAACGACGTCATCGGATTCAGGAAATTTCTCAATTCGAGTCCCTAGTGGCCATGATTACAACTTCACGATATTCTCACTGACCAGAGCGATGGCATATGGTGAATTGCTTGAGGTCAGTGGAGTTGAAGATATAGACCTTGGAACAATCTACCTTGAACCAACTTCGACCATTGAGGGCTTCCTTTATCTTTACGATAACGGCACATTTTGGGATTCAACTATTCCAGGTTGGGAATCTGAGAATCTATTTGCAACCAATGAAGATGGACTAACATGGAACACAACTGTCTCAAGCGAGGGGCGATTTTTCACTCAGCTCCCTGACGGCGTCTATGACTTCGAATTTGAAAATGAATTACTCAATGCTACCACAATCGAAGGCGTTATTGTGAATACCTCGACAACACTGCAGAATTCATTCCTTGAATTCTATGTATACCCAGATGAAATCGAAGTTACACTTAATGTGTACATGGCATCAAATGCCGATATTGATTCAACCAATGGAACGAAGATTTCACCAAGTTTTAACCTTCAACCAATGGGTGTTGGAACTCAAGTCAACATTACCGAAGACGATTACAATGATGTTGGTGAACTTGTGGTTACGTTAACTCCTGGAAGCTATCAAGTTGTCCTCAACAGAACTTCTGCTGGAGATGAAAATGCAACGGATTATGACCTAGTTGCTTTTTCATTCTTCGACCTTATAGATATTGGATTGAGCGGTCCTGAAGATGCGATCGACCTTGTGTTTAAGGAAACTTACAGAGTAAACGGAACGCTTACCAACTCTACAGGAGATGGAATTCAGAACAGTTTCTTGATGTATAATGAAGACGAAGACGATTACTTCAACATTGCATCAGACGAAAATGGTACATTTGCAGAATATGTTCCATCAGGTGATTGGCTGTTTATTGTTGCTCCATATTCATCAGGTGATATTACCGAAGTTCTAAGAAGCCCTGTGAGTGTTAGCGAAGACGCTGAATTACGGACATCTCTGGACTTACAGACTGTTCAAGGTGTAAATGTGAGTTTTCAACTACAAGAGGGATTGACACAGAACAATCTCTCAGAACAGCGAGTTAAGGCAATCAGTCAAGATGGCTATGGTCAAATCACATTTGAAAAGACCAATGAAACAGGTTACACGACTGAACTCCTCATGCCTGGACAATGGAGTCTTGAATTGAATTATTCAACATCGACAAAACACTGGATGCTAAACACTTCCAATGACCCATTTAACACAGATGACCATGATGGTGAGTTTAATCTCGACCTCGGGACTCTGGAAGCTGACTTGGAAGTTCAGATTGGAGGAAAAGTATACTGGCAGATAAGTTCCGACACGCAAAAAGGCATCGAGGGAATGGAAGTTTCGGTTTTGAGTTCCGACGAATTAACCGTCAACCAAACCATTGAAACAGACGAATTCGGAGTATGGCGTCTCTTTGTTCCAATACAAGACACCTACAATGTCACAGTGGCAAAAGATGGATACGGAACGGTGTACTACGAAACAACCAACGAAAGCATTGGCTATGTTGTTGAAAATGCCTCAGAATCTCACGATATTGAAGTTGAGGCAATCACCGTTCAAGTTAGCGGTACCGTTGTTGATTTGGTTGGTGCCGATAATGTTGATGCTACAATTCTGCTCTACCCCACTTCAGCATACGATCGAGACCCAATTGAAGTCGTTGGTTCAATGAACGGAACAGTCCTTGAATGGGAAGCCGAAGTACAACCAGGGGAATGGGTCGTGTATGTCACTTCGCAAAACCTCGACGAAAACGGTGGGGGTGTCGCTATTGGTTTGCTCGATGCATCAGTTTCGAACGGAGGGTCAGTCGACCTTGAAATGAGAAATGGTGGATATCTTATCCTCAGTACATCTTGGACTGATATCCAAGGTGTAGCCCACCACGTAGGAAGCGATGACGCTGGTTACAGCCTTATTGCAGAGGAAGTTGAAATTGAATTTAGTTTCGGCGACGGAATTGAATTTATTCAAACAACTCCCGCAAATGGAACCATCTTCTTCCTCGCACCAGCGGGTTCAGTCTCCATGGATTCTGAGTTTATCACCATTCAACATGATTTTGAACTTGAAATGGAGTACAACGGTGGTGCAGCAGGAACGGTGCCAACAAGCGGTTCCCAACCGCTTACCCTTGAGTACAACCGTCGAATCAATTCAGACACAACAATGACAATTGTGAATGCATCCGTTGAAGGTGCAGGCTATGATGTCAATGATTCACAACGAATGGATGCCATTCCATCTGGAACTGAATACGAACAAATTACATTTGATATCGACCTTGATTACAATGGTACTGAAGTGAACGACCTCTTTACCCTCACGGGTTCAGTTGTTGCCGCACCTGATTCGACTGATTGGATTGTTGAATTCTTCAACGGAACTGAATATGTTGATGAACTCCAAGTTCAGCTTGGTATAGGTGAAAACGCAAGTGACACAAGTGTAACACAATCCACAAATGTGTCTGTGAGGATCACCCTTCCGCCACAAAACACAACATGGCATCTCGACGAAGGACATCGAATACTTCTCAACATGAGAACTCAACTTGCTGAGACCAGTGAAATATCGCTGAATGTATTTGTTCCTCAAGTCCATGAGTTCGAAATCGTTGATGAAACTGAGGTGGTGGGCTTATCACCTTCGATTTCACGACAAATGTCATTCACAATCGAAAATTTGGGTAATGGTGATGATACATTTACGCTCGAAGTTGTAGATAATATTCCTGAAGGTTGGTCCGTTACTCCAATGCTTACAAGTGTGACCATTTCAAAAGATGATTCACGACAAATGTCCTTTACAATCCTTGCAGGTGATAATTTCACTGAGGGAACAAAAGAACTCTCTGTCATTGTTTCAAGCGAAGGCGATAGCGTCAGTACGAAAACAGTTGATGTTACAGTTCAAGCAGCACGAATCAAACTAAAGGTTGACCAAAGTTTGATTTCAAAATCTGCAGATGCAGATGTCGAAACTGTTCTAAGTATCCCAGTCGAAAACTATGGAATGCTTGATGCGAGCAGTGTGATTGTTTATCTTACGACAGATGAAAATGAGGAACTACAAACAACGATTTCAGTACCTGCTCAGGAAATTGTGTTCGCTGACTTCACACTGAATGCAACATCGGCAGGCAACCACCGCTACGATGTGCGTGTTGATGTGATCGGAGATGACGCAGAGTATGTCGATGTTGAAGTTGAAGACTTTGATTTCTCAGTCGATTTCTATGCCGGTAGTACTGGAGAAGGTAATTCGATTTGGGTCACTCTTGTCATCTTCTTACTCATGTGTCTTGTCATCTATGCTGGATTCAAGGCAGTGCGAAGTGGACGTTCAAGTTCTCGATTCTGATAGATTACGGGGTCGAAGTTCATGGATGAACTTCGAAATGTTGAGTATTTACCAGAGCCAAATGAGCCTCGTGTTGTTTCGGCAGTTGATCCATCAGTTTCTGGATTTGAAGATACATGGCGCTCTGAAGTGACTGGCTGGTTTCCAGCCATAGTTCAACCAATTAAACGGGTTTCTCGGCCATATTTCCTCGTCTCTCGAAGTATTGCCCTCGCTATCTTAGGGGCCATCATCCTGCTTGTTTGGAGGTTCGAGTGGCTGATTATCGAATTACCACTTCCTGATTCGGAATGGGCCTTTGAAGATTCAGGAATTCGAGACTTACAGGACATTGGCCTTGATGGTACAGGTGTGCATGTTTGTATGGTTGATACGGGCATAGATTTGTCCCATTCTGCATTCAATGGGCGGACAATTATGTTCAAGGACTATGTTGGAGGAAGTACATCCCCAGTAGAATATGGAGCAATTGCTCATGGGACACTTATGGCAGGTATTCTTTTGTCCCAAGATCATCAAATCGGTGTGGCCCCAAATGTGACATTTGCAATGGTTGCAACACTTCAAGAAGATGAAAACGGTATGAATACGGGAGATGAATCTCTTGTAGCCGACGCAATTCGATGGTGTGACCAAGTTTTCAAAGCTGACATCATCTCACTATCGCTTGGTGGAATGGCACCGAAGGAAGGTGATACTGAAAGTAAATCAGTGTCTGCTACGAGACAGGTTACTGATAATGGTATTTTTGTCGTTGCTGCAGCAGGAAACGATGGTGGGCCAGATGATGATGGCGACGTGTCATCACCAGGTAATGTTCCGAGAGTCATCACAGTGGGTTCCCACGATCGATTCGGTGAGGTTTGGAGCAATTCTTCTATTGGCAATGCTTCACTCAATCTGGATGAATCAAGACAGCATCCCAACATGAAACCTGAAATTCTAGCCCCTGGCGTACAAATCATCAGTGCGGGTGAACAAAATGCTTGGTATTCCAGTAGTGGAACATCGGATTCCACTGTTTTTGTTGCGGGTGCACTTGCTTTAATCCTACAAGAATATCCACAATTTAAACCCACGAGCAGTTCGAATGGCTCGTGTATTGATGCGGTGAAAGAGGCACTCATGGATTCGACAACAGCTCAAAATACGCCCCCAAATCATGATTCGAAGGAAGGATATGGAGTGCTGAATGCTGAAAAGTGGTATCAAGAAGTAGGTAAAATCGGTGAATGTTGAATCGAATTACCACCTCTATTTCATTATTTATTGAAGTTATGTGGAAAGATATCGCCGATTTCTTGCATAAAATTTGATACTTTCACACATTTTTGATATTCTTAAATTGACAAATGAGGCACAGTATTATATTCTCTGTTGAGATGGCAGAGATAGGTGTAAGTATGCGCACAAAAACAACAACAAAAAGTCTAATGCTCGTGTTTCTCATGGTCATGTCGACAATGATTGGTATTGTCAATATACCAACAGCAATGGCAGTTAATGAAACCACATCCGGAACAGTAACCGGAACTGAAACATGGACAGGTACCATGAACCTTGTTGGTGATGTCGAAGTTGCCGAGGGTTCGAAACTCATCATCAACTCCGGTACGACAATCAACATACCTTATGGCAAATTTATTGATGTACGTGGGGCTATATGTATCGGAGATAGCAATTGTGGTGCATCGGCTGGAACCAGCAAGGCTCGATTTATTTGGCAGCAACCAACAGATTACACTAAACTTGGCCGATGTTATTCCAATCAAACAGGAAGCCCACTCAACAACGGAGATACAGCATGTGGTTCAGGAATGATTATTCGTAGCACAATCGACGAAGCGATTACCTCTATCAATAATGCACACTTTGAGAAGGCATACGGCTACCCGATTTACATTCAATCCTTGCAATCAATTCAATACGGTGTTTTGGTGTTTGATGGCTCGCGAGTTACAGCTTCCGGTTTGTCGTTTACCGATGTGAACACCTCCAACGTTCTCGCTGTCAATGGTGCTGCACCAACCCTTGATAATTCAGAGTTCACCTTAGGAATTGATGGGAGAGGATATGATGCTGCTGCAGTACGAGCATACTCTGCGGGCATAGGCATTCAAAACACAATCAATATTATCAATTCACAATTCTCAGGCGATGATACGAAGGATTGTGGAACACAAGGTGGTGGTCGATCACTCATCTTTATCGAAGACTCATATGTTTCGATGGATAATCTCGACCTTGGTTCCAACACATATGGTATTTTCCTCAAGAGAACGTCTGGCTTGTTGGGTAATTCGTCAATTGTAACAAAGTGTAACGCCATTGACACCAATGATGTGAAAACCACTGGAGAAATTCGACACCAACTTGGTTTGTACGACAACACGATCACCACAACAGAGGGGGCTGGATTAACAGCATACGATGGAGCAAATGTCTTAGCGATTGGTAACACAATATCTGGTGCTGAGCAAGGTTCTGGAGTTGGGATCCGCTCTTCGATTGTTACACTCCACCGCAACACAATCGGTCCAATTGGTGGTTGGAACGGAATTTGGATTTATGGTGAATCTGACGTGGTTGCGGAGAATAATACCATACAAGACACTGCAAAAGAGCCAGTATTGATTGGAGAATACCACTTTAACGACCAAGGATGGAGCGTGCCGCGTCCCACGGAAGCACGTTTGTACCTTGCAAATAACATCATCTCGAACAACACTGGAACTTGTAACTCAGTTGAATACGGTGGAGATTTCGCATGTCCTGCCGTTCACGTTTTCATGTCATCCGCAACAGTGATGGGTAACACAATTTCGAACAGCAACGGTGACATTATACGCTCAAGAGGTGGCATTGTCAATGTCCAGGACAACACTGGTGTATCAAGTGGAGGCTACGCTGGAAACATTTCACATTATGACAACAACAACGGCATGAAGTATGGTTCTATTGCATACTTTTCAGGCAATTCTTGGTCCAATGTCTCACAAGTTTACAACGTTACAGAATCCCGAGTCACAGTTCAATCAGAACAAATGCCTTCGCCAGGATTTGGTGCACAGTATCCAGTCATGGTCCAATGGCTTGGTGCAGAGTGCCCTTATGTCCAGACCGAATGTTTGAACGTACCAATGACTGCTAACATGCCACCGAGGCATATGCCACTGGCACTCGAACTCCTCAACAACGCATCTGTATTTGCATTTGCCAATGTCCAGAATTTTGATGAAACTATGATTCACGTTCAAAACCAAAATACTGAATGGGGTACTCAAATTCAGAAAGGTGAATTGGTTCGATATCAAGTGAAGGCGAAAAACAGTAACGTATACGGTGCAACCGTGATCATCAAAGATGCAACTGGCCTTCCAATCTTTAACATGCAAACAGACGTGTTCGGATTTACTCCTCAAGTCTCATTGCCATCAGATTTCCTTCTTGACAGAAATTGGAATCACGTTGTAGGTGATATAAATTATGTCATTCCAGGAACGAGCCCACCTCAAACAGGTGACGCTGAGAACTCATGTGCGGATGGTATCGATAACGATGGAGATACAGTTGTCGACGAAGACGATCCGGATTGTCTCAACGGCAGAGAAAAGCCATTTTACTCTGTTGAGGCATTTAAATTTGAAAAAGGACGAAAAAGCTTCGATTACATCCTTTCAGGACCTGTCGATGATGTCATCAACCTTGACAATCTCCGTCCAGGTGTATCGGTTGACCAAGCAGATGGAACTTCATTTGCAACAATTGTCACAATAACTGGGGAGTCATGGGATGGAGTAAAATGGCCATATGCGAATGACAACACTGCTTATGAGAAGCAGTTTGGACTTATCCATGACATCGAAATCCAACCACCTGATTCAACAGATTGGTACTCTGCATTTGATACTTCAGGTGTCACTGAAATCACGCAAGAAAACCATCCGTTCAAAACATGGTCATTTGATTGGGATTTATCTGCCCACCCCGAAGGTGAAGAAGATGTTACATTTAGGATTCGTTCATTCGATGGCTTAGAATATTCACCTGTACAGGTACGAGATTTCAAATTAAATCTCGTTCCCCCAACAATCCTCGTTGAAACACCGAACGATGGTTCAACTCACGACAAAGGTGTTGTTACCTTTACCGGAACATCTTTTGATCCATATTCCGGCGTTCAAGGAAACGATATTCAACAGATTTGGTTTGACATCACTGGTCCAAACGACTACCAAAGCCACTTTTATGCGGAAGGTGGACCAAGTTGGGAATATGACTGGGATTTCAATGAACTACCAAGTGGTTCATACAATTTCAAAGTCTGGGCTGCAGATTCTGATTTCTGTATCGACGACCCAGATCCGTGTGTGCCTGAGACGCGAACACTCAATATCATCAACGAAAATCAGGCACCGTTTGTACAAGTAACCTGGATTGGAGCCCAAGATATGTCAACTGGCGGTCTCAACATGGGTGTTGTTCGAGCAAGTCAAGACACTGTCATTCAAGGGGTTGCAGTTGACAATGATGGAGCAGTATCCCGAGTTGACATCGAAGTGTACGACCTTGCAAGTGGTAGTGCTTTCCCTATGAATGACGGACCCTTGCCAGTCACTACATTTGCACCAAATGGGGCCTGGTCAGCTGTTTGGGATACCTCCCGATTAATCCATGACCAACAGTATGAGGTTGTTGTCAAGGCATATGATAGCGACAAATACTCTAAAGAGGAACGAATTCGAATCATTATCAATAACCCTGCTGATGCGGATAACATAGACCCAGTGTTTAATGAAACAGGTTGGAAGAACACAATTACCATCTTCTGCGATGAAAAATCAAAGAGTTTTGATCGATGTGGTGGAGGTGCAAGAATCAATCTTGCCCAATTCTTTAGCGACCCAGATGGTATTGGAACTTCTGTTGATGCCCTTGAATTCGATGTGTACGATGATGCATCAACTTCAGAGGATGATCTATACTACGCCTATGTCATCATAGATGCCAACGGATACGCAACCTACAATCCAGCATCTTCTATTGCATCCACCACATCTGAGATATCGGAATGGTCACTTGATTCGGTCATCTTTGTTGCTGAAGACAAGCAAGAGGCGAAGGTCTACTCGAACCGAGTTGATTTCCTCGTACGTGCTATCTCATTCAAGGTTGAGCGCGAAGATTCTGGATTGGTAACTGAGGACGATAACGCAGTGTTCATTGGGGAAGGTCTCCCCGGAAGTACCGTTGTTGCAAGATTTACTGACGGTAATGTCCGAGTGAATGCAACTGTTGTTGGACCAGACGGAACTTGGAGAATGGAAATTTCGAGCCAACAGCTTGGTGTTGATGGAAAGAAAGAAATTTTCTTTGAAATGGGTGATCAAGAATTCACATTTGAAGGTGAATCTCAAGCAGCTGATTTTGGTCTAAGTGTATCAACAGGAGCTGACGCTGGTTCATCTGTGATGATGATTATTATGATCATTATCGGTGTCATCATTCTTCTGGGTATCGGTGCATATTTCTTCATCGAATTTGAAGAAGAATTTGATGAAGCTGTCCTACAAGATGGAGCTGAAGAAACCGGAGAAGATCCGTATGCTTGGGCCAAAAAGAAACAATACGATGCTGTTGAAATTCCTGCTGCAGGAGAACCTACACAAGAAGCTCAGAACCAACAGGAAGCACAGCCTCAGCAAGTCTCTCAACATCCTGGATGGCTTTGGGATGCTGCAAACAATCAATGGGTGCCAGACCCAAATTACCAACAACCACAGCAGTAATTCTCAACCATGGTGACTTGAATGAGTATTGCAAAGCCTAGCGTTCAAGAGAGGATTTTGCTTCATTTGTTTGACTATGCGGATTTCAAATCGAGTATCGAAGTACCCTTTGCTTTATCCCAGATGGGAATTGCAAATGCTGTTGCTATCGCTAGGTCGAACGTCCCGCGGGCAATTGCAGGTTTGAAAGACGACGGCCTCCTCATTGAACGACAAGCTCACGTCAAGGGTGTTTCAAGAAAGCGTAAAGCGTATTTTCTCACTGACATTGGAATTAAATTAGCAGGAGAGACCTGGACGAGATTGCAAACCTATCCTCTTCGCTGCATATTGAATGACGGGACGTCAGTATCTACAACGTTAGGTACAATAAAATCCTCCCTTCCATTTGAAATGCGACCAGTCGATGTCATCCGATATTTGGATGATAATGGGATTCTAGACACACGTACACTTTCAGCAGATTTGATTGAACGTGACCTTTCAAAACATGTCGAAAAACAACTTGTCACTTCACTAACAGACCTTCCACGAGTTCGACATTTCTTTGGTCGGAATCGAGAATTGGATAATATGGAAAGTCTACTCGACGCACGTGCAACGACTCTTCTTGTGCCTGGTATTGCAGGTATCGGCAAAACCTCAGTAGCTGCAAAATTAATTGAACGTTTCATGCACAGAAGAAATTTGTTGTATCATAGATGCCAAGAATGGGAGGGTTCGAGACCATTTTTTGAATCGGTCGCCGATTGGCTCTCCTCGATTGGCGATTCGTCTTTTGCAGATTTCCTCATGGCAAATCCACATCCATCACCGGCAGATGCTGCTCGAATGATTATTGATGGCATCGAAGGAGCACAATCACTCATCGTCATCGACGATTTGCACAAGGTTTCCGATATGTTGCTTCATCAAACGTTGCAAGCAATCACGCTTGCACTGCTCGAATCCGAAGAAAAGATAGGACTTGTATTGTTCTCACGCTCGTTTAAACCAGTTGTGCCAGCGAAGGATGCTGAAGGGCGTATTGCAAGTTTGTTCCTGCCTCTCGAAGGTCTTGACTCGGATGCTGGACGTAAATTGTTGAGTAGTTATGACGGTATGGAAGATGAACAATGGTTGTACATTCACGGCTTATCACGAGGTCATCCACTCGTTCTAGAACTTATCAATCGTGGTGCATCACCTGGAACATTCCATGAAACGTTAGAAAATTATGTCACTGTTGAAATTTTTTCGAAACTCAGTGCAGAGCAAAAAAGAGTTCTTTCAGCGATTGCAATTTATCGAAACCCTGCAACACTAAGTCAACTAGCCCAACAAGGCCTTGATACGGATGAACTCGATTCATTGGTTGATTCTGGTCTGGCTCGAAGAGTTGACAAGGAATTGTACGATGTTCACGATCTTATCCGTGAATTTCTCCTTCAAAGTATGCCTACTCCACTCAAAACTGAGTATCATCTCAAGTGTCTCGAATGGTACAGATCACAATCGAATGAATTGCATAACGTCATTGAAACAATTTATCATGCCATTAATTCCAACCAACATGAAGATGCATCTCAATATATAATCGATCATGGAAAAGATCTCATATCTCAAGGGTATATGGAACTTCATACTCATATCAACAAAATTGAATTTGACAGTATTGATGTTGCATCTCGAATTCAAATTCTGCAACTCCAAGGAGACTTGTTTTCACTCCTCGGCCGCCTCGATGAAGCGGAGGCTGCGTTTGATTATGCAATTTCTTTGTGTGATTCGAAGAGCATCGAGTCTCAAGCGAATATCCTGTCTTCCCTAGCAGATGTTGCAAGAAAACAAGGCGATTTGGACCTCGCTATGGAACGCCACACTGAAGCATTGGAACATTATATCAAATTGAAGAACAACAGGCTAGCTGCTCGAACATACAATAATCTCGGATATTTATATCGAAGAAAAAATGACCGAAACACAGCACTTGAAGCATACGCTGAAGTCGAAAAAATTGTTTCTGATTCAGATGATGAATCACTTCTGTCACATCGTCTTACCTTGACTCGTGCTTTGATTGACCTCGAAGAAATTGAACGCGCAAGAGATCATGCATTGAATTGTTATGAACGCACACAAGAGATTGAAGATGAAAAATTACATGCACGAGCTCAGTCTGTTCTCGGTCGATATTATGCTAAGATAGGTGATTCTAAACTGGCACTTCATCATTATACGTCATCGCTAGAAACGATGCACACAACTGGTGATGTTGTCACATTGGTCGATATTACCATTCTCCTTGGGGAAGTTTTGCAGGATGCTGGGCGAAAAGAAGAGGCGATGGAGCAGTATAGAGAAGCACTCGTTGTTGCAGAAGCCAACGATTTACGAATGCAAATTGGTGAATTGTTGACGCGTTTAGGAGGCGTTACACCTGACCGTCAGCGACGGATGGAGTATTTGCAACGAGCTTTAGCAGTATATCGTGAACTCGGAGCAAGTTCCAAGATGAAAGAGGTTCAAACTCTCGTTCACAGAGCGGTCATGGGTCGCTAAGAAAAATACGGTCTGTCCGCTGAAAGGTAGATTTGACCATCTTCAAGCACAACCCAAATTGTTGTGATACCTGCCAGGGCGAGTGTACCATTGTTCTCTGCATTCCCGGTTCCCGAATGTTGAACAGTGTATCCTTCCCTTTCTGACTCATCAACGAGTTCAATCGTATTTGTTTCCAACTTGAGTGTCATCAATGATTCGTCAGCTTCCGTTGGTCTCCATGAGACCCATTCGGCATATGTTGAATTATCAATTCGACTTGCTTCATTTGCACGCTCAACAGCTTCAACGATATCGTCCATGTTGGCAATAATTGCTTCATCATTCCAACGCTCTCGAGTGGATGTTTCGATTCCCCATGCCCAAATGCTGAACATTGTCATGAGGAGCACACCGAGAAGAAATGTGAAGATATACCCGAGTTCAGTAGCAGCACCTGATTCATCACGTGTGAATTTTGAATCTAAGGTCATCGGTTAGCCTCCCTTAGTGTGACTTCAAGAGCGCTGAGTTGAAGGCTGAATTTGATGACCTCTCCATTGGTGTGCCATACGGTTTCACTCGTTCCGAAACTTGGATCTGGGACCCAACCAACATAGTCGGTGAGGAGGTCGAGCCTTCCAGGGTACACTGTCCAGTCTTCACTTCCTCCGAGCCCCTCACCAGCATGTTCGGCGATTGCTGCTCCGTATGGTTCGTTCCAACCCCTCCTAATTTCATAGGCATCTGTCGATGCGAGAGATGTTCGCAAATTTAGCTCAATATCAATCGAAAGTTTACCTCCTCCAATGACACTATCAGAAGATGGATGTAATGCGGGAATAGTTGCTGCAAATCGTGGCCCTGGGCCTCCTCGGTCAGAAGGTGGAACCACGATATATGGATTGAACTCTGGGTGATTGGTCATGACTGCACCTCCAGAGTAAGCTACCTCCATGCCTTCAACGGAGGTTTTGAATTGATACGATAGGCGTGAGAGATGGAAGGCCCAAATGGTTCCTATGTTTGCGTTGAAATCTTGATCAATCGTACCAAACACATCGATTTGAACGCTTGAGGGATGTCGCCCATCGATCCATGCATTTTCTACATCTGAATCGCTGCGGCCACCCATGGATTGCCAAGCAAGTTGCAATGGTATCCAGCCACTCGCTAATGTACCCACCGATTCACAACGCTCGGTGCCTGAATGCGGTATGTAGAGTGCTCCGCTATCACCTGCCGCTCGTAGGAGCGAGATTGGGTGTGTGTTGTTCACTTCAATATTCAATGATTCTGAAGCCAAGGAATACAATTTCGAAGTTGTACCGTCTTGAATGAAAATATTCGTTCCATTCAATCCTCCTTGCTCCCAAAGAATCTCAGTGCGATAGCCACGGAGTGATGCTTCGATTTCTTGGCCTATGTCTTGACTTGAAGTGTAATTGAAGTGATGGCCAGTCCAAAATCCAGTGTCCTTTGCAATGAGATGAACCATGCCATCTCGAAGGTCGACGGGTTGATTTTGATCAAATGATGACCACAGCACAGAGAATGGCGAGTCCGATTCAAGAACAAGTGGGGTTGTGTATGTTGTTGATGGTGGCCATGAAACATCTTCAACATCATTTGCAGCCACCGTAATTCCTCCTCCACGCCAAGTTACGGTCAATGCTGTTTCACCTGGGTTCGATAATCGAAGAGTACTATTTGTGTAGGGAGGGATGAACTCTTGTCCGTAGTAAGAGCCGGTCGTTGAGGGAATATATGTGAGGCCTTCACCAGATGATTCACCATACCTGTAAATAATTTGAGAATTTGAACTGGTAAAAATATGAGCAACCGCTTCAGACGATTGATTGAACTGTAATTCTACTCCTGTTCCTGTTCTTGCAATTTCATCGGGAATTCCGAAGTATGTTGCAGATTCATCACCTAAAATCAAAGAGACTTCATTTGCATCTTTGCTCGTCACATAGACGGTCGAGAGTCCAGATGGTAGCGGGATTGACCAAGAACGCCCGAGTTTATTTGCAGCATCGGGCTGATTTGGAGGAATATAGGTTGCACCTTCGTCGCCAGCAAGAGCCAATATGTTGAGTTCATGCGTGGATTTTATTGTGAGGTTACCGACTGGAAAAATGAAACTAGATGAGAACACCTCGTCAACAAGGAGTTCACTGGAATATTCGTAACCATCATCGCCGAACATCGAGATATCAATGGGGCCTAGGGGTAAGGCGAGGCCCGGTTTTGCTGTGATGAGAAGTTTCTCTGTGTAATCGGGTATGTCATAGTAATAAGGGCGATTGATGCCAAGCCGTAAATCCGTTGTGCACACCACTGCAGTTTCGGTTTCTGGGTGACGAATTTCGAATTCGTCATCAAAGTCAACAACATTTTTTGCACGTAAACTCATGTCCTCTCCCCAAGTAGCTGAGTACCACATGCCACCACGAAGTCGGTCCCAAACGAGATTGCCATCGACGGGGATCAATTCTGCTGATGTGGAATCCCCTGGCATTCCAGTCTCGCTGAGCAATGAGGTTTTGTGAGCAAGAAGTGCCATTTGTGCCGACATGTCGTGCCGTTCGACAGATCCTTCAAGTTCCTCAATGACTGGGACCATCGATACCATCATCATGCCGATGATCGAAAGAACGCCACCAAAAAGGAGAACGGTTGCTACAGCTGCTGAAACAGAATCTTCGTCCCTGCAAAGTGTGCTGGATGTCTTCATGTGTTCACCTCGACTCGTTGAAGGTCAACTTCGAAATGCACAACAGGGCTTGTGGTCATGACAGTGAAACCATCAGCACCACTCGCTCGTTCAAAGGGAGCTATACCATCATATGTCGTCAATGTTGCAGATGAGCGATGGAGATAATAGTCTTGCAACCAAGTTTCATGATACTGTGGACTAACGACTGGATGTAGTTCACTGTGTGCAGAGAAGTGGATGTTGTATGCAGGTCCTGAAAATAAGTTCATTGGTCCGAGAGAGAGAAATTCGATGCTCGTTTTACCGGCACCGCCGAATGAACGAATAGAATGAGCATCAGTGAGAAGGATAGCTAACCTCACATCACCATTAGCGAGGTGAGTGAACGACAAGGTGGGCATAGAAGCAATGGTCCAGGGGTCATTTGGAAATTTCTCGATGACGGCGTTGTTGATGAGAGCGATCTGGTGGTCACCCATCCCGAGACTGGTTGTGACTTTTAATCCCGAGAGAATGACATCAACATGCCTATGGAGTGATGTGCCCTCTGCATCATACGCTGTGACCATGAACCATTTCTGACGAGAAAGATTGTGGCTGATAATATATCGGCTTTCACCGTCATCGACATCGAGGGCTAAGGTTTCGAGATGATTTTGAATTTCAATGGTTACAATTCGCTCATTTATCGATGTCACTTCAATTGCCGAATCATTCATGTGTTTGATTTTGATGACATCTCGAGTGGTCAAATCAGCAGCCACAGTCCAATATTCTATACCCTTCATAGTTTGTATGGATGTGGAAACCAGCGACATCGAGTTTTTGAAACCAGTTCCATTTGGTGAATTTCCAGCAACGCTGATTCGATCATCAATTCGTTCTGTAATACCAGTGGCAGATTTCCAATTTGTGTTGTCTTCAAAATCACTCATGTATGGGTTGAGGAAAATCCAAACCCCTCCCATGATGGTGATGACCATTGCTAAAAGCATCACAACGCCCAGAACTTCGCTAACACCACGCTCATCCCTGGATGAAGAAGCCGAGAATGTTTCACCTCTCTTGGCTTCCATACTCACGCCAGTCCTTCGTTGGATTTATGCATTCACCTTGAATCGATGGATTTTGCTTTGTTGCCCTTCTTCAGATTGCTGACCAATGTATGTCGAAAATTCCGGTCCATCTTGGGTTGATATTCTTAAATCTCCGGAAAAAATTTCGTCGATGTGGTAGAGAACTGTTGATTCTGCCAAATGCGGCCGATTGTTTTCACTGCTTAGGTGAAGGAGTGTGATACTTCGAGTTGATTCAGTGCAAACCTGCGCTAAGAACGAACCCGTTTGCTCATTTGATAAGTGCCCGCCTCGACCTGTTATTCGGTCTTTCAATTTCCTATGATATGGGCCGCCCAGAAGTCGCTTTGAATCGTAATTCGCTTCAACTGCGATGTGTTCGCATCCCTGGACATGCTGTACCAATTCATCAGTCCATGAGCCCAAATCAGTTATGATTGCAGCACGTTCTTGTTGGAAACTAACAATGAATGCAACATTATCTGCCCCGTCATGTGGGACCGGTACTGGTAGAATTCGGATGCCTGAACCAAATTCCAGCAACTCTAGATTTTCAAAATAGGTGGTGTGGTGGGGTAAAAGGTCCAATTCCAATGCTGTCCGTTCATTCGCATAGATTTGAATGCCCCAACGTGTTTGACATAATTTCGCACCACCTCCGTGGTCACCATGGTGATGAGTGATGAGAATAGCGTCAATATCAGTTGGTTCCAATCCAATTTGGGCAAGTCGTTGAGTAAGTTTTCTGCCACTAAATCCTTGATCGATGAGCAATTTTGTATCTTCGGTTGCAAGCAATGTGGAGTTGCCACTGCTTCCAGTTCCAAGGTGGGTGATACTCAACGTCATGCCAATATTCGTAGCCATTCGCGTACGGACTTTGAATACACCGCTATTGACCCTCCAAATTGTGCTATTTCGCAAGTTTTTGGAAATGTCGATGATGATTTTAATGATGTTCTGTCGGAACAATGTTCCATCACCCTCATAAGGTAAACGCGTGGAGTTTTAGACAGCGGCAGTTAGCACCATGTCGCAGGTGAGACTATGAGGCGAAGTCAGACAACGATTTTGACGACACTTGCAGTCATCTCCAGCCTGTTGTTCATGTCGCAATTTCCTGCTGTTTCGCCAGTGGCAAACGTGCATCCTGATGACACGACACAAGAGCCACCAAAAAACACGGACTCCGATGGTGACCTCATTCCCGATGTTCACGAATCTCTCTTTGAAGAGTGGATGAACTGGACGAATGTTGATGGAAGAGAGATTTCAATCAAAGGTTTGGACAAAAACGATGCGACTGATGCAGCATTGGACTTTGATCATGATGGATTAAACAGCACTGAGGAATTTTGTTGGCCATATCCTGCGAATTGTACGGCTCCGGGGTTCCCTCGAGGTTTGACTGGAAAAACAGATGAACTCGGGAATAGAATGTACCTTGACCCGAGAACTGCAGATACAGATGGTGATGGGCTTCCTGATGGGTTTGAGGCATACATGTGCGATCGAATTGGCGGATACAATGTCATCCAAATGCGATACAATTGTTTGCGTTTTGACCCCCTCAACGCAAGTGATTTGACCGACGATCCTGACCAAGATGGTTTTGACATCAATCGCGATGGCGATTTATCTATACCCGAACGGTTTACATCTTCAGAAGAATACATTTACGGAGCAAATTCATCATTTGTTACCGAACTCGATGGTTTGTGGTGCAAAGCAAGCCTGCCCGACGGAGCAGTCAGAAATTCTTGGCCATACATCGGAACGAATTCAAATGCTTCATTCATCAACATTCTTCAAGCCTGTACAACGAATACGACAGGAATGATTGGTGACGATATGTGGTTGGGTACAGACCCTCTTCTTGATGACTCTGACCGATATGAATGGGTGGGTAGAATCCGACCACTGTTCCCTTCTTTCGGGGATGGTATGACCGATGGTTGGGAAGTACATTTTGGTCTCGACCCATTAAATAAAACCAATTCTCTCGTCGATGCAGATAACGATGGTTGGGATCGCAACCGTGATGGTGTTATCACTGAGGATTTATCGAGAACACTTACGGCATTAGAGGTTGGCGAAGCCCTTTCAAATATTCAAGAATATAACATTCATTTCGATGACGGCAATACGATTTACCCAGGCCTCAAGTCATCGTTACTTCTCAATGATTCAACGGTTGTGAGACATCCATTGATGCTTGAGCAACAAGGTGGAATCGAATCGATACACCACGATATTAACTCATTACTTTCATTTGAACAAACGCTTCATGTGGTTACAACTTATGGCTTGACCTCGGTTAATCTTGAAACAAACCAATCCAATCACCAATGGTTTCCACAAGGCATGAAAGCTAATGATGCAGTGTATGTCTCTGGGGATGGAGAAATTTTTGCAATCGCTTTAGCGACCACGAAGGGCATGACCATCGTACCACTCCTAGCCGATGGTTCGTTTGCTTCACTTGATTTATGGACTCATATACCAACAAGCGAAATCAACGCAATCACAATGTTGACATTTCAAGATGGATTGCCAACAGTACTCGGTCTTGGTCCAAAGGGAACGGGGCTCATCGTTGAATTATCTTCGGCCTTTGACATCGAATCAACACATGAACTTGGCTCCGGGATTGTAACTTCACTGTTCGAACGTAACGCAAGTGTCAACGCAGTTGCCCATGGCATAAATTCCAACGGTGAATCATTGCTTGCTGTTGGAACGAATGTTGGTTTGGTCATATTTGAAACAGCGACTGGTCGTGATGAAGCTGTAGGGGAATGGGTGGCGTACTACGACCCCGAGCAATCAAATTTTGGCCCACAAGTCGATGCTGTTCGCCCTATGGTCATCGGTTCACAAGGGAATCCTGCAGAAATTCGAACGGTTGTTTTTGATGGCCCTTCTGCATCAAATAGCCAGGTTTTGTGGTTTGGTACACCTGGGGGTGTTCATCGAATGGACACAAATTCAGGACAAATCACGCACAGTGGCCTCTTTGCTCATCCAGGAGTTGAAGGAAAGACAATACGTGAAACGAATAGCATTCATTCGATATATCCAACTGGTGATGAAATACTAGTTGGTTCTGAATGGGGAGTATGGGCCATTGCTGGTGATTATGCTGCAGTGTATGGGCTGCAAGACCAAACCCGAATTCCAGGTGAAATCTCTTCGGTGATTTCAGTGAATCAAGATGGGGTTTCAACAGTCTTTGCTGCAGCAGCACCAGGTCAATTCTCAAATCTAAAGCTCATCAATCCACTCTCAAATGATTCGGACGCGGATGGTATGCCAGATGGTTGGGAATATGAGCATGGTCTTGACCCAACCGATCCTTGGGATGCTCAATTTGATTTTGACGGCGATGGCATTGACCTCGATGCATCTGGTGATGGTGTTCTAGAACGATTGTGGGTCAATCTCGACGAATACAGGTATGTTGAACGAACATTAGGTGGATTTAATTCAACGAATCCACAAGAAGGCGACACGGATGGCGATGGTTTGTCAGACGGTGCAGAATACTACGGCTTTTACTACAAGGAAAGCACGCTTTGGTGCTATTACACCATTCAAATGGTGTATCAATGCGACAGTCAAGTTGGTCAGCAAGCCAACGCGACATACCTCAATCAGATGAACATCGATTTTGGAACCGACCCAACCAATGTAGATTCGGATGGGGATGGAATGCCAGATGGTTGGGAGATTGAACATCGTCGTTGGATCGGAACAACGTTCACTGGCGGAAATAATTGGACCCTTGACCCTCACCGTCCAGAAGACGCTGATTGGGATGCAGATAGCGATGGGCTTGCCAACCTTTGTGAGTATCAATGGTCACTCGTGAGGCTTGCAGGCTTGGAGGGTGAGTTGATTGAAAATTTCGGAGAAGTTCCTGAAGCTGTAGCAAATTGGAGTGTTGCAGATCCAAATTCTATCGATTCAGACGGAGATTCGCTCCCTGATGGCTGGGAATCAAACGGACGTTGTACATGGTCGCCCGAATACAATGGTGTCAATCCACTCAATTCAACCGATGTTCTCGGCAACCCTGATGGTGATGGATACGACATCAACCATGATGGCGTATTGACATTGAACGAGCAATTTGTCAACTACCTCGAATATCATCTCCGAAGTGACTTGTTTGTGAGCAATGGTACGTTTGACGGCGAAGAATTCCCCATGGCATTTGAAACAAATTTGTTCGACCACATCTACGACTACGGCGAACCAGAAGACACGTTTTCTGACAGGGCATTTAGTGAACTATACAACAGCCAAACCACATACAGTATCGGTGCTGCAAATCCTTGGGATTCTGACTCGGATACAGATGGTATGCCAGACGGATGGGAGATTTGGTTTGCCCGATGGAATCTACTCGATGATGGCTGGACATTAAATCCCCTCGATTCGAAAGACCGCTGGGAAGATGCAGATGATGATGGTATGACGAATTGGGAGGAGTACAATTCGATTGATCCAATCTTCTCTGAGATCCAGAGCAACAGGAGTTCTCCACAATGGTTCGTGACAACTGTTGGCACAGCCTACGCATTACAACAATGGCCGGGCATTCCAACATCATCCTCATTCGGTAGTTTCATCGATGAAGGAGTTCGAAATATATCTGGTATGACGACAGACCCAAACAACATCGATACAGATGGTGATGGGATGCTCGACGGATTGGAGTTGCTCTTCACGGCGTGGAACTCTTCCGCTGAAGTGTGGACGCTCAATCCACTCGTGCCAGACGATGGAAATTTCGATGGTGACGAAGACGGCCTTATCGATAAACAAGAGTTTGCCCTCGCAACAATGCAGCCCGATAACGGAATCGAACATCCGAGTGATGCACCTCTCCTCCATATTGATGGCGATCTTCAACAGCCGACCGAAAAAGCACAACGAATTTTCAACATGCTCATCTCAAAGAACACACGTGGAAAACGCCTCCTTGATGATTTCAATGCTTGGCAATCCGGCGAGCCTCCGAATGCATTCATTTCTGTTCTACAAGGGATGACTGACCCAACGTCAAGCGATACAGATGGCGACGGAATGTACGACGGATTTGAATATTGGTTTACATCATGGGATTTGGATGAAAATAGATGGAGTATGAATCCTCTCATCGATGGAGATGTGTACCTTGACTCAGACGATGATAGTTATGATTGCAATGGAGATGGAGACATCTCACAAGATGAACTGTTTTCCAATTTACGTGAATGGGAGTCGAGAACGTGGGGTAAATTCGACATGAGGGCGACGGTGCCACTTGAACTTGGCATCATCGATTTCGGGGAAGATGCCATGCTCGCTTATCAAGAAGAATTGGGTTACTCGATTTTGCAATCACAACTTGCTTTGTATCAAGACTTTATTGCGAAAGGCCCGGATTCGCTTGATCGAATGGAAAAAATCAATTCACTCGATTCTGGAAATTTCAATCGGTCATTAAGAGGAGTCGCTGACCCAACACACCCGGATTCAGACAGTGATGGTATTCCTGATGGTTGGGAATATTGTTACGCAATCTTTGGAATGAACGACACAACGACAATCAACCACTGGTCTTCAAATCCACTCAATCCATTTGACATAAATTATGATGGTGACCATGATGGGTGGTATGGGCGAACGACCTTTGACCAACCGGCAACTCAAGGTGTTTGGGACAATCGTGTGTTTACGCCTTCTTCGCAACAAATTCAACCCGGTATTGGTGATCTACCTTTCACCAATCAGATGGAATGGATGAACAACACGAGGCCTGACCTCAATGATTCCGATGGTGATAGCGTTACATTCATCACGACTGTGGAAAATGGCGTTGTTCTTTCGCATGTTCAAGATTACAATTATTCTGATGGTCGTGAAGTGTTCAAGTATGGAAGCAATCCAAGCGATAATGATTCTGATGGAGATATGTTGCCAGATTGGTATGAATACAAGTTAGGATGGAATGAATCCAACGATAATTTCAGTTCTTTCTTAAAAATTCAAGTTCAATGGATTGACCCGGGAACTGGAGGTCCCTGTACTACATCCACATCATCTTGCTTACCGTTGTCGCTCAATTCAGATACTGGGCAACTTCAACGACCTGATTTGGAATACACGTGGTTCACCCTCGACCCAGCGGACCCAAATGATGCGAATCAAGACCCAGACCAAGACGGAAACTGGGACTGCACCGGAGTTGGTTGTACATACGAGCCATATACAAATTTCCAAGAATTTTACGCCTTTACACTTCAAGAATACTCGTCACCAAATGCAGTGAGATTATCTGGTTTAACTGTTGATGGGAATTTAGTTACGGAGTGGTGGCAATTGAGGAAAGCAGTGCTTGGTATCGGTCAGTCTAATGAACTTGTTTTGAACTATCTCAAAATGGATAAATTTGCTGGACAAGATTACCAATACGGGTATATCGTCAACGATAATGATGTGAGTTTCTTTGAACTCAATGCTTCTGATGACGAAATAATTCTTGCAGGGAATAAGACAGATGCATGGGAGATTTATTATGAATTTTCACCACATACAGCTCCCGATCGAAATGTTGGCGAACACGAATTTGGATGGTACCTGCTAGATTTCGATGATGACCATCTCGCTGAGGGTAGCAGTCCAATGAACTGGGACACGGATGGCGATTGGCTCGTTGATTGGTTTGAAGTACGTGACGATGAAGAAGATGGTGTACGTGGCCAATCCTCACCAATTCGGTATGACTCGCGAGAAACTTGAGTTGATACATGGCTTATGACAAGAAACCGTATTCTTCAAAGGCTATGAGTTTAATGCGTTAGCAAGAGGGGCGGTGCTATGAATTCAATTCGGTCGAGCCGAGCGGCAATTTTCATCATATTCATTATGATGTTTACACCATGGTCGCCTGTTTTCACGAATGTTGTTGATGATGCACAAGCTGCTGGCGTTGCCCGACACATCTACGATTTCAAGGATGGCTCGTCGGAGTATATTGCACTCTATCAGGGAGGGAACCCTGATACAGGAGCTGAAATCCAAATTCCAAAGGGTGCTCTGGTTACAGATGTCAGTTTGACATTGTCGGGAGCATCAGCAACAGGATGGTCGCAATTGGTAACGGATGAACGAAAAGATTGGGTGAAAGGACTCGATACACTCGTTGATGATAGAAGCGATGACCTAACACTTGCAATGGGTAATACAACGGTATTGTTTGATCCTCACGGAAACGATGCAATAGAAGACCCAAACTCAAATGCATGGTTAGACAACGGTTCCTTTTCCTTAAGGCAACCTCACACATCAAACGCAACTGAATCAAGATTCTCCCAACAAGTTAGTAAGACAGCTACGACATTTATGGCTCAAGGACAAGGAGCAATCCTCAAGCATCATGATTGGTTATTTTTGTCAACATGGTCCTCATCTTCATTCCATAACGTCGTCAAGAGATTATATCCAAACAACGCAACCATCGAATCAACAATCACACTTGACAAAGCGCAGTGTACTCTTCCACAAAAGCATTCGAGCAGTTATTATGGAATGTATGGTTTTAGAGATTGGACGCTCACCGATGACGAACGATTGTTTGGCATCTTATCCGGCTACAAATATCCCTATGGTTCAACAGCCCCAGTCATGTACCATCGCGTCGTCGAGATGGATGTTTCAAGAGACGATGTGTGGACATGCATAGACTCCTACGATGTTTCACCACAATTGCAAGACTATGTTGCCATAGCTTACGACCACTCAAGAGATGTCGTATGGATTGTCCACAACTCCGCTCGATCCATCGTTCCGTACACCTTTAGCAGCGATGGTACAGGTCAATATCAGCGTGGTGACAGCATGTACACATTCTCCTCCTCATCGGGTTCTAGTTGGGATTGTGGAAGAACAGGCCAACTTGTTCGTGGTCTCGAAGTAAACGAATCGACGTTCTTTATGCGATGCCAAAAAGATCAGTACTACAACGACAGAGATCAATTGGAAGCATGGTCCATTTCAGGCCAATCATCTTCCCTTGTACCGCAACAAGGCGTTCGCCAAATTTCCCCTCTCGGTTACGGCCTGCAATATGATGGAAAGCGATTCATCACCGTTGATTCAGGTTATTCCACCTGGTCCGGCTCCACGTTATACTACAGAGAATTTGGGACAGGCTGGACCTACAAAACGACACCTGCTCCCGGAACAACCACATGGTATGGTCCTGTCGTGAATAGCGGCGATGAGATTCTTTCAGCCAACATGAAGGCGTACTGGTCAGCATCATCTATCGGTGACCGTGTCGATTATTGGATATCCGCAGACAATGGGACGCATTGGGAACCTGTTGTGAGCAATGAAACAATCCACTTTGCTTACCCGGGTAACGAACTTGTTTGGAAAGCACAACTTATTGGTTCAACTGCAGTTTCCTGGTGGGTTAACATTGAATATGCAACTGAATATCAACCTTCGGGAGAATGGACAAGTCCACATTTCAATACCGGTACAAAGGTCGGTAAAGTTCGACCTGTATGGGTTGCGGATGAACCGGTGGGCACTTCAATTTCAGTAATGGTTTCAAATGATAACGGCACCAATTGGAAGGAGGCTCCGAACAATCAAGAGACAAGTTTCTCAACAGAGGACGCTGGAAACACACTCAAGTATGCGATTTTCCTTACCACCAATGATGCTACAATAACTCCAAAGATTGACAAATTCACATTGAATTTTGAAGAAGGATATCCGGATAGACCAGAAATTGATATTGGTAACGATGGAACATGGGACTGGCGTTCATTGTTGTTCCTCAATGAATCGTCAATCGTCGCAACCGATGAATCAGCTGTCGGCTCGGTGGTGCGAGATGCACCATCCCTCATCGATGCATTCAATGATTTCATACCTGAAAATGGAGAGGGGACCGTCAATGTTCCAATAGCGATCAAGGCTGCCACATCAGGTCGAGTTAAGATTTCGAATATCGATATTTCCTACAAGATGCAAACCCGTGCAGTGGGCGTCGAATTTGAAGGAGGTCTAACAGCACCCGATGGAATCTATCGAAATTTAATCGCTACGGTGGCTCATGGAGATGATGTTGACAGGGTGACCAAAGCAACAATTGGAATTCTTAATTCTCATGGACCAACACCGTCATTTATGTGGCAGTTGGGTGATTCGTGCAGCACAATATCAGATGCTGCAGGTATTATTCAATTTGATACCACAAATTGTTCTTCTTCCATCAATTCGAAAGGAGAATTGGTGATTCGTATACCAACGATAGTTAACTGGAGTTGGAATGATGAGTCCGATGCTGAAGCAGTTGTTACGGTTGAAGATAGTCTTGGTGTAGCAGTAAACGGATGGATAACTTCAGACATGGATCTCGTCATTGAAAATGACATTCAACTTGATGGGTTGCGAGTCTTTGAAGAAACTGGGCGAGAGTTGTATTCTTTTGACTGGGTACGTGGCGGATATAATTTGACATTTACTGGAGGTATTCATTTTGAAAGTTCTCAACTTATGCCAGAAGCAGGGTCTTTCTCAATCCGTATCATTGGTCAAAATGTGACGTATGATGGTGACCCGATTGGAGAGCCTATGGTCCTCTTCGAAGAGGTAAATCCTGCCTTCGGTGAATACAACTTTACATTCACTTCACCGACAGAATCTCACCCCGGAGGAATGGTGTTCTACGTACAAGCTGTTGACCTGGTGAACGGTTCGGTGTTTGCGAATCCTTCGTACAATTCCATTCGCCTTGTTCTCGATGGTAATTCTCCACTTGTCATTCAAGCGACGCCAATTGATGGGTCAGAACAACACGCTGCGACCGGTGGTGGACAACCTATATCAATCACGATACAAGATTCCGTTGATCCACCAAATTCTATCTCACTCCACTATTGGATAGGCTGTAGGGCAAGCGATGCAATCGGATGCACTGACTACAATTTTGATGGGTTGCCAAATGCAGACGAATATGAACTCATGAGTATTGGTTCACCTGATACTCAAGTTGGTGGCTTGAATATCTTTGAAGGGGTGATCGATGATTCAATGTTATTGCACGGACAAAAAGTATCGTTCTATGTCTCTGGAAAAGATGGTCAAAACAATCAGGTCGCAATGGGTGGAGGTCCAGTTTGTCCACAAAGTAGCGTATCATGTGGATACAGGCCTGGAGAGACAGTTCCTGACTGGGATGCAGATCTCGTAACTTATGTGATTCGTCAAGAATTCCAACCCAGCGTCGATATCGGCAATTCAACAATTGTCGGACACGATGATTACCAGCCTCTTCACCCAGGTATTCTTTACACTGCACAACTCGTTGTTAGCGATCGGAATACTTGGAAAGATATCCAATACATTCAACTCACACTCAGCGGTGATTTCGAAGATGACGAATCATCAATATTCATCAGTATGGAAGAAGATGACAACGGTCTACCTCGTGCGGTGATGGCGTCTGGTTCAACCAACATTGCAGTATCAAACATTTACTCAACAGTCGAAATTGACCCATTAAATGAGAGCAAAATTTTGATTCAAGCAAGATTTCAATTAACATGGACCTTCCCTGAAATTTTTGACACAAACGGAGAGTCGCATTTCATTCCAAAAATACTCATTACCGACCGTCCTTGCAATGTAGGTGAAATTACACCGTGTCACGAACTTGAATACGGTTTAGGCGAAGATTGGTGGAGTTTAGATAATGACTTCAGATTCGATACCGAGAGCGGTCACATCCGGGCAGTTGAACTTCGAAATGGTGTGAATCACTACAATGACGAAAACTATGAGACCATCATCGGTGCAGGACAGGCACTACGAGTTACAGGTAGAGTCTTATTCTCAGAGGATGAAACCCCAGCTCCAGCCGGTGCGTTTGATGTTACATTCGGGGACTTTGAATTCCTATGGGAAACTTCGACAAGGTTAGATGGAGAATTTTCTCTTGATTTGCTTGTTCCATCTGTACGTTCAGGTCATCTTGATTTGCGACTAAAGCTAGATGACCTGCCAGGCTTAGCAGAAGATCAATCACCATTTGTTCCAAGAGTGCGCCTAGCAGTCGATAGTGACCAACCTACAATAGCCGGTATTTCTCTTGGCGGTGTTGAACCCAATATGCCTCTCTCGATTGGGAATGCCGATGATTTGCTTGTACAACTTGAGACGAGAGATGAAAATGGTTTCGATTTCGATAAACCTGCAGTGCTTCACTACAGAGTGAAGGCAGGAGAGGCAGAAATTTCGAGAGGCAGCGTTTTGCTACCTGAGATTACACCATTCGGAGACCAATTCTTTTGGACAGGTTCTCTTGATTTGACGGACGCAGGTGCTACGACATTACTCCAATCATATACAGTTGATGTTTGGATTTCAGGTTCAGATGAAGCAGGTAATCCATTTGATACCAATGGTAATTCGATGATTGAACCATTTGCATCTTGGCCACTGGCACTTATTGGTCCGATGGTTGACCTGCAGGCTGAAAGTTCATCGCTGCAATGGTCGAACCCGAGTCCTACCCAAGGCCAGATGTCAAGTATGATTGTCAAAGGAGTCAATGTTGGAGGCACGGGCCAAGTTCAATTATCGTTACAACGACTGATTGAAGGTGGTTTTTGGTCTGAAACTGATGTCATTACCCTTGACGTGACATCCAATCAAGAATTCATCGCAACGCTATCTGATACAGCTGATGTTGTTGCAGGTGAAAGCATCGAATATCGAGTTCTCGTACTCGTTGATGGTGTTGAGATGGACAGGATGACAGTTGACCCACTCATTGTTAAAGAACAAACGATACGCGATGGTGAAGCACTTTCACAACAAGCGTCAGAAGGGATCTTTAGCATCGTACTCTTCATCATTGCATTGGGATCAATTTCCTTTGGTGTATGGTCGATGGTCATGCGTCGAAGGCTCATTGCGGAATCATTTGAAGATGAATCTGACCAAACAGCAGATGTCGTTGAGTCAATGGATGATGGTGACAAAATTGTCCCAGAAATCAAATCACCACCAAATCCAACGATTCCTCCTCCACAAGCCGCTCCTGCGGCACCTGCGCCAATGCCTGCTGCACCACCTGTTCCACCAACTGGTCTTCCAGAGGGCTGGACAATGGAGCAATGGAATGCATATGGTTGGCAGTACATTAATTCGAAGAAGTAGTGAGGTCATCCTTTGACCAAAGATACGCCCACTATTGATGGAATGGTGGTCTTTCAAGAGCGAGTTGTGAACTTACTTCAACAACTCAAAATGCCTTTGTTTGAGGTTTCTCTTGTTTTTCAAAAGCACATTAAACAATTGCTTTCTTCACTTCAAGAGTATGCTTTGACTTCCAATCAACAACTACCTAACGAATTGACAGAGCCTTGGGAAATTAGGGAGGTTTCGACGAACAATGCTCAGCAATTTTCCCTAGACAAACTATTGGAACGGTCCGATGCTCAACGAATGGATATCCTCGATACGCTCATTCGTGTTACGCTCATTGAAATCAACATTGAACTTGACCGTGCTCTATTGATGCTACGTCAATGGGAACAAGTTATTCGCACACAGTTGTCGAATGTTCAAAGTCCTGGTCAGTTGTTTTCGCCTCTAGAGATTCCCGATGATTGGTGACGAAGATTTTTCTAAGACCAGTATGCAGCACAATCTATGAAGAGGCTATCGACTGCTTTTTTGATGTCTTTCTTCATCATCTCTACGAGTCTTTCAGGTTGTCTGACTGATTCAATCAAAGAAGTACTTGACTTGGAAAACCATGGGATTCCGGGTTCATTGACGATGGCTTGCTTACGTTCTGATCAACATAAAAGTCTCGAATTTGAGATTGTTTTTGAATCGGGTTATCGCCCAGAATCTTCGAGTTTAACCATGCTTGAAGAAAGAATTTTGGATGTATGTGATAAGCCATCAGGTGTGAAATTCAATTATATTGAAGCCACATTTTCAATCGATTCTTGGAGTGCAGATGATGTAAGGGACCAGGGCTGGAAACTAAAAGAAGGGCACCCTCATAGCACTTCAACGTTGTATTGGCAACTCATTTTTCCGTCTGGAACATATGTCGATGATTCTGTTCTAGGCGTAGCTGTAGATGGATCAACAATCGCCATCTTCAAAGATAGTATTGAGGAGGCAGAAGGCTTCTTTGGGAGGCCTTCAGCAGAAGATGTAGAAAATAGCGTTGTTGTTCATGAGGTCGGCCATCTCTTAGGCTTGGTTAACCTTGTGTATGAATCTCCAAGACCGCATGAAGATTCGGATCATCCTGGTCATTCGAACAACGAAGATTCTGTCATGTATTGGGCCATTGAGTCGACATCACTGATGAATTTCATCACCGGTGATTTACCAAATGAGTTTGACTCCGATGACCTTGCAGACCTAAGTGATATGAAAAATGAAAAGATACAACCAACAGACCAATTATGGAAGCCTTAGTTTGAAGTTGCAACAATTCCTGTAGCGGTTTTCCATGCATCAAAAATGGAGAAAAGCCAAAGTCCAATCCAAAGGACAACGGTGAGAGCAAGTGGAATTTGCAAAAGGGTCCAATCCCTTGCTTTACCGTGCTCCTTGTTGAAGTGTTGTCCAAGGAAAAGAAATGGAATTCCGGCCAAAACAGCCGTGAACATTGGCCGCATTGCCCCCCATGTCCCTACCCCAAAGGTAATTTCATGAAAAATGGTTTTTAACGTAGAAACGATTCTATTGGTGATCGATTTTTTTTCATTTGTGGGGTATTGGACAACCAATTCATGATCATCGTCATGGTCGCTCATGTTCATTCGTTCACCATATCTTCTTTGTGAATGTGCCGATGAATTTCTACCGAAGAAATCAAATTCTTGTTTTCATCACTTTATTCGTGGAACCCATGCGAATACTTGTGACAGGTTTTGAGCCCTTTGGCGAATCAACAACCAATGCGAGTATGCTCGTTGTACAAAAGTTGATGAAACATGTATTCCCTTCTGAGTTAATTTTTCAATTCAAAATATTACCAGTATCAAAACGAGGAGCAAATTACGCAAAAGAGCAAATTGAATCTGGTGTGCAATTTGACCTTGTTGTTCATCTAGGATTGTGCGAATCTTGTACCCACGTCCGCGTTGAAACCCGTGCAACAAATTGGATTGACATGCGTATTCCAGATAATGAAGGTCGACAAATACGTTCACAACCCATTGATGATTACGGTGCAGTGTATTCCGAACTACCGTTCAATCGTTTATTTGAAGAAGTAAAGAATCTAGAAGAATCTATTGACGCTGGTTCATTTGTTTGTAACGAAACATACAGGCAAACTTTGTTGTCCCTTGAAGCAAAGAACTTTCGGAAAAACTGCGTCTTCATCCACTTACCTCCAGAATCAGTTATATCAGTCGACGAATTAACAAACAAAACAATTCGAATATTAACCTCAATCATTGCATCACTAAAAGTGAAATCAATCCCTGTTGCTGCACTTGCTTTAACATCAGAACGAAATGAGATGTTCGCAGCTTATAGGGTCGAGAATGCTATATCAGGATGGGAATTTCCAGGAGGTAAGTTAGAGGCAGGCGAATCTGTTCAAGATGCCTTACAAAGAGAATGTTTAGAAGAATTGAATCTTGATATCACACCATTGAAAACATTGGGTCGATGGGACTATGAAATTAAAGGTAGATGGTACTCGCTTTTTTTGACATCTGCATCAGCAACGAATGAAGCATTAGGAAACATCCAGTTGTTTGAACATGCAGAATATCAATGGATATCTATCGATGAACTGCTAGAAACAGATTGGATGCCTCATGATAGGGATTTGGCGAGATACCTAACGAGAATCATGCCAAACTTTTGATTCGCCATCATCTTGCATTTCGAAATCGTCACCTGCAAATCTTGGAAATCGTTCTCTTCCTGAATGCCATGTCGCAGATTGTATCCAGTCGATGAGATGTTCACCGGATAGGGTGATCTCAATAACACCACCAAAAGGATATTCATTAGGAATCGGAAACGAAATTTTTCCAACTGATGCAGATTGACGAGAGATGTCAAACGTTGACGAATTGCCATCGATTTTCCTTGCCATCATGTCCAATGAGGTGTCGAGAATTCGTTGTTCGTGTATCTTTTTTAGGAATGTTTCCATTGACAACCCTTCCCACTCGAGTGTGTGATTGTTGTTTTCACCAAATGTGGGTTCTCCAAGGTCAAGATGTTCTGCATCTGGGAAAATATGTTGGATTGCGGCTTGTATTTTCGTTGAAGATTCTGCTCCTTTCGTTGTGGTTTTTACCCGAACTTGTATACCTTCATTGATGCCGGTGAGAGCGATTCTAGGTCCTGACATCATTCGAGCCATACCCAAACGCCTCAAGAAACTGTTGCGACAGAAGAGATGAAACATAAGAATCAAAAGCATTTCAACAAAACCCGCACTGTGAATGGAACACAACCTGAACTCGCTGTGGTCGTACCCATTTACAATGAGGAAGAACATATCGAACGATGTTTGAAGGCATTATCCAATCAAACGATTGACTCAAGAACATACGCGATTCTTCTTGTGGATGGTGGGTCGAATGATCGAACACTTGAACTCCTTCATGCATTCATAGAACAACGTACTAAAGAGATGCCGGAAATAATCTTACTCGATAATCCAGAACGGTCGGTCTCTCATGCAAGGAACATCGCTATGAGTGCTTTGCCAGATTCGGTGCGTTATGTTTTGGAGCATATTGGTCATGCATTTGTGCATGAAGATTATCTCGAATTAAGACTGAAGGCTTGGAATGAAGCTGAGCAAAAATATGGAGAGAAACTTGCAGGCCTTGGGGCTAGAGTTCTGCCAGATTCATCTCTATCGACTCGAAGAGAAGCATGGATTGAATCTGCAATCAGTTCATGGCTTGGTCATAGCGATGGTCAATTTGCGAAATTTGACAAACTTGAGACGACAAAAACCCCGGCGTTTGTTTTGCATAGGCGGGCATGTATCGAAGAATTGGGAGGTTGGGACCCCGAATTCATTACGAGCCAAGATAGTGAACTATCAATGCGAATGCTCGATGCAGGTTACATTTTAGCGAGGTCTCCTATCGCTACGATTCAAATGAAAAAAAGGTCAACACTTTCTCAGTGGTGGAAAATGGGCCATAGGTATGGCTTTTGGAGGACAAAGTTGATTCGAAAATACCCCTCTCGAGTTAGGTTTGTTGAGTTTTTACCGCTCATTGGATTGCTTCTCACCAGTGCACTATTTTTGACAAATCATAGATTTTCAATGCTTCCAATTTTGTTCTATTTTGGTGTTTTAATTTTGGCAGGTTTTTCCCAAGCAGTACGGTTCCGCTCTTTTTCTGTACTCCTTGGGTGTCCACTTTGTCTTGTGTTCCTTCACACGAGTTTTACAATCGGTCTTATTGATGGCTTGATTCGAAAAGGGTCATTTGCACACGATCGCAGATGAACAAAAAAAGCATACTTTCAATTAAAATGATGGATGGCTAATGAGATAAGGGTGATGAAATGGCGAAGGGGTTGACAAATCTTCTCCTAAGTTTATCCCCATTTATTTTCTTTATTTCTTTTCACTTCAGTGTTCCACCTCTGAAAGCGACAATCGAGTATTCGTGGATAGGTGTTGTCGTTTACTACTCAATATGTTTAGCCATCTTTCTTGTGCTACGACGAAAATTGAATGTTGTTAAAGATCATGAATATCATCGGTCAAAAGCAATGAAAAAAATCAAAGACGTGTACAAAGCAGAAGAAGAAGGTGTATGGGACAAAGAGGTATTCCTCAATGATACACTATCGCCGTCAACATCGTATGCAGGTCAAGTGGGTTCGATATCAAGTGAGCCAGAAGAAATTGAATTGGACAGCGAGGAAAAGGTCGAAGTTTCGATGTTAACTGAGTCGAGAACTGTCCGACAAGCAACCGGTGACCTGTATGCCGATCCTCAAAACTCTCCTCATCATCAAACAGGTACGATTGGTGCAGTGCGTCAACCTTCACCTATGGACAGGTTTCTCGATCTTGTCGGCTCATGGTTTGGGAGTGATTCAAGAAATGAACGACAGCGAAAGAAAAATGCAACACTACAAGCCCAGGCATCCTCCAAACCAGTAATAGCTCAACGCCCGGTTGCCCCGATGAAATTACTCCAGGAATCAGATGATGAAGCGATTCGCATCACGAGTTTCAGTGATTCGGGAGGTATCGATGATAGTTTGTCTTCGAGCGGGGAATTGCTCGAAAGTTCTCAAGCAATATCGAAGAACCAACCAATCACTCCTAGCGAGAGTATTGAATCCATGGCTATGATGAGTTCAGCATCCCAATCTCAACCTCAAACTGTGTCGATTGGAGGGCTTCAATGTCGTGGATGTGGTGCTACAAATCAATCGGGTGAACGATTCTGCCAATCTTGCGGCCTTGATTTGTAGATAATTCGATGCGTGATATTCAAAGGGGGGTTTTTGTCGTCTCATTACGGGGAGGGTGCTGATGTCTGACAAACGGGATTATTATGAAACTCTCGAAGTCGAAAAAGACGCAAGTGAGAAAGACCTCAAAAACGCCTTCCGTAGGTTAGCTCGAAAGTATCATCCCGATAGAAGCACCGAACCAGATGCGGAGTCGAAATTTAAAGAGATTCAAGAAGCATATGCGGTTCTCTCCGATAGTCAAAAACGTGCTCATTACGATCGATTCGGGCATTCTGGGCCATCTGGCAGCCCATTTTCAGGATTTGAGGGTGGATTCAACATCAATCTCGAAGATTTGTTTGGTGGAGATTTGTTCTCAAATTTATTCGGAGGGGGCCGTCGTCGCACTAGGCAACGAAGAGGTTCAGATATTCTTGTGCGACATACTGTTGAATACTCAGATGTGTACAATGGGACGCAGGAAGAAGTGACCCTTGACCTCCCACAAGCGTGTGAGTCGTGCGATGGTACTGGTGCAAAAGATGCAAAATTGGAGGTTTGTCAACCCTGTCGCGGACAAGGACAAATCCAAGTTCGTGAACAAATTGGGCCTTTTGTACAATCGACAGTTCGTCCATGCAATGATTGTGGTGGCGTTGGTTCAACACCGATTCAATCGTGTGATGATTGCTCAGGCCAAGGCAATACATTGCAATCGACAACTTTGCGTTTTCAAGTACCAAAGGGTGCAGAGAATGGTACTCGATTGAGGATGAGAGGAAAAGGAGAGCCATCTACCTTTGCAAATGGTGAACCAGGTGATTTATTCATAGAGATTGAAGTCGATCCTCATCCTTGGTTTGAGCGAAGTGGTTCGGATTTGATTATGTCGCTTCCCTTAGGTTATAGCGATCTTCTGCTTGGTACAACAGTTGAACTCGAGCACATCGATGGCTCAACTTTGGAGATCAAGGTGCCACCATTTTCAAATTCTGGTGAAACCTTAACTATTCGAAAACGTGGATTACCACACCCACGATCAGGACGAAATGGTGATGTCGTTGTTTTACTGAAATTACACATGCCCAAAAAAATAGGAAAAGATGCGAAGAAAGCACTTGCATCACTTCGTGATGAACTTGCCCCAAAGGATATCTTGAAAAGAATCCTAGAAGATTCTGAAGACCGCCGTCGTTGAGCGTTATTCTTCCTCAAACAAGAGTGAGTGAGGGATTTTTGCGGCAAATGGCTGTCCATCCAATCTTCCATTCAATTCAAATTCAACACGCTTCGATGAACCGAGTACATCAATTTGGAAGTAGGTTAATTGGCCATGCAGAAGTGTGTCGATGAACACTTCTTCACCACGGAAAAGGAATTTTGGTGCGCAATTTACAATGTTAAATGGCGAGCCTTCAGGAGCCTCGATTTTCAACACTGCAAGGTCCCAAGAGCCTTCTTTTGCGTACACGCCTATGAGATATGGTGTGGCTTTTTCATCTGTTGACAATCTCTTGTCGAGTTCCCAAACCATAAATTCGAGGCCTTCTGTTGTATGTTGTAGCGACGGCGGACCCCACGAACTTGTACCTTCGTTCCATGCAACAGATTGTAGGGCTGTTAAACTTCGAAGAAGATTTTTTCTCGATCCGTTCGACGTGACATTACCTGAATCAAGTTGAGATTTTAACCAATCAAGACGATTTCTTTTGGAAAGAATTTCTGCAGTCAAACGATCATTTCTTTTCTTTGCTATAAACAAGAAAATTGCAGGAACAATCAGCAGAAATCCTAGAATCCAACGAACAATTTCTCCCCAGGCTTTTGCTTCATCATCTGGCGGAAACCAAGGTTCTTCACCTTCATCGATGAGTTGGTATGTTGAGGTTATCGTGTATTGAATAGGGGGCGTATCGATGCCAAATTCGGTTGGTGTTACATTGAGGGGGTCTTGATGTCGAATTTGGAGAATATGGTGGCCTTGGCCGACTTGCTGCCCAACTCGAATTTCAGTTGATGACTTCAAACCGATGTAGGAATTTATTGGTTCATGTGTGTTTGGATTCATGTCCCAAAGTTGGACTTGAAGCCCATCGATTGTCCCTTCGATCTTAAATTCAACGAAATGGATTGATTCTTCCCACCCCTCGATGTAGAACAGATATGTATCACTTGTATCGAAAATTGATAAGGTCAGTTGAGCATTGTAATTCTCTGTGACATTAAGGAGAACCCAATCTTGTGAAATTTGACTGAGGTTTCCGGATGGTAGGTATCCTTGTGCATCCCGATCGCTCGACGCATCAGAATAGTTTCTCAATTCGATATCGAAGGAGTACGTTTGATTTGAGATGATAATGAATTTTCCAGCAGTTGTGTTTGGGTAAGGGTAAATTTTTACTTGTTCGTATGGTAAAATCACTTGTCCATCATCTCGTAATTCAACACCTGCAAAAAACGTGATGTTCAATTCAATTTGATGGGGGCCATTAACGAAATGTATTGCATGGGCCTCTGGCCAATCGAACGCAAGTTGATGAATTCCATGGCCTATATAGTTCGTCGATTCCTCGACATCGAATGCAGTTGTGATGTTTGTCATTTTTCGGTAAGCAACCAACGAAAGAGCATAATAATCCGTGGGATTTTCACCTTGGATTTTAACAATAATTCTGCCATCATCGGGAATCTGAAGATACATGGTGTTGTGAAGGATGCCAAGAGGTTTCAGCATTTGATTGGGCTGAACAAGTGTTGGTGGGAGTAACTGGAGTTCATTTTCATCTTCCTGAAAATATACTGTTGTCGTTTGGTCACCAGTTAAATGATGCCAGTTCAACTCAACCGTGGCACCTTTTGCTGCTGGAAAAACGAGGTAATCATCCAGTCCATCCGCTATTTTTCCTGCGTAAATTTCAACTTCTTGTTGATTGAAAAATTGAGTATTTCTCAACGACTGTGGCTCATGCTGGAAACATACAGATTGAATGTCGCAGAGCGGTAGATTTTGCATGTCAACTGTTTGGGTCGGCGATGGGCGAGTGGTTAGGCCGTGGTGACTTACGTCAAGAAAAATCTTCACTTGAATCAATTGTCGTTCATGAGATTCGATGGTGAGTAACGCACTTGTATTTTCATCGCTTTCGAAGATTTGTTGCTGTCCATTTGTAACCTCGTCGTTGAGCAGTATACTCACGGTACATGAAGTGCAAGATACATCGACAATGTTTGTCAAACCTTCAATGACCTCAAGCGAGAATTGGTATGTTGTTTGTTCGAGCCCTTGGATTTCAAACATCATATTTCCTTCGACATTGTCAACCGTTTGAGCAGCAGTGTTTTGTATGCCAGTGACTAGACTAAGGAGAATAATCGCAGAAAGGAGAAACCACCTCTTTCTCCCTTGCATGTTGTTGCCTTGAGTTCTAGGTTTTCAAAATCTGCCCTCATTTTCTTCAAATTATTCAAGAAGTCGAGTTGTGACGACATGCCATGGCTGGCGTGATTGGAAAGGTCGTCATTCATCGAGACCGCTATGCCCGCTGCATTGGTCTTGGTGACCGTAAAGACCCGATTGTTACAACGCCTTGCCTTGTTCAATTCGAACATGAAGACTTGTCACCATCAATTGCTCCTTTTTCTTCCTCGACCACAAACACTCTGCCAAGAGAAGTACAAGTCCGAAGCCTGCTCCCTCTTGAACCACCGAATTTTGACGTTAATGGCCCGACATTTGAGGCAAATATTGGCCATGTCTTGCCACCTTCGTTGGATAACGCCGATGCCGGTGAAAAGGCATCTTCCACATCGCTCCTTCCAGTATCGTGGCAGCGATTGCACCATGACCCACAATTGTTGGATTTAGAGGTTCAACCTGAAATAATCGTTCTTACCGATGCTTTACAACTTGCGCAACAAGGGAGTAAGTTGGTTCAAGCAATCCTTTCGATCAAGAAAGCATTCCCCGGAGCTTTGTTGTGGACTCCTGCGATTGGCGGTCCAGACAATGTTGCAGTCCTCTCATGGCTGGGCGTGGACCTCTTCGACCTTACTAGGTGTAGAGAAGCAGAAATTGAGGGCGCTTACATCACATCACATGGCCTACGCCAATGTCTACCAGGTGAGGAATACCAATTTGAAGAACAACTGCGTTATTGGGAAGAGTCGAAGAAATTGATCCATTCTTCGTTTGAGAATGGAACACTTCGCGAATATGCGGAGCAACAGGCGTTGAATAGCCCTCGACTTGTTGAGCACCTACGTTATCACAGAACCCTCGTTTCCAACGAAAAAGGTGTTCTAACACGAAATGTTGATGCGCAGCAATCGTTCCAGTGTTATTCGTTTCAATCGTTTTCTGACCCGCTCATTCAAGATTGGACTTCATTTATTCAACATCAATATCGAAGTCGTGATACACATCAAGATGTTCTCCTTTTACTGCCATGTTCTGACAGGAAACCATATCGACTATCAAAATCGCATTCGAAGTTTCTTGATATCATTGGGAACCATCGAATCGAGCAATTGATGGTCACTTCACCCCTTGGTCTCGTCCCGCGAAATATTGAGGATGTTTGGCCTGCATCTCATTACGATATTCCTGTGACTGGGTCTTGGTCGGATGATGAAGTTTCACGAATCCAAGAAACATTGAGATTGTTCCTTGAACGCCATCAATTTAAGCAAATTATCAATCATTCAACAATCGATGTTTCCGAATTACATGAAAATGTCGTCGAGACAAGAAAAGGTCTGGGTGCTTTATCATCTGAATCGTTAAGGAATTTAGATGAGTCGATCAAGAATGCAGTTGAAACATATGATATTCGAAGAATGAAGTCAAGCAATTCAAACATGCAGAGATTTGAATCCATTGCTGAAAAGAATCTAAACACTTCATCATGGCTGAATGGTTGCGATATTCGAGGAAAGCCACCCAGATGGAGAATTGAACATGAGGGCAAGCAAATTGCGGTTTGGTCTATCGATAGGAATGCATTTTCGTTTTCAAAAGCCGCAATTGATCATCTATTTGAGCATGAAGTCTTACAGTCGATTGAATTGAATGAAGGTGTAAAATTGAAAGGTGATATTTTTCCTCATATGGTCAAAGCATATGGTGGCGACCTTCGGAAAGATGATGATGTGCTTGTGTGTCAAAACGGAAAGCCAATTGGCCTTGCAAGAATTCTCGCACCTGGATGGGAATGGAAAAGTGGAATAGGTGCATTGGCTAAATTACATCAGAAGAAATGATTCTATTTAGTAGCAAAGCGATTAAGAAGGGGTGTTTTTTCGGAGAATTACTCGGGGACTCACTATGGCACGAATGTATACCTCTCGAAAAGGAAAAAGTGGTTCATCTCGACCGAATGTCTCAGAGGCACCAAAATGGTCCAATACCGACAAGTCGTCAATTGAATCAACCATCCTTGACTTAGCAAAGGCAGGTCATTCCACGGCTGAGATTGGAACAATTCTTCGTGACCAACATGCTGTCCCAAGTGTCCGTCTCGTCACTGGTAAAAGAATTGGTCAAATTCTAAAAGACAACGGAATCCGAGGATCGTATCCAGAGGATATGATGAACCTCATGCGACAAGCTGTCCGCATCATCAACCATCTTGGAACTGGACGAAATCACAAAGACCTTCACAACAAGCGTGCTCTTGAACTCACGGAAGGTAAAATCCGCCGTCTCGCAAATTACTACAAGAAATCAGGCCGACTTCCTGAAGAATGGCGATACAAGAGAGACGAACTACGATTGATGGTCGAGTGACGGCCCATTATTGTTGTACAGTCAACTTCATGTAGAGTTGTCTTTAGGTTTTAACGAGTGTCATGAAATCTTTCTTTCAACTCCAAGCACTTCAGGATTTGGAGTCATGGTTTACCGACCTCTCACGATTCATTCAACATGCTGAAAATATACGAATCATCGTCCCATCGACCATTGAAGGCATGCTTGCAACAATTCAATTAGAGTCTTCGTTTCTAGATACCAAGCAAATTTTTAGTCGTCGATTTACACCTTCAAAAATTCACCTCCCCAAAGACCAACAAACCATGACCTCCAATCAATTCCAAGGATTGACCATCCTCCTTGATGTTGAATCTGAACATATTCCCGTCGCAGATGTTGAAATGAATGAACATAGTATTCGATTACAACCTATTGAAGTAAATCTAGAGTTCAAACAATCTGAAAGACAACATACTGGCTCGTTGGATGTGGTTTTTATGACGAGTATCATCGCATCAATCTTAGCCCCTCAAGGAAAAGTTTCACGGGCGATGAGGCAATATTCAGGGTTGGGTTTGTGGTGTCGTGGTGTCATGGACCAAACTATCGACCCAATGTATACGATGATTCGTAATCACCTACAAGAAGAAGGCACAATTCGAGTTGTTCCGCTTCCAGAGATTTCAAAACCCGTTATTGACATGATTCCGGAAATTTCACCTCGTATGCTACTTCGTTTGTCAAATCGTTGGTCAGAAATGGATTTTGACCAACGTTCACAATCCTTGTCCGAATTAGCACTTGTAGGTGTTTCTAATCAAAAGATTTCAACGGCACGATTTGAAGAACTCATTTGGAATAGAGTCCTTTCCGGAGATGAGGAGATGGATTTTGCGAGTAGTATTTACATGCTAAAAAAAGCCTGGCCAAATGATGAAAAATCTGCAGCAATGTTCGCTTCCAAATCAACAGATGTCATGCTTACCACTCAAAAACTCCCTAGTGTTTGAGGCGTGAGTTTGATACATACCATCGCCTCGGGCAAACATGGCCATTGAACGATTACTCACGGGAAGTATTCAATCTCAACTCAAGGAGCTTTTGTCGACTGAAGATCTTGTTATCGAAGCATTTCGAGATTTAGTTAAAGATGAACTCAAAGCTCTCGTTCGGTCAAAAATCGATGACGATCCGGAATTGAAAGCGGAGATTAGAGAGGCTGTGGCGTATTATTTCCATTCCAAAGCTCGAAGCATTTATGCTGAATTGAAAGCCACGAGAGCAGCAACTCGTCTCGGTCTCAGAATGCTGCCTGACGAACTTCAAGGTGAAGTTGGTGATGCCCTCGTCACATTGTTCGAAAAAGAACTCGGTGCATTGCTTGAAAAAGCACTGTAATCGCATTTTACTCAAACAATGCACAGTTTCCCTTAAGTGATAGTGTTTCATCGGTGGTTTGGGAATTATGAAGAAAAGTGCTCTCTTTATCTTCGCATTATTCCTCCTTGTCTTGGTTCCCCTGCCAAACAATGTTGCTGCACAAAGTGGAGAAGATGTTCTCATTTGTTGTGATGCATCTGAAGTCGATTTGTACCTTATAGGGAGCCAAAGCAACAAAAAAATGACACCGTTTCTCCAAGAGTTAGGGGATGACGTGCAATCAATCCCAATCTCTTCGACAATCGCATCTCAAGAGTCCATAGGTATTTGGGAATTAAGTTCAGTTTGGGCTGGGACAGTACCCGACTCAACATGGTCATTTTCCATTCACTATGATTTGTCGGAGGCTGCAGGTGCTCAAATTAATGCAACTGCCACTGTTAGAATCGGTTCGAAAAGTTTCAGCGGCGTGACCTCGCCAGGCAACTCGTTCTTGTCACAAGGTGAAGGTGTACTCACCTTTGACATTCCAGTCGATTCTTTTATCATTTCAGCTTCAAACACGATTGAGATTGAACTTGCCGCACAGGCAATCGTCTTCCAAGTTCCAACAAGCGATTCCGCCCTAGAGTTTCGATGGGGTACAGAAGAATTCGATTCGTCACTAGAAGTGACGATTCCGCTTGTCGACATTCGTCTCATTGAGCCTGAAATCGAGGGTAAAGATGTCTATATCCCTATTTCATTGGAATCACCATGGGGCATGTCGACGCTTGCCCTAACTGAATCGCTTGATTTGTATGTCAACGGTGTTTTGGTCACAGGTGACCCCATTGAAACCGGAAGTGGCGACCTCATCCGAGTCACATGGACTTGGACCGATGCCAAGGGTGGTTCAGAGGTCATTAATATCGAAGTTCGTCTGGTCTTTCAACAAGGACGTCCTGCCATGCAAGGCTCAACATCGGTTGAGGTGACCACCACCGACACAGGTGGTGGGACGGGTACATATTACCCTCCAGATGAGCCCCTGCGAACAAACGGTGTAGGAAGTCGATTAACTGTTGATATTCAAGCAGATATTTCTTCGGACTCCAACGGCATTGTCATGGAAAAATCAACAGTTCTCACAATTCAAGATGAAATGGCATTTTGGATGCGTTGGGGCCTTGATCATATCGGCGACGATAATCCAGCACATTCCTCAGCACTTCGGGCGTTTAATGCAGGTAGTGTCACAGAAGAGGACCGCGTGAGTAGATTTATCGAACCTGTAGAGATTGGAGAATTCGAACGCCAACTTGTCAAATTAGGAACATTGTACATCACACAAGGTTTGGGATTAGATTCGAAAGAAATCGTCGGCGATTTCAATGACTTCGATGCGATTGATGTAACGGTCGATCTCCATGGAGAAACAGCGGTAAAACCTCATCCAATCACGCTAATTTTCACAACCGTTGAACACATCGAAGATCAAGAGCGATTTGATTTCATCCGAGACTTTGTCGTGGTTCAACCTGCAAAAATATGGAGTACATTTGACCTACAACTTGAAATCACAACATCGATGATGACTGGTTTAACAAGCACAAAGCTATCTGAATCGGATGCCTTTGAATTACAGACAATTCGTACGCCGTTCTATGACACGATTATCTTGAAAGGTCAGGGTATAGAACAAGACGAAAGTTTCACATTGTCGTCAATCCCAACATCATCAATTGGGTATTCACCCTTTATCCTCGGTCTTGCTCTTTTAGTTTCGTTCATCGGTGCATTCTACATTGCATTGAAAATTTCTGCCTATCGGAAAAAGCGTGTTCTCATGATGGAATTGGCATTGATGCCGATTGCCCTTTTGGTGTACATCTTTGCATATCCTCCGCTGTTTATTGGTGTGAGTGTTGCTTTCATTGTTTTGATTTGGTGGATTACTGCAATATTCAGCCCTAGAGACGCATCGCTCATCCAAGCAGCCGCAGCCTATCCGAAGATACCCTGCCCAGCATGTCAAACCCTCAACGCCGTCACAACTGATGAACGACCGCATCGATTTGCCTGTGATGGTTGTCAAAAGACAATCAAATTAGTTGCATGATTATAATCTCAAATTTTTCAAATTTGATACCAAATTTTGAGCTTCTTGGTAATCATTTGGAGAGAAGTAGCCAACGAATGTATCATCATCATCAACCGCTACTACGGCTTGTGGTTGTCGATTTTTTATTTTTTCAAGGACTGCATCCAGTTTTTCAGAGATGTGGACCAATAGAAAGTCCATTTCCATGTGGTCTTTGCAAAGTTCATTTTTGGAATCTTTTCCATCGGCGAATGCCTTTAGAAACTGCTTTGTTCCTAGAACGCCTTTCACTTGTTGGTCATCATCAAGAACCACAAGGATTCCATTTTGAACCGTAATCAGTCGTTTAGCTCCTTCTTGGAGGGTATCATCCAATCCAATTGTTGAATGTTCATCATCAAGTTTCAGGTCACCCACGGTCTTTGCCATGATGTGCGAAACTCTCTGTTGTTAATGAGGTTTCATTTCAAGAATTTTCATAGGATAAAAACAAGGTTGTTTCATCCACGACCTTTGCGTAGCCAATTCGTTCCAATTGAACTATAGTTCCCGGAGGCAATTGATGTTGTTCAACCCGTCCTTGAATTGTCAGAATTTCATCATCTTTTGTGAATTGTAATTCACCTTCTAAACTCAAATCCGAAGGGAGCCAGTGAACGATCGGTAATTTTTCTTGACCACGCTCAATAGAGAGGAATCGAAGTTTGTCGTCCTCTAATTCGATATCAGCACATTCTTTCAATCTCAACTTCTTTGTATTTTCAATATCGTCTGATTCTAAATAAATTATTTTACTGTCGCAGGTCCAAGTTTTGGATCCGAGATCGGCATTATTTGGATGGTTTTGTAGAACAAGGGGTTCGAATGTTGAATCGAATTGAAATTTCATCGGATTCCGAATAAATGCCAACCTTGGTGCATTGAAGTCAACGGCTTTGGTGTTGTGTGCAAAGAGTGTGGATAAGGGGACCGAAATATCCTTTTGAGAAATCCCTAATTCAAGCCAAAACGAACGAATTGCTTCTGAAGTAATTCCTCTATTTTTAATTCCTGATAAGGTCGGTAATCGCACATCATCCCATGATGAATAGGTTCCATTTTCGATAGATTCTCGGATCGATGATGTTGAAAATCCACCCCATTCGTGAATTTTTACCCTTCCCCAATACATGGTTTCAGGATATGTCCAACCAAAATGTTCGTAAAGTAATGTCTGTTTTCGTGTCGAATCCATGAGGTCTTTTCCTCGAATAATGTGAGTAACCCCTTGAAGATGGTCCTCAACAGCACTTTGAAAATCTAAGAGTGGCCATACAACGTACTTTGAACCAATCTCCGGTCTTGGATGAGGATTTGTCGTCGTATCTTGGAGTCGTAATGCAGGCCAGTCTCGAAGTGCCGGATTTTTTAGTTGCATATCCGTTTTTACACGCACAACAACATCACCTGGCTTGAATTCTCCATTCAACATCATGGCCCAAAGTTCAAGATTTTTAGAAGGAGTATTTGAGCGACAAGGACACTCTTTCTTGCTTACTCGAAATACTTTGAATTCCTCTCCAGAACATTGGCAAACATACCCAAAATTTTCTCGAATCATTTGTTCTGCATATTGATAATAGGTTTCAATTCGATCACTTGCTATGACGATGCGATCTGGTTCTTTACCGGTCAACCACGTTGCTTCATCAACAATCTGTTCGTAAGCCTCGAGCAATGCAGGTTTGATCGTTGTATCAGTGTCGTCAAATCGAAGAATGAGTTCTCCATCATACATGTCTCGATATTGACTATTGATGACCAAACCTCTTGAGTGGCCGATGGATAATGGGCCATTTGGATTTGGTGCAAAACGGAGCACAACTTTGCCTTTTTCCGCATGTTGTAATTCTGTTAAGCCGGTCTTCTTTTCTTTCTTTTCTCGAGTTTCCAAGAACTGTGGGGCTTCTTTCTCCAAGATTTCAATGAGTGATTCAAGGCCGTGTTGAGCAGCATGCTCATTTGCAGCCTCCACTTCTGCATGAATGATCTCTTGAATATCCCTTGCGTGAGGTCTCAAATCTGCTCTTGATGACAAGACCCTTCCAATAACGGATTTAGCATGGGCTTTACCGTTATACTCAATCGCATTTTGAATTGCATAATGTCGCAACTCATTTTTGGTCTTCTCATCGGGTATCCAAGACATAGGCATCCCTACCGGAGATGCTCTTCTTCATCAATGTTCCATTCCTCTAAACAATCAAAAGAGCGTTGTTTGTTGTGTTGAGTGATACGATTTGCGCATAGGTAAGGGTGTCGAGTAGTGTTCATTCCAATATGTTTCAACTGTTTTCCATGACCAACGAAGAGATTCATGAGGTTGGGGTGGCTTTACCAGTCCTTTCAATGCCATTTTTGTTTTTGGGTCGCTTGGATAACCCGAACCGATTTCGACATCCATCTCTTGTTGTAACTCCAACATCGCAGTATCTCTGTGGTACTTTGCGAGAATACTTGCCATGCTCACAATTCTGTGGTTCTGATCTGCTTTGTGTTCGCTTGTTAAGGCATACAATTCCTTGTTCCAGGAGGTAGAATGCTGGATGATTCTCTGGGTGAATCGTGATGTGCTTGTATCACATGCATCAGCAAAAATCACAGTAGGTTCCTCAAGCAATCCTCCATCAATTGCTTCTGCAAATTTTTTGGCTTCGAGGAGATTGAGTTCTTGGTCATAAACCGCACAATCAATTTCTTCGGGCGAACAGAGGATGACATGACTTCGCCATTTTCTTTTTTCTTTTTGTTGATTGAACCATTCAACCAATTCGTTTCTTCTTGCAAAAGACAATTTCTTTGAATCATCGACATCCTGTTCTTCTAGCATGTGAGCATCTCCGTCCGGGATTGAACACATCGCTATGACAAGTGGTCCGAGAACTGGACCTCTGCCCGCTTCATCGATTCCGCACAACCACATGCTCTCACCTTCATAATTCGTCGAGGTCAATCATTTCAGGTAATTGCACCGCATCATTCGGAGATTCGTGTGGACTTCCTTCCGGCTGTAGCAAATTTTGCGTATCATGCCGTTGTGTTCGTTCTGTGTTGAATTCTTGAACATTCAAATCCTTGTTGTTAGGATGTGGCATTGCAACACCTTGTTGTTGAATCGTATCGAGAATTCGGTTTGCTTGATGTTTACTACGTTCAAGTTCTCCTTGCTGCAACACCATTGTTGATTGTTCTTTTACATCCCTATCTATCGGTTGTGCCACCTCTTTGGGTTGGGCCCTCATGCGAAACATCGTCTCAAATGCATCTTTTGGAACTTCTGTATTTTGAGAATTATCTTCTTGCACTTCTTTGCGTTGAAATTTAGCTAGCCAATCTGCATCCGTTTCAGTGGTTTTTTCTTCGAATGGAATCTCTAGTGCTTTTTGTTCTTCTAATCGCTTATTCCGATCAAGGACTGCTTTGTAGATGATAAGGCCGGAGAACAATACTGTCACGATAAAACCCGACCAGGCTTTGAGGTACAACACAGATGTCGAAAAAAATTCTGGAAGTGTGAATTTATCTTCCTCCTTTGGTTCAGGTTGCCAAGGAATGCCAAGGTAATCACCTGTACTCATATGGACAAATTCAATCTCTGGAGCAAACTTTGAGCGAATTGTAGTGTTGATGTAAACGGTACCATTGGAAGACTGATCCATAGGTAATTGTACCCATGCCTCGATGGTGAAATTATAACCCAAAGGAATTTCATTGACTTCAAACGAACGAGGATTTTCAACACCTTCTTCAACTTCAGCGATAAATGGAGGAATGAATGCCATTTCAGTGTTATGACTAGAACGAAGTTGCACAAGAAGTCCATCGATGGCGTTTCCGTCATTTCTCACATTCATTTGGATACTCATCATTCCTTTATCATCGATGGATTCTGTCACGTTCGAAAAATTCCATAGCACTCTTGGTCCAATTTTGTAAGGTATTCGAATCAAATCCGAGATTTCGAAAGCATCGTCAAGAATTTCAATTTCGATAACGCCCTCAACAAAAGCAATTGAATCATTTTTTGCAGTGAAGACAATGTTTTCGAATGAATCACTGAAATCATTCACGATGGTGAGTGAATCAGTTGGAAGGGATACATCGACGATGTCATCTGGTTCGGATTGTCGAAGAACATAGGTGTCTCTTGCATTCCCCAGATTTGTGATCGAAATACTGTTTGTGCATGATTCTGAAGGGAGGAGATTCAAACAACCACTTGTGGAATATGTACTTTCAAGATCTTTGGTTCTTTCAATCGACGCAGTTACATCGATGGTTTGTTTTCTTTCCTTCGCACCGCTGGGGAAAATTTGCAATTGAACATGAACATCGCCATCGAATTCATACGGGGACTGGAAACCAATTTCCAACACCCTCGTTGCATTCGGTTGAATCTCAATATCCTCGAGACCACCAAAAAGTGCAATCGTCCATCCATCAACATTGAATCTATCCGAGGCTGGAATGTCAACAATGTCGTTACCATCTTCATCGATTGCTTGAAGTGTAATGTTCATCTTGTTGGCGATATTCCCATTGTTTCTCACATCAATTTTCAATCGCCCATCTTGTCCAGGTGCGAGAATAATGTTCTCATCGCTTCGGTCGATGCTGACATTTCTGAAGGTGCTCATTTTCAAGTTTAAATCCCATGTAGTGGTTTCAAAATCTAAACTTGAAGTTGCAGTTAGCGTAAATTTGGGCCCTGTTCCCGATAGTGGCATCGCGTCCTGCACCATTGGGACATCAATCCAAAAATACACATAATGCAGTGACCCTGGTTCCATTGTAATTATTGCTGAGCTGTTTTCGACCGTTGTCATCACCCACCCCCATTGCCAATTTGCATTTGCACCAAGGTCAAATGTTACAACATCTTGGAGGGACGCATTGTTTGTAATATTCACAGCCACAGATGTCCGAATGCCGCCATCAACCAATAAATCGGATTCTTCACCGACCCAAAAATCGAGGTTTGAATATGGTGCTACTGTGATGTTGAGATAGAAAAATTGTGGTGCAACAGATTCGATATTGCTCGAAATTTGAAGGATTACGCTATATGTTCCAAATGAAGCGTTCGAAGGTGCATAGTATCCGATTTGAAATTGTTTGAGATGGTTGTTCACAAGAATCTCTGATAGCGGTAAATTGACGACTTCAAGAGGTTCATCGATCGAATACAACTCAATTGTGAAATTTTGGTATTCGCCCCGAGTGTTATGAATAGTGACATAACTGGACTTTTCTTCATTTTGATGTATAATCATTGAATTTGGACCTACACTTGTGAAATCCTGAGATTCAGCAACGACATTCATATCGTGTAATGTTGATAGCAGCGGGGTTAAAACAATGAGAATGAGTATGACGTTTACCCACCGCATGTAATTCCCAGGTCACGAAAGAATTTGAAGCCCACCCATCGTTGAGCCTTGTGGGAGCATTGATGTAGGCCTAATTTCTCCAAGGCGGTATGGCACCAATTTGGCCGTTTAAGAAATCCAAAGAAACCGTTGATAGATTACCCGACGAACAACCTCAAAAGGTCGTGTATAGCAAAGGTGAGGACCCGTTCGCACGAGATTCACAGCAGCGTGTTGATGACCAAGCCTACAAAGACGCACTTGCACTTTTCGGGGGAGGTAACACAGATGTCGTCGCATCGGAGAACCAGAGCGACAATTACGAGGGCGTTGTCAACACGATGGAAAAACCAGCTGAACCGGAAAAAGTAACCCCTGCTGAACCTGAATCAACGTCAGGAGTCGAGTCTGTGCCCGAACCAACGCCTGCACCAACTCCGGAACCCCAGCCAGAAGCGAAGTATTTGCATCACACCGATGGGTACTACTACAAAGAAAAAGAAGGCGGTGGCTACGAATCGACACCATATGTGAAAAATCCTGATGGTTCGTACAAGCCTTACCAGTAATCTGCCAAACCAGAGACTCTCTCAACGAGGTCGGGTCCATTATTTTGAACAGAATTCACTCTCTTCGATACTGCATGAAATGCGAATGCGATCGATTCATTCAATTCGATTTGTCCAAAGTTGAGCCATGAACCAAGTTGTGATTTACCCACCAAGACCGGCATTCGATGATGAATTTCTTGTAATGAAGGCACTGCTTCAGTCGTCAAAATGACCGTTGATGTCAACCCATCGTTGTTCCTTTCTCCGTACCAAGTATCCCAAAGACCAGCAAAGTAAACCGGTTCTTCGGATTGGACATGAAGATAGAAGGGTTGTTTTCCAAGAGGCGTCGATTTCCATTCATACCAACCATCGAATGGGATGATGCAACGTTTTGTCGCCCAGGCTTGTCGAAACATTGGTTTTGTTGATGCAGTTTCAATTTGAGCGTTGATCGGCTCAATTTTTGATGGACTGGACCATGAAGGACGAAAGCCCCACGAAGCAAGACCTATGGTGGTTTGGTTCAAGGTTGAGTCAAACATCACGGTTGGAACTTTTTGTGTAGGGGCGACATTCCAAGAGGGCTCAATGGATGAAATGAATTCTGTCGTCGGTTGGTTATCGATGATATCTGTGAGGCTGCTTAATTGATTCGCAAGTGCAAAACGTCCGCACATGCTCAATCATCCAACAGGGTCATCGATGAGAAGAGCAAGTTCATCGATATCGATGTCAGCCCCTGAAATCGGGACTCGCAAATCAAATGACATAGAGACATGTGGGTCAAGTTCACCCACACATCCAACCCATGTTCCTCGAACCAACAATTTTGCACCTCGCCCTGCAAGAAACGGTCCATCGCCTGCTTCGAGGGGTTCAAGGTGCCAATCTGTAATGCCGAGGTCTCGACAAAAAGCTTGAATTCGTCCACGCAAAGATGCAAAGCCTCCACTTCGCTCAGCGGAAAGGAATGAAAGTCTCGTCGAATTTTTGTGGTTTCGCACAACTGTTCCGAGTTCATAGACTTGTTGAGGCAAGTCGTGATGTTTGTTTGAGGCCAAGAGTTTCATTAAACTCGGAAGGATAAATTGTCTGAGCATCGTGTGTTCGGTGGTGATCGGATTTGCAATCGATGTGACGTCGTGAGTTTGCTGCCAACGCACTTTCACGAATTGGTCCTCTTCATTTGAAAGGGTCAACGATTGCACTTGCATAAAGCCCATTCCTTGCATTGAATCTCGGATTCTTCTTCGAAGATGTGCATCTTTTCTCGGTTCACCAGTCATCGCGATGGTTGGTTGCTGAACCCCTAAGTCTTCATAGCCATGGCCAATGGCAATGTCTTCAACGATATCGACTGGATGGAGCAGATCATATCTCCATCGAGGCATATCGACTACAATTGAATCGCCATGGTCCGAAGCGATGTACGAGCCACCCATTCGATTGAGTGCGGAAGATAATTCCTCGTCGGTGAAGTCTCGTCCGAGGAAGGATTGAACCAATGAGCGTTTGATTGTATGACGTTCAGGAGTGTCCATTGGAAACATCTTCGTCTCGCCATTGATATCGGTCAATTGAATGCTTTCGATTGTGCCGCCCCATGCCTGCAATTGTAACGCTATGAGCAACACTGAGCATTCACATGCTTTTGCATCCCAACCAGTGACATCGATAAAGAAATTCTTCGTGTTAGTTGTTACGGTTGTGTGGCTACCGTTGATGACGGGTGGAAAGGAAAGAACTCTTTCGTCAGCATCGAGAATGATTGGAACCATTTCGTTTTCTTGCAGGAGGTGAGCATATTCGATGCCTTTCGGGTGAGTTTCTAGAATTTGTTCAATAGTCATATCCTGTTCGTGACCAAGTGGTGTGAATTTGTAATCTCTGTTCACAGTTGTCACATGAAAAGGTGGCTTCAGAGTATCAAAATCATGTACACCTATCGACGCTCTTCGGCGACCTCTTCCGATGGCAAAATGCAATTTTTCCTGATGATCCATCAAGAGTTTGATAAAATCATCAGCCTGCGATTCATCGACATTCACATTTCGAACAACCGCACCGTAAACTAATGGGCGTACATGTTCAAGCGAAGGGTCTGCGGTCATCGAAACATCTGACTCATTTATGTCAAGGGACGGATTTGCTTCCTTGTTACAAAGAAACGGGCCGAGAGCATAGGATAGGGTTTCGCCAGAGAGCAAATCCGGGCGGTCAGGAAATATTTCAACAACCAATTCATCATCATCACATCGGTCAACGTCTGTGCCCAAAAGAGGTAATTCGTCGATAATTTGTTGATGCTCGAGATGAATGCCCTGTGCTTCAAGAAACTGCTTGAGCAAAGTCTGTTGAATGGTAATGGTTGGCATGTTATCAACTCGAGAACCAATGCGGAAGTGGGCGTTCATAACCTGCGAGTCGTAATCCACTGAGTGCTGCTGTTTCATAGTCTAGGGCACGTAGGTGTGCTCGAGAAAGAGCATCTATTGTTGATACACCAATTCGTCTCAAAGTATTCGAGAGGTCGGATTGGATGTCGTGAAGCCAAATTGCGATGTCCTCTGTTTGCTCAACCGGACATGTGCAGCATGATATCGGCATACCACTTGCAATCAGAACTGCAAGGTCATGGCCGTGAAGAGCAAGTTCACTGCATGCACCTGGCAGATTAGTAGATGATAAATTGGATTTTGATGACCTACCGATCATTGGAAGAGCTGCAACGTATGGAGAGCCACTTCCGTCTTCCAATCGGCTCAAAGCAAGATGGATATCGTGGCTCATACTGCGTTGATGTTGAGTTTGAACAAACGATAATGATTGAATTGAAACGACAGGAATGTTTGGTTTTGATAGCCCCTTGAGTGCAACGAGAAGGCCGTCAATTTCTTCTGCGCTAAGGCTAGGGAAGGAATCAAAGTCGATGACAAATCCTGAAACATCGGCCATCAATTCAGCCAAATTCTCTATCGTGTCTTTACACACATATGCGAGGTCAATCGCTCGAGGATTGGCACAAACAACTGCTGGTTGACTGTTGAGCATGTGTTTGAATTGAACTGGTAAATCTTCCTTCGGTTTCATCGTATCACCGGATTGAAGCATTGGCAAAATTGGCAGAGGTAGTGCGATTGCTTCGATGCCTTCTTGGTCGCCGAGCAAAGCGACCGTGTCAACAGATGTATACGGTTCGAGTGGTGCATGATTGACTGGCACAAGTCCAACTGTACTCAAATCTCCTGATGCTGAGTAAATTTCATGTGAATGTTGTAGGTAATCTTCCTCAACTGTTAAGCAAACTGCATCGATTGGGATTTCCATATCATCATCAAGTTGCTTGTTAATCGCCTTCATTTCTTTATCTGTAAGTGGTCGAAGAATGACGCCTTCCGGCGGCTGAGGGCATCTTCCATTGATGATGATTTTTCCACCGGTCATGCCGAGGCCAGGTTCTTCACCGACATCGCCGTGGACGACGATGAGTCCGTCATTCATCCCTCCTCCGAGGCGTTTGCCTGCAGAGCCACGAATGAATAAGGTGCCACCTTGCATTGAGCTTCCTGCGTCATCACCGACACCTTCCAAAATTTTGATGACGCCATCGTACATCATAAATCCGGCAAAGTTTCCAGCGAATTGTTCACAAGTGATTGCAACTCCCCGGTTGCCTGCACCGAGGAAATGTTCTGTACTACCTTGGACTGTGAAACTTCCACCTTGACCAAATGCGGCGACCCATGAGCCAAGTTTGCCAAGTGCCCTAATCCGTGCACCTTCCGGTAGACCTGGGCAGAGACCCAATTCTCCGTTTTTCGGAACCGGGTCGCCAGCGTTGGTCCAACCTATGCGGAGAATGGCATTCTGCTCGGCAGCAGTTGCAAGTCGAGGATGCAATTTTTCATTAATGCTCATCGAACGTTGCACCACATCTGATACATCCGCCATACAAATGCCTCGCACATCTTAGTCAAATACTCTCCTTCAAATTATCAATAATCATCCAAAATTCATGAGAAGATACAATCATTCGGCAGGGAATTGTTTATTGACATCACGCAAGGGCTTCACATTGGGAAGGAACGATGGTCGTTAAAGTGGCAATCAATGGATACGGTACAATTGGAAAAAGAGTTGCAGATGCGGTTGATGCTCAAGATGATATGGAAATTATCGGTGTAACGAAAACACGGCCTTCATTTGGTTGCGACCTCGCCGTCCGCAAAGGATATCCTTTGTACTGCACTTATGATGATGCAGAGAAAATCGAAGCGTTTTCTAAAGCAGGGTATACCTGCCACGGCGGCCTTCAAGATTTGCTCTCCGTTGCGGATATTGTCATTGACTGCTCGCCTGGAAAAGTTGGTGAGGCCAACAAAGCGGTGTATCAACAAGCGGGTGTAAAATGGATTTTCCAAGGCGGAGAAAAGCATGCGATGACCGAAATGTCGTACACCTCCTCTGCAAATCACGCTGAAAATTTGAATGTTGAAGGTACAAGAGTTGTGTCATGTAATACAACTGGGCTATCTCGAACCTTGGTTCCATTGTACAATCACTGTAACTCGCTTAAAGTGGAATGCACAATGATTCGAAGGGCAGCAGACCCAGGTGATTCAAAGAAGGGGCCAATCAACGCTATTACTCCAGTGCTCAAGGTTCCTAGTCATCATGGCCCTGATGTGATGACTGTTCGTCCAGAAATTGAAATTAACTCTATGGCAGTTGCAGTTCCAACGACAATTATGCACTGTCATTCGATTGTGGTTACATTACCCGAAGGTCATGGATTAACAACACAATCAGTCATCGATTTATGGGCGTCTCAACCAAGAATCATTCTCATGAGTGGAGCAGAGACCGGCATCACATCCACTGCCGAGGTTATGGAATTTGCACGCGATATTGGTAGGAAATGGGGTGATTTGCATGAGATCTTTGTTTGGAAGGATGGCGTGAAATTGACAGGAAACACGTTGTACTATTTCCAGGCCATACATCAGGAATCGGATGTCATTCCAGAAAACGTTGACGCTATCCGAGCTCTTATGGGTATCGAGAGTGATTGGAAAACATCAGTTGAAAAAACAGATGCTGCAATCTCAAAATACAATGGAATTTCATGACTAAATTTCATCATCTTCGATTCAACTTAGGGTTGTTTTCAAAAGTCGACTGTCATTCGGGATGCACATGCAACGATTGAGAGGTGTTGTGGTCTTCTTCTCGGTATTGTTTTTACTTCAACCATACGCTTCTTTTTCTTTGGAAAATCCAGAAGAAATTTCACAAGATTACGATGTGCAATCTGCACCACCTTCTCATGAAGATGCAAAACCTTGGACCATGTTACAAGAACCGATTGAGAGTCAAATTTCTCTCATGGAGCCAAATGGTATAGTTTCTCTGGCCTCTGTTCAGTTCGACCCAGTCATTCAAAGTGAGCCAACGGTGAATACATTTCCAAGAGAAAACGACGGAAAATTCACCGGTTTGTATCTTCTCCAACTCAATCAACGAAACGGAGAGATTCTCAATCAGTTGAAGTATACATATGAATTTACACCGCTTGAATTTATTTCAAACGAAGTTTGGCTCGTTCGAGCACCACAAGAGTCAACAACATTCGTTAGTGACCTATCCAGCGATGAACGAGTTCGGTGGGTTGGCTCTATGCAACCGGAATGGCGACTCCACCCAGAAGTTTTGGATACTCGCTCATCTACAGTCGAGGTGCTCAATTTTATTCCCGCACCAGATGTTTCTAATGAAGGAATGAATTTACTCGTCGTTGATCTTCTTTCGAGTGGTGCTACTGCAGTCATGTGTGGAACAACATTTTGTACGCTTTCAACCGACACAACATCGTATTTCCAAGTGCTAAAAAGAATAGCATACGATGGACGAATCATATGGACGGAGACTGGTTTCGACCTCGAAGTTCACAATGCAAATGCAGTCAGCATTGCAGGCGTCCAAGGTGTGATCAACAACGCCACATTTACTTTGGATGGGAGTGGTGAAACGATTGCCATCACAGATACAGGACTCGACCGTGACCATCCAGACATCGACGGCCGCGTTATTGCGATTTACACACAATTTGGACTCGACTCCTCACCAGCAGATAAAAACACAGGGCATGGCACTCATATTGCTCTCACAGTACTTGGTGACGGGACCAATGATTCATCGGTCAAGGGCGTTGCACCTGGTGCACAACTTGTGATGTACGCCTTAGAGCACGACCCAACAGGTGTTTTCGGCCGATTAGGTTCAATTTATGACATGCTCAAAGATGCAGAAACTGCAACTGCAAGAGTGGCGGTCAATGCATGGGGTATCAATGGTAATTTCGGACAGTACACCGCTGACGCCCGTAGCGTTGATCTGTTCATGAATGATTATCCTGACATGATTCCCTTCTTTTCAGTCGGGGATAGAGGTGGTCAGGGGTCATCACAAGTGACTTCACCAGGCACAGCCAAAAATGTGATTTCAATTGGAGCCTCAACAACAGGAGCAGGTGGAAGTGCAGCAGAGGGTGATGTGGCCTCGTTCTCAAGTGAAGGACCAACATTGGATGGACGCATCAAACCAGACCTCGTTGCTCCAGGAGTGAATATTTGCTCAGGTCGACCAGAGGAATCGAGCATTGTTTCTGGAACTTCCTGTGGAACAGGTTTCCACTCAAACGGGGCAGCATTGTACATGACATTGTCAGGGACTTCTCAAGCGACTGCTGTTGCGTCTGGTGTAGGGGCATTGGTTCGTGAATATCTCCGAGAACAGCAGAGTATCTTCACTCCTTCAGGGTCACTCGTCAAGGCGGTTCTCATCAATGGTGCTACTGATTTAGGAACACAGGATATTCCAAACGATAACGAAGGATGGGGCCAAATCAATCTTGAACAATCCATCATGCCGACATCTGGCTCAACAGTTCTTGACCAATATTATGACGATAAGCAGACCATTCGTCCCGGCTTTTCCCTCTCCTATCCATTTATTATGGATATGAATGAAGGGGTTGACATCACCCTCGCCTGGTCAGACGAGGCTGGAAGTGCAAACGCCGAACAAACGCAATCTCGACTTGTGAACGACCTCAACTTAATTCTCGAAGGTCCTTCTGGGCAAGTCTACCTCGGCAACGTGTTCCAAAATGGCGTTTCGACAACAGGAGGTAGTGCTGATTCACTCAACAATGTTGAACGAATTAAAATCAAGCCTGGCGTCATTTCAGGACAAGATAACTGGGTTCTTCGTGTAGAACACAAGGGCGGAGTCACACAAAAATTCTCCCTTGTAATGAGCGCAATTGCGTCTCCAATCACCATTGCTGACCTCGTTACCTATGACGGAAGTGTTGTGCTTTCTTCAACAAATCCACTTCGAAACGATGTCATCTCAATCTCGGTTGCGTATGGTAATCAAGGCACAGCTGCTTCTGGTTCACATATGATCAAATTTGAAGACCTCACAACTGGTCAGACGTTGCTTCAAGCAAACAGGTCATCTGTATCGCCAGGTGGGATAGATTCAATGACGATTTACCATTCATTCTCGACCACAGGTGTACATTCTCTTCGCCTTTCAGTTGATGTTATGGGTCAAGTGGATGAAATCAATGACGAAACAAATGGTTCAAACAACAACGTCTACGACATCGATGTCGAAGTGATGGCACTCGGTGTTCGAGTCCTCATAGCAAACGATGATGGGACTATTCCTCAAACTCAAAGTGAGCGGGAAAACAATTCCAAAATCACCGTCGATGTTACTGATGGACCTTTGGTGACCTTGCCACTGGTCGTTCTTCACGAAGGAACTGGAAATCAATCGGTTGACATATCTGCATCAATGGTTCAAATGCCAAATTCTGAACGTCCAGATCTACTCGAACCTTCAATCGATGCATGGCAACGAACCTTTTCGAAAGACGATAATGTGTTGATGTCTGCACAGGGAACCGAAAACGACTCCTATTTCATCGACCTCGAACTACTTGATTTGGATGCTGATTTTTCAGACCCGGAATCTCCAAGATATATTCGTGCAGGAACATATGTGATTGACATTTCCGTTCGTTACGAATTCCAACCAACAGTAGCACATACGCAACGCGTAACGCTTGAAGTGCCGACATTCCACGATGTACTGATCGCTTCAGCGGGAACAAATGACCTTCGGGCAGTACCGGGTAATTCCGTTATGTTTTCCGTCTCAGTGAAAAATATTGGAAATTCACCAGCCCAGTATTCAGTTCTTTGTGAATCAGAAAACCGCTGGCAAATCATGCTTGGGAATTCTAACTCTTCTCGACTTGACTTTGAACCACTTGATCTACATGAGTTCCTACCTATGGCCATTCGTATCGTCGTTCCACCGGTGGCAAATGGTTTGCCAACCGCAGGATTTGTCGATAGCGTGACTTGTTATGTCACCTCGCTTACAGATTCCTCAATGAATCACACCGAGGTTGTCCAAGTCACAGTGGACCCATTCGATGATTACAAGGTGAGGCTAAGCAATGATGATGGATACCTCGGGCCTTCGACCTTAGAAGACGATGTTGCAGTAGATTCCGGCCAATTTATCTACATGAATTTGACAATTGAGAATCTAGGTAACCGGGAAATTGCCCTCACTGTTAGGGTCATCTCAGCCTTTGAATCGTGGATTGCTCAACTCTCCGAAAATGGTCGAGACGACCCTCGACAGTTATCTCTCACCATTGCTGCGGGTGAAACAAAAGTGGTTCAACTTCTCTTTGGTGTACCAGAGGCTGCTGATGAAGGAGATGAAAACACCTTTACCATACGCACCGAGAAATCTTCGTCAAATTATCGAAGCAATTCGACGAAACTCGTTGTTAAAGACGAACTAGCATTGGATTTACTCGGACCTGCCAGCGGAAACATCATGACCAAAATTTCGGATGGCTACACATTTGGCGAGTACACTGTAACGAATGTAGGAAATACACCGCTCAATTTGGAATGGTCGAACAATGTAGCACCTGATGGATGGACAATCGGGTTTTCAAATCCAATCAATTATTTGGAACCTAGAGATTCCGGTGTTGTTCGAATTGGCATCTTGCCGCCTGCCGGAGCTAGTATCGCTGATGAATCATTCAATTTACAGGTCTTTGTTACTGGAACAAGTTTGGGCCGTACAACCATAAGTTCGGTAAATACAACTGTTGGTGTGCTGAGTTCGATGTATGGAAATTTATCACTAGAACAACCTGGAGATAAACCGTTCCAACTCATGAATGCTGATGACTCAGAACGTACAACACTCATTCTTCGTAACGATGGTAATGTCCCTCTATCAGGGGATATTTCATTCGTAGTGCTTGACAAAGATGACGAAGTGAGGACCGATTGGAGCATATCGTCTTCGGAATCCTCCGTTGAAAATTTAGCAATTGGGGATGAAGTAGAAATTGAACTTACAGTATCGCCTAAAGAAGGGGCCTCTATTGCCATTGGTTTTCTGCACGTAAATCTCACTACCAAAACCGGTGAAACAATGACGTTAATCCTTGAATTGACAACGGATGGAGCAGGTGGAGATTCCGGATTCTTCCAAGATTTGCCTGTGTATGTGAGCGTGCCAATCGCAGCCATTTTCCTAGGTGTCGTGGTGATATTGGCTCGTAAAATGAAAAAATCAGGCGAATTAATTTCAGATGATTCTGCTCTTGGGTTGCCAGATATGCACGGCCACCCTGAACATCTCGACGCTCGAAGGGAAGAGGCACTTGATATTGATCATGCAATCAACAAAACAGCAAGTGCAGAAGTGAGCAAAGACGAAATTGCCCAAGCAATTTTGCAATCGATGGACGTTCCCATTGCACCAACGGGTGTACCCAAAAATCTCCCGCCAGGCATGGCATCGCTACCAAGTTCGATGCCTCCACCTGCCTTTCAGGTACCTAAGGGGCTTCCACCAGCAGGAATGCCTCCGGCGACATTACCGAATGTAATGCCTCCTTCGGCGGGAAAGAGTGTTCCTCAGATTCCACAGGCTCAACAACCTGTGCAAGCAAATGCCGGGCCACCGCTTCCACCTGGAGGTCTTCCTGCGGGTTGGACGATGGAGCAATGGATACATTACGGCGACCAATGGCTCGAGAGACAAAAGTAACACCAGTGTTCAAAAGGAGAATGCCATGGCACAGCCATGAGCAGTATTGTTTTATTTGGCCCACCAGGAGCAGGTAAGGGTACGCAGGCCCAACGAATTACAAATCAAACGGGTTTGCCTCAAATTTCAACAGGTGACATGCTTCGGGCTGCTGTAGCAGCGGGAACGCCGGTAGGCCTCAAAGCGAAAGAATACATGGAACAAGGTGCTCTTGTACCTGATGATGTCATTATTGCCTTGATCGCAGATAGACTTGAACAGGATGATGCCCGTCAAGGCGTCATGTTCGATGGCTTTCCTCGAACCGTTCCTCAAGCAGAGGCATTAGCCAACATTACTCCGATCACGCATGTGATTGCCATCGAGGTGCCGGATGATGCCATTGTCGAACGAATTTGTGGGAGGTACACATGTGGTCATTGTGGAACAGTATACCATGATTCGTTCCAACCTGTCCCTGAGGGCGGATGCTCTTGTGGTTCATTTGAAGAACAACGCCGAAGTGATGACAATGAGAACGTCGTACGTTCTCGATTAGAAACGTATCATCAACAAACTTCGCCATTGGCTTTATTCTATGATGAACAAGGAATATTCTTCAGAATTGATGGGCACAGGGACATCGACGACATCACCCAAGATATCCTCCGCGTATTGTCCTGAGTTGAACATATGGTTCGCAATAATCGTGCTATAAAATCTCAAAGAAGGGATGTTGCACTTCAATCACAAGGGCACCTCCTAGCACAGATGAACATTTCAAGAATCCATGAACAACATCAAGTCCTCGTTCGACATTTTGTTAAGATATCGAGGCGTCATCGGTTAAGAGTGCCTCGAGAAGCCCACTCACATTATTGCAAGAAATGTCTCCAAAGTCATTTTTCATCAACCAGTTTTGTCGTGAGAATTCGGGCAGGACAAGTTATTCGTACTTGCAAATTATGTGGCTATCAGCGTAAAATGGGCGGAGGTCCAAAGTATCATCGGAGGGAAAAGAGTGAGTAATGTACCTGACTGGGTTTTGCAACAAGCAAAATCAAGAGACTTTCAACCAACTGTTCGAATCGGTAAATCAGGCTTATCAGGGATGGTTGAAAAAGAGCTTCAAGATCAATTGATGACAAAAAAAATTGTCAAGGTAAAGGTGAATAAAGGACTTTTTGATAAAAGCCAACTAAAAGATGTTTGGGCACATCTTGCTGGTGCCTCAGATTCAGTGGTTGTTTTGTCTCGAGGAAATGTATGCGTTTTCTACAAAAAATGAATGAAATCAATGACAATACTCAAAGAGTCAATAAAAGTGGAAAGGAACGATAAGATATGCTGTACAGCCGAAATCGCTCATCCATTGCTGCATTATTGATGTTGGCCTTTCTTGGCCTCATGATGTTCCTCAAATCGTCATCTGCTGCCGGAGGAGGTTCTGGATACGATGTCTATCTCAAATTCGACGAAAGTCAAATTCCTTCCCAGGCTGTTTGGGTCGGTTTAGCAATTCTCGTTGGAGTGTATGTTCTCATCGTGACCGAGGTCGTACACCGAACACTTGCTGCAGCCCTCGGAGGTTTGCTTGCTGTCCTTGCTTTGAATCATTACACTGTAGAAGATACGTTGACTCTCCGTGCAGTCACCACAATGATCGACTGGGAAACAATCGGTCTTCTTCTCGGTATGATGGTTATGGTAGGGGTCATATCACAAACAGGTGTGTTTGAGTATTTTGCAATTTATGCATATAAGAAAAGCAACGGCTCAATTTGGACCCTTGTTGTTATTCTTTGTGTCGTTACAGCCGTCCTATCGGCCTTTTTAGACAACGTTACGACGATGCTCCTTCTCACACCCGTAACAATTCAACTCGCACGAGTCCTTGATTTACGGCCCATTCCGATATTAATTGCAGAGGTCCTGTTTTCGAATATCGGTGGTGCTGCAACGATGATAGGTGACCCACCAAATATCATGATTGGTTCGGCACTTTCGCCTTCTCAAATTAAGGGGAACGCAGACCCAAGTATTGCAGCGATGTCCTCTTCTGGTGTAACGTTCAATGACTTCATCATTGAAATGGCCCCTGGTATTCTGATGACCATCGTTCCGACATTTATGTTCCTCAAATGGTTCTATGCTGAAGATTTCTCTGGACAACGAATCCGTGATGTGAAAGAACTCGAGCGTATGTATGGGATTAAAGACAAAAAAATGCTCGCAGTTTCCGGAACAATTCTAGGTCTTGTCATTATCGGATTTTTCACACACCCAATCACTCAAATCGCTGTGTCTTGGATAGCGTTGACTGGTGCTGTTTTGATGCTCCTCGCAACAAGTCGACACGAACTTGAGGAGCCTCTCCACCACGTCGAATGGACAACATTGCTTTTCTTTGCTGGTCTCTTTGTACTTGTCCATTCACTTCAGTATCTCGGTGTCATCACGTACATCGGAGGATATGTTGAACAGGGTATCGAGTTCTTCGGTGAAGATGAAGTGATTCGCCTCACTGCTGGTGTACTCATTCTTTTGTGGGTATCTGCGGTTGTTTCAGCCTTCCTTGACAATATACCTTACACTGCGACGATGATTCCAATCGTTTTGCAGATTGCTACGAATCTTGACATGCCTCTTGAACCTTTGATTTGGGCCCTTGCCTTTGGTGCGTGTTTAGGCGGCAATGGAACACTTATCGGTGCATCAGCTAATGTAGTGACGGCCGGATTAAGTGAAGAAGCAGGACATCCTATTTCGTTTAACGAATTTTTCAAAGCTGGATTTCCAGTCATGATCCTCACAACCCTTATCATTTCTTTTTACATGATTCTTGTTTACGTTGTTGGTGGAGCAGAACACGGTACAGAGATGAAACTTATTCTTGTAGGTCTAACCACCTTTGGCATCATCTGGCAGGTCTCAAGAGGTAAATCACGAGGTAAAAGTTTCTCTGATTCACTCGTCGACCAAGATGGAAACATTTTGAATGATGTCGTCCAGGAAATTCGAGAGATGACATCAAAACACGAAAGCGAAGAATGATGGTCAACCAAGGGATGAATTCAAGAATTCAGCCGAATTCAAAGAGTCGGGTCGACCATGTTTGAGTGCGAAGTTTGTGGTCTTTTTTCTCTCGGAGGGCATTCCTGTCCAGCATGTGGCAGCCTCTTGCGAAAAGACCTTGCAGAACAAGATGTGTCCGAGGAGTTTGGTGAAGTACCGGGCTTAGATGACGCAGTCGACTCATTCTATGATTTTGAAGGTACAGAACCTCCAGAAGAAAAACCAATAGCAGAACCTCAGCAAGTATCGACATTACCTTTCGGTTTTCAGGGACAATCAAATGTTGTAGAACCGGGGCTTCCGTTTGGTATTGGAAGCTATTCTTCAGGTATGCCGTTTGAAGTTGAACATTCGATTGACGAAGATGAACACCTCGACATTCAAATCAAACGAGAAGATCTTATGCCTCAACAGAGTATTGATGATCTCGAGCAGCCTAAATCAGTTGAATCACAGCAAAAAGTAGAGTCAGTATCTGAACATGTTTCCATCGATGAACAAGAGGTACCTCCTGCCGTAGAGTTCGTTGATTTGAACCTCGAGAATGAACCTACAGAGACATTTGAATTTCAAGTGGACGATTTGATGATTCAAGACGATGAAGAACTATCAAATTCCCCACACATCAACACGCTTGAAGTGATTGATGCCATACCTTCCGAACCCCATGTTGTTCGTTTGACGGGAGCTCGAATTCTATCTGAAGAAAAAGGAGTATCTTCAATCCCTGAATATTGGAAAATCGATGCTGAGATTCCAGATTATGAAGAAATTTACAATGATGCCCCTCAAGTCGTTGAGATGGAATACGCTTCACTCGAAGAGACCGTGGTGGTTTATGATCATAATTTTGAAGGTTCAGATGCTGTGTATCATTCTCCGTTGGAACATTCTCAGGTGTCTGAACTTCCACTAAATCAACCAATAATCCTCGAATTACATCCCTCCCAAGCAATGTCAATAGATTTGGGTTCACGCAATGATTTGGCTCATCTCGTTCAACAAGGATTTATGGCATTTCAAACAGGTCAATGGATTGAAGCAGCTCAGTCATTTCAAAGACTTGCTTCTGAATTCCCTCAACAGTCAGCGGTTTTCAATAATTATGGATTAGCACTGTTTGAACGTGCAAAGGAACTCCAATCGAATTCAAGCAGTCAACATCTTGCTTCTTCACAGTTTGATAGTTCGATTTTAGCACTACGTGAAGCGGCAAAATTAGCACCACATCAAAGCGAAATTCTGTTGAATTTATCAAGTGCATTGTACGCTAGTGGCCGTGCGGAGAAGGCTCTGGGTATTGTGAATGTTCACAATCAACAACATCCTTCGAATGTTCAAGGGCTCAACTCCTCTGCAGTGATCATGCATGCACTTGGGCAAGAACATCAAGCAAGAGAGGTCTTGTCAACGATTCGTCAGCATGATGGTTTAGCGGCTTCGAATTATGAAAAATTAAAACAGATTTTTTGATGTATATTGAATATAAATGCAACATTGAAGGGCAATCGCCTACCGATTCGTTCATATATAGGAGGGCGGTCGGATGGATGCTTAGCACCTCTTTACGTATGCCGTAAAGGGGGAAGGGCTGAGGGGAGTCGTCCTTGAGACGGCTTTCTGAAGAGGCCGAATAGGCATGACTAGATACCGAAGGGTTACTCGCATGGTGTGGAAAACATACATGTGATGCTACAACCCAATTGGGGGATCGCTCGGCTCGAGTGCCGATGAAGGTCGTGACAAGCTGCGATAAGCT
>CAZTGO010000004.1:82179-148341 GCA_964613395.1 uncultured Candidatus Poseidoniales archaeon | reverse complement strand
GGCCAACAAGGTCAGCAAGGCCAACAAGGTCAGCAAGGTCAGCAAGGTCAACAACAAGACAACGGTCAAGGCCAGCAACAACAAGGTGGTCAACAAGGTGGTCAACAAGGCGACCAGACCAGTCAAGACCAAAACGGCCAGAACCAAAACGGTCAGAACGAACAACAACAAGGTCAGACACAGAACGGACAACAAGGTCAACAAGGCCAACAATCCGAGCAGCAACAAGGCCAGCAAGTCAACAACCAACAGGAAAGTGACAACGACGGTGACGGTATTCCAAACACTGAGGATACCGACAACGACAATGACGGCATTCCTGATGTGATTGACGACACACCATACGACCATGATGGCGACGGCATCGATGACTACGAAGACGATGATGACGACGGTGACGGCATTCCTGATGATGAGGAAGTCAATGATGGTGATCCAAACACCAACATTTACGACCACGACAACGACGGAATTACCGATTCAGTCGATCTTGACATCGACAATGATGGAATCGACAACAGAGTTGACTTCGAAGATGCCAACAACAACGGTGTCATGGACGCTGGCGAAGACCGCAAGCGTGACCACGACAACGATGGCATGGACGATGCTGTTGACACCGATGATGACAACGACGACATTCTTGACGTCGATGAAATCGGAGGCGTTGCAGGTCAATACCGCTACGATCATGACAATGATGGTATTTGGGATCTTACCGATACCGATGACGACAACGACGGTCTTTCAGACTGGTTTGAAGTCAACGACGGTAACAGTCTCACTGGCCAATTCGACCACGACAACGATGGTGCAGACGACCACGAAGATGACGACGATGATAACGACGGCATCCTCGACGAGTTTGAACTCTGAGTCAGGTAAATTGGATAACGTACCTTCTAGATCTGTTTGTGTTTCAAACAGTTGTTGAGCATTTGGGGGCCTCGGCCCCCAAGTGTTCCCCCTTCTTTTTTCGAATTGATACCCTAATTCTTCTGTGATACTTTCATTCAAATCCGGCCATAGGGTTTGATATATGTAACCAAGGTGGACGGATGAATTTGAGGTGCGAACATGCTCTCCCGACAAGAAACAGAACAGATAGAAAACCGAAGTAAATTTTCAGCTGCAATCACACTCGTTGTTTTGATGATTCTTAGCTCGATGTACGGGGTGACCGATATCCTCTCATCAACCGAATTGACGCTCGAAGTGAACGCAGTCGACAGCAACAAAATTGAACGAGTTCAATTTGGTCAATCAACCGATCAAGGAGGGCAAGGTGGATGGACAACGGGCGAAGATGTCCTTTCTGCAAACATCCACGAAGCCCTCACGAACATGATGTGGTCAGATCCTGGTGTCGGGTCGGGTATCATTGTCGACATTTCAGTTCTCGAAGAAGTCCTTCCTCGATACACAACCTTCCTTGAAGACCCACGTGCAGGAGACCACGACAACGACGGCATCGACGACCTCAACGATTTAGACGATGATAATGATGGTATTTACGACCTGCTAGAGAGATTTGACGGTTGTTATGGTACGGACCCATACGACCACGATAACGACGGCATCCTCGATATTGATGATTGGGACGATGATAACGATGGAATCCTTGAGGGGCCAATTGATTTCGAATGGTTGGAATCCGAAGGTCTTGATCCTCGAAATGTATCGACTGACCGTTACATCACCCGAGATGTTGACAACAAAACCCACCCGTACCTAAGTCAAGTGGGCTCTCTCGGTACAAACTACCTCGCAGACCAACACCCATTCGACCATGACAACGACGGCGTTACCGACGAAGATTCTGATGGTTCGGGAGCAGGAAGTTATGACGAAGACGACGACAATGACGGACGAATCGACCAATTCACATGGCCATGTGACCTCGATGGCGATGGCGTTCAAGATTACTTCGACCTCGATGATGATGGTGATGGAGTCCCAGACATCGATGATGCACATCCATACGACTCGAGTATCACAGGCTCAATGTCTCTCACCGCAACATTGTATGCCGCAGCAGAATCTTGGGATTACACAGAATACCGAGATTTCTCCGGTGGAGTCAATTACCTGACATGGGAACTCAACCGAGTGAATGCAGTAGGAGCTCCAAGTTCAGGCTTCGGTGCTGAAGGTGCTCAAGGCACACCATCGTTTACAGAGATTTATGATGGTGACCTTGACCTTGATGGGTCACCAAATTTCCTTGACCCAGATGATGACAACGATGGAACACCAGACAGTGCAGATACTGATGATGACAACGACGGTATTCTTGACATGTCCGACCCAGATGATGATAACGATGGTATCCCTGACACATGTACAAACATCGACACCAACAATGATGCAATATCCGATTACAATCGAAATGTACGTGATGGTGCAGTGAGCGGTTTGAATTCAGCAAGCCTCGTAGGCGGTACAAATTATGTTTCAGCAACAAATGTAGCGACATCCTCCGCAGGCTCAGGCCAAGGCCTTACAGTTGACATCACCGCCGACAGTAATGGAGCTGTGACTGCAGTCTCAATCAATACACCAGGCTTTGGCTATTCAGTCTCCGAAACTGTATTCATTTCTGGAGGAAACAACGGTGCTACAATTGATGTATCATCCGTTCTATCCGTCGTTTTCGAAATTCCAGGAAAAGATAACAACAACGATGGGACAATTGATTGTGAACTCGATTATGACCAAGATCTCGACGATGACAGAAAGCGGCCGTTTGACCAAAACTACAACGGTATCTATGACTGGCTTGATGCTGATATGGGTGGTACCACAACACCAGACAACTTGGGCGATGTGAGCGTGAGCGGAGACGCAAACAACTTCGAGTACGATTTGGATAATGACCAAATCGAGAACGAAAACGATTCATTCCCACTTGACAAAGCTTCAGATGTAGCAACTTGGAACTGCCCAACTCAAGCCAATCCTAACCCAACAAATCCTGACATTCGCTGTCAAACGCGTCGAGCATCCTACTCCCAGTTCAACGATTGGGACGGTGACGGCGTCGACAATTGGGACGACGTTGATGACGACAACGACGGTATCATCGATATCCTTGATATTGATTGGGATTGTGACCTCGACAACGATGCAGACCTTCACGCCATCAACGGTGCTCTGTACCGCGATGATGGGCCGAATAGTGTTGATTCAGACGTGGATGGGGATGGTCTTGAAAACTCAATCGACTGGGACGATGATAATGATGGTGTTTCAGACTTGTACGATCCAGATGACGGAAACTGCGGTGTTCTTGATTACGATATGACCGACTCATTCACAAACCCATACTACCCAATCTCAGATGGAGGTCAATTGGATGGAAGCCTTGATGGGCAAATTTACGCTGATAACACAAGCGATCACTGGAGTATGGTATTCCACCACAACCCATTCGCTGATGTTGTGTTGAACTACAATGGTTATGATGGTACAACGAGTCCAGTTACACCAGGGACAGTTCCAGAGTTTTACTGGTTCTTCTTTACCCGTTGGTCACCGTATAACGGTGGAAATGAATGGGACATTGACGCTGACGGCGATTCCCTGATCAACGGGTTGGATGTCGACCAAGATGCCGATGGTTTACCTGATTGGTGGGACCAAGACGAATCCAACGATGGTATTCTCGATGTGCACGATATCAAGATGGGCGGAACATTCAATCTGTCGACATGTGGATTCACCGCTGGTAACTTAGCACAAGGCTTTGTTTGTGGATATGCTTACGCAATCGCATACAAAATGCCGCTCAACGGCGTGAATGCACAATTTGGCTCGCCGTACTCAACCCGGCCTGATGCAAACTGGAACGAAGGTGCAACCGCTGGTGGACCTTCAGGAAATTGGAGTTGTACACCTGTGAACAACATTGGTTGTTACCACTACGATTTCGGTGGAGACGGGAACATCGATTCAGCACTCTCCTACACGCAAATGCTTGACAACCGAGATGCGTTCGTGACATGGATTGGACTCTTGACGGGTATTTGGCAATGGAATTCGGACAATGGTCCTGCAGAGTATGCAGATTTCCCTGATGAATTAGGTGCTGATCTTCTAAAGAACGATGTCGATGGTGACGTGGATGGTGATTTCACCAACAAAACAATCGATGTCGACGATGATTACGATTCGATTTACGATTGGTATGACGTTGATGACGACAACGATGGAATTTGGGATTACTTCGAAGTGGACTCAAACAACGATTTCGATGATGACACAAATCAAAACAATGGTAATTTCTTCACCGGTTCAAATTGTGTAGACAACGATGATGACGGAAATGATGCCGACGCAGATGACGACGGTTTCTTCCAAGCGGTTTGGGACCGAGGCATCATGCGACAAGGACTTGGAATCATCACATTCTACGATGTTGACAATGACAACGATGGTATTCCTGACGGAGAAGACCCAGACGATGACAATAACGGTGTTCTCGATACCGACCAAGAACTTCAAGCTGGTTGTTTCTGGGGCGAAGAGCAACACACGTGGGACAACGACAACGATGGAATTGTGAACTGGAAAGACGATGATTGGGATGGCGATGGCCTCACCAATGCAGAAGAACTTCTCGTGAGCAAGGTTGCTCCATTTGACCATGATAACGATGGCCTTCGTGACGATATCGATGTTGATGATGACCAAGACGGCATGCACGACAAAGACGAAGTCATTCTCTGGCCAACACGGTTCTCAAGAAATTCAACCAACCCATGGGACCATGATGATTTCGGAGACGGAGAAGCACTCGCAGACCCGTCTGGTAATTCAACCGGCCCAGATGCAGTTGACAACGATGATGACAACGATACACTTTGGGACAGCGATTATGACCACCTTGAGGAAGGCGAGACATCATCTTCATGCTACCAAGGTCAAGAATCATCCGACTGGGACTCAGACAACGATTGTGTTCTCGATGAAGATGACAAGTCCCCGACGTACATCACGCTCAATGCTCCTAGCACATTGTGGCTCGATGCTCGGCAACCTACGATTTTCTCTGGGCATGTTGATTGGATCAATCCTGTTTCTTTGCAACAAGAACCAGCACAAGAACTGCCAGTTCAAGTCATTATTGAATGGGCAAATAACGGTACAGTTGCTAAGGAAACAGTCGATGTTTTGACAAACAACCAAGGAAACTTCTCTGTGGGTCAGTTCCTGTATCCAGAAGATTTGACGGTTGGCGACAGCTCAACATATCGAGTCTACGCAGTTGTGACCGAGATGTTTACATTTAACGGAAACGAATCAACATCGTATTATGTTGGTGCAGAAGCAAACCTCACAGTTGATTATTCAGCATGGACATACTTTAGAAGCGACGAACAACCGTTTTGGCTCGACTTCAAGGCACATTATGAAGCCGATTGGGAACGAGGAATTTACGACAACCGTATTGTGCATGCCCCGATTACCTTCTCCATCTTCGGTGGATTGTTTGGAAACATCACACACCCAACAAACTTCACTGGACTCGGAAATAACGGATATCGAACAGACGCTACTGGTTGGGCATCATTGACCTTCGTTCAAGATATTGGAATCAATGGTGTATGGAAACAAGTACGATGGAATTCAACATACGACAACGGACCTGGCGAACTTCCTGGTGCCTACGAAGAAATTGCTTGGGATAACACGACCAAATCACACAATGTTGTGACAGACTCAGGCGGAAACACGCTTGTCTATGATTACACCAACACAAGTTTACCACCAGGTGACATTGAGGTTGTAGCACGGGTTTCACCAGAATTGGCGTATGAATACCCATTCCCATGGATGTATGGTGATGAATCCGAACCATTCTCCATCCGAGTGATGCACAGAATGAACATCCTTGGACAAATGATTGTCGACGGAAAGAGTCCAATTTACTATTATGACCAGACCATCAACAATGGTGATGGAACATTTGGTGACTGGGCGACCCTCTTCCATGGACCAGGCTTGCAAGCTCACGGCATCGATTACGCTACGGTTTCTGCCTACAAGCCATATCCAAAGGAATGGGATGGAGATGTAGCAACATTAACCGGTGAATCTGCAAAGCTCGCACCGTTCTTATCTTCGACAAACGGTACACACTGGTTCATCAACCTGGTCAACGGTGGAGATAGTAACCTTCCACCATGTGGGCCTGTGGACAGAACAGATCCAAACAGCCTCATCCGGTGCGAAATCGTCCCTGAAATGAACACTGGTGAATCCTTGCAAGTGATTGGTTCAGTCACCAACAGAACGAATGAGCCATGGGTCCAAGACCCGATTGCTCTACAGGTTGACACCGACAAGAACGGACAATTCCTCGGAGCTGGTGAAACTGCATACACTCAAACACCAAAGATGGTTAACGGTGAAGCACGCTACGATTACAACTGGTCATGGTACAGTCAATATTCGGCTGGAACATACGGCATGCGTGTTGACTTTACCAACTCCGCATATTACTTCACAGGCAATTCCTCGTCCCTTGCTCCAACTGGTGCTTACATCAACGTTACAGTTGTTGGTACAACCGACTTCTTAACAACGTCATTACCACGTTTGTACAGAAACACAAACACGAGCATACAGGCTAAACTAGTTGATAACTCACTCCAACCAGTTCGAAGTGCTCCAATCAACTGGACATGGTCATTCGATGGTCGTAGTGGTGTAAATTACACTGACGACAACGGATTCTTCGAAATCCCATTCGAGGTAAAAGCAAACGATCAACTCGGCAATTTCACATTACAATTTGAGTATGCAGGAACGAGTTTGTTGAAAGGTAACTCCGCCACACAATCTGTTTGGGTTGTCTCAAGAACATTCATGCAGGTCATTTCATCTGACCCGAACCTACGTCGTTCCGGTGATAAATGGGATTTCACAGCACAAGTGACGGACGATAACAAAACAATCGAACGAGATTCTGGAGGTTCAGCACTTACTGGTTCGACTCCGCCGAACGGTGGGCTTGTTGATGTCATCTTCGAGGGTAAAGACTTCGATGGAGTTTCACACAGACAAGTTGTTGCTACACTTGCTCCGGCAGCAGGACTTATCTCCTTGCCTGAACCACAACCAGACAACTCTCACTTGTGTTACTACGACGGAAATGGTGACGGTATACCTGACCGGGATGTTGATGAAGATGGCCTTGAAGATGAGGAAACCATCGGATGTATGAAGGCAAACATCAGCCCGCTCAATCCACAACTTCTCCGCGACGACCCTGAATCATTCTTACCGGATGGTTTCGGACCAGTCAACGTCATTCTAAGGTTCCGAGAAACCTTGCCGAACGAAGGTTGCCGCGAAATCGATGTTTCATACCTTGGAATTCAGGGTGCATGGGACCCTTGTACGAGTGTTCCTGGTAACGACCACTTCAGGTTGACAATGACACACAATGCAAACGGTTTCTCCTTGATTGGAAGAACACTCATGACCGTCGACGACCAAATTGTCTACACAAGCGAAGTTGACCCAATGACTGGTGAGGTCGTGCCAAAGCCAATGATTGTCACAGGACAACTGCGAGATGAACTTGGTACCAATTTGACAAACAGAATGATTCGCGTGAATTACGAAATGATCAACGGCCAGACTGGACCCGTTGCATGTCAATCCGGTATGACGGATGCCGGCGGGTACTTCTCTATACTTTGCCCACTATCTGACGTGATGGCAGGAAAGGCAAAGGTTACAGTCGTTTATTCAGCATACGACAATAATGATGCGTACAGGTACGAGAACAAAACAGTTCAAACCGAATTTGACGTGTTCTCTAACTCAACCCTACAAATCACAGAGGTTGGACCATTTAAGTCGAGTGTTGACGAATATGTAGCCGATAACGGCTCAAGGTTCCCAGTTCTTTACTTGAAGGAATCCTTCCACGTTGAAGCATACCTTGCTCAAACCAACGGGCAAGCTGTTGGAGGAAAGTGTTTGAACATCTACCTCGATCCACTTGAAAACGTTCGACCAATTGCCACGATTCGAACAAGCGATATCGATGGAACGATCACGTGGTTTAGCGGTGACCCTGAACAGAACCCCACATTACGAGGCGTAGAAACGACTGGTGGAAAGACCGAAGGCTTCAGAATCTTGAGGGTTGCATTTGAACCAGATGTCAATGTACCTGGTGGCTGTGATAAAGACAGTTCAAACTCATTGAATGGTTCAGCCATGGAACTCACTGTACTGGTGCGGTCAAGAGTTGACCTGCAAGTGAAACAGACTTGGAGCAATTCTGGTGTGAATGGTATTGATACAGGCGAAATGGTCCAGGGTGAAGTTGCTTTGCTCCGAGACAGAATTGACATGGCAATCGAAAATGAAGAGATTATCTTCGCATACGAGTACTTTGACGATTCGACAAATCAATGGATTCTTTCGAACACAAACAACAGGACAAGAACAGATGAACAAGGTACTGCGAGCTTCGCATGGGAATTCACTGGAAAATCTTGCGATGGAAACGAATGTATCGGTTTGTGGAGAATTACTGCCTATTATCCTGGCTCAACATACTTTGCGCCTTCCCAGGACAACATTACTCACGAAATTCATTGGAGGCAATCGGATGATGTGTCGTCACAAAGTTCATTCTTCAGCCCTCAGAACATCGTCTTGTTATCGATCATTTTGATGGCTCTTCTCATTGCAGGTTTGATGTACTATCAGCGTGTACAAGAGCGAAGACAAGTTCAAGCATTACACGGTATTCTCACCGATGCAATTATTGAATTGAGAGCAAGCAATGAATATATTGCAATTATCTTCGATTGTTACAAGAACCTTGTCAAGCACTTCAAGAAGTACGGCTTCATGAAGAAGGTCTACGAAACAGCTCGTGAATTTGAAGCGGCAGTTCGAACAGCGTTTGGCATGGTTCCAGAAGACCAAATGGACGCATTCCTTTCAATCTTTGAAGAAGCCAGATACTCCGAACACACCATCGATGCAACGCATCGAGACAAGGCTGTAGGAACGCTCTCTATGATCACGACATCGTTGACGAGGGCACTTGGTGAAGAAGGCCAAGTCAAGAGATTCGACACTGCCGGTTTGTATGAAAAACAAACCAAGGCAGGAGAATTTGTTGCAGCAGATGGAACAACACGATTCGCTGGCGAACAAGACGGTGAAGGCTCAGATTTCTCGATCTAAGCCCTGCCGTGAGCCAATGAGATTCGATTGTGAATCTCTCTGCCGAACATTCAAAGAGTTGGACCCATGTCCGCCGGTCATGGATGACTGGAAATCTATGGTCGGCGCAGCGATGGAACTTGAGACACAAGATGTTGTACAAGCATACAGCAAATATCAGGAGGCTAGTCGGCATGCTCTTGCAGAGGCACAGTCCTTGCTTGGCGATCTCGAAGCTGCTCAAATCATCGAAGCGATTTATGGAGCCGTGTTCTCCTATTCCAACTCGATATTGTTGCAAATGAAAGTAGAAGATATGGCTCCTGGAGAGGTTGACCATACGTTCAGAGTTGGGCATGCATACGGCGTTAGTTGCGTCCTCAACCACCTCATTGACGAACTCAAAGAATTTGGTGGCATCACATCACTTGAAGCACTCGACGACTTTTCAGACCAAGTCCATGACGAAATTCTCAAAGAAGCGAATAAATCCGACCTAGCTGTTGAAATTCTCGATGCAAAAGGGGAACCATACTACCCCGAGTGAGTGATTCCTATCAAAATAAGACGCTGTATCGCGTCGGTGACTTCTTAATGGGTAGGGGGGTCGGCAGCATGCTTCTAGCATCGAGGGAGTCAAATGAGCAACCCAGAACGAAAGACAAATGCGCAATTGATTGAGGTTATCGATCAGTTAAAGGCACAGTCTCGTGAAACCGGTTCTGCTGTTTGGCGAGATGTGGCAGTTCGTCTCCAAAAGAGTCGAAAGAATTGGGCGCAACCAAACCTAAGCAGAGTGAGCAGATACGCATCCGACGGCTCAGTCGTCGTCGTTCCTGGCAAACTCCTTGGGTCTGGTGAGGTAACCAAGAGCCATACCATCGCCGCCTACAGTGTCAGTTCAGGTGCACGTGAAAAGATTGAGGCCGCTGGTGGTCGATGTTTAACCTATAGTGAACTAATGAACGAAAACCCAACTGGATCGGGGGTGGTTATCCTTGGCTGAAACAACCTATGTATTCAACGCCGAAGGTGTCATCATGGGTCGATTAGCTTCGACCGTGGCTGAAATCCTCCTGAAAGCAGCACGAGAGGACCGAGACGACAAGGTCGTCGTTATCAACGCAGAAAAAGCGATGATTTCAGGCCGCTCTACTGCAGTATTTTCCCGGTATCAAGAAAAGTATGAACTGAATCATGCTCGTAAGGGGCCATATTTCCCCCGAATGCCTGATATGATTTTCAAGCGTGCGGTTCGAGGTATGTTGCCTTATCAAAAAAAGAGCAGTGGTCGACGGGCACTCCGTAACCTTCGAGTTGAAATTGGATGCCCAAGCCATTTGGCAGGCGACCTACCAGAAGGTCACACGAGCGGTGATGACTCTGCGATTCGAGGAAAAACTCCAGACCGATTCGTTTTACTCGGTGAAGTCAGCCAACACCTTGGCGCTCCTTCACATCGATGGAACGGAGGTGAAGCATGATGGCTAAGAAAAAGAAATCCGTTGAAATGTCCGGCAAGCGAAAGACTGCAGTTGCTCGTGCAACAGTCAAGCCCGGACAAGGCCGCGTTCGTATCAATTCAGAACCGGTCGAAATCATGCAACCAGAACTTGCACGTCGAAAGACAATGGAACCTCTCATCATCGCAGATGCCATGAATCGACTTGCAAAAGTTGACATCAATGTCGTTACCTCTGGTGGAGGTATTATGGGTCAAACCGACGCAATCCGAACAGCGATTGCACGAGGCCTCGTGCATTACAATGGTGGTGCAGAAGGCGTTGACGAAGACCTTCGAGATGAATATCTCAGGTACGACCGAAGTCTTTTGGTCAACGACCCACGAAGAAAAGAACCGAAGCACCAACTTGGACGTGGTGCTCGACGCAAGAAACAAAAGTCCTACCGATGAGGTGCTTTGAATGATTATACCAGTACGATGCTTCAGCTGTGGCGGTGTTATTGCACACAAATGGGAAGAATTCAACGAGCTTGTTGCAGCAGGAAAAGAGGTTGCAGAAGCACTTGACGGCATCGGTCTTAAGCGATATTGCTGCCGACGAATGTACGTTGGCCACATCGACTTGATCACCGAGGTCGCACCATTTAGTGCAGCCCGTCTTTGAACAGAATGACACTCGGGCCCGTGGGTTAGCTTGGCCTATACTTGGCGGCTGGGGGCCGTCAGACCCCGGTTCAAATCCGGGCGGGCCCACTCACCTTCTGTTCGTGTCATGAACCACTTCAATTGATGACACCGACCCCTCAGTTTGATAAGGTCAACGCCCTACAACATGTTATGAGAAGACATGCGATTTTTCTTACCACCCTGATGTTGTCTGCACTCTTCATGACGACGATTCAAGGTGCCGACACGACCATCTCAACATCAACAACATGGTCATCTGACGATTATATCTTACAAGGGAACGTAACGGTTTCGTCAGGAACGACGTTAACCATTGATGATATTTCAACGGTTGACGCCAAAACATATTCCATTATTGTTGAAGGTGTGTTGCGGGCTTCAAACACGACATTTTTCTCTTCTGAACCCCCACTTACTGGTGGGTCGCAAGGCCAGGGTATGTGGCCTGGCATCCATGTTGCACCAGGAGGTTCTGTGTATCTTGATGATGTTCAAATCTCGAACGCTGAATCTTCTCTGTATGTTGAAGGCAGTGCCCAACTCAACAACCTCTACCTCAACCATTCCTACATCGGCATCCGCATCGATGGAGGTACGGTGTCAGCAACTTCGGTTGACATTGAATCAATGGATTTTGACGGTGTTCGCCTTGAATCCTCAGGCATGCTATCTCTTGACCAAGGCTCATTTTCAAATGTGAGTATCGGTATTCAATCGGATGGATTTGCGGATGTGTCAAATTTAGCAATTCACAGAGCAGGTATTGGATTCAAAGGCATGTCAGGCCAACTTCTTATCGACCAATCAGGAGTATACAACTCTACTATCGGCTATGTTGGCCAACAAGGCGTCCAAATGCGAGTGAACAACTCCTTGAGTTTTGATACAATCTTATCACTCGATGCTGGCGATGCAGATGATTTTGAAACTCACCACGGTTCGTTTGAAGGCAACCGTTTTCTGTTTTCATCTGGTTCGCAATCATTGGTGTTGGACGACGTTACGTTTTCAGGTTCAGGCGATGAACAAAGGTATGCTATGGACGTAAAGTGTAGCCTTGCATGCTCGTTTACTGATGTGACCATCACCAACGCTTCAAAGGCAATTCAGTTGTCAGGCGCAGGGCCATATGATTTCGATAGATTGGAGATCACAAACTCTGGCCGAGGCATCGATGTTGTCGGAGATTCAATTCTCTCTTTAACAGATACCAATATCGAAACTGAAGAATCAGCGTTGGATTCACAAGGTGCCTCGACATCGATTGAGAACAGTATTTTTGAACTTCTATCAAACAGTAGAGCCGTATCACTGGTCCAGGGTTCACATCAGTGGGATGGGGTGACGATTCAGAAACAATATTCGTCTCAAGACCATACCTCCACAGGACTTTATATTTGGTACAGTATCATGGAATCGTCAACGTTGTCGCTTAGTGGTTGGAGCAACGGTATTGTGGCTCAATCAACAGATATGGTCCTCGCTGATGTTTCGATAACCCAAGGTGTCGATATCGGTCTCGATGCGGAAAATTCAAAAATTTCTATTCAAGATTTGGCAACCCAATCAGCTGATACAGGAATTGAATTTGATGGGTATGGTCCGTTGCAAATTGTTAATTGGACAGCAGATGTCCACCAAACACCCCTTCTACTAGAGAATAATGCATTAGCAAATATTCGTTCATTCCGTCCAATCAACACAGCCCCGAATGCCGCTGATGCCATGGGTGATGGAACGCTGTATTATGGTTCAAATCTCAACCCGACAGTTGCAACAACGGCTTCACATGAATTGATTGAAACACCTGTGACGTTCACAGATTTGATTGGCGATCCAATTGAAGCAACGATTGTTGTTCACGGTTTTGAGATGATGAGCAATGCGAATGGTGCTGCAAATATCCCTCTTGTGAGCTCGGGTTCAGTTGCAGAAGTGACATACTTGGGTGCTGGGGTTCAAACCACGCTGTACGGGGGCCAGAATGGCCAAAGCGTTCAAGTCCCTGTGATACCAGCAGGCGATTGGACCATTTCAAGTGGGCAATCTGTCGTTCTAGGACCCAGGCCAGATGGACAAGCACATCTCCTTGGCGGGGACTTGACCATTCAAACGAATGCACAACTGACACTCGTCGATACTGCAGTTGTTGTTCCATCAGGGTCAAGTGTTCAACTTGAAGGAAGCGGGGTGCTGTACGGTCGAAACGCCCATCTCACAACTGACATGGTAAGCCTCGGAGCCTCATCGTTTATTTCTGGATTCGAAGGTATCTTTGAGATTACAGGCGATGTAGCATGGTCATGTTTAACCAAGAAGGAGACAGACTTCTTGTTCGTCGATGGCGATGTCACATTGCAACCAAATTGTGAAGTTGATTTGTACAATGGTTATGTTGACGGCGAGATCACAGCATGGACTGGTGCAAAAATGACCTTGAAATCTTCCCTTGAAGTAACGGTACTCGATAAAGGTGAAGCCATTTCAGGGGCAGTCATATCCATTGATGGAGCCATTTCACAGACCGATACGTCAGGACAGATTACGGCTTATTCAAACGCCCGAGTTGTCGATGAATCAAGTGAGGTTTGGGGAGGAAGAAAAGTCATAACACTCCAATATGGCACGTTTAATGATTTCATTTCATGGGAAACCAACGCATCATTGGACCACACATTCATGGTATCAACCGTACCTATTGGCACACTCAATGATTGGTTTGTTCTCGAAAAGCGGTGGAGTCCATATGTCCTCACAGATGACCTAACAGTCGGAATGTCCGGTGTTCTGACCATCAACGATGGCGTTGAATTGAGGATTGCAGGCGATACAAGAATCACCGTGAACGGACAACTCGATGCAGGAAATGCCATCCTGTCATCCACAGGTGGAGGCTCACCATGGGCAGGATTAGAGACTGGTACAGCGGCAGGCTCCCTCATTGAACTAAGTGGGACCTCGATTGTTGAGACATCACCCGCTGTCCATGTGGCTCAAGGCTCGGGAACCTTCATTGCAAACGATGCGACATTTGCCCGCTCAGGTGCAGATTCCTTGGTCGTTGTCGAATCTGGAAGTTCTGCAATTGTTGAGATCACAAACTCTACGTTTTCCAATGCCGGATTATCATGTTTCATGGCGTATCAATCAAATGCAAAAATTACAATGAACGATGTTTCAATGAGCGATTGTGGTGATGTTGGTGTATCGATTCAACAAAATGAGATATCAATTTCTGGCATTTCCCTCGATGGAACAATGTCGTCAGGCATCAATCTTCTCGCTACCCATGGAATACTGATGGATGTAACATCCGATGACTTCACGGGTTTATCTCCGTTCCTAACCTTGTATGATGTCGATGAACACATGCAAATCTCCAATGTCAATGTGAACACTTCCGGAGGTGTAGCGGTGAAGATTGAAGAAAGTGTATTGTTCGATGTCGCAGATGTCCATATATCTGGAACTGCAGGTATCGAAATCATCGAATCCTCAGGAAACCTGCATTCTGTTACAGCCGAGGGCTCTGGTGTAGGAACGGGTATCGATGTTGAGCATGGAAAATTTTCTTCCTCGCTTTCGTTCGTCGATATTGAATTGACAAATTATGCGATTGGAATGTCTTTCCATGAAGATGAACAAGGCCATTCTGCCCCTGCTTTGCTGCGAGATGTGAATATTGTTTCATCCACCGCAATTGCAGCCGACCGATACAACTTGCGAATAGAAGATTCGAACATCGATGGCGAAATCCAAGCCTTTGGCTCATCCTTGTCCATTCTTGACAGTGATATTGATACTGCGTCACTATCTGAGGGCTCGAAAATTGATATGTTTAGGCGTATCATGGTAGAAGCACAACTCGATGGGACGCCAATCCCTTCAGTGCTGACGTGGACAGTAGACGGTTCGGTTGACGAGGCAAATCGAGCAGAAGGTGTAGGATTATCCATCGAATTGCTCGTTCAGGAGTACACCGATACTGGAAGTCAAGATGTACAATCCATCGTAATGACAGCAAATGCACAAGGATATCCTTTGGAATCGATTGAGTTCAACCCCAATGAAATTGTCGACGAGGTCATCATTCTCCAACTCACTCCAAATCAAGCACCTACACTGAGCATCAGTTCACCTTATCCAGGTCAACGGATCATGGAAACAGAATACATTACCTCGGAAATTACAGTTTCTGACGACCTCGATTCGGTTGATGATGTGGTCATTCTTTGGGTGGTTCAAGATTCCCAGGGCAATGAAGTCTACAGCCACACAGGTGATACAACATACAACATCACCGACCTATCCGCAGGATTTTACTTGCTTCTCGTCGAAGCCACCGATACACTAGGAAGTTCTTCATCAAGGAGCGTAGATTTCGAAGTAACGCTTCTTGACACCGACGGAGATTGGTTGTCAACATGCAATACTGAGACATGGTTTGATGCGTCAAATGGCCGATCATGCGGGCCTGATGTTTACGATGGTGATGATGATGATGATGGCGTTTCGGACGAAAAAGACGCATTCCCGCTCGACGCTTGTGCAGCCTTTGACACCGATAATGATGGCCAACCAGACACGATTGATTGCCCTGAGGGTGTGACGACATGGCTCAATGAGGATGACGATGATGACGGCGATGGTGTACCCGACCTCCTTGAAGGAGAAGAGGGAGCATCAAATGATGATGACCTGAATTTGACCCTTCTTGCTGTCGTCTTGATGGTCGTTCTCGTTATGTTTTTGCTTGTTCGGTCTCGCCGAGGCGGAGGCTCATCGGTCGAAAATCTCGACCTTTCATCTCTTGCAAAACGAGATGTATTTGACGACAACCTATAGGGGCGAAAACGTGAGTCCAATATCGATATTGACGTCGGAGATTGTTGCGTTCGTCTGCGTCTTTATTTTGGCACTCATCGTCATCTGGGACGCATTCTGGTTAACCAAACAGAGAAATGATGTACCTACACTTGGCGAACTACCGAATTTGAGTTATGCTTGGGCAAGTGAAGGCGTCCACGAAGTTGCTAGACAGTGGGGCAATTTATTCTCCATGGCCGCCATGATGGCTTTGCCTTGGGCTTTGTTGAGTGCTTCGAACACACCAATTCTGTACGCAATACTATGGGATGTGTTTCTTGGGCTCCATTTGATTTCCTTACTCATACCCAAGCGATATGCTGTAACACCAACCCACCTTTTCGCCGACGGTCAGCGTTATGAATGGAGTCGATTAAAAATGCCGAAGAAGCAGCCAAAATCACGTATCATGCTCATGAGAATGGGATGGGGTCCCTTTGCTCCGTTGCCTCTTGGAGGACAATACCATGATTTGGAAATTGCCAAGCAACGCATTCGCATCTTCAAGGACGTAGAAATTGATGTTGAAAACGAATGAATCATCCTCAATAATCTTCAACTACCTTTGGTAAGGGCATGCAAGGAAGGATGACGATGAATGCCCGCGATGCACGAGATCGATTGCAAGCAGGCAATCTCCGATTTACTTCAAACGCTACAATTTCAGAACCGACAGTTCACCATGCAACCAATGAACAAACAATTTCCGGACAATCACCTTACGCAACCATACTCACATGTGCAGATTCGAGAGTGACACCAGAGATTATTTTCGATGAAGGCATCGGTTCATTGTTTGTTGTCCGGACAGCAGGGGCAATCGCCCGCTCATCCCAGATGTCAAGTCTTGAATTCGCAGTTGGGCAATTGAATTGCCCACTTATTGTTGTCATGGGACACTCAGGATGTGGGGCGATAGCAGCAACTCTTGGATATCTTCAAGGCCAAGATGTCGAATCACCACATCTCCAAACACTCGTCGAGCACATCTCTTCGTGTTTGGACCATCAGCATCTCGAGGTCAATGAAGCAGCAAAGAAAACGGCCATGGAAACATGCCAACAAATCATATCAACATCGTCAATGATTCAGGAGGCTATCGCTCAAGATAAACTTCAAGTCGTTCCCGCAATGTACGATTTTTTGACTGGCGGCGTCGAGTTTCTTTAAGGCCTAACACATAGTTCAATAACTCTTGTTGAGGTGGAAAACTATGGCCCAAGATGACGCTCAGCCTTCTGTTCATGAGCGAATTTCTTGGCTTGCCAATCAGATTGCCTACCATTCGGATTTGTATTACAATCAAGCAAAAACCGAGATTTCAGATGCAGAATTTGACCAACTTTGGGACGAGTTGAAACAATTGGCCCCAGACCATCCACAACTCAACCGAGTGGGTGCTGATATTGACCCTGGTACTAAGAAAGTAGACCACTTGTTTCCCATGCAGAGTTTGGACAAAGCAACGACAAGAGAAGAGATTGCTCATTTTGTTCAAACCACAACCAGTGGTGCTTTACAATTTCTTACTCAACCAAAACTCGACGGTTCCGCCCTCTCTATTGAATACCGGAAAGGACGACTTGTTCGTGCAGCAACCCGAGGGAGTGGCGAACGTGGCGAAGATGTCACACGAAACGCCATGAAAATTCCCAACATCCCAACCCGCTTGAATGCGAGTGTTGATGTTCATGTACGAGGTGAAGTTGTGATGCCTCTCGAAATTTTTGAATCAAAATACAAAGACATTTCACCCAATCCTCGCAATCTAGCAGCTGGAGCACTTCGACAAAAATTGGAAGTCGGAAAAGCAGATGCCGCCGACCTTCGTTTTCACGCCTACGATGCGAAATTCCCATCCGATGCACATCGACATCCTGAAAGCGAGGAGCCACCAACCGCACAATTTGATTCCGAGGTCCTCGATTGGCTGGTTCAACATTCCACGATCGAGCCAGCAGAATGGAGTATTCATCATGCTGAAAATGTGGGAGAGGTTGTCGGTTTATTGGAAACATCGACCACCGATTGGACTGAACGAAGGGCGACATATGCGTATGAAATCGATGGTGTTGTCTTGAAAGTTGATTCGATAGCCTTGAGAGACCAATTAGGGAAAACAGCACATCACCCAAGATGGGCTCTTGCATGGAAATTCCCACCCGAAGAAGCAACATCAGTTCTCCTCGATGTCGTTTGGCAGACAGGTCGAACGGGAAACATTACTCCCGTCGCTAAAATCGCACCTCAGCGTGTTGGTGGCGTGACGGTTGAGAACACAACTTTGCACAACGTCGGAGAGATTGAAAGACTTGGTTTGGCGATTGGAGATAAAGTCAAAATTGTCAGAAGAGGCGATGTGATTCCAAAAATAGAATCCAGTCTTGGTCCAGGGACTCCCCAGGATCTCCAAAACCGATTTCACGCTGATGGCACATCATTTTCCTCGACCTTGCCGGTACCCTCACCGATTCATGTTCCTACATCTTGCCCCGCTTGCTCTGGCGAGGTAGAGTTGGAAGGTGCTTTTCTCAAATGCATCAACCTCGCATGCACAGCACGAACAGGTCGAGCAATTTTGTACTGGTGTCGTGCTTTGGAGATGGATGGCGTTGGAGAAAAATTAGTCGAACAATTGCTCGAAGAAGGGAAAATCAACTCGATTGCCGACCTTTACACACTCACGCGTGATGATTTGCAAAGCCTTGAGCGAATGGGCGAAAAATCCTCACTCAATGTCCTTTCCGAACTTGAAAAATCAAAGACGATGACGCTTTCAAAATTTCTTCACGCCCTTGGCCTTCCTGGTATTGGACCTGAACTCGGCATGGCCGTTGCAAAACACCTCACCTCGCTTGAGGCCTTGCTCGAATGGGTCAAACGGGCTTTTGCTGAAGAGGGTGACGAGCACTTTGGCCCACAAGTTGACGAGCAAGGGAAGCCATACAAAGAAAATCAGGCTCTTCGAGAAATGCAGTCGATTGAAGGCGTGGGTGATGTTGTCGCTCTTCATATTCGGGATGGCCTTCATGTCCGAATGGAGATGATTCTTGCACTGATTGAGCATATTGTTGTCGAAGATGAAGTAGTTACATCAACTGCAGGTGCAGTCTTTGACGGCATGACATTTTGCATTACGGGCACGCTCAGTCAAGGCCGAAAAGAATTTGAAGAGTTGATTCGAAAGCACGGTGGCAAAGTTGTGGGAAGTGTCTCAGGCAAACTTTCTGTGTTGCTTGCAGGGGAAAATGCGGGCTCGAAGCGTGCAAAAGCCGAATCCTTAGGTGTTGAAATCTGGAATGAGGAGAAATTTAATTTGTCAATTTCGTCAGATAAGAGTACACCACTTCCAGAGTTAGAAAAGAAACCTGATGAAACATCAAATGCAACAACATTATTCGATTTTGCTCCTAAAACAAACGAAGAATAAAAAACCACACGAGTGCTTTTAATTGTATGAAGATACGAGTTCTCGCACTAACCAGTTTGTTGTTGTTCTCACTTCTCTTCAGCCCCCTCACGCAAAGTAGGGACGATGGGATTTTCAATAGTGCAAGTGGATGCTCTTGTCACAATCCCGCCGGCTCGTTAACGCCAACGCTCGATGGCTACCCATCCGAATACACACCTGGCTCGACCTACACCATCAACATCAGTTCATTGAATCCAATCTATTCAACAGGCGGTTTTTCCTTTCAAGTCAACAAGGGTGAATTGATCAATCCTGGGACAATGGTCGATATTTCATCCAACAAACTTTCAGCAACCCACAATGACATTCAACGCAACTCATGGCAAGTTGATTGGACTGCTCCGTCTGCAGGCAGTGGTTCTGTGACGCTCAGTGTAGCGGTTGTCAATGCGGATGGGCTTGGCACGAACAAAAATGATGTCAAGGGCACGTTATCGGTGCAAATCACTGAATTTGTGAATTCGAATACACCACCTTCAGTTAGTGATGTTCAGATTTCACCTTCGAATCCTTCAACAACTGATGACCTTTCAGTCAGTTATACATTTGACGATGATGATGGTGATGCAGAATCAGGAACTGTGATTCAATGGTTCAAAAATGGCGTACTTGAATCAAGTCTTTCGTCATCAATTGTCCCATCTTCTGCAACAAGTCGAGGAGAAGAATGGACTGTTGCGGTCACTCCATCAGACGGGACTGCAAGCGGTCAGCAGGTGACATCGAGTGCGACGACAATCACAAACTCATTGCCATATTCGAATGACATCACCATTTTGCCTCAACAACCAACTACAGATGATGATCTCACTCTTACCTATTCGATGCTCGATGACGATGAGGATGTCGTGACTTCTTCGATTGTCTGGAAAGTCAATGACCAACGGGTCAGTAGCCTCGACAATCTCTCTACCGTTCCTAGTATCGCAACAAGAATGGGTGATACTTGGGAAGCCCATGTGCTTCTCAGCGATGGCTTTGATTCCAATCTCGTCGTCAGTTCAAGCATGTTCATCACCTCCGACAATTCTGCCCCAACAATCACTTCTTTGACCATCATTCCAGCAACGCCCACATCATCTCAGGATATTGAAGTCCTATGGTCCATTGATGATGAGGAGGGTGACGAAGAAGAAGATGTAGAAATAGCGTGGCTCAAAACTGGAGAACTGGTCGCCGACCAAACAACCTCCACCTTATCGTCGTCGCAAACATCAAAAGGTGAAACTTGGGAAGTCATGGTTCGGGTCTTCGACGGTTTTGGTTGGTCCAACTGGTCGACATCGGAGATGTTTACAATTCAAAACTCGTTACCAACAATATCAACAATTGATTTTGATTCACTTGAAGTAGCATCGGACAGCAATGTATCGTTGACCTATACAGCGACAGACGTGGATGGCGACCCCATTGAGATATCTTCGATACTTTGGACAAATGGTGAGCAGACCGTTGATTCAGGTACACAACAAACGCTCTCGTATGAATTCACTTCGAAGGGAGAAACATGGTATGCAATGATTCAATTGACCGATGGTGTAGATGTAGGGCCTTCATTTTCTTCAACACCAGTTACGATTGTTAACAGTAAGCCAACGGTCAGCATTCAATTTGATGAGGAACAGATTGCAAAACAGGCATTGACCCCAAATATCGATATTTTTGATGAAGATGGTGATGCAATTGATGTTACGATTACATGGTACAAGAATGGGTTTAGAGATGGTTCACTCGACAACCAAACAAGTGTACCCGCCCAGAAGATTGGTCCTGCACAGGAATGGAAACTTTTGGTTCAGGCCACAGACATCGACGGGGAATCAATCACCGTCGAAGCATCAGTGATTATTCAAAATGCACCTCCACAAGCAAACATAGCACGTGCATCCAACACGATTTGGCTCGGAGAATCCATCACATTTGACGGCTCTACATCGATGGATAGTGATGGCACAATCGTTGGTTATCGGTGGTATCTTGATTCTGGTGAAGGAGAGCCAATTCTAGTTGGCACGGAGGCGATGGTAACATTTCTTGCCTCGGATTCCTTTGACTTGAAGCTCGTTGTAACCGATAGCTCTGGTGCGACGTCGGAGATCGTTGAATCATTCACGTCAAGTCAAGGTCCGAGTGTTTCACAAGTCAATCTTGTGCATCAACAAGAAAAATTCACATTATCATGGCAATGGGATGGGCCCGAAACGATGTTCAGAATTTATGAAGACGGTCGTGTTATTGGCGAAACAACTGCATTGACATACCAAGGTCGTAGTAGCTTAGCCGTCGAACAATCGTTTTCTATCGTACCAATCGTTGACGGGCAAGAATTACAAGCAGGTCAGGCACAATCCGAATTGGTCGACTTCAGCAAGGTCGAATTGGACCAAGAACCCTCATCATTCTTGGCTATGGGGATTTCAATACTCATTTTGAGTTTGGGCATGGTGCTCATGCTCATGGTTCTTCGCAAGGAGGTAATGCAATGAATTCGTCGCTCAAAACACTTGTACTCTTCGTGAGTTTGTTGTGCATTTCTTCATTTTCTCAAGCAAACCCTGGTGGTGTGGGGCCTTCGACCCAAGACATGCAGTGTGGTGGTGCATGCCATGGCGATGCTGATTTGAATGCCACCTCGCCCTTTGCAATCCGACTTACACAAACCTCAACTGCTTACGCAGGATTGCCAATGTCGATAAATGTCGAAGTATCAAACCTCGACCAGATGCAAATCAATGTCTTAGGCGTCTTCCTTCTCACCGATACGACAGGGTTTGAAGACACACCAGAAGACGATGGTTGGGCCATTGTTAGCAATTCGGAAGGGGGCGATGAAAACTATGCTGAAGCACAACCAACGAGCACGTCGTTCGATATTGGATGGGTGTTAAAACCACCATCAGAGCCAGGGACTTTCACATTCTTCGCATCGATTCATCATGGCTCAGTAGATCAAAGTGGTACACCATACTTTGGAATTTCAAATGAGCCATTGACGATTGAAGTCCTTCCAGTACCAGAAAATCTACCTCGTATAGATCCTGAAACCGTTCTTCCAAATCAACGAAACAACGGCGAACACACCACCTTCACCTTGTCAACACTTGAGGTCGAGACGGTGTTGGTTGAATGGCGATTACAAGAAGGGGAGACGCACGTCTTCAATGCCACTAACATAGGTGAACAACAATGGGAAGTGACTATTCCTGCCACATTGACACCTCATATTGTTGAATGGAGGGTGACGCTCGAAGGCAACGATATTGTTCAAACATCACCTTGGCTCCAAATTTCCAGTCTATCTGATAACGTTGAAATTGACAATTCAATGTTGTACCTGCAATCGTTTGCTTTGTTGGTCTTTTCTTGCGGATTTTATCTTGGCCTCACCATCCTCCTTCCTTCGAAATCTAAGAATGAGGATAAGCGAATCGTTCCTCTCGATGAAATGAATGAACATCATGGAGGTGGAGACTCGTGATTCCATCTCCTCCAACCTTACACGTTGTCGGTACCGAAATGGTGGTTGGCTCATTTGCATTGTCTGGTGCATGTTTCTTGCTCGCCCTGCTCGGCTCTCTCAAAATTTGGAGATTTCATTTGATTCAAAAGAAAGTTGATACAATCGCACATGGGGCTCTTGTGTTTGGACTATTAGCAACACCTCTCGCCATCCTTTCAGGTATCCAATCAAGTCCTGGTGACGGAATTCAATCGACAATATTGGCAACCAAAATGCTTCTTGCCATGAGTGGCGTTGGTCTAGCTCTTGCGATTTTGGTTGTTCGAATGAAACAAGGCATTGATCTTTGGAACCAAACCTTTGCATCTGTAGCTCATGCAATGTTTGGGATGATGGCGGTTGGGATGATATTGCTCACCGCTTCCTTGGGTGGTCGGTTTTCAAGAGGAGAATCGTTGTTAGATTTTGCTCATCTACCTTACGACACCCTTTTCCTTGCATCTGGCTGGTTTTCAGCAGTCCTCTTGCTGATAGGGTTAGCAAATATCGTAATGTACATTCGGCGCGGTTCAGCCATAGAGCATTGAATTTGGTCCACCTGTATGTTCAAGATTCATTTCCATACCCTCCATCATCGCTTTGATGCTCTGTTCGATTTCTTCGGCTTCTTCGATAAGTGGAGCATGATCGAGGTCAATGGTTGGCAGGAGATGGTTGAGTTGCTCAATGAGAGCAGCCGCAGCACGTGCATCGGGGAAGGTTGGATTTGCCTCAACCATGAGGGACATGGTGTCGATGCCTCGTCGCATTGCTTCAGCGAGCAAACCTCCATTCATACCCCGGACAACGCCGCCTTCGGCGAGTTGAATGCCCATACTGGAGAGTAGTTCTCTTGTTGCCTCATTTGCACCAATGCCGATGACATCAATTGCATCTGTATCATCATAATTGATGACTGGTTCAGTACCGTCGAGCGATGCAGACATTCCATTTTTTGCAAACGCATCGATAAGTACACCAGCTTGAATGTTGTTTTCTTTGGACCACTCAAACAATGTCCATACAATTTTGTGAACCAGCGGGTCCGGAACGACGAGTTCACTCATCAGCAAGATGACCTCATTACATCCTTGGATGGAGCATTTGTGTTTGCCGCTGTATGCTCGGATAGGTGGGAGAGGCTCACCCTTCTGAAGAATAGCGATCGGAGGGAGCCTGTCATCGACAATACCGCCGATAAATTCGAGTTCAAGATTGTCGATGAGGTAATGTGCAACAATACTCGATACCATCCCAATACTCGGGAAACAAGTGATCACCAGTGTTTTCTCTTCGACTGACTTGCTTAATCGAATTGTAGGTCCTTCCATATCTCCTCCTTGTTTGCTTTAGGTATCAAATCTTTCCTTGAAATAGAATCAAAGCCTTCATCATTCTTGAGGAGAACCAAAGGCCATGACCGAGCAGAAAAAGAAGCGACAGCACCAACTTTCACCCTCTGCTTGGAACAGATATGAGACGTGTCCGAGAATGTATTGGCTAAGCCGCCAAGGATTTCCACGGAAAGCGGGTATGGCGGCATCTCTGGGAACCGCAGTACATGCCTCAATCGAGGACTTGCTCAACATGGATGTCTCCGAGCAAGAGGATATGGAGATGGGATGGTTTCCAGACACAGCACTACAGATGCTTCAAAATCGTTGGGACGAGGAGAAAGAGATCTTTCTTGCAACACCCCGCCGACCGATGTGGAAAGAGGAAAAATTCTCCGAAGCGAAACGACAACAGCGTGGAGGGGTAATCATGCTGCTTGACCATATCGGCATCAAAGGTTTAGACCCCGAGCGAATTTCATATGGTTTATGGAAAAAGTTACAACAACATGTCATCGCTGTTGAAGGAGAACTGAAAACACGTGATGGTCGTCTCATGGGTCGGTTGGATTTACTTCTTGCAGATATCGATGATAGCGGAAAAATGACTGGGTGGCTCGTAGCCGACCTGAAAACTGGCAACGCCCCCGAGACGAAACTCAAGGAAGAAGTCAATCGACAATTACGCATGTATCGCGATATCCTTCTTGCGAACAATCCAAATGCTCCTCAGGTTCGAACAGAAGGGTGGTACACGAAGACTGCTTCAAAGTGGCCAGCAACTGGTCCAAGTGTGCTTGAAGACGCGTATGCAGCGTGGGAGGCAACTCAAATTTCAGAAGAACCATTACCAGCAATTGCAGGTCCGGACACCTGCGGTGGATTTTGTGATTTCAAAGCATGGTGCCCACACTGGTGGAATTGGCGTCAAGAATCAGGCACGCTACACTCAGGCGATTTTAGCGACATGGTGGTGCTTGTACACACCTACGACATCGAAAGTGGTGCAGCATCCGTTGAACTTTGTCATCCGTCAGGTATCGACGGCCAGCCAATGCCGACAGGTGACAGAATGAGTGCAAAATTCGATGGTCGAGGAAAAGAGGCCTTTGAAGAAATATGGGATGAACACAAAGGTGCAGTGTTCATAGCGTCTGCTATGATTCGAAACAACGTCATCAAAGTAGGTCATTGGTGTGATGTGTTGCCTTGGAATCCGATTTCAGATTCCGGTCAATCGCTGATGTAATTGCGTAAAATATCTCGCACGTCATCCTCGTCAATGCACTTTGGCGATATCATCCAGTGAAAATAAGACGGGTCTTCCTCAGCAACCACACGAACGTCAACGCCACGGTGTCGACCAAATGCAAGAATGAGGTGATCTCCATCTCTCCGAATCTTTCCACCAGCATCGACTAGCGGTAAATCATCAAGACTTCTTCCTAATTCAGAAGCATCTTGATCCGAAGCATCGCCATGGGCAAACCAGCGTTCGAGTTCTTCGATAGATTTTCGAAACATTGGAGCGTAATCAAGTGAAAGTTGCCAAAAAAGAAGAAGGGTTGCAGCCGCATCTGCTCCAGCCGTATGGGCGTTGGACAGGTCAATATGGTGTCGCCTGCATAAACTTCCGAGATTATGTGGCCTTGGGAGTTTGAGTCTTCGAACGATTTCTAGCGTGTCAAAGACTGCTTTAGGTTTGGGAGGAAGCTGTCCGATGCGAAGGAATTCTTGTTCAAGCATTGCTAGGTCGAACCGACGTACATTATGTCCGATGATGATCGCTCCATTCATCAATTCGGCCAACTGTCCAGCATGACCAACAAATGAATCGGCATCCTTGACATCGGTATCATAAATTCCATGAATTCGACTTGAGTCGGGAGGAATTTTTCGTTGAGGGTTAACGAGACAGTCGAGATGAATTGCTTCACCACCTTCATCTGAACCAATCAATGCAAATTGAACAATTCTGTCCCTTGAGGTGGAGATTCCTGTTGTCTCTAAATCGAAGGCAAGAACGCGCTCACCCTCAAAGAAATCTACACCCATAATTCCTTGATTGGTTGCAGGCATTTGAATATCTCGCATTTTAAATTTGAATGAAGAGACAAAAATCTCATACAGAACTTGAATGTAGGGTAACTATGTCCTTGAGAGATAGGTTGCGTCACTTTATTTCACGCCAACCGACTTTCGATGAAGATGAGACTGAGGAAGAACAAGACAAGGAATTGCTCGAACAGTTCCAGGAGCGGATTGAAATGTTCGAACAATCAGCTGAGGCATTGTTTGGAATCGATGATGAACCATTGAATGAGGATGATATTGAAGTCGCTACTCCAGAATATGACGTAGGTGAAGTGAAGGTTGAGGAGACTTTGCTTTCCGATGATTTAGAAGATTTTTCACAAACCAATGAAATTGAAATTGTTGATGTCTCTGAATTAGACGATCCATATGAACACGCAAGAATCGATGGGGATATCCCTCAAACCATTGACTTTGATGAAAAGAACACAACGACGACTTGAAAGAGACGAACAATTAGAAAGGAGAGGCACTACGGAAATTCATGCAACGCATATTCCCTCGATTGAAGGCATATGCTCTTCTTTTTGGTGCGTTGATGCTGACTCAAATCACAGCGGGTTGCACAGGAATATTGGATACGACGGTGAACCCTAGAGCAGAACTTGTTGCATACCCCCAACTCATTCAAGTTGGAGAAATGGTGACACTCGATGCCCGAGAATCAAGTGCTGTCGAAGGTGTACTGGTTTCGTATCAATGGGATTTTGGTGATGGACAAACAGCAGAAACAGTTTCAGCATTTACGTCACATAGTTATCTCGAGTTTGGTCAATACACAGTCACAGTCAAAGTAACGAATGACCAAGGCGGGACAGATGAGTCGACACAGTTGGTCACAGTGAATGGTGCTCCAATTCTTAATTTGACATATCCAGAAAATGTTCGATCAGGCGACACCATCCTTCTCGATGCATCAGCAACCTATGACCCCGAAGGAGCACAATTGATGTTTGCATGGGACCTTGATTGGTCGGTTGATGCCGATGGGGATACAGACCCCAGAAACGATGTTGATGCTGCTGAGGAGAAAATCATGGTACCAACAACAACGTCAGGTGTTCTCAAGGGAAGCGTATCTGTGAGTGATGGACAAGGTGCGAGTTCTCAAGCCACATTTGAAATTACAATCCAACCTCGAATGTATGAAGTTGTTTGGATCTACGAAACCATCGAATACTCTTGGCAAGATTACCTTGAACAAGGCGAATCTTGGGAATCCAACATCACACCTTCGGATGAAGGGCGAGTCATGGAAATTCACGCAATTCTTGAATTGAATCAAGATGTTGCTCCACCATACGACAACTTTACATTAGGTTTACGAATTCTTGATGATGGTATGCGGATATCAGAGCAAACCGCAGATGGTAATTATACAAATCAAGAATCAGCAAAAGCAGAAATCGAAATTTTAGATTTGAATGTTCAGCCTGAAAATGCGTTGTATTCCGCAGATTCGGAGGAACAACTTCTCAATCAACTTCTCTCGGGAAACACAACACTTCGTGGTCTAGGCGAATGGATTTTGATTGTATCTGCCGATCAATCAGACCCAGATTCGTTCATTCCGGGAGTGCCTGACCCGGACCCAGGAAATGACTGGGAATTGATGGTACAAGTCCTCATCGGACGCCCCTCCCTTACCGAAGTGGCAATCAACGATTCATCGATGTGAAGAGAAAGGTGTATCAATCAAAGACATGTGGCAACAGGTGAGCGGTATGGTTGAGACAGTCGAAATCAGTCGAGTTAACATTCGAGATTCACTTTCGCTTGACTTATCCGTTTGGATGCTCCATCCTGATGATTGGGATTTCAGACCAAAAATGGTGTACGAAGACAAACATCTCAAGATTCTATGTTCATTGGAGGAGAAAGTTCTCGCCGAAGTGGAATTAGAAGCAGAACATGTGGAAGTATTAATGAGGGACAGAGTTGCTGAATTACGTGTGAAATTCCAAGTCCAAGGCATGCACGGACGTCTTAATGACATCCACCCAATCATTGCAGATGGAAAAGCGAAGAAGCTTGCAACAGCCAACTGGAAGACCACTCAACCAGTTCATTTCGAGTAGGAAACCCCCCGATTCTTTGATAATGGTTCATTGAATTTTCAATGTCATGCAAAAATCAAGCGGCATAGGCGGGCAAAAACGAGCAAGGTTCCAACGATTAAAAGACGAGATTATTCGATTTGTATCTGCAAATCCTGGATGCACAGCACAAGCAATTGTAGCGAATTTGAACCATGAACAACAAATGAGAAATCACGGTTTGACACCGAGAAAAGTAGGTTTTTTCATCACTCGAAACCTTGGTGAGTGGTTGACTTGGTGGCAAGATCATCGAGCCGGTCGAAGGGTCTATGGCGTTGCCGATGACTCCGAAGCATCTTCAAACAAGCGATGAAATTTTGATTGACCCACTTCACTCATGTACTTGTGTTGAGTGAGACAAAATGATGGGCGAGGTCATCACTGCATATTTTGACCTTGACGGGACACTCCTCGACGCATCAAGTGAAAAAACACTCACTGCTCAATTAGCTAAGAAGCGACCTTGGCGAATTCCTCTCGGAGCACTCATGTGGACACTTGGATGTGTTGGAAATATATTGCGAGGGCGTTCTTTGTATGATGCAACACGAAACAGAGGTCATTTTTGCCTCGCTTCTTGGCACGTTCTTGAGGCGATGTCAGACGATATTGCTAAGAACACATTGTCAAAATATATTCCAGTACAATCACATGAACGAATTGATTGGCATAAATCAAAAGGTCATCGAGTTGTTCTTCTCACGGCAACCGTAGCCCCAATGGCGGAAGCTATGGGCCGAGTACTTGGCATTGATGTCGTTTATGGTTGTGGGCCGGAAGTTCGTACAGGGAAATTATCCGGCTCAGAACGTGGCTGGTCGGTACCTCGCCGAAAAGGAAAGGTCCCTATTATGAAAAACGATGCAATGCAATCCAATTCGGACCTCAAAAAGTGTTATGCATACGGAAATACAATGGCGGATTCGTGGTTCATGCGCGAGTGTGGGCATCCTATTGCAGTCAATCCCGAATCAGCATTACAAAAATATGCATCCGCTCATGGCTGGGAAATATTGCATTGGAAAATAGAGAATTAAATACTCTAGGAACCGGAAATAACCATGTCTGAGGTCCTCAATGCATTGTTTGGCTATCAATCAAGACCGAAAAAGCAGTCTGCAAAAGACAAGGTCTTTGACGAATTTGAAATGGTGGTGACGAGTTACCATAATTCATTTGAATTGTTCAAGGATATCGTTGGACGAAATCAAGACAGAATTTTTTTCGAAGACGATATGAAAATGATAGTGAAAGGTAAAATGGCAATCTACCGAATTGATGTTCAATCGTGGATTGATGCATTGCGCAACCCATTTGCCCCAACATCGTTTGAACCTGTACAAGTCCATCCCCTCCATCGTTTCGTTGATGACCCATGCAAGGCTTGCGTCCAAGTGAGTTTTTCATCTCAACAACCGGGTATCGATTCCATTTGTTCGTATATTATGGGATTGTTAAATGATGAGTCGTATTTTGGTATGGATGAATTGAGGCCGCTGCGAAGTGCTCTCATTCGTACCTATGGTTATGCGAAAAGCCCAATTTCAGATGCTCTCGAGGAATATTTTGATGAACACTGCGATGCAAGTATTCAGTTCACGCAGAGTAAAATATTGGTTCAAGGCACGAACAATTGGAAATGGAGAATCGATTTTCAAAACCCATGCATCCAAGGATTCAAAATTGAGTATCAAAAACCAAGACAATCGTGGTGGAACACGCTTACTCTAAACGCCCAAGATGACTTTGACCACACCGATGAATTCTGCGAAATTTTCTACGCAGTGGAACTCCTCTCAAATTGTCCACGCGTCCTTAAGACACAACCAACCTGGCATCATCGCCTCTTTACGTTCCGGGTCGCTGTGGACTATCCGCCTCTAGCGAAACGAATTTGTCGAGAGTTTACGAACAACCCGTATTATGAAGCAGACTATACTGATCGATGGGGAGATGAACCCTCACCAATGGTTTACGAGGAACTTGAAGAACTCAAAGAACAAATCAAAATCATAGGTGGTTTTGAAGAAGAATTTTGAGCGGCCCGTCCGCGATTCGAACACGGGTCTCATCCTCCGCAGGGATGAAGGATATCCAGACTACCCTAACAGGCCTCGCTTCGCCGAATTGACTGACCAATATAAGCACACAGGTTGAGGAAATTTTTCCAGAGAACCCTAGCATTGATACACTATCGCTTGAACCGAAGAATATGGCAGTAACTTGTGTTCGCAAAGTCGATTTTCCGATGATTGATTTGGCTGGTATTGCTTATTATCCTCGAATCTACGATTTATGCCATCGGGCATTTGAGGACTGTTGGGAAAAATTCACCCAGCTCCATTATCACCATATCCTCACAGAAGTAGGTGTAGGTTTTCCGTTGAAACACATTGAATCTGAATTCCATGCCCCGATTCGCTACGGGGATACCATTTCGGTTGAGATTTCGATCACAAAAATTGGGACGACATCATGCATTTGGTCGTATATCATGGCCAATCAAAAAGGAATCAAAGTTTGGTCTTCTTCACAAACAACAGTTTGTGTTGATATGCAGAGTCTAGAGCCTGTACCCATTCCTCTGGAGATTCGTAAAGCAATGATTGAACATTTACTGGTGGAAGTAGAGCATGTTTGAAGTGAGACCAGATACAAAAGGCCCAAGGAACATTGGCACATTTATGATGATTGGCGGTATTATCCTTCTCGCATATGCTTACGCGAATTTCACATATCACACATCAGACATGAGCGAGAATGATGTGGAGACCTTGCTCAAGAATTCTAATCGACAATCTGATGAAAATACGACAGTAGATGATTATCGAGCCTTTGAACAAACGAGTCAAGAAGAGTCTTCATTTCTCTTCAAAGCGTTAGGTCTGGGATTAGCAGGACTTACGAGCCTGATTGGTGGATCGATGTTAAGGTCGCTCAATCCACTGGGCTCCAAAATCGCAGGTGTTGGTGTGGGATTGGGAGCCTGTATAGTGTTCATCACAAGCTATGATATTTACAACCAATCGAGAGATGGTTTGAATCAATCACTCCAGTTGACATATCTCACAACGGTCTATCTTTGGTCAACTTTTCTTGGGCTTTGCTTTGCAATGTCTGTTTTACCCTTGCTTAATGTGAGAGCACGTCTTGCGATGAATCCAGAAGTTCAGCTCGAAGGTCAAGATGAAGAATCATGAGGTTTAGGCCATTTTTTAGCGAGTGACTTTTTCAGATCATCATCGAGTGTGGCGTTCCACCAATCACTTCCCTGCCAAATAGCATATTTACCACGAATACCCCGCAAATCTGCACCTTTGAGTTGACAATTTCGGAAATTGGATAAATTCAGTCTCGCCTTTTTTAAATCTGCACCTCGAAAGTCAGAACCATCGAATGCAGATTTCATCAAATCAGCACCGATCATTGATGCCTTACGGAAATCACACGATGTAAAATCAGCCCCCGTAAGATCAGCTCCATCGAGAATTGCCCGTTTGAAGTTGGAGCCAGCGTGTCGCCCTCCTCGAAAAATTCCATTTGTGTGGTTCTGAAAAGAAGCGTCGAGAACCACTGCCTCATCACGAGTGTCTGGGTCGTCACGTGGGTCGCCTTGCCCTCCGCCCGACATTACCAAACCTACACCTCATTCAAGCGAACGCTTGTCGAGATGGGCGCGGCCTTCGGGTGTAAGGATTGCGAACCTATTTTTATCATCTACACCATCTGGAATTTGAAGGAATTCTTTTTCTCGAAGTCGGTTGAGGTAGAGTGAGAGATTGCCTGGTTTTTCTAAGCCTGCATCTTCAAACAACTCCTCGATGATTCGAGGGGGACAATCGGTCTTTCCTTCAACATCTCTCAAGTAATGAATAGCACCGAGAACTTGGTCAGGTTTACGCTGAAGAGACGATTTGTTGACGAGCGCCAAAAAAGCTGAACCACGTTCAGGTAATCCAACATCCTTGACGGCTTTCAATGCAGCATGTATCGCAAGTTCTCTTGCGTCTCTTAGTTTTTCAATCATGTTTGACCATGAATCGTCACCTTTGATGAGGTCAAATTCATCATCAACTTGCATTGTTGCACCTTCCAAATCGATGACAACATCTCCAACGGAAATGTGAATTCGATTGCGATGATGCATGGCCATTGTGTTGAACTAAACCATCTCATTGATAACATTGTGTAAAATTTTTCTAAACAAATTCGCCCAAATTTTGATAATTTTGAGGATACCGCAAGCATATTGAACAGAAATAGCCTCAGCGGTACAGGGCAAGCCTATGTCATCACAAAGAAAAGTTTCAATTTTGACTTTCTTGATGCTTTCAGCATTTATTCTTCCAATTCAAACAGTTCATGCTGATGGTGGAGGAAGCATCGAAGTATTCGGCGATGGTTCAGGTACATTGGAACTGAGTTTCGATGGTGTTACATCCAGCAACATCACCATTGACCTTCTCCGTAACACGACGATAACAAATGCAACATTCGCCATAGCAACGCTTCCATCATCCCAATCTCCCGGGCAAGTTTGGCTAGATATGGATGACGACGGGCAGCATGAATGGAATTTCACCAATCCCTCGTACGGTGATTTCGGTGATCAAAACGTGTTTGAAGGAGGTGTTTCATCTGACACTGTTCAAACCTCTATGGGAACATTTTCAAATTCTACGGACATTCTTGTACCATACGGTCTTTCAATTAGTTCAGTCAACTTAGACACATCATACCGAGCAGCGATAGGAGGAGGATTTTTTGCGATTGGAAATGTGATTGACATTCAATCAAACGATGTTGATGGCGACGCTTTGAATGATGCAGTAGTCTTATCTCAAAATGGAACGACAAATGAAATTCATGTGTATTCGATGATGACCGGAGGTGTCGTTTCCATCTTAAGTTCAACGACATGTGCGACCAACAGGTTGCTCGTCGATGATTTTGATGGTGATGGCTATGCTGATGTAGCTTCAGTGAACCTCTCTTCGTTTAAGATGTGTATTCACATGTATAACTCCACGACAAGTCAATTCAACCAACAGGTCAACAACACAATTTCAAACAGCATCATCGATGTTGGCGTTGGCGATTTGACAGGGGATGGGGCAGCAGACCTGATTACGATTCGAACAAATGGTGAAGTCGCATTGCAAGAATTCGATGACCGAAACATTGTGTATTCTCAGGTTGCTCAAGGACATAGCGTCACGATTAGCGAAAATAATTCAGCGATTCAAGCCACCCTCATTGAATTGTATGTCGAAAAGTTTGATGGCCCAAATTCTGATTTCACAGCGGTTGTAACAGACAATTCAATCAATCTTCATAGCACAGAAATTATCTATCAAAGTTCAACATCGTCACTTGCAAGTACTTCAGTGGTTTTTGATACATTGCCTGCAGGTGCGTCAATGAGCGACATTGATGGCGACGGCGATATTGACTTTGTGATGTCTGGTCAACAAGGCATTGTATTTGCAAATAACACGGGTACAGAGTGGGTGACGAGTACGATAACATCAACAATGAATTTGGAAAATGCCGCTGTCTTTGACCACAATGGCGACGGGCAGAAGTCAATTTTCGTTCCAGATACAGGGGTGACAGATAACAATCCGCAAACGATTGAGGGTAAGTTGGTCGGCCATCATGTCAACATTGGTTCAATCAATACAACCTCCTTTGATCTTGAACCATGGACAAACCCTGACAAAATCCACACATTAGACTTTGATGGCGATGGCATTACGGACCAAGTTATTGGCGCAGGAGAATCGAATCAACACGGCGTCTTCATTGGCTCTTGGCATCAAGCAATGTATGACATCGATAAGAATGGCGATGTCGATGTCTCTGCTGAAGGTTATGCAGGAAGTGGCATGTATGGTACATCAACACTCGACGTTCCAGATGTAACCAATGAAATTCTCAATCTTTTATCGATTGCTTCGGTGGGATGGCCTTCAACAACAGATGGTTATGGCGTGAAAATGTCATCGTTCAACATGAGTTACACATCATCAGGCAATGGTTCGTTCGAGTTGAGTAGTCTTTCAATTCGATATTCTGCCACATTTTTTGTTGATTACAATCCTCACATCAAAGGAAATTTGACCAACATTTTCAATCAGGAGATGGAATTAGGAACAGGATCATTGACCCTACATCTTCCATTTAACAGTTCAAAACAAGGCTCAATTCAACTTCGTGATTTGAATGTGCTGTATGTTGATGGAGCACCAAATTTAGTCATCCCTCCAACGCCAGTGTTGAAGGTTGATACGCTAACTTCAACGATGGTTCAGATTTCATGGCAAAACCAGTCCTTGTTTGGCAATGATTTGCTGAATTTTGCGGTATACAGGACTTCTCAAGGCGAATCTGTTGATACCACACAGCAACCTTATGATGCTCCTAATTCTAATTTATCGATTGATATGAACGTTCAAGCAAATTCAACCTATACCTACTATGTTCGTTCAATTCACGACAACGGTATTGTTAGTAACTTATCCGACCCTCTCAATGTAACAATCCCATTCCCTCCTGCACCAGGCCAGATTCTTAATGTGACTGCTTCTGACAAACCAAGTGACGAGGGGTCAACCCTCACGGTTATGTGGGACGCTGGAAATACAAGTGTTGAGCAATACCACATCTTTGTCAATACATCAACGTTTACCGATGTATCGGGCATGAATATTTCAAAAACCGTGTCAAGCCAAACCACTTCAACTGAAATCACTGTCGACAGTTTTGGTAACGCTCTCGTTAATGGTTTAGGTTATTTTGTGGCTGTGGTTGGTGCTGATGAGCATGGAAATTACACCACTTCTGTACTGGCCGATGGGCCAGTTTATCCTCGAAATGATACGATACTTGAGCCGATGTTGAGTCTCATTATTGAAAATACGTCACATCACGAAACTCTTCATACAGTCGTGCTTGATGAAACGTTTGAGATCAACGCTTTCCTTGAAACCCAACATGGTCCTGAAGAATCAAAAATAGTAACAATAGAATTGGCGAGCGGAACAGAAACGCACAGCGTTCAACTCACAACAGACGATCAGGGGGTTGTTGTTGCAACATTGGACGATTTCACAACGCTTCTCGATGTTGCAGAGATTTTAGGTGAACTGACAATTACAGCATCGTTTTCAGGTGATGATCATCCAATGGCACAACCTCTCAACAGTACAGAAACCAATCGAACTGTACTCGCTGGTGCCCTCGTGGATGTTGAGGTTGCTGAAGTTGCCGAATTAACTGACGGCCAGTATTCGATTCAGGTTGGCCTTACAACCACACCAACAGTCAATGAGTCCGTCCTTTCATCAACAACACTTGAATGGCAGCGAAAGTCAACCGATGGTTCCCTTCATGATGAAGGAACAATCCAATCGAGTTCTCTCATGACCTTATCAGGTGCAGCTGTCGATGGACAACTTCTCCAAATCAGTTTCAGTCAGGTCCCAGAATACCTCTTCTTCTCTCAAACGACAGCAGAAGTTTCATTTGTATCCGAATCAACTACGACAGAAAACAACACAACAACGGATTGGACACCCACACAAATTAGCGATGTAACCATTTCATGTTCCAACATCGAATTATCATTCGTTGTAGAATCTTCGCCAATGTCGTATGAATGCACCCTTGTCAATCCAAATCCATTTTCAGTGGACGTTTCATTTGACATTGAGAGTGTTGATGTTGTTGGTGTATCATTCACAATCAACGATGTGGTGATGGACGAAAATGAGACCAAAGTTGTTACAATCACAGCCAATCGAGATTCAAATGTTGTACTGACATCAGGAGGGTCGTATTCCTCAACAGTATCCATCTATACTTCCTGGTCGGAGTCACAAGATCTCATATCTTCAACGGCATCTCTCATCTCATGGTCGATAGGAGAACCAGTCGAACTTACCGACGACCCAATAGAACAACCAGAATCAACCTCTAGCCTCCAAAGCCTCTTGATCCCTGTTGGTGGAGGGCTTCTCTCACTGGTGGTTGTCATATTTGTTGTTTCAAAAATCATTACCTCCCGTTCGCCAAAAGAAGACGACGATGATGAAGACGATTGGTATGAGGAAGCCATGGACATGGTCGAACCTAAAGATAACGAGCAGCCCAAAGATGAGGTTCCAATGGAAACAAAATCACTTGATGACCTCAAATCTGAAGGGAAAACAATCGGAGAAGATGCACCTGAAGAACGGGGAATCGACTTTAGTTTGGGTGGAGCAACGAAGAATGAAATCGACGTACATCCAGATGATGAAGAAACAACTTCCGAAACCCACGATGCAGAGGTTGAGGAAGTGTCTGATTCGGATGATGGCATCTCAGTCGATGAAGATGGTACAGAATGGTATGAAGACGAACTAGGCGTTTGGTGGTACAGGGAACAAGGCTGGGACGACTGGGCTGAATGGCAAGAGTAAACGGTCAAATTTTTGAATAGGCCGCTTTCACGATGAATTGGGTGGAACAATGGATACGCTGATGCCAGGATATTCATTGATGTTGCAGAAAGATGCAGATCCCACAACAACAGGCGGTGTCGCAATTTGCGGTTTTACCACTGATGGGAAAGTCGGTGCAATAGCGACAGCCCATCTCATCACAAGTCTAGACATGCGGCAACTCGGTACCGTGATGCATGCGGACTTTCCAGCAGTCGCCCTTGTCCATGACGAAATTCCAAAACATCCGGTGAGAATCTATCAATCAGAAGGTCTTGGAGTGTTCATTTCTCAATTACAATTCAAAAATGAGATGGATGTCATGTTTGGTTCAACAGTCCTTGAATGGTTCACGAAAGGAAATTTTGACCGACTCATCATCATTGATGGCGTCCCAAAGTTATCAAAAGAAATCGATGATGGTGTACTCTTTGGCGTCTCAACCAAAGCATCGTCGAGAGAACAACTCAAAGAACTTGGAATTAAAACTATTCAAGAAGGAATTGTCACTGGTATTACAGGTTTCTTGCTGAGTGAAGGGGACCGTTTAGGTCTTGATGTTACTGCATTGCTTGCTGAGGCCAGCCCCCTGTATCCCGATGCTCGTGCTGCTGCACTCGCAGTTGAAGCATTGAGTGATATTACAGGAATCGAAATACCGCTCAATGATTTGCTCGAATACGCTCGTGTGATTGAGGAGAGTGTTCAACAATCCCTGGCCAATGCACAACCACGTTTATCCGCACCAGATGACTTTGCATCTGATACTGAGACAGATGCCGACCCTTCATTCATGTGAAGAACCAAGTTCTAACAAGATTCGTTTTGCTTCCTCTAACGGTGCAAATGTGGCAAACATGGGATTGATGTCAGGCACGCGTGCAGTTTCATATCCTTCATCTGTAAAAGTTTTCAAAATCGTCTCCATTTTTGGAATTTGGCTGAGATGTAATTTTTTAGCAAAATCATCAATGTCGATCAGGAGATGGTCAGAACTCAAAAGATTCGAAGCGCCTTGAATGAATCGGACACTTCGACAGATTTCCCGTCTCCAATATTCCCAATCTTGTTCAGACCAATCAGTACTCAATTTGTTAAGTTCTTGTCGTTCAATTTCGCCCGGGTAGCACATTTCAAGTGCTCTTCCCTCATCAATTCTTGACGTGATTTCTCGATTCCAAATCGGTCCAATCCAAAGTGGGCCACTTGATGATTCAAGTTCATCAGGTGCTGGATGATTTACGAAGGTATAGCCGCCGCCTTGTAATCGAGTTCTCCAACCCATCGAATTTTGAATCAATGATGCTTTTTCTTTCCCTCGAAGAACAAGAACTGTGAGACGAACATGATGACCATCAAAGAGTGATAAAATAGGTTCAATGTAACGATCGTGCTTTGCCGCAGTTGTTGCAACAACACCCAACAGCGTTCGCACGGCATCGTCATGGGCATAAGCGTCAACAATTCCATGTGCACCATATCTTCTGCGTTGAGAAGATGGACTTGAACCGGTCAAGGCAGCGGTATCTGTTGCTGTAACTTCGAGAACTCCTCTTCTCCCAATACCTTGAATCGCTGCATCTAGAAATGCGATCGGAGAACCGAAAGGGTCGACATCAATCCACTGGTAAGCACCCCGATTGAGTGCAATTCGTGCATCTTCATTCATGTAGAAAATTCCATTGATGAGTTGACCATGTACTCGTTCTTGATCATTGAACAAGACCTCATCATATGTCCATACCGAAGGAGGTGGAAATTTTTCGTGGGAATGCTGAGCCCTCTTCAATGCAAATTGATCCAAATCATTTGCATGAATTCGTAATCGATGTTGGAAGGATTCAGGAATCTCATTCCTCCACCTTCTAAACCGAACACCTGTGCTGCAAAGTGCATCCAATGCACGAATTGGTTGATTACCCTCAGTTAGCCATTCATGTTCTAATGCATCAGCCAAGAGAAGAACAGAACGTGTTCTTGCTGGTGCCATTGCAGGATTAATAAAACCAGGACCAATTCTCTTCGCTGGTCCGCGAGGCATGTGTGAAGGCCGCGCCTGTTCGCCTGAGAGAAGAATAACGGTCTTTCCTTCCATCCAAAGTCGACCCGGCCTTGTAGCATCGAAATTCAATTCCGATTCATCGGCCATGATGACCCCACACGATTTGAGTTCAAGACCACACCGATTAGTAGGTATCGTATGTTGACCCTGTTGGAAGATGGGTGACATGCTTTCCATCATCGTGAACACGCCCAACGATTTGTGCAGTTGTGCCTCTTTCTTGGAGCCACTCAAGAACAGCCATAGAGGCTGATTTTGAAACCACCAAAACCATGCCCATTCCCATGTTGAATGTACGATACATTTCCCAGTCGGTGATGCCACCTTGTTCTTGAATCCAATCAAATTCAGGGTGTACTGCAAGTGGGGTATCAATAACCCAGCCGTACGATGAATGCAGTCGCAACAAATTGGTTAATCCGCCTCCAGTGACATGGCATAAGCCGTGGATATCACCTCGATTGAAACCATATTCGGCATGAGTGGATTCGAGGAGTTGAACAATTGGGTCACAGTATATTTTCGTAGGAATGAGGTACACATCTCCAAATGAGGTACACGGGTTTCCGTGATGATGACGTTCAAATGGAATCGCATCGCCATAATCGAAGCCTTTCTCAGACATGACCGCTCGGACAAGGGAAAATCCGTTTGAATGAATTCCATCCGATGCAAGACCGATGAGCACATCATCAGATTGAATATGCTCTCCCGTAATTTGTTCACCTTGACGTACATAACCAAGAGCCGTTCCAGAGACATCGACTTCATTCACAATATCAGGCAGTGAAGCAGTTTCTCCACCAGCAAGTGTTACGTTCGCCAGTCGACATGCTTCTGCGAGCGAAGCCCCAAGTTGCTTGTGAAACTCAGGGTCCGGTTTTGGAACAGCAACATAATCGACGAAAGCGATGGGTTCTGCTCCAACACAGAGTAAATCGTTGACATTCATAGCCATGCAATCAATACCAACACTTTCAAAATGATTCATGGCAGATGCGATTTGAAGTTTACTACCCACGCCATCGGTTGCCAAAGCAAGGTAATATTCTCCAAATTCTATGAGGCCACCAAAACCTCCTGGAACTGGCACTGGTGCTCCAAATGTGCCTGTTTTACGGGCACTTTTACCTAATGACGAGATGAGTGAGGCGACCGCTTGCCCTTCAAGTTCAATGTCGACGCCTGAACTGGCATAATCCATTGATTTGCTCATACCCTTTGCAATCGGTGAGGGTTCATGAATGAACCGCATACGATAATTCTTCAATCATACTGGTGTTAAAGATGTGATAACAAAGCCATGGATGTATCAAGACGATAATCAATACCCGAATGCGTTCCTTCGAATTCTTCGTACAGATGTTCAATGCCTAATGTGTCAAACAATTGATTGAGAAGTCGTGTTCCGAAATGGATATTGTACTGATCTTGATTTCCACAATCAATAAACAAGAGTTTGATTTTTTTGAGTGATTCGCTGTATGTAAGCGTCATGTTCAAAGGATCCCAACGGAGCCAATTCTTCCATTTTTCTTCGTCAAACTCATGGTAGACTCCGTGAATTGGAAAAGCAATATCGCTGATGAGATGACTCTCTGGCGGGTCATAACTCGCTGCTAAAGCCACCATCATCAGGTCATGCATCAATTCGTAAGATATTGACGAGGAGGTTTGTGTGAAGTCGATGAATTCTTGTATTGAACCAAATCGTTGAAGCCGACGGAGAGTGTGAAAAAAATCATGTTTGAACATGAAATCAAATCCAACATCTCCAGAGTGACTTGCCACTCCGGCCCAACGGTCAGGAAAAAGCATGCTGTTCACCAATGCACCATAACCACCAGAGGATTTTCCAATCAGTGAAAAGCATCCATTCGTCGAGTAACGCTGAGTGATGTGTTGTTGTAATTCTGTGGAAAGCCATGAAGACCATTTTCCGAGAATTGGTGTATCAATGAATTGATTGCCACCCAATGAAGTGAATGTATCGGGAAGAACGAGAAAGACCGGTTTCATCTCTCCGTCTCGAACGAGCCGTTCATGCCGTTGAAGAATTGATTCAGAGAAAGCCTTCCAACCAGCTCTTGCAGGAGCACTTGAAGTAAACGGAGCGAGATACACAATCACTGGAAGAGACCCACCATCGTCAAGGATATGCTGGCCTTCAGGAGACCAATGGACCAATATTTCTCGTTCTGTCGGGTCGCCCAATTGATTGTCGAGCAAGGGAGAATCAAAAGAAAATCGTTCAACCTTGCCTCTGATTGGAGCAAAGGAATGCTTGGGCATACATTGAACAAGAGCTGCGTCAATTTGAATTTGCCTTCGGCAATTTTCCACCTGCATTGAATTTTAAATTTACACCATCGTAGTTGTTTGAATTCATTTCCACAGGAAACAGGGGGGTGGCGAATGCTTTGAGAATTCTTCATAAAAGGTAGGCGTCTACTCTATCAAGCCGAGGTGATACCATTTCAGAAATTCAAGAAGCAGACCTTGAAGGACGGTGGGTGACATGGCTTAGAGAAACATACGCAGAGCAAATACATACCCTCACTCAGCTCTGGCCTGAAAATCAATCTCTTGAAGTGTCCTACAGGATTATCGAAGGACTCGACCACGACTTCGCACAGAATATTCTCGCTCACCCAGAAGCAAATTTTCAATCAGCAAACCGGGCTCTAAATCAAATCCTGCTCGATACTGGCTACGGAAATCTTCAACCATTTGTTCGAATTCACGACCTACCGAGTACTCAAATCCGTCCGATTTCGGATATTCGAGCCCACGATATTGGTGTCTTCATCTCTCTCGATACGGTTGTAACAAAAATCACAGGCGTACGACCTCGGTTGTACAGAGCAACCTTCGTCTGTGATACATGTGGTCATCCGACGGTTGTCGAACAATACAATGAGCAAGAGTTGGTTCAACCATTGACGTGTAGCGGCGTGGATGGTGGCTGTAATCGCGAAGGTCGTCAGACACGATTTACCCTTCATCATCAGCATTCTATTTTGATCAACACCCAATTTGTCGAACTTCAAGAGTTACCAGAGTCAATGCGAGGTGGACTTCAACCATCACGGCTGATGTGTATTGCAGAACAAGATTTGACGGGACGTGTCACCCCAGGTGACCGAGTCAAAGCTAATGGTGTCCTCTTCATTCGTTCTCAACGAAAAAGTGGAAAGCAAACACCACTGTTTGATTATTTCTTCAACATCCATTCACTTGAACATCACAGTGTTGCCCTTGAGGAAATTAAGGTCACTGACGCAGAAGAGATTGAAATTAAAGAAATAGCCTCAAATCCAAATATCTTTGACATCCTAAAAGCGTCGATTGCCCCCTCAATTTTTGGTTTGAATCATGTCAAAGAATCGTTGGCACTACAGCTCTTTGGTGGCGTTCCAGGTCTCAACAAGGATTCGACGAGAATTCGCGGAGACATCCACATCCTCCTCATGGGTGACCCGGGTGTTGCAAAATCACAATTGCTGAGTTACATGGCCAAAATTTCACCACGAGGACGATTCACTTCTGGTCAATCTGCTTCTGCTGCAGGTCTAACTGCAGCAGCGGTCCAAGACGCAAGTGCTGATGGACGATGGACCCTTGAAGCAGGAGCATTGGTGTTGGCTGACATGGGTCTAGCCGCAGTTGATGAATTCGATAAAATGAGTCCAGGTGACCGTGCGAGTATGCATGAGGCCATGGAACAACAACGAATTTCAATTGCAAAGGCTGGAATCAATGCAACGTTGAGTACCCGTTGTGCAGTCCTCGCAGCAGCAAATCCAAAAGACGGACGATTCAAACCCACGAGCGAAGTTCCCTTTGTCCGCCAAATTGACCTCGAACCTCCTCTTTTATCTCGCTTTGATCTTATTTGGCTACTTACAGATACGCCTAATTTCGATTCAGACACCCGGATAGCAAATCATATTCTTCAAAATCGAAGGAATTCAGTGAGTGAAATTTTAGTGAAAGAGGGCTCAATGCCAGACCCAACCAAATCAACGCTTTTCGATGAATCCGAATCAAAATCTGATAATGGATTTCAATCCTTGCACAAGGATTTCCTTCGAAAATATGTCGCATACGCAAAAAGGAATATTCATCCAAAAATGCCACTAGAGTTGTTTGAAGAATTCATTTCGTTCTATGTGGAAAAGCGTCAAGAAAAGGGTCAAGCCGAAGATAGCATCGGTATGACAGCAAGAGATATTGAGGCAATTTCTCGTTTGGCTGAAGCAAGTGCTCGGATTCGATTATCAAAGAATATTGATCGAGAAGATATGGATCGAGCAACGCGTTTGTTTAGACATTCACGCGATGAATCAATTGGTGGTGACTTGACAACATTGGAGTCTGGAAAGAAACCTACGACAAGAAATCGAGAACAAAGTCTCATGGAGATCATTCAGAAAATCGTGATTGACGATGAAACAGGTTTTGCGAGTCGTGAAACAGTTCACTTAGAAGCCAAACGCATTGACATTGATACTGAACAAGCCGATCAAATTATCCAAAAATTAGTCAATGCTGGTCGTTTGTATCTTCCTTCTGGGTACGACACGATTGGGTTGGCATAGGTCAAGGTTGTATCGGCGTTCTCATGAAGGGGAATGTGTTGCAATTACCATGGCGGGAGATTTGGTCGAGCCCCAAGGCGATATCACCAATCCAGAATCTCTCGATTGCGAGCAGCTAGGATTTATGTGTGGCCTAGAGATTCATCAGCAACTTGGCACGGGTAAACTTCATTCTCGTCAAAAAGGTGAATTGTATGATATTACAATTGATACCATACCAGCCGAATGGCATCGGACAATTCGGAGATTACGGGCACCGAGGGGTGAGAGTGGAGCAATTGATATCGCAGCAAAATTTGAGCAACAGCGTCAACGCTCATTTCAATATGTTCAATCGCCAAATGCAGGACTGATCGAACTTGACGAATCACCCCCAATGCCTATTGACAATCAAGCACTCGACATTTCATTGACCGTTTCTGCACTTCTTCATGCCCAACCTTTGCCACTCCTCCAAACGATGAGAAAAACAGTTGTGGACGGTTCAAACACAAGCGGCTTCCAACGCACGACCCTTGTCGCAACCAATGGTACACTTCATACTGAAGATGGAGATGTGGGAATTGATGTGATCTGCCTTGAAGAAGATAGTGCTCGAAAACTTGATTCGGTAAAACAAAGCGATGGCATTCTTGTCGTTTACAATCTTGACCGATTGGGTATTCCCCTCATTGAAATTGCAACATCTCCAGATATTCTCCATCCGCAGCACGCTCAAGATACTGCTATTGCCCTTGGAAAAATTCTAAGGCAAACTCGGCAGGTTCGGCGCGGTCTCGGTAGTATTCGCCAAGACCTGAATGTCTCTATCGGTTGCGGGGATAGAGTCGAGATCAAAGGCTGTCAAGATTTACAATGGATTCCTAAAATTATTCGTCTTGAAATGGTCAGGCAATTGCATTTCTTTCGACTTGCAAATTCATTACGAGCTTCCATCGAAAAACCACCGCTGTCATTTCATCGCGATGATGATGATGTCGCAGTTGAACAGGACATTTCGTCGTATGTGGACACATTATTTTCAACACATTCTCAAGATGTTAGCTCTTGCTTTTCCTCTTCAACATCGGACATGATTCGACGAGGTCTCAACGACAATAACATCATGTTAGGGCTGAAATTACCAAGGCTTGCTGGTCATTTGGGAAAGAAAGATCTTGATGTTCACGGCTCTCAATTGCCTCGTTTGGGTCGAGAATTGGCGGGTGCTGCGAAATTAGCGGGCGTCCAGGGTATCTTTCATTCAGACGAATTACCAGCCTATGGCATCACGCAAGATGAAGTAGATGCAATAGCAAATGAACTTGGTCTAGGTGACGACGATGCCTTCGCATTGTGTCTTGCACCCGAGTGGCAGGCAAAACTCGCACTTGAATCTGTGAAAAACAGGGCAAAACAAGCATGGCACCGTATTCCCAAAGAAGTAAGGAATGTGGTGGTCAAAAAAGGAGCACCCGAAGACGGAACAACAACACCCATGCGTCCTTTGCCGGGTAGTTCTCGAATGTACCCCGAGACTGATGTTCAAACGACGAGGGTTACAACAACATATTGGGGTGACATTAAATCAAATCTTCCACCAAACGAAGAAGAGAGGTTATCGCGTCTATCTGAAGTTGATATATCTGAAGACCAAGCGAAACAATTGCTTTCCCGAGAACAAGACGATCTTTTCATTGAGTTCCTCGGTGAGTTACCTGCGAAATTTTGGGCTTCCCTTATGCTCGATTATGAAGGAACACCTTTGCACCTCCTTCACAATGTTGCTCTGCTTCATGAACAACAGTTGTGTGCTCGCGATCATATTGAGCGGATTGTATCCCAGTTTAGAGATGAAGCAAATCCATCGTTCGATGCTCTCAAATCGTATTGCGTAGAGCATCAATTAGCCCCTGCGTCTGCAGATGATTTGGCATCCATCATCAAAAGTGTGCTCGAAGAGCGAAGAGAATTTGTTGAACAAAAGGGCATGTCTGCAATGGGGCCTCTGATGGGTGTTGTCATGCAAGCGGCAGGTGGTGCGGACGGGAAGCAGGTGAGCGCATTACTCCGACAAGCCATCCTTGATATGATTGAGTGAGAAGGAATGAAACCACAACACCCAGGCATCATTCTTCTCTTTGTGCTTTTGATGAGCCTGCAAACGACTGCTTCTACCTCATCATCCTATTCTTTTGTATGGGAGCATCAATTTGAAGACGGGTACATCACAACCGGCCCTGTTATTTTTGATGATATGGTGTTTGTTCGTACCTCGGGATATTGGATTGAAGATGAGCGCCCTCAAGTCACTGCGTTTGATTTCGATGGTAATGTGCGATGGAATCACACCAATAATGCATCCACCCAGCACGACATGGCACCATTACTTGTTGTCGAAAATGGTGAGGGGGTTTGCGGCTCTTGGGAAACAATGCTTGTTGTTCCGTGGGCGAATGGGGATTTAACAGCCCATAACGTGTCTACTGGCGAATTGGTTTGGAACCAATCGACTATGGTTGATCAATGGGGTCTCACTGGAAGAGCAATCGTTTTTGACGATCATGTCATTGTTCCTACTCGACATGGCCTTTCTGAATTTTGCTTGGCAGATGGTGTCGAACAAGTAAAGTTTGAACTCGGACTTGGGTGGAGAAATGGTGTATCAAAAGATCCCAATGGGACATGGATAGGTGATGAAAACGGAACGTTGTGGTCTATTCATAATGGAACAGCTGAACAATTCGATGCTGGTGAGGGGTTTATCCGACACCCTCCCGTGATAACCAATGCAGGTGTTGTCGTTCATCTACAAACTTCAAACGGAAGCGAAATCCTCTTGTTCAATACGACGTCTAAATCTTTTACATTGCTCAATGAAAGTGGTCCTTCACCAGGTTTTCCAACCAGCATTGGATCATTTGTAATGACAACTGACAGCACGCATGTTCGAATTTTTGATTGTGCTCTTGCCTGCGTTCAAGTAGATTCTATCAAATCACATTCAAACGGTGAGGTAGGAATTGATGAAAACAACAGAATATGGGTCCCCCAAAATGTGATGAAAGGTGGCACGCTCATTCTTTCCCTCAATGCCACAGGAGTCATCGTATCTTCGTCATCGTTCAATACGACCTTGGATGGATATTCAACGGCATCTCCGGCATTTTCTTCATCATCTGACTCAATCATGGTGTTTGGAAATGATTTTGGAGAACTACGACTTTACTCCCAAAAAAACGATGTTTTCGGCGATGAGAAGGAGTACAATTTGACGGAATTTCTCATTGGCTTCGCCTTCCTCTTGTTCGTATCAATATCTGCTAAATTTGTGATTAAGGGTTCAAAGATATGGGCGCTACGGTTACTTTTGACAACCTTGCTCATCAGCCTTCTTCTCATCAGCCCTCAATTGATGACACTTCTTCAGGAATCGAAACCAGAAGCCTTCCTCCAAAAAGATGAGGAGGCTTGGTCTCCCGATTGGCCTCATGAATGGAACAATACTCAAGTTGTCATCATCGATTTACCGGACGGTCAAATTATCGACGGAGGATTTACAGGTCATGATACAGTGTATTCTCTCACAGTTGCTATGGCAGAGAAAAACAATATTTCTATCGACGTTCAAGAATTTTACTTTGGCGTCTTCATCGAAAGTTTTTCCGGAGTGTATGGTAATGGTTGGGAGTTTAAGGTCGATGGAGAATTGGGTGAGATTTCCGCTGACCAATCCGAAATGCCTAGTTCAGGTATTTTGAGATGGACGCTAGCATCTTGATGGTAAGGGCTAAGTTCAACCGTCAACTCGGGCAACCATGTTCTCTGCTATTGGCACTCATGGGCCAATCCTGTCACCATTAGCAGACACTCTTTTTGATCTCCTTTTTGTTGGGTTTGCAATCTTGCTTTTTACCAACTCGAAACCGTCGAAGATGCAATCATTCTTCTTCCTTTCATTTGTCTTTATCATTGTTGCTGGGCGAGTCATCCTCCAACCATTGCCTAACGTGCAACCAGTTACCATGGCCGTCTTCCTTATGGGTGCTCATCAAGGTGCACGAAGAGGAATGAGTTTTGCAATTCTCGTAACTCTTCTTTCAAATCTATTCATTGGCGATGGATGGTGGACATTGTTTCAAGCGATTGGGTGGTCAGTAGTTGCGGTACTTGGTGCTTCGGCTACAGCACGGTCAAGTGCAAAAATAGAATTGAACGTACTGTTGCCTATGCTTGTTGCCTCATCCATCCTCTTTGATTTCATAACCTCACTTTCACTCATCGATTCATCAACAACCCTAACTTCATTCATCTCAATTCTTTATTCAGGATTGCTCTATGACATGTTCCACATCCTTGGCAATCTTTGTTTTGCAGTTTGGTTAGGGGAGTCAATGCAGGACTTTTTGATGCCAATTGAAAATATACACGAAGAATCTGTACCGGCTGAGGACTTACATGTTATCGGTGGATGATCAACTAAGCATGGCACTTCTCGTGCGAAATGACCTTGAAATGACACCGGGAAAAGTTGCTGTTCAATGTGCCCATGCCGCCGTTGATTGTTCTTTACAAGCAAGAAAAATCATACCGCAAATATTCGAGATGTGGAGAAACACCGGTTCCAGAAAAATTTGTTTGGTTGCTTTGGATGAAGAGGATATTTTGTATTGGAAAGAAAAATGCGTAGAAGTTGGCCTTGTTCATTCACTCGTGAGAGATGCAGGTCGAACTGAGGTCCCTTCAGAAACAATTACGGTGTTAGGTGTTGGACCCGCTCACAAAACTTCACTTGATGACTTATTTTCTAATCTTGATTTGTATGGGGTAGAGTAATGGGTTTTCGTTCATTTCTTCATCGAATGACTGCCCCAAAAATGACAAAACCTGTTGAGAACCGTCCAATAAAACTCGTTTTGGTCATCAACCATAGTTTGGGAATGAAAAAGGGAAAAATTGCTGCCCAAGTTGGCCACGCCAGTGTACAAACCGTTCTTTCTGCAGGTTCTGTTATCCCACATATTGTCGATGCTTGGCTTGGTCAAGGCCAGAAGAAAGTTTGTGTGAAAGCGACAGACGAACAACAGATGAATGACTTGTCCTCCAAAGCAAGCCAAGCCAATATTCATACTTCGAAAACGATAGATGCAGGGCATACGCAGATTCCAAAAGGAAGTTATACAGTGTTAGCGATTGGCCCTTGGTACGAAGCGGAGATTGACGAAATCACTGGACATTTATCCTTATTGTAGCATCAAGGAATTGATGAAGAAGAAGTTCTTGGTTGGCACGATGAGAGAATTCAACAACGACAGGATTGATTTTCGCAGCGATACTGTGACGCAACCAACTTCAAAGATGTTGGAAGCCATGAACAACGCAAAGGTCGGCGACGATGTTCTAGGTGATGACCCTACAGTGATTGAACTTCAACAAAAAGTTGCGAAGATGTTCGGAAAAGAAGCAGGATTGTTTGTTCCCTCTGGAACGATGTCAAATGCCATTGCCCTCCGAACTCATACCGTTCCTGGTGATGAAATCATTTGCGATAAATCAGCACATATTTATCGATATGAAGGTGGGGGGTTCGCTGCTCTTTGTGGGGCATCAATTTCTTTGGTTGATGGGGAAAAATGTTTGATGACACCCGAACAAGTTCGGGCAGCTATTCGAAAATCAGAAGGCTCCCAAAGCCATTACCCAAACGGTAGTTTGGTCTGTGTGGAAAACACGACCAATCTTGGTGGAGGTGCGTGTTATGGCAAAGAAACATTAGATGCAATAGCACATGTAGCCCGAGAGTTTGATTGTGCAACTCACATTGATGGAGCACGAATTTTTAATGCGAGCATTGCAACAAATACCCCTGTTGACAACTTATCGGAAATGTACGACTCAGTTTCAGTTTGTCTATCCAAGGGGTTAGGTGCCCCTGTTGGTTCTATTCTTGTGGGTTCGTCTGAATTCATCTCAACTGCTCACCGTTGGCGAAAGATGTTCGGAGGCGGATGGAGGCAAGCAGGGATACTTGCAGGAGCATGTTTGTATGCTCTTGAAAACAACATTGAGCGATTAGAAGATGACCACCGCAGAGCCAAACAGATTGCAGATTTTTTCCATCAAACACCTGGTTTTCATGTCGATGTCTCAACGGTTCAGACAAACATGGTCTATGTTGATACGGAACAACCAGCAAAAAAATGGGTCGAGCATCTTTCAGCAAAAGGCATCGATGTTTTTGACGTGGGGCCACATCGACTTCGATTTGTTGTCCATTTGCACGTTGAAGATGAAGATGTGGTTCGACTTCAAGAAGCCATTATGTCATGAGTTTATATCCACTCGAGATATTTCCTTTGCGTGAAACCATACGATCATCTCTGCAAGATTTGTTCTTCACGTCAAGTTGAAGATCAACATGAACATTGTGAACTTTGTACATCCTTGCTAAAATCGAATATTACAAAAGATTGGAACATCAAAATCGAACCTCATACGAGGGACGAAATCGTTCAATTGATGGCTGGTGCAAAACAAACCCCAACGAAATGGAAACGGCTCACTCCGATGCTTGGTATTCCCGAACTTGAATGGTTCAAATTGAATGATGGTTCAGACCCCGTACAACAGTTACCATGTGATGAAGATGAGTTTAGTACGATCATCAATCTTAAATTTACAGACGGGCCATTGTGCGAAAGACAACACGCAATTCTCCGAAGAGGGGTTGAACTTCATGATGGAACAGTTATTTCAATTCACGGAGATGATTGTTTTATTGACAATTTTAAAGTGGCCAAGGAAGTTCCAATCGGAATTTTCTTCAGAATCATGTCCAACCCAATGGAACGAAAAGGATGGGATTTGAAGCAATTTTTCTTAGCAGCCTCTGCTTTTGCTTCAAGCATTCCTGAGGCACATGAACAACGAATGTTCCGCCTTCGATTTCAGGGACGTCGTCGACGTCGCACAGCAGGTGAAGAATCATTTTACGCTATGCTGCGATGGCTTGGAAGCAAGATTACTTGTTCCAGAGAAAGTGATGGGCTGTCGAGCAGTATTCATGCATGGGCATATGATGTGAATTCATTTTTCCAAAACAGAGAACGTAGGAGTTTCCATGAAAATTATAGAAATGCAATCGAAAATATTCCCGATGACTTAGAACATCTCTTTCCAGAACCTTGGGTTCAAGCATGGAATAAAGAGACAAACATTAACCATCAAGATGAAAACCAAATTGCCCCGATTCGATTTTCAAAAGGTAAAGTCAAGGTAAGAGCGAGAAGGGTGGACGGTTCAAGTTTCTGGATATCGGTCATAGAACACCCATTGCACATTGCGTTTGTTCTTTCAGCATGCTTTTACCCCGTTGACCATCCAGCGAGAAAATTATTTTCAGCACTTCAATCCCTCTGGTTCAAAGACGATCATAAAACACCAATCACAGAAACACCATTCGGGGTATCCGTTCAATTTCTTCAAGGTTGTCTTGATGTCGTAGGAGAAAATGCGGTTGTTCATCGGAATGCAATTTTGATACGTGGAAAGTTTGGCCATTACTATGAACTGAAATTGGGTCATGGAGCTCACGGTGCACCGTATCTTCTTCGCCCTCTTGATTGTCAAGGGACAACTATCCAATATCGAGAATCGCTTTGTATTCATAACGGGCCTACGCAACGAAGACTCCCTATCGGAGATACGATTGGTTCGGTGGTGATGAGCATTGCTAATGATGCAATTTCATCCCGCCTCGTCGATAGTCTTCGACATCATATTGTTCGAAACGGACCTCTCCTTCTTACACCAACAAACCAAGATGAATTTTTTCAACAACTCGACATTCCAGAATTTCATGATTTTGTTCGTCAACACCCCTTCCGTGGTCGGAATGATAGGCAGTTTGACGAACATGGAGATATGGGCAGAAGACCGCGTTGGTTCCATCGCATTGACGAGACAAACCCTGAGTTGACCAGGCAGTTATCTTTAATCCACAATAACGATCCGTTCAGGAGGTGGATGCAGAACAGAATTGGGGATCAACGACGAATGGGCGGCGATGGCGACGATTATGAAATGAAAACCAAACAAGGCGCCCCCCGAACAACAATTGATGAATTCACTCACCGAGAGGCAGTACTTGCTTGGAAGAGGTTGGTTGATCAATCAATAAGGATGGACGAACAAGATCATGAAGGCGGAGTAAGAATCAATCGAGACCGAATTCAAGAATATATGGGCAGATACATACAAAATCCTCCCTACATCCATGATATCTTTAGGAATAGAGAGACAGACAAACGAATTCACGGATGTGGAGACATCCGAGACGGAGAACGTCGATGGTGTGAAACATTTGCAAGAGCATGGGAATGCCTTCACCTTCAACCAATCGAATCAACCATCCAATTGCATGGAGCAGATACCAAATCATTGGCTTTTCAACACTTTTCTCTTAAGATCACAATTCGAGACAGGGATGAGGAACGATTTATCCGACACATTGCTGAACTCGTTGGCTACGAACTCCTTCTTGAAGATGAACAGAATCTCGTGATGATACGCAAGCGTCATCCAAGATCCGATGCTCGTATTGAAGTCGCACGCATGCTCAATCAACTTCAACAGAAGCAAGGAGAGGAGAAAGCACCACCACGTTGGTGGAACTACATCGATAGAACCCAAGCCCCAGAAGAGTTGGAAAAAGGACGATGGCAACTCCATGAAGATTTGCAGGATGACAAAAAAGGTCACAAAGATGGTATTCGGTTTGGAGACCTGTAAATCTTGCATCCTCCATGTTCAGTATTTTTTCTTACGGAAAACGAAGATGGAGAGCACAATCACGAGAAGCAAATCATTCACATTGAGGAAAGGCAGAGATTCATCATCTTCTGATGTTGGTTTGTTATCTCCTTCGCAGCATTCTTCATCTTGAATCGATGTGAATTCATACATCAGATGAACCTCAATGTCATCATCATCAAATGCTGTTGGTATTGTGAGCGTTGCAGTTCCGTTTAGGTCACTGCCCATAGAATGAATTTCACGAACAATGTGCGGATAGTATCCAAGTTGGTTCGAACCTTCTTCAAATGTAGCACCGGATTCTACAAACCACACTTGAACATCTAGAGTATAATTTTCTAAAACGAGTGCACTAAAATTAACATTCCAGGCAATTATACCGTCATCACCTGACGGAGTCCAGACAAAGTCGGTTGTTCCTTCATCCAAATGTCGTGTTGAATTGGTGAGGTTATCATAATCATCTTTCAACGAATCCCCATCAGCTACACTTCCAACTTTCTTGAGGTGTCCATTGAAAACGACAGTAGGCGGTATTCTCAGGCCGTACATTTCCTGCCATCTTTCATCAAGGGTAACAGAGCCGAACGGGTCCTCAGTCTCACCGATTGCTCTGTGGAAATGATACTGTTGGAGGAATGTGGCAGGAATTTCATCGAGTGCATGTTCTACATCGACACAATTCGTACACCATGTCGCTGTGTAATCTTCAACTAGAGTTGGCAGATCACTGAAATGGTCTGTTTGTGTCGAGATATTTGTCGCATTTGTCCACTGTCCACCGAGAATGAACCCATGCTCCAAGTCCTCTACGGGCGCTGCTTGAGTCGATGGCATTGAACAAAGAAGTGCAAATGTTACGACGAAAATCGTTAGCCTGCCCATGAGATTTGGACATGCACCTTGTGTTTGATTTTTACCCTTCAGTGATCAACGGCTTCGTTTGTGTCTTGGTCATCCAATTCAGACCCCTCACCAAGACTGAGACGAATGGCTGCAATGAATGCCTCAGGTAGAAGTTCACGGTCATTTTGAACCATGCTTATGAAGTTAGCAAGTCCTTGGGCTGTCATCAAAATTGCATCGGCTAACAATGTGAGGTTTCGATGTCGTCCAATGTGGGCTTCGAGTGAGAAGTAGACGAGCATAGCCATGATTTTCTTTGCAGGGTGGTTGGTTAACGGACCTTCGATTGAAGGTTCTTTGAGGAGATTCATACGCCGAGCAATATCATTGTTGATGCCATCTAGAATTTCATCACTGATGCCAGCATCTGACAATGCGTCGAGAAGAACGCCGAGTGCTTCTGTGAAATCTTCATCTCGATTTGTCACACGGATTTCAACCACATTTCGTTCTGCAATGTAGCGCAAGCCGTTGTATCGAAGACCCATACGAATCTGTGCTTTGAGACATTTGTCCACAATAAGTCGAGCCTTTGTTACAAGTTCAAGGGGCAGGTCTAATGCTTGACGTCGATTGGCCAAATCAACTCGCTGAATCAAACCAAGGAGTGAACACCACTCAAGGATAGCCATTGCGAGGAGATAATTGTTAAGACGGCCAGCTGTGGAAGTATTCTCGTCACCTTGACGTTGAAAGAAATCTTTTGAGATTCGGTTTGTGCTTTGTGCGACATTCTTCAAATTCTTCTCACGACGGCCAGAGGCACGCTCGTGTTCTTTGATTGTTTGCAGGTCTTCTTCACTAAACGGTAGGACGCATGCATCGATGATACGTTCAATTTGAAGCATGGCATCTTCGCCAACAAGGTCAACAACGGCTTCCTTCACTTGACGAAGTTGAGGGTTTCGCTCACGAACTTGCGTACGTTGGGTTCCAAATATGAATGCTCTACGAAGCTCACGGTTCACCGCACGACCGGTGTGGTCCACACGACTTCGTGATGCTTGAAATGTTCCACCCAAATCAGCACTGGAGCTTACACGTTCGTGTGTTCGCTCTTCGCCATACAGGTTAGATGCATTGTTGTACTCATCATTTTGAGACTCTGGCATAACGAAACCACAGTCATAACATACGCATTCAGCTTTTTCTTCTTCATTGCGGAGGTTCGACCCGCCGCACTCTAAACATTTGTTTTCCATTTTTTTCACCTCTTGATGAACAGTATTCTTGGATGAGTAGCATGCCAGGAATATCTGCTGATTGCCCTTGTCGATACCAAAACATGATTTCTATTCATGTTGTTCTTTTTCCTCTCAAATCGTGTGGAATTAGGTTGGTTCCGACGGGGAGTTTATACATTGTAGACGGCAGTATATAAACATATCGCCACTAAATTCATCTCGAAAGTCAGTTTTGACACCACAGATCGTTGTGAACATCATGACTGTGAAACTGGGTAAATCAGTAGATAAGATGCTATCATGGAATGTTATTAAACACTCGCATCTGGTACGCAAATGCGAAGGGATGTGGAGCATGTTTTGATATCATCGGAACCGGTTGAATTAGGGCGAGGCATCCCGAATTGGTTGTTCGATTCAATCGTTTCAGGTGCAATTTCCAATGTGCTATTTCTTCACCCTACAAGCGAACACAGAAATGCTTTCATGACCCGTCTCCGTACCGAAGAAGTCACAATTCATCCAAACCACCATGTAACATACGATGGGCTGTTACGTCAGTTAGCAAGTGATTTACGGCTTCCGACGCCCTTCGAAGATGATGTCGCATTACTTGAAAAAATTCACAATCTCTTCGAGAGGCGAGCCAGTAAGTTCGCATTTCCCGTCTTGCACAGCGGTGCTCACCCCTGGACATTTGCAAAAACTCAACGGATTATCAAAACCTTAAGGGCACTTTTGCAAGCGGAACCACCTTGGAGTTGGGAAGCAAACCCGGGTTTTGATGATATATTGACTGAGCTCCAAAAGTTTGAACGAATTCACCAAAAAATGATTCCTTTTCTCACTGAATTCCATGTGAATGCTTCACTAAAAACTTTGGATAAACGACCTTTTCATCTCCAACTTGTTGATGGAGTTATCGTTCTTAATCATCCGCCGGATTATTCCCCGATACAAAAATCAATTTTACAAAAATTGTCTACGTGGTTACCGTTTCATCAATTGGTCGCACAAGGTCAAATTCGATTGGGTCATCGTGGAAGTTCGATTGTTGATGCACATTTTGATTCAATAGATTCACTGCCACTCGGCCTCGATCAAATCGAGCGGGCTGAACTCATGCCTGATGGGTGGCAAACATCGGTCGGCAAAAGCCATCATACCTCTTTCCTTCGAATACTTCTCGAAAATAAAACGCAAACAATTGAATCAGTGTGCCAACTCATCTCAGAATATTTGCAAGAACACCAAGGCAAGATTATCATCATTGACCCATGCAAAGAAGAACACCACAATGTCTGGCAACACAACCTATCCATGCTTGGTCTACCAGTTTGGCCTTCCTCAATACCTCTTCAACAAACTCCGTTTGTTCAGCAATTTGTTGGTTTAGCAAGAATCGGATATGGGGTCCATGCATGGTCTCTCAATTACCTTCTAAGATTCATTCACACAGGCGGTTTACCATTGAAAACCGACCTATTTCCCGACCTCAAGCACCCTCAAAATGAGGATTGGCGGCCAGTACTGCATCAAAATGTCCTCCAGAAATGCTCATCCATAAACCATGTTTTAGGAGGGCCAGGGGCTTTAGGGCGTTGGCGTGGCACATTGTCTCAAATGCAACCTATCGACTCAAGGCATGAGGTCATCTCAACGAAAGAAATCGAGGAGACCCTATGGGCACTTGCCTCAATATCAAGATTAATGTCACCATTACTCTCATCAGAAGACCAGTATTTCGCCCAATTAGAACTTGAGGGCCCTATGAGTGAAACTGAATTACCTCTGCCATCAAGTCCCTCCAATGTATTCGAATGGTTTGAAGAAATTCTTGGAAAAATAGACTGGGAAGAGATTGTTCATGACCTCGACCAAACAAATCATGAAGCTCAAGCATTAGAAAAATTCATTCTTGAAATTCGAAAGTTGCAATCAAGTATCAATACATCAGCATGGTCGAAACTTACACCGTATTGGTTTTTCGAGAGAATGGCTTTTATTTCGGCTCAAGTAAAAACGGATGCAAATCAATTGAGTTCTGATTTGATTAAAATCATGACTCCAGAGCAAGCCTTTGGCCTTGAATGTGACTTACTCATACTCACCTTTACGGATATAGAATCGTGGTCGATGAAACAACCAGTGATTCCTTGGTTGGATGAATTCACGAAAAAAGAGCTTGGCTTTCTATCCAACAGTTCAAAAATTCGACAAGGCCGCCATCACCTTCGTCATTTGTTGAATTGTTCCCCATTAACATGTATATTTGATGCTTCTTTAGAGGAAGGAGGAGAGGCTGCAACACCCTTGGCTGAATGGTACAATGAACTTAGTGAAGGGGAATATGCCAATCTCGCATCACCTTTTGAATGGATGATGCAAAAAGGTAGCAATTCACTCTCGGCATATTGGGGGACAACGTACGATGAAAAGAATGATCTTCATTGGGTGATTCCGAAACCATTGCGAATTCATCAGGTCAAAGGTGCATATTTGATTGAAAAAAATGGCTCCAGCCAAAGAAACATCCGCCAAAACGTTGGCCTTGAATTAAAGTATGGGGTGCAGCAAACGCAACCGATACATCGCAACAATTCGTTTTTGCCAAGTTTGGAACGAGCATTGCATAATGACCGCATTTCGAGGCAACCCAGTAAAAATAACTTGAACAGAGGGGAAACGCTGTCCTGGGATTCACGCAAATATCGAACAACGATATCAGATTTGAAAGAGGGATTGAATATTCTTCAAGCCCATAAAGTGGAAGGTTTGGGAGGAGAATATCCTCACTTGGGGATAAAAGGCGGGGGAAAATCTATCTCGCCATACATCGACCCACGTCCACTTCCTCCTGCCTTTGAATCCCAACCGGAAATCGAACACTTTAGTGGAACGATTGAAGCATCTCTAGAGCGAGATAGGTGGTCACCCTCTCGACTTCAAACATGGATAGAGTGCCCCCGTAAAGGTTGGGCGAAACAATTTCTCAATGTGGAAGATGCACCTTCGGAGCTTGAGGAAGACATCAATGCAATCATGAGAGGGGATATGGTGCATGAAATACTGGCTCACATCCTCAACGAACACGGGGTTGTCGCATATGATGGCGAGGTAAACGAACCAATTCCACTTCATGAAGGACCAATTTCAAATCCAGTTGATGGATGGGAGCAGGCCCTAGATTTTCTTGCAACAAATGTGACATGGTTGGAATTAGATTTTGCTATTTCCGTCCATCGATGTCGAAGCCTCATTGGCTCAAGCCCTGAGGCTTGGCGTCAATATCTCGAAGGAAAAGTAACGCTCCAACCTCAGGGAAGTATAGGTGATTTGATTCAAAAAACATACGAATTACGTTCCTGTGCACCGATTGCAGTTGAGTGGCCGGTTTCTGAAGGAGAATCGGGTCATGTGAACTTGATGCAAAAGTCTGACTTGCATCTTTGTGTGAACGGATTCGCCGATCGAGTGGATATATTCATCCCAACAGAAGAGTTAGAAGATGCGCTTATCGATGAAGGATTTATTGATGAAAAAGAGTTCAAAGAACCTTTTCCAATGCAATATGATGAACAACAACGCTCTTCTCAAAGATATGTCATCATTCGAGATATCAAAACAGTAAGTGGTCCTAAATCTGACAATATCGGGAATCGTCATTTCAAAGGATTGGTTCGTGAAGTACAACTTGCACTATATGCAAGAGCATGGGAAATTACCCATCCAAATGACAGAGTTATCGGCATAGGTATTTCTGAAGTTGGTGAATGGACTGAACATTATGTTGAAATCGACACAACTGCTTTTCCCCAGGGTGCTCAAATCGATGGAATTGGAAAACAGACGAAGATCTTGAGTCGACTTTATCCTTCGACAATTGACGAAAAGAATGTATCTTCACCATTTCGTGTTTGGATGAATGAACGAATAGAGACGGCTATGAGAGTCATAGAGACGGCATCAAGTGGATATGTGAATCCGACACCTGGACGCCATTGTTCATATTGTCCAATAAACAGTGTGTGCACATTGTATGACGTTGCAGGAGGTGAAATGAAATGACCCGCTTCAACAACAGCCAACGTCTTGGTTTAGATATCGATAAACACATTGCACTCGATGCAGGTGCGGGTACTGGGAAGACAACGGTGATGGCTCAACGATACATTCAACATTTGTTGTCACCAATCCAAAGAGCGACAATAGCGACACTCCCTGGCCCTCGTGAAGACTTGCGGGCCGCCGACTCCCTCAAGTCTTCAAAACAATCAAGAACACATCCAAAAGATTGGCTAGGTTTGCTTCCAGCAGAGGTTGCTGCAATTACCTTCACTCGGAAGGCAGCCTCCGAATTAAAGGGACGAATTCGAAATGTACTCTCATCACTATCAGATACATCATTGTCGGGTAAACACGCTGTTTTTGACCCTCGCCTCCAAAAGAGTGGGGATGTCGAAATGCTCTTATCAGAACTTGATAATGCACCAATATCAACAATTGATAGTTTTCTTAGTCAACTTGTTCAACCATACCTTGACCTTGTAGCAATCACACCTCCAGTTGAGCAGATTTCCGAGGAAATGTCCCAAATTTTGATTCTGGAAACATTGAGTAGTATTTGGCGAATGCGCCATGTTGATGATGCTTTAGAAGCAGGATTACTCGAGAACCCGGTAGAATTTCTTGAAGCAAGAGATCGCCTAACAGTACGTTTGGGAGGCCAAGCAAATGCGGAAATTGTCATTCAAGGATTAATGTCAAAATCAATGTTTGTTGAAGAGGCCTATCGAAATTTGATGCGCCGGGCGGAAGAGAAAGGCGTTGAATTCTCTTCACAACACTCTGAATCGATTCAGTTGTTGTTCGATATCATGTTGGATACATTGAATGAAGACGAACTTGATGTCTTCACTGAGGGACTTCATCAAAGCATAGTGGATTGGGTTGATAATTTCCGAGCCTATTCGTCCAAGTGCATTCCTTCGGGGCCAACATTCTCACAATCTCGAATGCATCATCTGATTCATCTTGCCGAACATCCCCCTCATCAAAACCCGTTGGATAAATTACGATGGATTTGGCGAGTGTGTCTTTCAATTTCCAGTTTCTCTAGTTTGTCGAAGGGAAAACCGTCATACTTTCCTAGGGGTAATTTACCTGATGACGAGTGGGTCGCTGGATTATTGAAGAAAGGGGAAACAACATTTTCAGATAAGGAACTAAAAAATGAAATCTTTAGCAAAGGCGTTGAATTTTCCGATGCAATCAAGGAACATTTGAACCACCAAGAGCACTCAATTTTTCTATTGCTTGCCCGATGTGTTTTTACAATTCAACCAGAAGAAGGATATTCATTCATGCCTTCAAATGCGAAATCATATCTTTACGGTCTAGAAAAAGGCATCCCTACAGACCACAAACATCTGAATCATTACGTTTCAGAGCAACTACAAATGGATGTTATGCAGGATTTGTTTTTCATTCACAAAGGAGCTCATCAAATCCATTCCCATAGAAAATCGATTGATGGATTCAATGATTTCGACGATATCCTCAGATTTGCAGCTGATTTACTCCTCACACGTTGTCCAGATATGTGTCGGCAAGTATACCCTAAAGAAGCGGTTGAGGCATTGGATTCAATGACATCTGAACCTTGGAAAGACGCTCATATAGCAAGAGCTCTCACGATCTTACACGATGATGACCGCTGCCGAAATGATTTACTTCATCGAATTCAGATTCTGAAGAACCTTCGTCGGCAATTTAGAGCGTTTATCATCGACGAATATCAAGATACAAATCCTAGTCATGCACGCCTTCTTTCCAGGCTTTGGGGGAGAAGATTGAAACTTTCCGACCAATCAGAAAAAGATGATTGGTACTGGGGTCCAACAATTTGCATTGTCGGTGATATGAAACAGAGTATCTACCGTTTCCGGCAAGCTGAAGTCTCTGTGATGAGGGACATGGTTGAACAGATTCGACGTGCGAACCGGCATGAATATTCCAATCCAAGTCTACAAGATATCCGAAAAGAAGACCATGGAAGAGATCCAAGACCTGTTGGCGATGGAGCATCTGGAAATGCATTTACCAACAAACACAACGACAAGGAAAAAAGTGCACCACATACGTATATTCATTTTGCTGCAGGTGATGACGAGGAAGGGAAATTCATCACCGATTTGGACCGAATTCAACGTCGTCGAGAAGGACATATTGATTTGACAACAAATTATCGAACAAATTCACATCTTCTTGAATTTATGAACGATGTGTTTGATGATGTGTTTTCACCGCGCCACGAAACGATTGTAGGCAATTGGTACGCAGAACCACAGCGCTTACGTCCAGGTCGGAATCAATCAGGTGGTCATTTGGAATGGTTGGTACCTATTCAAACACATCTAGAGCAAGCGAGTGTTGATATGAATAAGGCCTTCGACCCATTCCTTGATTCACGCTCTTCGGTCAAACAACTTGAGAATGAACTCATAGCCCAAAGAATCGAAGCTCTACTTTCAAAGCAACATACTCGCGTTTGGGACACCGAAAATCTTGAATGGGTGGATATTGTTGATGATTCAGTCTATCAACCCAGTGACATCATGGTTCTTTTCCATGCACGTACGCATGTAGCAGATTTGATTCAAAGGTTGAGCCATAGAGGAATTCCAGCAGTATCGGATAAACAAGGAGCATTGTTGCACCAACCAGTGATACAGCCTTTGATTTCGATGCTTGAACTGATAGCGAACCCCGAATCAAAAAGAGCATTGTTTGGCGTTTTACGCTCACCTTTGGCTGGTTTGTCGGATGACGAAATTCATGAACTATTTCATTCAACACTTGAAGATGATTTATTTTCATGTTTTCAATCCGAGATTTTTTCTGGTCCGATAAGGAAAATGTTCGTCGATCTGAATTCCTTACGGCTCAAAGGACGAATCGAGGATGCATTTGCCTACCTTATCGATTATTCTGACCTTCTCGTTGTGCATTCATCCGAATCGGAAAGAAATCATGTTGAATCATGGTGTGAATTATTGAAAACGATCCTAGCCGAAAATGGTTACAATATTCTTGCCACTCAAAAACACATGAATGCTTTGAAGAATCTAGGCAAAAAAGGTCCGCCTGCAGAATCATCTTCATCTTCAAATGCGGTCCAAATTATGACATTGCACAAATCAAAAGGTTTGCAGGCAAAGGTCATTGTTGTAGCAGGAATGTTCGATGCAGGTCAACGAGATGCTTCGCAATCAGTACAAGATAACGTTCTGGTGACGCCTCAAGTCGTTGCAGGTCGAATTCAACCGTGGACAGATCATGACCGGCCCCATGATGGATTATGGGAATTTACCAAAGCCATTGATGATGCACAAGGCCGTGCCGAACGTCGACGACAACTCTATGTTGCACTTACAAGGGCCGAAGAGCGACTTATTTTTGTCGGCTCGCCCAGTAGTATGGGTTCATACCATGAGGATTCAAAATGCTTTCAAATCAAGCGAAGTCAAAGTACTCGCTCCTTCGGAAATATGCTCATTGATGCTTTACGTCATGTAGCAAAGCGTGGTGGTGACATTGATTCTCCATGGTTACTTGAAGGGGATATGGATGAAAATATTCTGCCACCAATGGATGATAGTCCCATTTATTTCAATCCAAAAGAATTGCTCAATTGTTCTACATTCCACCCATCCGCGATTCAATCTTTGCGTGTGTATCACCATCCCGAGTGTTTCCAAACCAAGCAACCCGACTCAGTTATGCAACAATCAATCGATATGTTTGATAGAATAGTTCAGACGATGGACAAAAAAGAAAACGGGCGAAGACCCTCACAATTCAATATCGAGATGAAAGGAGCAGCTTACGACATTGACACATCGTATCGTTGTCCTCGAAGATATTGGTTAGGCCAGGTTCTCGGGTGGCACACTGAGCCTCTTTTTCTTCGTCAAAATGATGCGCATGAAATCTCATCCAACCTTCCAAATCCCCGTGAATTTGGATTGATGATGCACAGACTTTTGGAGGTGGGATTACCAAATCCAATCAATATCGATGAGCATACAGCAAAACTTTCTATCGATTGGCATATTGAAAATGAGAATAAATTGCTTGATATAGCCACGATTGAATCAGTACTTTCTGAGTATGGAATAACGAATGAACACATGAAGTTTGAACCGACAAAGAATCGTATTCTCGCCATTTCCGAATTAATTGAACATCAAAAATTAGGGTTGCTCTTGAAAGGACAAGAAATGAATGGATTCATCGCTGAAGGTGTGAGAACAGAATTACCAATTCGACACATCCATCATGTTGAGAATTTAAATCTAGAACTGACGCAAACAACTCCATTTGGTGACGAAATCAACGCTATTATCGATGAAGCATCGATGATTTTTGAAGGAAGAATTGACCTTGTCATAGCATTAAGGGATTCGAAAAATCATGGATACTTGCAAGTTGTAGATTTGAAGACAAAAGGCTGTCTCGATGAGTTCTCCATCGATATGAATAGCCCACATCCTCTTCAATTCATCGAAGGTGATCCATCGCACCCACTGCCAACAACCACAGCAGAAGCAGAGTTACTCCAATCATACCGATTGCAACTTACGCTTTATTCGATGGCATTGGAATCCATTGAATCAAGAAAACCGCATCAAATGCGAAGAAGAATACTTCCACCTGCCATTCTAGTTGGGGCCTCGGGTCGAATGGTTGAACTTACTCCTGAACAATATGCACAAGCGAAAAATGATTTGAGCCAGCATCTCGAATGGCGAACGAAGGTCAATGCAGCACCAGGCGTTTTTGAGACTCCCAAGCGTCTTGATTCAGGAGAAGAGTGTATGTCTTGTCCCTTTTTCCGAGGTCATGTTCGCAGATGTGGGCCAGTATCCGAGCCATTGGGGTTCATTTTGCCTGAGCAATAAGAATGAGTGTCCCCGCCCAATCGTCTTTTGTTCCCGCACGAAAGGAATTTACATTTACGAAACCAATCTCACGAAGAGATTCTTGCCATTCTTCCTCACTCATTGTGGTCATGTGAACATTCAATTTCTCAGGCCAAGAATGACTTGATTCGTTTTCAGTGTAGTGGTCTATGCCAAAAATAAGCCAGCCTCCCGGTACCATCCAATCTGTGAAGATATTGCGAAGAAATTGTTTCGGATTTTCGAGATAATACATAAATTCCATGCTCATGACAAGGTCGAATTTCTCTTCCGGATTCCATCCAGGGAGTTGTGCATGAATATACTCACCCTCAGAATCAGTCAGTCTTGCTTTTGCTATCATCTCCTCTGCACCATCAATTCCACTCGCATGAACACATGAATCGAATGAACGCAATTTACGTACAACCCAGCCGTTTCCACATCCAATATCGATTGCTTTGAACGGTTTTCCCATAAGATTGCTTGCTTGTTCTAACATAACTGAAACTGATGCAGCGTGCCCTTCTTCCATTCCAACATCTTTACCCATTTTCGCCCAGTCAGAAAAAACATCTGTCGCTTTTTTTAAGCCCATAAAGCGGCGACTCTTTCGATGTCGATAAATTTCGCGACAATAGAAAAAAACTTGTTCCTTATCCATCTGCGATGAACATGCAAATTTCACAAGATTCAATTGATGATGTTCTTTATCCAAAACTTGAAGCTCATTCAACAGGTTTTCTTCAAGTCACAGCTCTCCATACAATTTTTTGGGAACGTTCAGGAAATCCAGAAGGCATCCCCATCCTCGTCATTCACGGCGGGCCGGGTGGCGGAAGTCAACCGTCGTATAGACGATACTTCAATCCAGAAAAATTCGATATCATTCAATTTGATCAACGAGGTTGTGGGAAATCGACGCCTCATGCAGAATTAGCCGAAAATAACACTCAAGCCTCAGTGCAGGATATCGAAGCATTACGAGAGCATTTCGGAATTGAACAATGGCATGTATTTGGGGGCTCTTGGGGCTCCACGCTTTCCCTTATCTATGCACAAAACAACCCAAATCGAGTCCTGAGTTTAGTTCTTAGGGGAATTTTCATGTGCCGAAAGAGTGAATTGCACTGGTTTTACCAAGACGGTGCAAGCCATATTTTCCCTGACGCATTTGATTCATATCGGGACCACATTCCAGTTGAGGAGCAACACGATTTGATTCAGGCATACTACAGAAGATTAACCGATGAAAATGTCGAGATTCGGCGAGCAGCAGCACGTGAATGGACTCGATGGGAAATGGCAACTAGCCGCCTGTTTCCTGACCCGGAATATCTTGATAAGGCCGAAGATTTGGATTTTGCAGTAGCATTTGCACGAATTGAATGCCATTATTTCATCAATTCCATTTTTGTAGAGGAGGCATATATTCTCAAGAACATTGAACAGGTTTCCCACATTCCTACTGTAATTGTTCAAGGTCGATATGATGTTGTTTGTCCTGCAAAAAGTGCATGGGAATTACATAAGGCAATGAAAACGAGTCAACTTATCATTGTACCAGACGCAGGACATTCTATGGGCGAAGTTGGGATTGCACGCGAATTGGTGTCTGCAACTGATAGAATATAATCAAAGAAAATTAGCCATGAAGTTGGAATGTTCAAGCGTCGGCTTGATATGTAAAGCCAATGTGGGTTTAGAGTAGGCGTAGCCCAAGGTGAGCAGTATGACAGACGGCACAGTAACAGATGATGTCCGAATCAAAGAGTTAGAAGAGGCTCTTTCTACAGAAACCGATCGACTTCAGAAACTCTTTGCAGCCTATGAAACTCAAGAAAAAGAATTGGTTGATGCTAGAGCAGAAATCGAAGTCTTGGAAAAGGAAATTATCGACCGTGAAATCGAAAAAGAATCATTGGAATCCATCATCGCAGAGAAAGATGTACGTCTACGTGAATTGGAGCGTAAAGCGACAACATCATTGAAACGAGTTGAACATCTCGAGCCAGAACTTGACAAGATGGAAGAAAAGTACGCGAGAGAAAAAGATCGACTGGGTAAAGTGTTCTCCATAGCAGAAGAACTTGATAACGACCTACGATTAGCCGTCGCAGAAATGTCGGCACGTGATACTTGGTACATGGACCACATGGCATTGTTCGAAGAGTTGAACAAAGCAATCAAGGAACGTTACGACATGATTGAGCGAGCAGTCGATGCAGAGCGGAAATCACAGCATCTTCGCAGGGCTTTCACTGAACGTGTGGAAGAACTTGTCGAAGCAAGGGCTGGAGAAATGTCTTCGGATGAAGGAGAACAAGTCGAAGAAGAACCTTCAACAGAAGAAAGCGAAGGCGAGTCAGTCACCAATGAGGAAGAACCTCAAGTTGATGAAACCGTGGAAGACGTCGAAGCAGCGGTCGAAACAGCGGACGAAGCAGAGGACG
>CAZTGO010000004.1:0-82079 GCA_964613395.1 uncultured Candidatus Poseidoniales archaeon | reverse complement strand
GGACGAAGCAGAGGACGGAGCAGGTGAAGAACCCGATAAACAAGAAGAACCTGCCACTTGGTCAGACGGAGAAGACCCCTGGTCATCTTAATTGGTGAGGTTATGGGCGGACTTGCCCCCGGAGGTTTAGCACCTGTCGTCACAATGGCTTGTATGGGAGTGAGTGCACTTCTTGTTGGTTCAATCGTTGACCCAGTGGCTGGCCTCGTGCCGCTCTTCGGTATTCTTTGTATTATGATCTCACTTTTTTTTGCTAACTTCTGGCGAGACCCCGACCGGCCAATCCCTAAAGAAAATGGCACTATTTTGTCACCCGCCGACGGTCATGTCATGTTCATCAAGCGGGAGCGTGCAACAGGCCGCCGTCCTTCAACCCAAGAGATTGAATCAGGAGATTACGTAAATGATTCGCTAACTGGCGACTGGTTTGAGAAACCACATGAGAGCCCCTTACAATTTGAAACTGAACAAAGGTATGAAGAAGTGCCAGAAGGAGAAGAATCTTCGACAGATGTCTGGCGTATTGCGGTTTTTATGTCGCCATTGGACGTCCATGTGAATAGGAGTCCAGTCGATGGTGAATTGGTGATCACCGAGCACAGAAAAGGCAAGGGATTGAAGCGTGGTCCTTTTTTACCTGCCTTCAAGAAGGAGAGTGAATTTAACGAACGAGTTCGAAATGTGTTTGAATTTGGTGATGGTGAACGCCTCGAAATCACTCAAATTTCTGGTGCACTTGCTAGAACGATTGTTCCGTGGGTGGTCGCACCATATACACTCCGCCGAGGACAAAGAATCGGCATGATTCGTCTTGGTTCTCGTGTTGATGTCCGGGTAGTTGCAGAAAAATATCAACCCAATGTTGTTTCCGCAGATGAAAAGAATCCAAAGTATCCCAAAGGTGAATTTGTCCAAGCGGGCTCAAGTATTCTTTTTGTATCACATCGTATGGAGGAAGATGAATGAAGTATCTCCGCATACTCCCGGCATTTTGTTTACTCGCTCTTGCCGCTGCACCAGCATTGTATTACCAAGTTGGATTATTTGTCTACTTTGAAATCGCTAAAACCGATATCGATTGCACGAATCACGCTCCGTACAACACTCCAGCCGAATTTTCGCCGCATTTGTATCCAGAAAATGTCGTGAGCTACACTCATGAGTGGAACCAGTCAATCGCCCCTCAAATCGACCAGTATTACATGGAATCATGGGAGAACGCCACAATCTATCTTGAAGACGAACCCATCACCATCTCAGCTTGGTATGTTGAACAAAATTCAGCTTCACCCTGGGTCATCTTAGTACACGGCATTCGTTCATGCAAGGCAAATCATGAAGTCCTCATACCGGCAGGGATGCTAGCGAAAAACGGGTTCAACGTTCTTATGCTCGATCTCAGAGACCACTGGGAAAGCACAGTGGAAGATGAATTAGTATCTGCTGGCCAACGCGAATGGCGTGATGTTCATGCTGCTTGGACTTGGCTCCAAAATGAAAAAGCAGCCTCATCACAGCAAATTGGTTTGTATGGTGCATCGATGGGGGCGGGTACAGCAGCACTAGCATTTGCACAAGAACCACTCATTCAAGCAGCATTTTTGGATTCAGTGTATTATTCAATGGACAAAATTTTACGTGAAGAATTGGAATATCAAGGTCTACCATCTGTTCTCGTCGATGCGGGTGTTTTTGCAGGTAAAGTGTATTCTGGCGACGACATTGTTGACCTTGAGCCCTACGAAGCAGCGGAAAATATCAACAATCGTTGGATGTATATCGCCCAATCAACCAATGACACACGCATCCGAATGCACCATGGAGAGAGCATGTGTGAAACGGCTCGTGCCAATAGCGACCATGTCGAGTGCTGGTTTGCGGATTCTGCAGTTCAATTTACAACGGAAGAAGGCGAAGAGGCTATCCTCGCTCATGTGACCTTGATGCTTACTCAACCGAACGCGTATGAAGAGAAACTGGTTGAATTTTTCAACAACGCATTGACCCCGGAGTGATCGTTTTGACAGAACATCAAACCATTCTTCAACCAAAGACAAAACGACTGCGAATTCATGATTTGGTCAAAGCACCAGAGAACACAACATACGCTCTGAAAAAGAAGCATGCCTGGGATGCGAAAGACCCGGCACTTGTCTATCAAACGCCTGAGGTTACCTCCGACGGAACGGTCTGTCAAGCAGCTACGGTTATTTTGAGAACAAAAGGTTGCCACTGGTGGTGGTCATCTGGTTGTACATTTTGTGGATACTTCAATGACACAAGAGATGATGTCACATCTGCTGATTTACATGCACAGTGGGACGTTGCAAAGGAAAAATTGAACTCTTTTTCAGATGTTGATATGGTGAAAGTTTACACATCAGGCAGCCTCTTGGAAGACAGGGAGATTCCCGTTGATTTCCAAGAAACAGTCCTCCGTGATTGTCACGATTTAGAAAAAGAGTTGATTGTCGAAAGCAGATGCGAACAATTAACCGAAGAAAAGTTGAGATGGGCGACGAGTATCAATCCTAAATTTACTGTTGCTATAGGTCTTGAAGCCTATGATGATGAAGTTTTACGATTTCATGTGAACAAAGGATTCACTACTTCTTCTTGGCATCGTGCTGTTGAGAACCTGAGAACATTCAATCTTCGAGTGAAGACATATCTTATGTTTAAACCTCCATTTATGAGCGAAGTAGACGCACTCGACCATGCTGTATCTTGGATTTGCGCTGTCGCTCCTCTCTCAGATGAGATATCAGTGAATCCGATGAATGTTCAAGGTGGTACGGTGATTGATCGATTATACCGCAATGGCGACTATCACCCGCCCTGGCTTTGGTCGCTGGTTGAAATGATTCAACGTAGTCACACTAAACTTGAACAAGAGAAGTGTTCAACTCGAATAATTGTCCATCCAACTGCAGGTGGAAAACTTCGGGGTTCTCACAATTGTGGGCAATGCGATGCAGAGGTTGTCGCAGCCATCGAACGATACGCAGTTTCGGCATCATTAGGGGAATTCTCCGGAATCGAATGTTCATGCCAAAAACAATGGAAATTAGAACTTGATTTGGAGCGAAATTTGCCAGTTCCATTAGGATTGTCGAAGCACAGGAGGACGCCTTCGAGAATCAAACTTCGTTCTCCATAAGTCTCCATTTTATCGAATCTCTCTTGAATGCTGTTACTGAATCTTTATGGATACCCGCCAAGTCGGGTGAGCATACCTCTTTGGTGTGTGAGCACGATGACCGACACTTCTGTTCTCCCTGATACTACCGTTGGAAACAACGAGCCTACGGCTTCACGAATGATGTTAACCCTCATGGTCGTTGCAATTTTAGGATTTTTTGCCCTTTTTTCAAATATTTTCGGGTGGGACAACATACCCCTCCTTGGCGAAATAGTTCCATTGATCGGTAATCTTGGCGGCGGAGGGATTTGGTATTACCTTCTCGGTTTTATTATCGGCATTGGTGCAATAGTAGCGACTCTAGTAGGAGAAATTCTAGTTGACTGAGGTGACCATATGGATGTTGTTTTCATTTTAGGAATTCTCCTCGTTGTTTCACTCTATTTCCTATCCCAATTCCTGTCTAAAGGAATAGGTGAAATGAAATCGGTGCTTACTCAGATTGGTCTGTTTATACTTAGAAAAAATCCACCAGGACTTGTTGATTTGTTTAATGACGACGACGGTAGCGGAGCAAAAACTTGGATGAATTTTGGCATGCTTTGGTTCTTCTTTGCAGGCATCATGGGCTTCCTCATCGGGTGGCATACCTACGACCCTACAGCTCTAAACTCCTTAGCCAGTGTTGGTTGGTCTTACGATGACGGATCTGCTTTGGTCGAGTTTACAACATCAGCACTAAACACTGCATTGTTACTCGGGCTCGTAGGTAGCGGAATGGTTGTTGTTTCTCGAAATGCAAATGGACGTCTGGCAAGTGAATCAAACGCTTCAATGGTTGCAGTTCTTGTTTCTGTGCTGCTTGTAACCCGCCTCGTTCTTCCAGGTCTCCTGGGTCTTTTCGATGTTGATACCTCGTCTGATGGATTTACTACCCTTCTCCTCTCTCTCGAAACTCTTGCCATCGCAGCACTTTTGATTCCTGTTCTCATCAATTTACTTTCCACGATTGGACAATCAAATGGTGAGGCACTTCTCACTGGGTCATGGTTCATCATCATGGGAGTCACTGTGAAAATTTTCGGTTTGATGTTCATCTTCTTTGGCGAATTAGCAGATTCCACACAAACCGTTTGGCTTGGTGAGCGTGTTGCAAATGGCTGGGCCATTCTCGCACTCCTTCTCGGAATGGGATACTACGTTGTGCCCAAGGTCGCTGAAACACCAATCTGGTCACCATCACTCCGCACAGCGAGTATGTTGTTGTTGTTCGTCACACCGAGTGTGTTTTTCATGACAACATCAAACAGTGGAAATTTCATAACCAACGTTGGTGCAATTCTCCTCACACTCTCAATGTTGCCATTGTTTGCTGCGAGTATCAACATTATGATGACAGCAACAGGTGGTTTTGACAAGGTCATGAATCACCCTGGTGCACTTGCAGTCCTTCTCGCATTTTTCCTCCTCCCCTTCTTTGTTGTAGGTTCTTACTTCACAGCAATGGATGTCTTTGTCGGCTCAGGTGAATTTTCAAGTTTGGCAAGTGTCGTTGACTTGGGTGCTATGTTCACAATAGGCGGACTTGTTCTCGTCGGATCTATCTTTACGACGTATCCAATGGCAGCACGAAAAGCACTCCCGTCCTCATCGACAGCACATCTATCAGTGTACATGATTTTTGTTGGCGGTCTTGCATCGACCATCGCCTATACGATAGGAGAATTCGCAACAATCACAGTGAATTCAATGGCAATTGAGGACGCAGTTGCAGATGTTGGCAGTTACTATCTCACAGGCTCCGTCCTGTTCTACATTCTACCTATTGGTGCTCTATTTGCAACACTATTGATGATACGAACAGGCATCTCTCATTCAACACAATCCGTTTCGACCACACAGGCCGATATCAAATCCTACACATTGGTAACAGGCACGAAAACAAGTATCCGTGAATTGATTGGAAGAGGCGTTGGCATCGATACAGTCCTCGTCCTTTCTGAACAAGGTCATGCTGAAGGCGGTACATCGCTTATTTCAGTCGGAGCCACACTACATGATGATGAGATAACTGAAATTCCAGATAAAGAAGTTGATCACCTACTTGTCGACCTTGCAAATCATCTTGTTGAAAAGAAGATGTCAGTCTTTGATTTGTTTAAACAATCCGATAAAGATGCTAGTGGGTCAATCGATGAACAAGAACTCAGCGACATTTTTACTGGTATTGGCCATCAACTTTCAGGTGCCCAGACCTCCGCTTTAGTTCGTCGATTTGATATCGATGGAGATGGTTCGATCAACCTTCCAGAACTCGATATCCAAATAGCTCTCATTAATGCATCGTATACCGTTTCGCAAGCCTCCGATGAAGAAGAATGAGGGGCTGATGTGAAGATTGGTTTGGTTGGCAAACCAAATGTCGGAAAATCGACATTCTTCAGCTCGGCCACATTAGCCACCGTAGATATTGCAAATTACCCCTTTTGTACAATCGACCCAAACATAGGAGTAGCCTACGTTCGGGCTCCCCAGCCTTGTCCTTGTAAGCAACTTCGAGACAAATTAGAAAAAGAAGGCAGGCTTTCAAATTTCGATACGAATGATGAACGAAAAGGAAGTTTATGTGAACCCCGAACAGGTTTTTGCGTAAATCATCAGCGATATATCCCTGTACAGCTTGTCGATGTTGCAGGTTTAGTTCCTGGTGCACACGCAGGTCGTGGACGAGGCAATGCATTTCTTTCTGATCTTTCAAATTGCGATGCATTGATTCATATTTTCGATGCATCAGGTTCAACCGATATCGAAGGTCAGTTTCTTGGATTTCAACAACCTTATGGACAAACCCTTGAACGCTCGATTCAAGAAATAGCCTTTCTAAAAGAAGAACTTGATTCCTGGGTTTTCCAGTTGCTTGCCGAAGGATGGAGCCGTGGAACAAGACGTGTGCAATCTGAAGGTGAACGAGGGTTTGCATTATTTCTTCTCGATAAATTGAGTGGCATCGGTGCACAAAGTTCGCATGTGAATCAAACATTGCAGGATTTTATACAACAAGGTGGAGATATATCAACACCTTGGGCATTATCCGAAGAAGAACAAAGAAAGATTTCGACGATGTTACGACAACGAATTTTTCCAATTGTTTATGCAGGAAACAAGTGCGATAAAACAGAACATCTCGAAGTGTTGAAAAAAGATTTACCGATTGATTTTACACCGTGTTTAGCAGACTTAGAATTAGCTTTACGACGAGCAACAGAATCAAAAATTATTCATTATACACCAGGCGATTCGTCTTTTTCTATTGCGGATGAATCATCATTATCGGAGCCTCAACAACGTGCACTAGAACAAATGCGATTGTTGTTGCAATTACATTCTTCAACAGGAGTCTTACCATTATTGGAAAAAATCGTTTTTAATATTCTTGAACACATCGTCGTGTATCCTGTCCAAGACGAAAATCATTGGGTGGATGGTGAACAACGAATCCTGCCCGACGCATTTCTCGTCGCTACTTCATCAACGTGTAAAGAAATGGCTTACAAGGTACATTCAGATCTGGGAGATGGTTTCATTCGAGCAACTCATGGTGTCACAAAACGAACAATTGGTGCAGATTACATCGTTCAAGACAACGATGTGATCAAAATTCATTCAAAATAATCAATGTCCCTTTGGTCGGTCGTAATGCGGAGTGAGTCGAGCCATATCCCCTGAAAATTTCCCGCCTCTGTAAATGAACCAAACTGGGCCGATAACGGTGAGCAGGAGAATCAAGATGAGAAAGTATGTGCCCCAGGGCTTGATGCCAGAGAGATAGACAATCCATAGGGTCCAGAGCACTGGAATGTAGAGCAAAATACTGTATCTTCGGGCAACGATTCCAAAACGAGCATTTGCTATGTCTCCGCTGTACATGTTGGGGGCATCTTCCTTTTTGACAAGCCCAAGGTCCAAGCCACAGCGAACACATACCTGTGTCTTAGGGCCATTTCCATGAATAAACTGCTCTCTTGGATAGGTACTCGCACAATGTCTGCATGTCGGCATAGTCTCCCCAACCTATCGGAAATGAACCTCATTCTTCAACAATGCGATGATGGTTGAAGAAATTGGAGAAGATAAGGTCGCCTTGTTGGGAACCAACTGATTCTGGGTGAAATTGAATTCCAAAAACCGAAAGTTCGTTATGGCGAATCGACATAATCTCGCCGTTGACATCATTTGATGTGATACTGAAACTGGTTTCTTTTTTTGGAATAAGCACAAGAGAATTGTATCGTGTAAATTTCCATGGAGACTTGAGGTTATTGAACAAGCCAAATTCATGGTGGTGGATATCAACGGGTCTACCGTGTACAGGCCCATATTCTGATTCAATGAGGTTGAATCCATCTTGAAGGCCTAATGCTTGGTGCCCAAGGCATACACCGAGAACGGATTGACGAAGTTTTCCATCAACAGCAAGCTTAGCGAGATGGAAGGTAAATGGAACATCCTCAGGCCTTCCCGGGCCCGGCCCGATCACAATATAGGATGACGAATGATTCGTCAACCAATCAAAAATTTCTGCTTCATTCATCAAGCTAAATGGAGGAAACCGAGCATGAATGATTTGTACTTCGTAGCCCTTTGTGGTCAAAGAGTGGACGATATTCATTGAAAATGAATCGAGATTATCGATGAAGAGAACGTCGGCCTTGTTTTGGCTTATATCAGAAATTACATTACCAACATATGCATTGCTCTTAATCCAATTCCTTTCTTTTGGTAAGGTAAAAATCTTGATTGATTGTTGTACAGGCGATGCATCATCCTCAACCCATCCAGCAGCGTGGAGCAATGGTTTTGCTTTTTGTAATGACTCTTTTACTTCAGCCACCGGATTTGAAGAAATCGTAATTCCGCCTCCAGCCGCAATACTACCTATCCATTTTTTCCCATCAATCCAGGATTCTATGGTGCGGATGAGGATATTCCAACATGCATTGCTTGAATACGGGTCAAACCATCCGATTGAACCGGTCCAAAACGAGCGAGGGCCTTGTTCGATTTGATTGATGATATGACAAACCATCGTTCGCGGACATCCAGTAATCGAACCTCCAGGGAAAATTGAATCAATAATTTTGGATGGAGAAATATCTTGTTGTAATTTCCCCGAAATCCGACTTACAAGATGCTGTACACTCGCATATTGTTCAATATCAAATCGTTCAACACGGACACTACCTGCCTCACAAACTTGACCAAGGTCGTTCCTCATGAGATCAACCAACATTCTGTGCTCCGCTCGTTCTTTTTCATCATTGAGCAAAACCATTCGAGACTTTTCATTTTCCAGTTCATCTTTTCCTGTATGAATTGTGCCCTTGATAGGCGATGTTTGAATGAATCCATCACTTGACTCGAGTAAACATTCAGGTGAGCTTGATACGAGGGCCATTCCTTCATCTTTCATTTCGAAGAATGCAGAATATGGGGATGGATTTATCTCATCCAATAAACAAAATGTATCCCAAGGTTCATGTTGTAATTCACCACGCCAAACTTGTCCAATGTTCACTTGATACACGTCACCTTTGACGATATTTTGTTGAACATTTTCAATTCGTTTCAAATATTCTTGTTCATGTAATCTAGTCGTGAATGCCATTTGTCGAAACGGTTCGAGAGCATCTTTGGTTTTCTCAAAGGTGGCAATGCTTGGATTCCAATCGGATGAAGGGATTTTGAAAACTGTAAAATTTTGTTCCAGACAATTGTAAACACATCCTTGCTCGACGAGATAGAAACATGCTAGAATTGTTCTTGCATCTGGTCTATGTTGAAATTCGATGGGTTGAGTCCATTGAACCAGGTCATACGATAGGGCAGACACCCAGAAAGGCTGTGATGGAAGTTTGGGATGTGGTGCTCTATCAAACAGAGTTGTCGGAGAGTAATGTTTCAATTCAATCATCGCACTGCCAATTGAATCAAGTTGATGCTTCCTCAAGTGGTACCACGCACCATGTTTCCATTCTTCGATTTCAAGAAAAATTGGTGAATCTATTTCTTGAATTGAGAATTGTCCATCAGGGTAAAGTCGAGGTCGAAATTCATTTTCAGGTTGTCGCACAATCGCTCGAATTCTCGATGGACCGCAAAGTAATGAAAATGTCGAGAGATGGGTTGCAGGTCCACCTGAATGGAGAAGGATGCAGTCAGGGCTACCAAATCGAGTTGCTTTCTCACCAAGCCAACCATGTTCCTCCCATAGTTGCTTGAGTTGCAAGATGTCATGCATACTGATCACACTACTTTTGTCCATGATTGTGGGTTTTCCCGGTGCAGTGCCAGACATGTTCGTAATTCATCGGCAATGCTTTGCGTCGTCCCGATTCGAATGCCATCAATTTCAGTAATTTGAGCGACGCCAACACCAGTTCCAAAAACAACAAATTCTCTACAGGTTCGAATCATTCGCTCTGTAAGTTTACCGTATCGTATGCTGAATCCATGTAAAACCATCTCGTTCATCATACCTCCTAATGTAATGCTTCTCACACAACCTTGTTGTTCAGATGCGACCCAAAGTTCTCCATCGTTGGTCATGAGTGCAGGTGTTGCCCTATCGGCATCAACGATTGCATTATCATGCATGAATACAGAAATATCCGTGCCATGAGATTCTGCAAATGACTTTGCGTCACGGTAAGGATACCAATCCGCGTGTTTACAGCCAGTAATTGATTGATTCCATCGCGGAGCCTCAACACTAATTGCTCGCATTTGTCTTTGAAAAGTTGGAGGTGTCCGAAATGTCAACTCGCAATGTCCATGATTTTGAAATGTAATACGGAGCAATTGATGCATACCATCAGGTTCACCTTGTCTGGTGAGATATTGTGTTAGTTGTTCAGAGATTTTTTGGGAGATGTCGTCAGGCAATTCAACTTCAAGACGATGCGCATGTTCTTCTAATCGTCTAAGATGTAATGGCCAATCCAAGACTTGTCCACGACCATCCCAAAGACAAGTGGTGAACACAGCATCTGTTGGTTCGTTACGAAGGCCATCCATCTAGTAAGCCCTCAAAGTAGGTCATCCAAAAATGATGTGTCAATCGACGATGGGGCATCTTGAGTTGGTGTTTGAGCTGGTTGTATGAACTGCTGTGGTTGTTGGACCGGTTGTAGCACAGGTTGTTGTGCCTGATACACCTCTCTTCCATATGTTCCAAATTGTCGTTCGGGTTGTGGTGGAGACTGTTGGACTGGTGTTTCGAAAGCGCCTCCACTCCAATTTCTATCTGTATCAATTCCCCATGTTGATTCTTGTAATTCCCAATCTTTTGAAATTCGGGCCCCGCTAGAACGCTTTCGTCCACGTACAAGGGTGATGAGCGTTAACAAAAGTACGAGACCAAGGCCGAGTGCGAGAAGCATTTCTTGACTTAGAATTGCATTGATCGAGAATTCTGTTCCGTCTCCATTCTGCTCTCCACCGGTTTCAGAAGCATCGACGTTGTTCAAAACGACAGGTACGACATCCTTCTCAACGCCGAGGGCGTTAAATGGTGTTACAGCGATATACCACTTCGATGAATTTACGAGTGAGCTATACATTTCATTTGTAATAATGAAGGAAGTATCTCCCTTGACTTCGCCAAGGAAGTCAGCTTCGTCAATCGTTGAAAAGTCTTCATCTTGAATATATAATCGCATTCCATCAACTCGCTCATCGGTTGGATTTTCCCATTGAACAAGGATGTCCTTCTCATCAAGCCATGACACTTTTACATCTAAGGCAGGAGATAGGGGGTCATTCAAAGAGAATCCACCATTGTCTTCAGCCGAGCCTTCTGCAACAATGAGTTCTGTTCGATGAGCATTGCCAGCCGCATCAACAGCCACAACAGCGACCCAGATGTCCAGCTCTGCAATAATTTGAGTATCTCCTGCGAGAAGGTCAAGACGAAGTGGTAATTCAGGCGTTCTACTCAAGATAAAAAGCGGCTCTGTAGGCCCATCTCCACCTATGTTGACCGAAGAAAACGCCCATGTTGCACCATAAATTTCGTAGGAGGAAATATCGGAATCATTCGATAATTCAAAGTCAACAAAGACAGATGTTCCGTCATCGTTTGGAACATCGAGAATAGAAACGGTGTCAATTCGCTGTGGTGGTTCATTATCGTTGAGATTATCGATTGGTGTCACAGTGGCTTGAATCAAATCATCAACGTGGACATTTCCTTTGATGTCATGCACGGTGACGACAACATACAGTTTCACATTGGGTTGAATGAGTTGAGGTGTTGATGCGAGGAGATCTTGCCCTCCATACAACGCTGTTGAAATGGTAAGTTCAATCGGATTTGTCCGTTCATCAATCCATTGTTTATTAAAAGAAAAACATCCACAGTTTGCGGCATTTGTTCCTCTTGATGCATAGAGCCATGAAATGTCAGTGAGAGGTTTATCGGCGACCCAAATCGTGTAGGAAGCAAAATCGTCTGCTTCGGATGGCTGCCATACCACATCGATTGCTTTACCATCATCATCTGGGTGATCAAAGGCCATGATGTTTGTTACACGGTCAGGTATCGTTCCAGAACCTACGATATTTTGTAAAGGAGTAGCTGAAATCAAGAGAACATCCTCTGTGTTTCCATTGAGCCAAGCGTCGTATGCAACTACGCCAATAATGTATAGCTGTCCATCGATGAGCGGGACGCCGTCGAGGGTTGAAATAATGGTCTGATTTTCATCACATGGGCTAATGATTGCGGCTTGTGAAAAATCGCTCACATCCCCACGCGTCGTGTTGTTTTGGTCCTCAGGATTTGCGACTCCATCGTTCTGAGCCTGTTTCATGAACACGGTGTACAATGAGCAATCATCATCGAAGCTCACGTTCCATTGGACAGAAATTCTCCCGCCTTCATCGTTCGGAACATCCTCTGCAATTGTTCCGTTAATGGGGAGTGGAGCTTGGTTGTCGTTCAATTCTCCTGTTGGAACAACTGGACCGACGATGGTGACATCCGAAGTGTTTTCTTGACCGGCCTCATCTTCACATGTGAATCCAATCCAGTAAGGCGTTTGGGGTGTGAGCGATATTATCGAGGTATTCCCTTCCAACACGTCAATTGTGTCATGAATTTTGATCCCAACGACGTCAGAGAATTGGTTTTTCGAGACATAGACATTTGTTGAAGCGAGGTCGAGGGCAGTACATCTTGCCCATTCGAGTTCAATTTCACCATCCTCACCATTTGTGTGCGGTTCAGCAGTAGCCCATTTTGGAGGTCGAGGAACTTCATCGGTCGGGGATGCAGGACCAATTTGAAGAGGAATATTTCCCCATCGACCATCGTTATACTGGGTGACAACAATTGCAAAATATTCACGACCATCGACGAGGGGTACGCCATTTGCTGTGGAAACATCGGAAGAGGTGCGACTGTGAAGTGAAATTGTTTTGTCGGGCGTGCGCTGTCGTAATTCAAGTTCCGTTGGTGTATTTGTCCATGGTCCATCGTTCACAAAGATGTGGTACTGCGAAAAGTCGGGGTCATGAATTAGCGACCATTCAACCATTAACGTAGAGCCACCATCGTCAGGGCGGTCATAGATTGAATTCAGTTGAATGGGCGTATCTCGTCGAATGTAATCATAACTCAACCGAACAAGCAGGGTACCATTCTGCGGTGACTGCAGCGTCATTGACACATGCTGTGTATTATTGAGCAAAATACCAGAATCGATGGCATACTGTAGATTTGATACAAGATTTTCATCATTGCTAAGATTAATGATTGCATTGTATTTCAAATCAACAAGTTTCGTCCAAACCATTGCATTGTCGACAGGGGATGTGAACATGAACGGCATCGTGGAGAAGGTGGTATTGTGTGGTCCCGAAACATCGCCTGCAAGGTTGAGGAAAAGCGGATTTGTTGGGTCGACAAGGGTAATCTCATCGCCAACATGGGTTTGAGAGGTGATATTTCTTGAAATTGCTCCACCTGCTGTCGCAAATTGAAGAGGTTGTGCGCGTCGAAGGATGAAATCATCCACTGCGTTGTATTGTCCATTGTTCTCAAAGCCAATGAGGCCTTGATCTGTTGTTAACCAGAAATGAGATGAGGTTACGACGCCTTGTCGAACCTCATTAATCCCTTCTGGCGGAAGGGCAATGTTAAGAATCGAGTGAGCACCAGTTCTAGATTCAAGCATAGCAATACCATTGTTTGAACTGATGCTGACAATTTGATTTCCATTGCTCATAACATCTCGAGCAGGCCACCAAGAGTTGAGATTGACAAAGCCTTGACCTTCTTCGAAATCACCGCTTGAACTATTCCAGTGAATCATTTGCTGGGAATTGAGTGTTGAGATGTGAACGCCCCACCAGTCACTAGAAAGGGCAAGAACAATATTGGATGGAAGTTGGTCAAATTTATGCGTTGAATCCAACGTTGGCGGAGAAGTTGAAAGGCTGAGTATACTGATTCCTGGTCGCTCATCGCCTCTTCCATCATGAGATACGAGGAGGTTGGTGGCTCCGCTTGGGCTTGTCGTCTCCGCAAACATCCAAGCAGAATTACCTGCAAGCCCTTGGGCCTTTCCAATCGTTTGCATTTGCAACGTACCTTCATCATATTCAACCACGCCGTTTGCTGTGGCGAAATAGACCAATGAGCCGGACCCACTACTCGATGAACCTCCAACAAAAATATCGTTCACAACTGAGGATGGCAATCCATCGGCGGCTGTGATCGAATCTTCCCAGTCATCACTGGAATAGTTCCAAACACCAATGCCATTGTCGGTTGCGATGTACATATGGGTCGAACTCGTTCTAAATCCGTTCACAATGTTCGATGGAAGACCGGCAATGAGTCTTCCAGAAGTAAAGGTTTGAGTTGAAAGATTAAAATTTTGTACGCCAGGGCTCGAACCTGATTCAGCAGCTAAACCAATGACGAGGTCACCACCGTAACGAGAGATACCGTCGAGGTTTTGATGTAACCCACCGTTGATTTTTTGCAATTGGCCATTTGAACTCAACTTGAATAAACCGTTGTTGATGGTTGAGAAGTACATATCAGCACTCACCATCTCTGCGTCATAGGCAATTGCTCGCCCAGGGAATGTCCACCCGAAATCCCATTCAAGCGAACCATTTGCTAAGAAATGGCCCTTTAACACGCCAGTAGCCGCAAAGGAATTCCCAGTGCCACCGGTCGTTGGTTTCGTGGTGACAAACACACTGGTTGCATTTCCTGAGATGGTTCCAAGTTGCCCACTTACAATTCCTGGTAAATCAAGAAGCACCTGCTCACCGAGAATTGAGATGTTTGAGACGCGACTGTAACCAGATGAACCTCCAGCCTGGCCCATGAGCCAAGAAGATCCAATCCACTGGAATGAGGTAGCAGATGAACCTCCGCCTCGTACCGTTGCTTGCCCTGTTGTAGCACCATTTGAGGTGAAGATGGAATATCCGCCAGCAATATCATTGCCAACACCATGGCCGACGATGAGGCGACCATTTGACCAGTCAAGACCATCGTACCAGACCAAATCGGAAGGCAATCCGTTTGCCGATGTCGTAATTTGGTTCAACCATTGCTGAGTTGAATAACTGTATTTTGAGATACCTTGGTTGTTGTTGTAGAATCCAACGTACAATGTTTCAGATGAATCGCATGCAACAGAGGCCACACCAAAACCACCAAAGTCAGAACGTTGGAATGGCGAGACCGTCGTTGATTGATTGTTGAGAATATTGAATCGTGCAATAGAGCCAGTGCCTTGGTACATGGCCACATGGAGGTATCCTCCACACATAGTTGCAGACATCGGATATCCGTTTGGAATATTGTTTGATTGACTGCTTCGATGAAGTGTGGTGATGTTTGTGATGCCGTTAATGTGTGTGACCACGCCTTCCTGGAAGAAATTTCCACCGCCAAAACTGCCGTAAATTCCACCGCCGATGATGAGGTGATTGCCATCGGTCCACAATTCAAAGAATTGTGAGCCAGCGTTATTTGGCAGGCCACTTCCTTCAGTCCAGGTTGACAGCCATTGTGAGTTTTGTTCATCATATCGAATGATGCCATCTTCAGTAGCGAAGAGTGTGGCTCCTTTCCATTCGACAATCCCTCGAATAGGAAGGTCAAATTGAGTCCAACTGCCTTGGAGCACATAGTTTGAATCATAGAGCTCAAGCTTTGATTCACCCCAAGCAACCCACGTATTTCCAAAACTGCTTTGGTATGCTGTGACGCGGTCAACTTGGCCCTCAGGGAAGACACTTGGCCCCCATGAATTGTTTGAGGTGTTCCACATTGCAAGGCCACCGGAGCCTTCAGCGTTCCACCACTGTCCTGATGCTACAGAAGCGATAAGAATGTCATCAACAAGACCAAGGCCGTATATGACGCCGCCATTTTCGTTCACTCTTGGACCAGCGTCAAGTAATGCGAGCTGATTGAAATTGACAAGGTCGATTCGTCCGATAGAATCTGAGTTGTCGCTACGGTAGTACATCACATTGTTGTGAACAATCATTTGGTATGGTTCTGAGGTTCCCGTGTACAATGAGCTTGAACGTTCAATGTCGTAGACTTCTTGACCAGATGTAATGTTGATCAATTGAAATCCATCATCTCCTCCAACCCACAAGTGGTTTGGACGAATATCAGCAGCGAGACCAGAAACATCTTCGTTTCCGTTATCGAGAACGTTGTCAAGCGTGTATGGCGTTAACCACTGTTCTGTTGTAAGGTCATATCGTAGGACGCCAAACCCATTGATACCGATAAAGGCAATATCACCAATGATTTCAACAACTGCGTTTCCAGATTGGCCGAAATCATTTTCCCAGTTTTCCGACCACGTAAATGAGGATTTATCGAGCAAACCAACCCCGCTTACTGTGCCGCCAAAGACCATTGTTGCGTTGGTGCCAACGCTGTACACTGCCCAATTCGGCATACCATCTTGAGCGTTGATACAATCTTGAATTGCTAGTGTGCTCAATGTGTACTTACACAATCCGATGTTCGTACCTGCATAGACAGCATTCCCTTCGACCATCAAATCAAAGAATTGAGATGGGCGTGTACTCCAGCTGCTTCCTTGGCCAAAAGATGAAGCAGTTTGTCCATTCCATTTCCTTGCCCCCTGTTGAGTTCCGATAAGAAGGTCTCCTCCATCAGAGGCAAGTGCGTAGACATTAGCAGAGGGCAATATTGCAAACCGATTACCGCTGTTTCCTTGAGCAGTAACAAGTGGTTCAATGATTTCGTTTAATGCGAGGTCTTTACGAGCGATACCAAATCCTGGCAGACCGAGGTGAAGGATATCTCCAATGATAGCAACTGGGGCAAAATCAACACCATTGACGCCAGTGGAGGACCACGGTTGCAAAAATGAGTTTGAACTTGTGTTGTAACGAAGCACGCCTTCGTCTTCAGAAGCGATGTAAATGACTTGATTGTGCATGACAACATCGGTCAAAAACGAGGAATCAAGCCCATTTTGAGTGTTAAAAACATTCCAGCCAGCATTTGTTGTGGTGTGGTCGATATACGCCATAACACCAGATGCGACAATGACGAGGTTGGTTGAATCAACAGCACAACCTGCGAGCCTAGAACCCGTTTGTTGACTACTGGTGTAATACGTTTGAACTTGGCCAGTGGTGGACACCTTGGCCACGTCTCCGTTTTTGAAACAGGCGAAAATCGATTGCCCATCAGTTCGTAAAAATGCGATGGTGTTTTGATTTTGATTACCCAAATTCGAGAATGGCGAGGCCCATTCTGCTGAAGAAACATCATATCGATTAATGAGGTCTTTGGCCCCGACATAGATGATTCCATTGAGTTCAATTAAGCCAGACATATCACCAGAACTCGGTCCACTTGCAAGAAGAATGTCTGCATGGTTTCCAGTTGATTCATCATATCCAATCAAACGTCCAGAACCATCGCCAATAATCACTGAGGCATACGACGGACCGAATGGCCCTCCAACAGGCCACGTAGTAAGACTTTGACCTTCACCAAGGAGGCCAAATTCTGATGATAGACCAAAATTGCCTCCGCTAACAAAGACACCACTTGTCGAGTTGTAGGTTTGCAAATTTTTCCCATTGAGGATATAAATTGAATTTCCGTTGATGGCTAGTCCGCCAATGTAATTTGATGTTAACCAGTTACCGCTGTTCCAAGTTGACAACCAAAATCCTGAATTCCAGTCATACCTACCAATCCCGCTATCTTGAGAAGCCATGAACAATTGATTTCCTACAACTAGAAATTCAGTGACAAAGTCTGAGTGAAGATTGTTTGCAGTCGACCATTGTGAAATGACATTACCGCTTGAAATGTTGATGGTTTGTACTCCTAAATTCGCATGTGAAACATACAGGAGGCCATTCAGCACAAGCATGTCGAGCCCATTATTTGCTCCTGAACTTTGTTGTCCTGCTGGCGTCCAAATTCCCTGCACCAATGACGCAACGCCACCAGAATATGTCGCCCACCATGTTTGTCCATCGTAAATGAATTTGTTAAACAAGTAGTTCGTCGGCGCATTCGGAAGGCCGTTTTGTATCGAATTATCATCGAGTGAAATTCCGGAGAATGTTCCATCAGCATGTAAAATTTGTAGTATCTGTGACTGAATGTCAATTTCAATGTCGAGGATCGTCTCTTTTTCAAGGTCCAAAACATCAAGAATCGTTGATGAAATACCATCGAATGATAAAATGAGTATGCTTGAATCGACAGCGAGGTACATTTTGTTGTCGTTTGGATCGATTTCCGAGTCGATGATTTCGACATTGACCTCACGCAGAGAAACAGCAGGGTCTGCAGGAGACAATGCTTCGATGATCATTGTTGTAATTTCAGCATTCGTAGGAAGTGTCACTTGTGCACCGGAGAAACTGTTCGGATTTAGTTGTCCAGAAGCGGTTGAACTTCCGGGAGATCCGTCGAAAATATTTGTTTGGCCAAGTGTACCCCAACCACGCATGTCGACAATATTTGCATTGTTTTGTTGGCCAACGAATAGATGAGGTTCATCGATGATGATGCCATCTTCGCCTCGTACTTGTATTTCTAGATGGACATTGGATACTTCCGCTCCTGGTGCAAAGGATAAATTCCAAGTTGCTGAGGCTTTTGTATTGGTTGAAGGGTTGGCACCGGTGGTGGATAATTCAATCCAACCAGTGTCGTTGCTTCCTTCAGTCGGCCATAGGACATCGCCTGGGACTGAGTGTGCCTGTGTAGGCATGATGAACCCCATAGGAACCGTTGTACTGAGGGTCATGATGATGACCAAAGCAAAAGCGGAAAACATCCGCCTTGACTCGAAACGTTTCTTCATGACAATTTTCGTTGTTTTATGGTATTTGAAGCCATTCCTTCAATGACTCTTTATTTGCATCACGAATCGCTGGTTCAAGACGATGAATTGATGCATGTACCTCATTTCATGAGCAATGCTCATACATGAAGTGGGCACCGGTTTTGATGGTGATGGCATGAATCGACGTCAAAAAGAGTCCAGACTCAAGAAAGAGGCGTTGGACTATCACGAAGCTGAACCTCGTGGAAAGATCAAAGTTGTTCCAACAAAACCGCATTCGACTTCTCACGAGTTGAGCCTAGCATATTCACCAGGTGTCGCCTATCCTTGCTTAGAAATTGAAAAAGTCCCAGAGAATGCATACAAGTACACATCAAAAGGAAATTTAGTCGCGGTAATCAGCAACGGAACCGCAGTACTTGGATTGGGAAATATTGGTCCTTTGGCAAGCAAACCAGTTATGGAAGGTAAGGGACTCCTTCTCAAGACCTTTGCAGGTATTGATGTTTTTGACATTGAAGTGAACACTGAAGACCCGGATGAATTTGTGAATACGGTCGTCAATATCTCTCAAACATTCGGCGGCATTAACCTTGAAGATATCAAAGCCCCAGAATGCTTTGAAATTGAAAAACGTATTGCTGAAGCGACTGATATTCCAGTTATGCACGACGACCAACATGGAACCGCAATCATTTCAGGAGCAGCTTTGCTCAATGCATGTGAATTACAAGAAAAATCGTTATCAAAGGTCAAAGTCGTTGTTATTGGAGCAGGTGCTTCGGCCATTGCATGTGCCCGACATTATGTGGCCTTGGGCGTGAACATCGAAAATATCACCATGGTTGATAGTCAAGGTATCGTGACAACATCGAGAGTCGAAAAGGGAGAGGTGAATCAGTACAAACAACCGTTTGCTCAAGACAGAATGGACGGGGACTTGGCGGATGCTCTTGTTGGTGCTGACGTTCTTCTTGGGCTATCGAAAGGTGGGCTTGTTTCAAAAGAAATGGTTGAAAAAATGGGCCCAAAACCCATCGTTTTTGCACTTGCAAACCCCACTCCTGAAATCACACCTGAAGAAGTCATGAAGGTCAGAAAGGATGCTATCGTTGCAACGGGTAGGTCCGATTATCCAAATCAAGTCAATAATGTACTTGGGTTTCCCTATATCTTTAGGGGTGCGCTAGATGTTCGAGCAAGAGATATCACTCAAAATATGAAAATGGCTGCAACCAGAGCTCTCGCAGATCTTGCTAAAGAACCAGTGCCCGATTACATATCGGAGGCCTACGATGGTGTGACCATGCAATATGGTCCAGAGTACATCATTCCAAAGCCATTCGACCGGCGAGTCCTCATTTGGGAAGCTGCTGCGGTGGCCAAGGCAGCAATAGAGGAAGGAATAGCCGCAGTTTCTCTTGAAGAGTTTGATTTGAAAGCTTATCAAGAGGAATTAGAGGCAAGGCTTGGCGAGTCATATTCAGTCATGCGACAAGTCATCAATCAAGTGCGGGGTAAGAACAAGAGAATTGTGTTCCCTGAAGGAGATAATGAGAAAGTCATTCGAGCCGCTGCTCAATTGTATGAAGAGAAAATCTGTCATCCCATACTTTTGGGCAAGGTCGACAGAATCAATGCGATGGTCGAGGACCTAGGATTGCATTTTGATTATGAAGTCTATGACCCTCCAAATGACCCAAGAAGAAAAACAACCTATGCCGAGGCATTTTTCAAAAAACGACAACGCAAAGGCATCACCCTTGCTGATGCTCAGCGAATGATGCGAAGTAGACCATATTTCGCAAGTCAAATGGTTGTTCAAGGTGACGCCGATGGATTTGTTGGAGGTGTGAGTCGAAAATATGCTGATGTTTTGCGGCCAACTCTTGAGTCAATAGGTTCGGATACAGAGAGCCATTGCGTCATTGGCTGCTATATGATGAACATCAAAGGTCGAACGATCTTTCTCGCAGACGCAACAGTCAATGTTTATCCAGATGAACGAACACTTGCCGAAATAGCTGTTCAAACAGCGAAGGTAGCACGCCGTTTTGGTGTAAGTCCTCGAGTTGCCATGCTTTCATTTTCAAATTTTGGTTCAACAAAAGAGATACGAACCAACCGTATTGAAAAAGCATTGAAAATTGCAAAAGAACTCGATTCAACTCTTGTGATTGATGGCCCAATGCAAGCAGATACTGCTCTCAATACAACAGTGCAAAGTGAGTATCCATTCATGTCGTTTAAAGGTCCAGCAAACGTTCTCATTTTGCCGAACCTTGCAGCAGCAAATATTGCTTACAAGTTGCTTGAAGAACTCGGGGATGCTGAAATGACGGGCCCAATTCTCGAAGGAATGAAATGCCCTGTTCAACTTGTTGCTCAACAAGATGGTGTCCGACATATCTTCAATATGGCAACGATATGCGTAGCAGATGCGATTCGAAAAGAATCTGTTTGGAATCAATTTTCAGTTGATTCGACACCATCTTCAAAGTGAATTGTTGGGCGCTTGGGCCTCCATATTGCACCACTCACAAATCCGGCGACTAGGCCACCAAAGAGTAAATTTGGCCAGCCGGAAATTGCGTAATCTTCCATCCCTCGGAAAATTGGAATGAGAAACGATGGTATTATTCCTAGTAATGTTACCCAAATTACTTCAGAACGAATTGTTGCTGATAAATCGGCATTGTTTGGTACGATTTTAGCAGGACCTTTCCGGTGAGGAGTAATAACAATTCGAGCGATGACATTAGGCAATCCTCGGTCCATTGGAACAGATGTTAAGGCAGTGATCTGCTGATTCCGTGGATGTGTTGCGATAGCGGCAAGTTGAGCTGCAGCGGGGCCAATGAGATTGTTTGGTCGTGGCCGGCCGTCCATCATCGCTCCCCTGTTGCCGAGAACTGGTGCGTCGCAGAGTAATTCGGTTTTTCCCATTCGGGTTTGAATAATATTATTTTCAAATGCACATTGCCATTCCGCAATTGTAGGGAGCCGCACTTCCCAATCTCCAGACTTCAAAAATTGCTTGACATCTTCGTTCTGTTTGAATTTTTGAATCAGTTCATTTGTTTGCTGAAATAGAATTTCTTCGACATCACCATCGGTTTGATTTGATTCTTCATTGAATAACAAAGCGATGTCCCGATGTTGAATTGGAGTTTCGAGGATATAATATTCTGGAAGTTTGATTTCATACCTTGGTCTTTGATTGGCGTACATCCATCCGCCTTTGTCGCTTCCAACAAAGCATGATTGAGATGGAACTCGAACAAAATTAAATTCCAAAAAATGAAGTTGATTCACGAGGATTCCTCAAGAGATGAGTGCCATCATTTCATGATACCAAGCCATGCCTTTTTCATGATTCGTAAGCAATGAAAATTGCTTGAATGGTGAGATTGAGCGCATGTAGCCAAAGGCTGCAAAATCAACCAAATCTGGAGTTGAACCGCCAAAAAATGTTTTTTCGCCAAATTCATTGGTAAATTCGTCGAGAAGATCGTGCCAGAGTTGTTGTGGTTTTCGACCGTCCTTTTTTACTCTTGATCTCGCTATGAAGCCCCACATGATTGGAAAACCAAGCCAGGCGTAAGCCTTGCGAGAAATAAAACCAAATTTTTCCTCCTTCGAAACTCTCCGAGTTGTGCTCAATGCAGAAAAGAATCCACCGTACAAGATTGGTATTGTCGCCTTTGAAAGTTTTGTGTCGCACCACTCCAGCCATTTTTGTTGATGTTCTTGATTTTCTGAGAAAAGTTTGCTTCCATTGTGCGTTTTGTCAAGATGTTTCATGATTGGAGTCGAATCGACATGGTGTTTGCCTTGGTTATCTGTGAATACCGGAACCTTGTTCCAATCGTCGACAAATTTCAATTCTTTTTTTGCCCGTAATCCGTTGATTCCGTGATATGAGACATCGAGATTGAGATAACGAATCAACCCGCGAACCTTCCAGCAAAAAGGGCAAGTATACAGTAAGTGAAGCGTACCATCTTTGCCCATGATAATTCCACAAGATGTACCTTCTTAAGCCTCATCAATCGTCCGTATCCTGACGATCTTTCCAACCCGGCTTCCAAAAGTCAATATTATCTAGCCAAGTCAACCATTCTTCATCGGTACAGGTGAGGAGGATGTTTGCTCTCATGATCAATCCATCTAAATTAACCTTGGAAAGCGTACCTTCTTGATGTGCACGATGCCATTCTTCAAGAAAACGGTTGACCTCATTTCGTCCAGACAAAGGAGAATTGTAGTGGTGCTCACAAGTTTCTCTCAACTCAGATAACCATATTGTGTATGTTTTGAGTATTGGGTCATGAGGAATGGGTCGTTTCTTTTCCCAAAACTTCCATCCCATGATTGATTACTTTAAGCCTAACCACTTGAGGATTTTCCTCATCAAAGCAGGTATCAACGAGTTCTACATCGGCATAGTATGGGCCGAATTGTCATTCACCTCCATGGGCGATTGAGAGATTCATCAATGAAATCATTGTTTTCAACATACGAAACACGATTAAAGTCAAAAAATATCCGAGTTGAAATACATCATGAAAAGACATCTCCATTTGAATATTACAAACAAATTAATTCACAGGAAGGTGAAAAATTGTTTCTCGATGAAAGCGGAAAAATGTACAATTCCATGGATTTTTCAGAATTGGTTGGGGCCGTATCACTCCGTCCAGAACATCTTCATTTTTGCATTGGGCCTGTCGAAGGTTGGAAAGACGTGCTCAAACCTTCAGATTCTACAGTCTCGCTTTCAAAAATGACGTTTACACACGAATTTGCTTCAGTGATTCTCATTGAGCAAGTGTATCGTAGTTTTGAAATTTTGAAAGGTTCAGAATATCATAAGCCATAGACAATGGTCAAGAAGGTCGGTCAATAGCAGGAAATGAGGGAGACAACATGCTGATAGAATCATTTGCCAACAAGAGCGTCATCTATCTTGTCGTCTTCTTCATCTCATTCGTGTTGATTCTCTGGAGTCGTCATCAGCCCTTTCCTCTCATTTCAAAGAGGTCGGCCTACATTTCGTTTGGTTACCTCTTCCTCCTTCTCCTTTCAGATACGGCACCAAGGCCAATGGATATCGATACGATACTTTTGACACTTTTTCTTTTCTCAGGCTTGGGATTATGGCTTGGTATGTACCACTTATTGAAAACAAGAAGAGATGTCATCATCGCACCAATGTTTGGATTTTTGTTTTGCCTTTCAAGCACAGGGCTGATTGTTTTACTTTGGGACCAATTAGATCAACTTGAGCATTGGGTTGGATTTGTTACATTGGGGGCGCTGTACTCTGGTCAAACATGGTTGGTGTTTCGTGGTTTGCTTATAGGTCGCCTTCCTCTTGCTTGGAGCCAAGCGGGATATATCGCTTTGAGCAAAGGGCAATTGTTCGGGCCTCACGGAGCAATTGAATGCTTCGAGAGAGCATGGGATGCAGAAGAAGAGCATCTCAACCCGATGGCTTATTTTGCTTTAGAACAAATACATCAAAGTCTTGGAAATCAAACCGATGCTCAAAAATGGTCAGATTTGCTTGAAATATCAGGAGGAACTGCTGCTATTGACGGTCATTGGGTTGAAGCAGTTGAATCAAGCATCGAAAACATCAAAACAGGCATGCGGTAATTGGTAACGCCAACATAGAATAAAACAAATCGAATCAGGAAATACAAGATATTATAATCTTGGACGCTAATATAACATCATGAATATGAGTAGCGGAGAGAAAGACTGGCCACTGGGTACAGTAATGTGGTATGCAGTTCTTATTTGGTTTTCATCGAGCCTGCTCTCACAATCGTTGTATCTCGCTTTCTACCGACAACCATATGATGCCATAGTTTTGCTTCAGACATTGGGTCCGTTGTATTATGTTGTCGTGGTTATTGAAGCAATAATGTGGATTGCTTTACTTGTTTTAGCTATTTCTAAACTAAAATCAACAAAGAGTCAAGAAGTTGCAGATCCGATAATTGCTACAAGTGCATAAACGGATAGATAGAGTACACAAAGAAAGGTAATTCTCCTATCGAAAAAGACCGATGAATTCAAATGCTGTCAAAAATAAGACTCTATCGTGAATTCAAAGAAAGATGAGCCTTTTGTATCGGGAATTCCAATGGACGTTGAACCAGTCCATTTGGAGCAATTTTCCGAAGAATTGCCTCGTCATGCACGCCTTGTAAGTTTAGAAGAGGCTCGTAATTCCTTGGAAATTGCTTCCAGCACAATGTGCATACTGCAATCACTTAGTGAAGAAGCGCATGACCTAACAGATGAATTAGAAATCTTGCTTGAACAACTCGATGTTAATGACGAACATGTCGTTCAAGTTGCAGAACAACTCGCTTGCCTTGTCGCCCAGTGGCAAGGATTAGTCGAAGAATTGGAATTAACTGGTGCAAGAATAGCATCGCTCGATTTAGGAAGATTAGAGTGGTATGGAATTGTTGATGATACATTAGCAATTTATTCTTGGATGATTGGTGAACAAGACATCGAATGGTATCATGATTTGCATTGCAGTTTTCAAACCCGAAAACCACTCATAGAAGCATGAGCGTGGCCCAACCGGTGAGGCAATGGTAAGAATAGACCGAGTACACACTGGTTCTGGTGATTCAGGAGAAACATCATTGGTTGACGGTTCGAGAATTGACAAATCAAACCCTAGAATTCACATCGTGGGTACGCTTGACGAGGTAAACTCAATCGTCGGTGCAGTTTCCATGGAAACCAATCGTTTAATCAGCCACCACGATGGAGGCGATAGCAGTTCGATACAGCGAGTAAAAAGCGTCGTTTCTCTTGCTCTCCAACGAATTCAAAATGAGTTATTTGATTTAGGTGCCGAATTAGGTTGCGAGGTTGACACCGTTCCTGAATATGTTACGTTGCTCGATACCAAACATTCAGACCTTTTGCTCAACGAGATTGAGGCCTTAACAAAAGACACGCCTCCTCTTTCAAGCTTCATCTTACCGGGCGGCTGTCCTCCAGTAACATTTCTTCATATGGCTCGAACGGTAACACGTCGATTGGAACGCGTTATAGTCGAACTTGAACGAAGTAAAGAAGGTTCTATTCGGCCTATTGTTCTCCAATACATCAATCGTTTATCAGATTGGTTTTTTGTTTTAGGCCGATGGATAAGTCACACATTAGGTGAAACTGAGCCACTTTGGAAACCGTTGAGTGTTCGAGAATCAGAGAAGAGTATCGTGGAAACAATTTCACAAATGAAAGCGAACGATGCAGATTTTGATTCTTTAGATTGACTCCAAGAAGGATTGAGCAGATTCTACGACTGCTCTTGTTTCTTGGTGCGTTATGAGTTGAAATGCACTTTCCCAATCCAGCCAAATGTAATCTCTGTGCTCATGGGAAAGAAGAACATCGATTTCTTCAGTTTCTGCAAGAAACCATTGCACTTGTTTGGTTTTCTCTTTGCCCTTGTGCGTATAGGAATACATTGTTGTTTCAGTAAAACCGTCAATAACTTCGATATTCTTGATTCCTGTTTCTTCAAACAATTCTCTTCTCATTGTCGAAATTGGTGACTCATCGACCTCAACATGACCTTTTGGTAGATCCCAATGACCTTGGGGATATTGGAGGAGAAGAACGGTGCCTAAATTGACCAAGACAACGCCGCATGATGATTCCATAATCACCCGAAGATGCGGGGATTCATTGCTTTGACGGATTCGTCTTTACGAGAGGGGAAAATTACCTACTCTTCCTCAACATTTCGTTTGAAGATCTTCGGTGACCACCAGTTGAATTCTCCCATCAATCGCATGGTTGATGGTACAACCAAAGCCCGAACCAAGGTTGCATCGATAAGAATGGCGAGAGCCAGCCCCAAGCCAATTTGTTTCAAAATAATTACCGATGATAAGCCAAAGGCACTGAACACCACGACCATGATAGCAGCAGCACCGGTGATGAGACCTCCTGTTTTCTGTAGCCCGTTAGCCACAGCAAGCGTGTTATCTCCAGTTCGTTCCCATTCCTCGTGAATACGGGACAACATGAGCACCTCGTAATCCATAGAAAGTCCGAAGACAATACAGAACATGATGACGGGGTTGCCCGAATCAATGGGTTGGGCGGTGAAGTTGAGCAAGCTTTCTCCGTAACCCCACTGGAATACCCAAACCAACATCCCGAATGAAGCCGAGATGGACAGGATGTTCATTGCGATAGCCTTGATTGGTATGACGACAGAACGAACTTGAAGAAAAATCAACAAAATGGTAGCGATGAGGATGAAGGCTAGTGCACGTGGAAGATTGTCGGCGATTGCGTCCAGGTTATCCGCATTGTAGGCTGCAAAGCCAGCAACCAACAAGCGGTCGTTCTCGCCATCAAAATCGTCGAGAAAACCATCTCGATGTTCTCTAATGTCTTCTACCATCAATCTAGAATCAACATTGGTTTGAGCCCCCACTAATTGAAGAGAAATCATGGTGGCGTTGTCTCCCACCAAGGATGCACGCAAACTTTCTCGCATGGCTATTTGTTCGGCAGGGAGGAATTCATCTGGTGTTTGCCAAAATTGCAGCACTTCATCGACGTTCATGGTGGGCGATGGTAGCCCAACACCGATGCCACCTGACGTTCTCGAATCGTTGAGTAAGTCGATGATGTAGGCGTGCTGAACACGCAGGTTTGCTTCAGAAAGCGGGTCGGCTCCATCGGTATCAAGGACCAAGAAAATCGAGTTAGCTGCTTGGTCGGGCCAGTGTTCATCGATGAGTTCCATACCTTGTCGAGATTCGTCATCAGGTGGCAGAGCTTTCCACGAGGAGAGAGAAAATTCAGCGTAAGCAAAAGGTAATCCAGCACCGACCAACAACACCAGTGTAGGAATGAGAACAGTCCAAGGGCGGTCCATGACACGCTTGGCGATTCGGGCCCACATGCCATCGTCTTTGGCTGACATGTCAAATGCGTAAGGAATCGTTCCTTTGTTGATTCGAGGGCCTAACCAAGCCATCACCGCAGGCAAGACGACGGTCGAATACATCATGGCAATGAAAACGGCTATGGTTCCCCCAATGCCGAGTGAAGGCAACGAAGTGTTGGTGAAAAAGAGCATCCCCATGAGGCCGATAGCGACGGTGATGCCGGAATAGAAGACTGCTTTTCCAGCGGTAGCACAACTCATTGCTGTAGCGGTACGAACATCGTGACCACGATCCAGTTCTTCTCTGAACCGATTGACAAGGAACAAGGAATAATCAATCGAAACCCCGATGCCAATGAGAGAAACGATGTTCGTGGCATAAACAGTCACATCTGTGATGTTTGAAAGCCATATGGTCATTCCCACTGCAGCGATAAGGGTCCCTCCACCAATACCCATTGGAAGAATTGCAGCGATGAGTGAACCAAAGATGAGTCCCAAAATGATGAGTGTGAGCGGAATTGCAACCAGTTCGGCTTTTATGAGATCGTTTTTGATTCGGTCGTCAAAGGTCCAATCAATTGCAATACCATCGGTCTGCCATCCTTCAAATCCACTTGCGATTTTAATCGAATCGTGGCGTTCATCCATGATGGCTTTCGCCTCTTTTCTGCTGGTAGCGATGTTGATGGTATTGATGGCGTAATGGCCGTCATCACTGCTGACGTACACATCGTCTCTGTCGACATCTTCAGCAAGCCAAGAGTAGTCTATCGTTACATTAGGGTGAGATTCAAATGGCTTCAAAGCGGCCATCACTGCTTCTTGCCATGCATCACTGGAATCGTTCAATGTAGGATGGTACACGAGGTATCTGAACGATTGTCCGCCGTCATCATCGTCGGTTCCAAAACGCTCAGAGATGAGTCGTCCCGCATTAACAGACTCAACATCGTCTTCACCAAATCCTTCAGCCCAATCCGCTCCGATGGAGATGAGTCCGCCCATGAGGATACACGAGATGAGGCCGAAAGCCATCATCGCTTTTTGATGGTCGTGGATGAATAAGCCGAGTCGGAAGAAGACACGGTTTTTCAGAGCCTCAGGGTCGGTGGCGCCTTCCATGATTACGCTGGCAAATCACGAGTTTATCAAAAAGTGCTTTTTGTCTTAGAGTCAAAGGACTTCAAAAATGTACAAAAATCCGAGGAATCCATGAATGAAAACGAGGATCATAACCAGGTCAGCAGCCCTTCCATGTTGCTTTTTTGTCAATGTGTAAGACTGTCCGTCTTCTTTCATCAATGCTGCTTTCCTTCCAAATCGAACCATGTAGTAAAGCAAAAAGAGTCCAATAGGTCCTGTAAATCCGTGAAGATTTGTCGGAATGAGATTTACGAATATAGGTTCATTCTTAGCGTATGCATCGAAAGCTCTCGCGCAGAAGGCGATGAGGACTATTACGACGCCTGATTTTAAAAGCAACTCACCAAATTGTTGATGTTGCTCAAACTTTTCAATGCGAGTCTGTCCTTTGAACTCTAAATTTCTGTTTTTCCAAGAATACTGCCACCACATCGCGGCGATCAAAATCGAAGCAAAGATGGGATGAAGAAGCAGTACAATTGCAGAAATCACTCCCATCTCAATCAACTTTACTACGACCCATACCTATGTTGAATTTGTGTACGGAAACATTCAGACTCATGGATTCATAGCGGTGGATTGAAAGCACATCGTTCCCGCGTTAAAAATACCGAGGTCATCGTATGATTGAACTTAGGATGGAGCAGTGCCTAAAATCTGTGATGAATGCTCCAAAACAAAAGCGCCTCCGTATGGCTGTACGATCACCAACATGGGAACTCATTGACAAACCTCACAGAGGGATTCTTTCGTTTGCCATGAATGAAGAAGAAGTTCCATCTGAGAGTGATGACCAACAAAATCAACCCACTCAAATGAGAACAAAAGGTAGGCGATTGAGAAACAAATCACGAGGGCATACTTCTGTTGTATCGCCTCAGGAATACCTACCAGAATTAATTGAAATGCAACAATTTGAATTATCCTCTGCATCTACGCTTGCTATTCTTCTCATTCGAAAACAGATGAAGGACCCAGACTGGAATGATGAATTTGAATCATTGGAGGGATTCATGCGAAATGATTGTTTAGAAAATGGAGTGCACCCTGTATGGCATACAATTGCAGAAAAAACGAATTATCTGACACAATTTCTAGCATTTCCAAAGGTAAGGCCAAAATCTGAGTCAACCACTGAAAAATTTAATCCAAAAAAAGCAACCATCAATCCATCAGATTCATCTCAAGTTGCACTCTTACTCTCTCACGCACTCGAGACCACAATCGACGCAGATTTACAGGTCGCAATGAACCGATTGGTTGGACAACTTCAATCCTCATCCAGTCAGTCAGTAAAAATTGAACGACGATTGCTCTCGCTAGAAGACAGTCTGCAATACTTGAGTATCATTTTGAAATTTCATTCACAACACGAATTATCTGAATCGAACCTTGATTTTTTGAATGAACAAAAAATTGAAGTGGCGAAGAATTTACTGAGATATTCCGAGTTTCAATCGAACAATTATTCACATTGGGCTGAAGTCATTTTACTTCCAGGAAACAACGAGTTAGAACGAGTGCTTCTTGAATTGGTTTGGATGAATGTGCCCGATGAGGCCTCAGAACTAAGTTCCGAACAAATCGATAAAGGCATAGAATTCATTAATGGATTACAGCAATCGAAGTCACAAATTGACAAACTCAAGTGGTGGAAGATGAGTGCACTACAACGTGAAGGACAAGGCATCATCGCACTCGAAGTTCTCCAAGATTTAGCAATTACATCCCTCACCGATATTGATGCATTGCTCAATTTCCTCATGATTTTCCCTCCTGATGAGACAAGCCAGTGGGTCCTCAAATTTATCGATGAGATTGATATTGACGGATTAAGTGCTATTCTTGTATCAAATCATTACGAAGGTGAGTTACAAATTCTCATCGCTCAACGAATTTTCGATTCACATGGTTTTGAATTTGAACAAGAGAGAAGTTATTTGTTGAAAGCTTTTGTTTGTGGTTTGGACTTTGAGCGACTGACAAAAATATTTCAATCTGATGCAATGTATTGCTTCTCGTATCCATATGATGCACTTTTCTGTTATCATGCAACGCCTGCATCATTATCAGCGAACAGTGAAAAGCAATTTCATGATTTGAGAATGCATGCTCTACAGAGTCTAACAGATTCTTCTCGTCCAGATTATCTCTCAGATTCGGTTGAAGAACTCTTGTTACTCATGGAGGGGATTCAGTTGGAACCTGAAGCCCTCATGAAGACCTTGGGAGATAGAGTGTATATTGAACTAAATACGGTCATAAGAGCACTTCGTAAGGGAATTTCAGAGGTCAACATTCCATCAAGTCGCCTGCAGGCACTAAAACTTCGGTTGAGTGCTCTTGATACCTTAACGCCCTTGGAAAGCCGTCTGTTCAATGTGTTATTTTCGACTATTGCCATGAACAACACACGTCAAGCATTTCACAATAGGATGGAGACACCGGAGCAAAAGGAGGAAATGGCAATGATTGTCAATGAACCCTTTTTCACCCTCACAATTTTACAAACAATGCAAGAACTTGTCTTGGATTATGACCTAGGTATTCCAGAATTAGTCGAATGGTATCAAAAATACAGTCCATCTTCACCTTGGCAAACGCTGAGTAGAGCAGCAAACCATGTGCAGAGAGATGAACAGTTGAACGCTGCCCGAGAGTACAAGAGAATTGCAGACCAAATTCACAAAGTCAGAGTAGACAGTGACGACGGGAAAAATTCTGGAGAAGAGGTCATGTATTATGTACAACAAGGCGTTTTTGGAATTGAGCAAGAGATAGCCCTCTATCGAAAAGCTTTGATTCATTATGCCCACGCAGGCCAGTGGTCAGAAGCACTGGAGTTACTGGAAAACAATCCTTCTCTCAAATCAGCCTTAACCAAGAGATTTCAATTGTATCTTCAAGTTTCGAATCTTGCAGACAACCAACAAACAGGGCCAGCAACTCGACTCATCGTAAGCCATGTTTTGAGTTCGATTACTGAAGAAGATCAGTCCGGAGAAGGTATGCGAACAAGGGAAACATATGACGAAGAAGAATTAGAGACCTTACGCTCATACACAACAAATCATGCAGTGCATCTGCCTGATAAACCGTTCAATGGCAGGGTTATCGCTGCACACACTGAATTGTCACGAAAATTATCACGACACCGTGATGAGTTTGAACGAAGATTCCAAATGCTTGAAAAAGAATCTAAGTTTGACTTAAATGAAGTTTATGAATTAGCAACAGAAGCTTCAGATGAAAGTCCATTAACAGGATTGAAGATTCTTGAAAGAGCTCAACATCATCGAACACTCGACACTAAAGGGAGGCAAAAACTCAAAGATGCAGAGATTACTCTTTTCAGAAAACACGAAGAAAAGATACCTCTCAAACACAGGAGTCAATTACGACAATTGAATTTGAAACCATTGGTTGTCGTTGACACGAATATTCTCATCAATGCCCTTATTGAAGAAGTTTACACACACCTTGGTATTATTGCTGGTCATCAGCGACAAACGATGAATCAGCTTGATTCTTCAGGAGATGTACTCCCAAATTCCGGTTTGGGAGATTTTTTCAGATTTTTGAAGAATCAATCCGAAATTGGGAAAATATTCCTACATGTTCCTGAGGTAATACGTGAAGAATTGAGCATGTTTGGCGACCCTCGTCGGTTAGAGCGTCAGATGAATTTGAAATCAATGCTATCAAAATCAAATAACAATGAAATTACCACTGAGTTCCTCAAAGAAAAGATTGCAGAAGTCATCGAGGCGTTTTCAACATGGAATGAAGCTGAACACATTGAAAAAATTGAAGATGTTGTTACTCCAGAATTAGAAGAATTCTTTGTCCAGCATCATGAAGTGTTTGAAGAAATATCATCTGTGAAACAAAAATATGGGGCAACCACACCCAGAACAAAAATTGCTGGAAAACAATACTATCCTGAAGAGAACGATATGCATCTGCTCCACTACGCAAAAGCGGTTTCCAATTTAGCTTCGAAAGATATTGGTGTAGTCCTCATCGCATCGTACGATAATGACTTCACGTTTATCTCTAGAGCCCTCGAAGAAACATTCGGCATCTCTGTTGTACGAAACCCAAGGACATTGACCGACTGGTTGTAATTTTAGACAAATTGCGGGACATTTGTTCCTGATTTTTGAGGTGAAAGAGAATTTTGATTAACTCTGTCAATCAGTTCTTTTCCAAGAATCATGGGGCAAGATAATTCTGTTCGATCTGTGATCGATAATTCCACATCGTAAGTTGTTCTTCCGATTCGAATTTTTGCTTCAACGAGTTGTCTCGTTTGTTTACCCATTGCATTGCGAACTTGTATTTCTCCAATTTTCTTGAGACCAAGAGCATTTGCTAATTTTTTGTCAATTGAACATCGGGAGGCTCCAGTATCAATTTTTGCTTTCAAACGAATCCACCATTTCCGTTTTCCCCCACCTTTGAGACTAACCCACCTGGAGTCAAACGATTTCCCCATGGTCATCACCAAGTTCACATGTATTGAATTATTGCATCTCCAAATTCACTGCATGATAGTAATGTAGCATGTTCCATCAACCGTTCAAAGTCGTAAGTTACTGTTCCTGCTGAAATCGCTCCTTCCATTCCCTTGATGATCAAATCGGCGGCTTCAGTCCACCCCATATGTCTCAACATCATCTCAGCACTCAAGATGACTGAACCGGGGTTTACCTTGTCTTGCCCAGTATATTTTGGAGCAGTTCCATGCGTTGCTTCAAAAATAGCGTGTCCGCTATTGTAATTGATATTCGCTCCAGGTGCAATTCCGATACCTCCGACTTGGGCAGCGAGTGCATCACTGAGGTAATCTCCATTCAGATTGAGTGTGGCGATAACATCATATTCTTTGGGTCGGAGTAAAACTTGTTGCAACATTGCATCTGCAATGACATCCTTGATGATAATCCCTGCACCATCCTTTCCTTCAGGAATGATGTGCCATGGGCCTCCTTCGTATGGTACAGCCCCAAAGAAATCTCGGGCAACTTTATATCCCCATTCAGCAAAGGAACCTTCTGTGAATTTCATGATGTTGCCCTTATGCACAATAGTGACACTCTTTCGTTGGTTTTCTATCGCATATTCGATTGCACTATGAACGAGTCTCTCGGTTCCCAAATAACTTACAGGCTTCAAACCAATGCCCACACGGACAGGTTCTTCGCGTGCTGAGCCGCCGGTTGAAGATAGGGTCTCAATCCAATCATCTGTCTTCTCTTTTGTACCAAATCGGATTTTATCAAACCGTTCTGGGAATTGCTTGGCAAGTAGTTCTAGGAATGTTTTGTTTTCTTCAGTTCCCGCTTCAAATTCGATACCTGCGTAAATGTCTTCTGTGTTTTCTCTAAAGATGACCATGTCAATGTTTTGAGGCTCTCGTACTGGAGCAGGAACACCATTGTACCATCGAACTGGGCGAACACAAGCGAATAGATCGAGTTTCTGCCTCAATGCCACATTCAACGAACGAATTCCTCCGCCAACAGGTGTTGTCAAAGGCCCTTTAATGGAAACAAAACCTTCTGACATTGCTTTTAGTGTTGCTTCAGGTAACCATTCTCCTGTTTGATTGAATGCTTTTTCGCCTGCGAGAACCTCATTCCAATGAATCTTTTTCGAACCCCCGTATGCTTTTTCTACTGCAGAATCAACAACTTTGAGCATGACAGGAGAGATGTCAATTCCTATGCCATCGCCTTCGATGTAATGGACGATAGGTTCGTTTGGTACGTGAAGTGTTCCGTTTTCAAAGGTAATGGGCTTTCCAGTCATGACTCTCATGTCTTGCGACCGACATCTCCTTCAAGAATGAAACGCCCGCAATTTATTGATGAAGGCAACTATTCACTGGGCCAATGGGACAGAGTTAACAGGAAAAACCGAGGCTGGCCAAGAGCTACAATTCGATTGGGAGAATGGCCCGTCGCCGATGCAAGTCACATTACAAATGATTGGTGCTTGTTCTCTCGTTGATGTGGTCTTGGGTTTGAAGGAACGAGATTTCACTGAAGTATGGATTGAATGTGATGCAGATAGGGCAACAGATTACCCTCGAATCTTCACACATATACGCATGACTTACCACATTCGTGGCGATGTGCCGAGAGCACTTGTAGAGCGGATTGTTGAAAAAAGTCATGAAAAATATTGTAGTGTATCGAATATGCTCAGTGATGAAGTCAACATCAGTTTTGAAGTTAAACTTCATTGAATTTTTATGTTCTAAATTTAAGGTAGTAAGCAGCATTGATAATTCCTGCGAAACTTACCCAAGCAATGTACGGCAGCATAAGTTTCGATGCTTCCGGTATTGATTTCCAAGTCAAAAACAAGTACAGACTTGACAATGTAACCATGCACAAGATCATTGAAAATGATATGAGATATTGCTCGGAGTTAAAGACGGCTGGCCAAGCAATATTTATTGCAAGTTGAGCAAGAAAAACAGTGAGAATAAAACCGAATCTTTCAATATCATCTCGACGAGAATATACCAAAGATATGCTGATGATGAGCGTTGTATAGAGGAGAATCCACACTGGGCGAACAACCCATCCTGGAGGCTGAAAAAAAGGTTGATACTCTGAGTTGAACGACATGAAAGATCAGGTCAATCTCAGAAAGGGCCGCTTTTCAAATCGAAGATGGTTTGAATTGTTTCACCATGATATTTTGCAAGACAAAGAGCAGTTGTTTGAAGAAATCACTCCATTGCTCTGGGAGATTTTTCGGAGATTTTAATCCGATGATTTCATCATCTCTTCGAACAACTGTTGCAAAGGGACGTATTTTCATCCCTTCACCGTCGGTTAACTCTAGAAGAAGATGATACGCATCTCTGTCCTTTTTGACATTAATCGATTCTAAATCAATGTGTAAATCGTGATGTTGAACGATGTTTTGGAATTGTTGGTCAGATCGAATCTCCTCTTGTGCCAATATCCGTAGAAGGTCTTCAACCGACTCTTCGGTAACTTCATCATCCATGAAAGCAGCAAGTGGGTCTTGAAGTGAATTCAGATCGACAGATTGGGCTTGTGAAACACCTAATACTTCAAAGATATCAAAATCATCATCCTCGGTTATTACTTCTTCTATCATGTATTGAAACGCATTTCGTTCCGATATAAATCATCGTTTTTCTAGATTGTGAATTGCATCATGAATAAGCCTCAAGAAGTGTTGCTGATGACACGCCAACATGAGATGGAGGTTTATGCTTTCATGCCTCTTCTTTTTGCTCATTGGTTCTTCGAGCACATTGACGCAAGCAAGCCATTTGGGTGTAGGTAATGCAGCGAATGAAGGGTGTCAATGCCATGCATACTCATCATCAACTGAAATTTTCCTTGAAGGAATACCACAACGATTTGAATCGAATACAACATTGAATGTTACCTTACGCATCAATAGCGATGTAGAGTTGAACGAAGACCATCATGCAGGAGGTTTTCGATTGGAGTACATCGGTGATGGTTCAATCGGTATACTCGATGAAGAAAAAACCAAATTTCTTGATGGTTACTTAACTCATACTGAAAACGGCTCAATGCACCGTTCGTGGCAATTTGAATGGAAAACGCCCGAAAACAATTCAACGAGTGTTCAGTTCAAGATTTTTGCAAACGCAGTCAACGGAAACAATCAATCGTCTGGCGATGGATGGTCATCCCTCTCGATAACAATCCCAGGAATGTTAAGCAATGAGGAATTCAACTCACACACCGAGCAAGAGATTGAGATTTTCGACCTCATCCTTCTAGCGTTTGGCCTCTTCCTATTGGGGTACCTTTTGTGGACGAGTTTTCGCTCTAATTGACAAATTCGATGCTTTGGTTCCTTAATGCTCGCAACTGTCTGTTTTCGTTTGAACCATGAATTTGTGCACTTTTCACACCAGTTAAGACAATCATAACACGAATCTCATCACCCATTGACTCATCAACTGCTGCCCCCCAAATAATTTTCGCGTGAGGAGAAATACGCTGTTGGATAAGTTGTGCACAAATTTCGGCCTCTCCAAGACTGAGTGATTCTCCTCCGACCACATTGATGAGAGCACCACGAGCATCGGAAGTGTCCATCTCGAGTAACGGCGATTCAAATGCTTCTAGGGTTGCTTTTGTCGCACGTTCTGGGCCCGAACTAGATCCAAGGCCTATCATCGCAACGCCACTACCTGATTGAATAACTGACCGTAAATCTTCAAAGTCAAGATTGACCATTCCTTCAGTCGTTAGAAGTTCTGTTACACCAGTTATTGAGCGTACAAGCAACTCATCACCAACTCTAAATGCTCTTGCAATAGGTAAGTCCTTGACACCCTCAATTTCAAGAAGCCGTTCATTTGGTATGACGAGTATAGTGTCACAAAATTCTCGTAGACGTTCCAGTCCCCACTCAGCATTTTGTTTTCGTAATGAACCTTCAGATTTGAAAGGGTATGTGACGACGGCTATTGTTAAAGCGCCCTGTTGTTTTGCCAACCGTGCGATATGCCCTGCAGCCCCGGTACCTGAACCGCCGCCCATACCTGCTGTGATGATTGCTAGTTGGGTGTCTTCTGTGATACGACGCAAGGCATTTTCAGATTCTAAAGCAGCAGCTTCGCCTTTTGTAGGGTCTCCTCCAGCACCTCTCCCTCTTGCTGAACGACCGATCAAGATTTTTTGCTCAAGTGGAGATTGAAGAAGTGCTTGGGCATCTGTGTTAATGGCATAACCTGTAACATATGACGAATCAAACAATCCTTCTTCATGCAATCTATTGATAGCATTGCATCCAGCTCCACCAACACCGTAGACACGAATTCGTGGTTGTAGCGATTCGAGTAGAGCACGTAGTTCAGCATCGCTTCCTTCATCTAAACGAATTGGCGGAGTTGTGTCTGATTGTAATTCTGCTTCGGAGAGTTGCAACACTCGCTCGATAAGATGGCGCATGGAACATTTCTACCAAGAGAGATTTTGAATGTGCCGCTTCCATCGAGGTCATTGAATGCGATTTTCGCACGAACTTCAAATTCCCATCAGTCTCGGAGACCATCTTGTGTGACTTCGTAAACACATTCTCCATCAGGTAAGTTTGGAGAGTCAACAAGTCGAGCGATTCTTCGTCCAGCTTTAGCTTTCCGTAGGTAAAGTCGGAATGTGCTTGCGTGGGCTAAGATGTGGCCGCCGATTGGTTTTGTGGGGTCGCCCCATAGTGCATCTGGCTTTGCATGAACTTGATTTGTAACGAGAACAAGTGCGTTGTTAACATCTGCTAGTTGCTTGAGATCTTTGAGGTGGCTGTTGAGTTTCTGTTGTCGTCGAGCAAGCATACCTCTACCGATGAATTCAGCTCTAAAATGGCTGGTCAACGAATCGACAATAATCATCTTCACATTCAAGCCTTTGCTCATTCGCTTTATTTCATCAGTTAGTAACATCTGATGTGCAGAATTGTAGGCTCGTGCAACGTGTATTCGGGAGAGGACGTAATCTGGGTCTAAGCCATGTCCACGGGCCATTTGTGAGATTCTTTCTGGTCGAAATGTATCTTCAGTGTCGATGTAGAAGACATCTCCATCAAGTCCACCTTGGTCCAACGGTAATGTACAATTCACAGCGAGTTGATGACCAATTTGTGTTTTTCCGCTTCCGAATTCACCATAGACTTCAACAAGTGCTTGGGTTTCAAAACCACCGCCGAGTAAATCATCAATGGATTGTACCTTGGATGACAATTTCTGAACTTCTCTTCTTCGGTCAAGCAGAGCATCTCCTGAAACGAAACCGCCAATGTTGGCCATTTTCTTGGCACCTGCGATTATTTTTGCTGCTACTGCTTCACCCAACTCAGCTTCTTCTGCTAGATCTGCTGGTGACATAACTGCAAGAGAAAGGAGTTCTTCGAATCCTGCTTCTCTCAACTTCTCGGCGGTTGCGGGACCAACTCCTGGTAAGTCTTCAATTGAAAACTCAGGTGCTTCTTCTTCCATTGGTATGTCCTCTTCCGTGAGGGAACTTTGGTCTTTTTTATCTGTTTGTTTGGATTTCGTTTTTGCTGGCATGAACATACATCATCGGTCGTTCGTATATGAAGAGTGAAAAGGCAGTTCTAAAATCTCACCAGAAAGAATATGCTCCAATTTTAGAGCAGCCTTCTTGTTTTTCACTTTAATTTCATTTTAACACTTAGTTAAAGTGAAGAATTATTGAGGTAAATCAATCGGGTGAGCTTCGCTTTCTTTTTCCTCATATCGAATTGAAACATCGTGAGTGATGTTGATGTTATCCTCCCCCGATTCAATGACGACTTCCAAAGCCCAAGTCCCCAAAGTTACGCCAAGTTGGTCATGTTCCCAAAGTTTAGTCTGTCCATCGGCGATTGGTTCAGTCTTCGTTGCGGTCGTTTCATCATCGGGATTATTGAGGTTCCAAGTTATTGTTGTCGTCCCACCTGTCGCTGGAATCAAACTTTCTGGATTTGAAACTTGAGAATCAATAGAAATCAGCGTTGGACCTTCACAGTTTTCGCAATCTGGAATGGTGTTAAGGATCATCGACTCAGGATTATCCGAATTTTGTTCAACCCAATGCATGAATGTATCAATTCGAATAGTGATGGACATATCTGCGAAGTTTCCTTCTGAATCTTCTGCACTCAGTATTGCTATGAATAATCCATGCGTTAGGTATTCGTACGTTAGTGATGCAGATTGTGAAGCATCGATTTCGACTGGTGCACTACCATCACCGGGTGTGAGTGAAAACTTCTTCATCTCACCTTCAGTTGTCGTTGTTCGGGCAAAATCGAACGTGAGTTCTACACCTGTTTGGGAAATTCGTTGTCCATTTGTCCAATTTTCGTAAAGTGTACCCGAGGTCTTCTCGTAATAGACGATGAGAGTAACAGGGGATGAGGCAATGTCTTCATCTGCTAAACATCCAGTGAAAATTGATGAAAGAAGGACAAAGAGGAGAATGAGGGCTCCATTCACCTTGGCCATGGTAATGCTACATCTTCGATATAGATGAATTCAATGGAATAATCACAACGATTTCACCATCGGTGGTTTCAAATTGGAGCACAAAGGCGGGGATATTAGCGAGGTGGGGTAGTCTGGATATCCCGTCGGGCTCATAACCCGGAGATCGATGGTTCAAATCCATCCCTCGCTACCATCAACCATACTCGTAATAATCGTGTTTTGGCCGTAAATTCTGCAAGGCTGATTCTAATTGTGCATTTGCTGCGCGATCTCCTGCATCAATTCTTGACATTTCCTGCTCCAAGTAAAGTATGTGCTCTTTGCACTGTTTTTCGAATTTGTTTGATGCCTGTTGAGTGATCTCTAATGCTTTTTTTATGGTCTCGATTTCGATTTGTGAACCTGTTGAGGACATCACAAAAAAACGCCCGTTGACTCTTGACACTCCTTTATGGTGCTCAAACGAATCAACCATTGCGCCACATGTTGACTGATCTGTTATTCCATTGAGTAATGCATTACTCCATACCTCAAGGGGTTTGTTTAAAATTCCTGCACTTTTTTTGTACATTTTTTTCGCAGCACCTTTCTTACCTGTTTGTGAAAACAAATTTGCAGCAAGATGGTAATCCTCTCCGGAAGACGGTAGCGATTCAAGAAGATGAGGAGCATTTTTTTTGAGATATTTGTATAACTTATTTCTAAAAGTATGCAATTTCTTGATCCAACGTAAACCTTCAGATCCCTTACCTCGTAGCAAATGAATCGAACAAAGTAGACGCAAACCTTTGACTAAATACACGAGTTGTTGAACATCTTCTTGGTGCTTCGTCAACATCATCTGACAGAATTCTGTAGCCATGACCTCTGCAAGTTCTAATCGTCCTTCTGCAGAATATCGTTCGATTTGTTGAATGGTCTGGGCAGGGTCGCTCATTCCAAACATCGTACTCATAATACGCACCACCTCATTATGTATCATGTCTTTGTCAAATTCTCACGAGGAAATGAATCAAACAACAAACCTAAGAGGTTGAAGATGCTCGATTACTTGTGGAATTTCACGGTTGCATCGCCATTACCGGCAGCCCAGGTGTTGGAAAAACAACTCTTGCACACCTTTTGTCTGACGCCATGCAATTTGAAATTCAATCAATTGAAAGTATCGCCGCACAAACAAATTGTCTGTGTGGAAAGGATGAAATCGACAACACAATGCTCATTGATGCAGAATGTCTTCAACAACAAGCCCATTTTCTTGACAGAGATTGCATTGTTGAGGGGCATCTGTCTCACTATATTCCTTCCAATATCATCATTCTTCTTCGTTGCCATCCCATGGTGCTCAAGCAACGACTTGAGGCGAGAGCATACGCACAACGTAAAGTCGTTGAGAATGTAGAATGGGAATATCTTGGAGGTTGTAGGACCGAAATATCTCAGCTTGGACGCCAAACCCTAGTGCTTGAATTTGATACTTCAAACGAAGATTCAGAAAGCATCTGTCAAAAAGTCATTCAGAAATTACTCGACCCAACCTCTTTTTCTCATCCTAATCAAGAACATATTGATTGGGTTGAACAAGCAGATATTGATGTCAAAATGTTCGATGCATCTTAAGTTTGAACAAAAACATAACAATGCAGAACAACTGGGCAACATGATAGCATGGCACTTGAGCAATTGCGAAAGACTTGGGAAAAAAGTTTAGATCCACTTCTCGAAAAATACGATTGGATTTCCCCTTCAACGATTACGTGGATTGCTCTTCCCATCGGCTTATTGGCCGCAATACTCTCTTGGTTCGCTCCTGCAGGTGAAGAAGGAGGCTGGTGGTTCCTCGGAAGTGCCGCATTAATTGGAATTGCAATGGTTTTTGATGGCCTAGATGGGCCAATTGCGAGGAAAAAAGGGCTAGTATCTAGATGGGGCGATTATCTTGACCACACCTTTGACAGAGTACTTGACGCTGTTTGGTTGATTGGCATCAGTGCGTCAGTTTATGTTGACAGTTTAGCCCTTGGTTTTGCCTCTGCTTTTTTTACGCTCCTCGGCTCGTACATGGGAACCCAAGCCCAAGCGGTATCTGGAACCCGGAATTATGGTGGTTTTTCGAGAGCAGACAGAACAGTTTTGATTATTTTGATGTTGACGATTATGGGCATCGTCACACTAGCAGATTATCCGTTTAACGATAGATTCATGGCTCCATTCGATACAATACCAATGAATCCCTTGTCTTTGGCTCTCTTTGTGAGTCTTTTTGGCGGATTGTGGACATTCTTCCTCCGTTTTTTCCAAGCACAAAAGGTGATTCAAGCTATGGATGCAAATCATCCACTTCAACAACCAAATGCGAAAAAAGAAGAAGAATGACCGAAAAAGTGCAAAGGTGGCCAAATAGAACATTTTAAGCAAAACAACGACATAGTCATAATATACGAAGTTCACAGGTGTATAGGCGGGGTGGGGTATCCAATGAACAGAACACGGCGACACACATCGGTTGTTATCGCGATTTTACTTCTTACATTAGCACCAATATCACTTTTTGCAAGTGCACAAGACGAAGGTGATCCTGAAAATTACCAGGCCCAAAATATCACTGCTTATTTCGACCCTGTGACCGAATCAACGATTGTGAACTGGACGGTTCAATCAACTGTTGATGGAACTGCACAATTTATTCAATATCAAACCTACCAAGTCTACCGTTCATCAGACCCCATTACGCCTTCAAACATTGGTTCGCTCACTCCATTTGCAACACGACAAGTTTGTCCAACAACGATGAGTCCGTTTGACTGTTATGGAATGAATCACAGTGCAACATTCCAAGTTTCGCCAGGTGTGAATGGTTCGTTTTATTACGCTGTAACAACGTTGCTCGCTGACCAAACAGAAGCAGCCGAACTCATCATGAATTCTTCTTCGCTCTACACACCCGTCTTGGAAGTAACGTCTGCGATACGAACTCCGTATTTTGTATCAGCATCGTTTAATCCATCAACGAGTACAACCTCACTACGATGGATCAATCATAACAACATCTGTCAATGCGATGACTTGCCCGAAACCGGTGAAAATGCAATGAAGATACGTGTGTGGCGCTCAGAGTTCCCTGTCGATAGGACGATTGGATTAGAATTGTTGACCCAAGGCGTCCTCGTTGCGAATTTAACTGCGAACGTTTCTTCATTGGACCTTGTCATACCACAAGACACCGAACGCACGAGTTATTATTCGCTGACCTACTATCTCCCGAATTGGTCAGGACCAAACCAAACCTACGAGGATTTTAGGTTCCTTGGGGAAAACACCCTCGAAGAGCCTGTTGAAGAGGACAACATGCCCCCTGCCCAACCAACGATTGTTTATGCTGAATTCCAACCAGAGCCGGAAACTGGAGCCGGCTCGACGTATATTCAATGGAACGATTTGTTGGATGAAGAAGGAGAAACTTACAGAATTTACAGGTCAGACCAACCGTTCACAACAATACTTCGAGCAGACGTTGAGCTCGTAGTCAAAGATATCATCGAAGGTATTGAATCTTATGAGGTCCCAGTACCGCGAGGATACCTTGGATATTCCTATTACTGCATGGTGACAGTAGATTCGACCGGTGTCATCAACACAAACACAACACAAACTGCTTGTACATCTCAGGACGGAATTCTAGAAGATGCGTTTTACAACTGGATTGCAGAACCAACAAATGTCCAATGTGAATACCTCGGTGACCGGACCACGCGTATCACTTGGGATGACCAACTTGGAGTTGAAGGCGAACAGTACCATGTATGGCGTGCTTCGTACAGAGTATCCGGTTCGGAGGTCCAAAACAACCCGAGTGGGCTAAATTGGAACTTGACGGCTGATACTGGGGCGCCATTGTGGCTCAAAGGCTCGGTTGCAGATGGTGTTGGAGAACTCTATGTCGAGATTGAAGATGGAATTGAGCGAAGTCAATCAAGATATTTCGTCACCACGGAAGCACTTTACGGAAACCACAACGGAACATACCATTATCTTGGCCTTGACCAAAATTTCTGTGTCCCAGGACTTGAAGACACCAAGGCCCCCGACAAGCCTTCTATTCGAACAGCAGAAACAAACGGTGTTTTGAACTTGGTTCAGATCGAATGGGAAAACGATGAAGAAGAAGGTGGAGAGACATATTCAATTTGGCGACATTACGGTGAACCATTCGACCCACTTGGTGATTCAGATGCAATTGGAGACGGTTGGGAACTTGTCCGAGATGGCATCCCGGAAATGTTCGGCACATACATGTACGAAGAATTTGAAATCGAAGTCAATGTTGACCGAGATGTGTGGTACGCAATCACAATCACAGACCAATACAACAACACCAACCACGAGATCACAAGTAATCTAGGTGGAAATGCCTACCAGGTCCATGAGGATACACTTTTGCCGAATGCAACGCTTCTTTTCCTAGATAGCGATGGAACACCATACACCAGCCCATCGCTCATATCAGGTTCTTACACATTGCGAGTTGAAGTAAATGAAGACCTCTTCACAACCCCACTCATCAACATTACCACCTCGAGCGGAGGGCAACTCACAGGCGACGAAGAACCCCTTCCGATTATTCAAGATAACAAAAATGACCCGACACGAGGGCCAGTTTACGAATATGATTTCTCAATTACACCCTCAACAAAAGCAGGATTAATGACCATTCAAATCAGGATGACAGATAATTCAAACAATGAAATTGTACAATCGTGGAGTGAAAAGTATGTCGATGCAAAGAGCCCATCTGTAACGATATTTTCTCCAGCTTCCAACAATGATGAGTCACAATACCTGTATGGTAACAACATCAACGTTCTCGTCGGTGCTGAAGATGATGTGATGATTTCAAAATTCCAGTATCGATTTACCTATCACTATGGTGGTCAAACCGGAACAACGGTTTCTACTGAATGGTCCGACTTAACTGGAATCACCGATATCGACGGGGATGGTTCTGCTCTCACAGCGAACATGGACGTTGCAGCAGGTAATTTCGGACTTGGTTACCACCGACTAACCATCATGGTTGAGGACACTGCAGGTAATCAAAACACGGCGAATGTCGACTTCACTATCGACTTTTGTCGAAACACAATCAATGGTACGACAATTTGTGAGGTGATCAAAGAGGTCGAAGGCATCCCAGACCCTGTTGAAGTAAAACCCACATTTACAGACCCACCATATGTTGTTGTTTGGATTGTAGCAGCCATCAACCTGTTTGCCATTCTTGTCTCAATGCTTGTCATTAAGACAGGTATGAGCGGTCCAAAGAAGAAGAAGGACGATGAAGAAGAAAATGATGATTGGATGTCCGAGTTTATTGGCTCTGGCTCAACACAAGAACTCGATATGGCAGCAGTCACCGGAACTGAGACAAAAACCGTTCCAGAACTCGAGGGAGAATCCGAAGGCAAGGCTGCAGAGCCAGAGGATGATGACGACGACCCATTTGCCATCAACATCACTCAACGAAAACCACGTCGCCGTCGTGCTAAGAAAGAAGAGCCCGAAGAAGACGACGATGACGACGATGATGACGATGATGACGATGATGACGACGATGATGACGACATGTTTGATGATGACGACGATGACGACGATGACGATGCTCCTCGTCGCCCTCGACGACGACCAACGAAGCGTTCCGCTCCATCCACAGGACGAAAGCGGCCAACCGGCCGCAGAGCAGCACCAAGTAATGCTCCAAGGAAGCGTCGCACGGTGAAGAAATCTGACGATTGAGCCTTTTCTCGGAGATGCTCAAATGTCAGAATCAACTGTTCATGAAGCAAACGATACGAACGAATTTCATTCCTTGCTATCAGTTTTTCATCCAGGTGAAAATAAACTGAATTGGTTACTTTTGCTCTTACCTATCACGATTTATTTTTCACTCACTCATCAACTCACATTAGCATTTTTCTCGTCCATGTTGACAATTGCCCCCCTCGCATTCCTTATGGGGAAAGCAACAGAGGAAATTGCTATTCGGACCGGTGAATCCGTCGGAGGTTTACTCAATGCAACGTTTGGTAACGCTGTTGAGATGATCATTGCAGGAATGGCATTGTATGCAGCAAGCACGAATCCAGACATATTGCAAACAATGATTACCGTTACTCAGGCATCGTTGATTGGATCAATTTTAGGAAATTTGCTCTTGGTTCTAGGTCTTTCCATTGTCTGGGGGGGCATTCGACACAATGAGCAATCGTTTAGTCGATTAAGCGGGGAGATGAATGGTGCCCTGCTTGTTATTGCTATCGCATGCCTCATCATCCCATCGGCTCTTCATCACTCCGGAGGTACATCCGAAGATGTTCTCAATCTATCTAGGGCTACAGCAATAATCATGCTCGTCGTGTACGCATGTTCTCTCTTCTTTCAACTCAAAACCCACGCAAGCATGTTTGAGTCTTCGGGTCATGGAGACCACGAAGAACCGCAACTTTCTATTCGAGATTCATGGATTCTATTGTTGAGCGCTACGATTTTAGTAGGATGGATGGCACACATCCTCGTTCACAGTCTCGAAGAGACCGTTGTCGAGTACAATATACCAGAATTGTTCATCGGCGTCATTCTCTTGCCATTTTTCGGTAATGCGGCAGAACATTTCACTGCCGTTCTCGTTGCTGGAAAAGGAAAAATGGACTTATCCATCTCAATTGCGGTAGGAAGCAGCGTACAAATTGCTCTCTTTGTCGCACCGGTCATGGTTCTACTCGCTTGGATTCTCGGTGTTCAACTCCCGCTTGAATTTGGTCTTCTAGAAACTGCGGCGACGTTCGTTGCTGTCCTCATCACAATATCCATTCTCAATGATGGAAAGACAAATTGGTTGGAAGGCGTGTTAGCCTTAGCCTGTTATACTATTCTCGGCATAGCGTTTTTCTTTATTTGATGATGTTCTATGTTACCAAAACCTGAATCAAAAAAGCAGATCGTTGGTAGCGTTCTTGTTGGGCTCAGCGTGTTGATGTGTATCTTTGGATACTTGGGATGGGATACCGAGGGCCAAGTTTCAGATATCGCTACACCAACAGTTCGTGATTATTCCTTTTTTTCTGATGAACCCCTTCCTTCAGAATTATCGAACATGTTGTTCACTTCACAACTTCGTTTGACTTGGGATAATGACGACATCTATGTTGTCATTGTTGATGAAGGTGAAAAGAATTCTTGTCCTGTTCAAGCTGCCTTCATTGAAGGTGCAACACCTGGCGGACCATGCTCATCAACCGACCAAGACATCATTGCAGGAGGTGCTGCATTCGGACCGACTGATGGCATCACATGGGATGTAGAATCCGGCTCGCACTATGTTGGTTTAGGCTCACGCATCGATAACCTGCCATCAGATGCTGATGTGACACTTGACTACAATGTCAATATCCGAGCATCATTTGCATTCTATTTCATCATCTTCTTGCTCGGCATCGGCGGTAGCGTTCTTTGGTGGGACTAGACGCCTTCAACACCTTCGTAGTACTTTTCAACAGCATCGTTGATGTCGGCAATCACTTTTTTCTCATCGAGTGACAATGTTTGCCCATCTCTTCGTAGTGCCCTACCATTGACCCACATATCGAGGCATTCGGCTCCGTTATAGACCAGATGACCGAGGTAACGATTTCGACCTCGTCCATGAGGAGCCATTCGAATATCATCGATTCCCCATGCAACCCAATCTTTACTTTCTTTGGTTGCGAGTTGGAAAATTTCAGATGCGGGTAGCAATGTAGGGTCCCAATGGTCGTGCCGTTGAACAAGGCTCGCAAGTTTCGCCTCCGCGAGAAGATTAAGTCCATTGCCAGAGGATGCGGCTCCATCGGTCCCTAATCGAACATCTACGCCAGCATCTGCATATGCAGGGTATGATAGTGTCCCTCCGCACGCCAATTTCATGTTTGACGATGGGCAATGAACCACCGTTGCCTCATGATTTTTGAGCATTTGAATCTCATTTTTCTTGACCCATGAGGCATGAGCACAGACAGTGTCTGGTTTGAAGAAATCAATTGAATCAAGATATTCGACGGGGTATTTGCCATGTGTTTCAAAACATTCGGAAATCTCCTTTCTTGTTTCGCTTACATGAATATGTAGACGTGCATTCCGTTTCTCTGCTAATTCAGAGGCACGTATCAATGTCTCTTCAGAGCACAGATACACCGAATGCGTTGCGATAGCATACTGGACAAGGTCGTTTTCATTGTTGGATGCGAGTAATCCATCCAATTCAGAGAGTGCAGATTCGGCATCAGGGTGACTTGGTAATGCCATGTCGCTGACAGGTCCTCCGATAAGACCACGCAACCCAACTTCTTGGAGGACACTTCCTGTCGTCGATGGGAAAAAATACATGTCTGCTGCGAACGAAGAACCAGTTCGAATCATCTCTGCAGCAGCAGACATCGATCCCATGCGAACATATTCAGGGTTGATACGAGCCTCCGTTGGAAAAATTGCCTCATTCAGCCAACGGTGAAGTGGAAACCCATCGCTGAAATCTCGCCCATTAAGTTGCATTGCGAGATGCGTATGCCAGTTTTGGAGGCTTCTCGTCAATAGTTTCGATGTGCCATCGATTTCTTCCAAAACATCCTCGTCACCGTTGGAAATCGACCATGAGCCATCGGAGTACAGGAGGACATCGCCTTCATGACGAACATCTGCATGGTCAATGAGAATCGTGTTCGTGTACCGAACAGGTGCATCCTCGCCCATGATGCTTGGGAAGGCTTCTGACTCATCAATGCTAGTATCTCTACCGAGTTGCTTATGTTGAAAAATAAATTCGCCGACCTCATGCCACTGTGGCTTAGCTGGTAGAGCATCTGATTCGTAATCAGAAGGTCGGGGGTTCGAATCCCCCCAGTGGCTTTTATTTTGTACCCAAGGCTTTTGTGAGTTCTAGAGAAAAAAGTTCAGCACTTGATTCAAGGCTGACAACACCTGGCAGAGGTCTTCCTGCAATGTAATCGAGGCAAGCACCTCCACCCGTCGAGACATGACCCATTTTACTGGACAAATTCTTCTTTGCAACCAAGGTTGCTGTGTGTCCCCCTCCCATGACTGTGTATGCTTTAGTTTCAGCGCAAGCATTCAAAATTTCGATGGTACCTAAAGCGAAATCCTTGTGTTCAAACACTCCTGCCGGACCATTCAAAATGACTGTTCCCGCTTGCTTGATGGCTGTTGAAATTTCAAAAATTGATTTAATGCCAAGGTCATGAATTGGAGCATCAAAAGGCAATTTGCTCAATGGAATGTCAACTCTGTTATTTTCGATATTCACGGCAACATCGATTGGCAATTTGATTTTTTCAGAGAAATTTGCGAGAAGAGAGGTTGCAATATCAACAACATGCTCCCATGCACCCTCTGAAGATTTAATGAGGAAATCCACATTCTCTTTTCCTATGTCAATACCCTTTGCATGAAAGAAAACATTAGCAACTCCACCCGTCGCCCAAATCTCATCAGCGATGTTGTTATCGAGCATGTTTTGTGCAACTTGAATCGAATCATCCACTTTTATTCCGCCTAATATCGCTAAACATGGCCGAATTGGCTCTTCAAGTGCTCGGTCTAACTTCTCAATCTCTTTACCCATCAGCAATCCTGCTACGCATGGTATGTGTGTTGTGAATCCGATGATGGAGGCACTACCCCTGTGAGCACAGGCGAATGCATCGTTCACGAAAACATCTGCAATACTTGCTAAATGCTGTACAATTTTTGTTTCAGAGAGTGCATGGAAATCTCCTTTTATGTGCTCTTCATCATCCATTCGAACATTGTTGAGCATCAAGATATCGCCATTGTTCAATGATTCAATGGCTTTCATTGCTTTTGATCCATGAATATCATTGACCCATTGCACTTTTCGTCCAATAAGTCGACCAAGTTCACGTGCATGGCCGAGCGTGCTCGTAAAATCATATTTTCCTGGCCGAGATTGATGAGCGAGAATGACGACTTTAGATGATTTTAATTTGTTTAAGGTTGGTACGATAGCACGAATTCTCGTGATATCTAGAAATTCTTTGGTTTTCGGGTCCATTGGGCTATTGATATCCACGCGTAGCAGAACCGTTTTACCCGAGGCGTCGATATCGGACAAGGTCAAGACCTTCGCCATTATCGCTGCTAGTCAAAGTAGGTTTTTGATACCTTTTATTCTTCAGAAGATACACTTCGCAATCAGATTTCTCTTGAGAAATTGCCGTCTAGACCTGCTAGCACTGTAAAAATACAAAAGGTTCCGCGTGAGATTTGCGTCATGGCAGATTCTTCGGACCATGAAAACAGTGGTCTTGAAGGTCCTCGAAAGCGTGCGAAAACAGCCACATCCTCTTTCGGTTCATCAGCAAGGGAAAGTCATGATTCTTCGGTGTATTACCAATCGAAGATGAATCAGGGTATCGTATCCTCAAGACATGTCGGTGATGCTGGTGTATTTCCAGACAAATTGAAAGATACAATTCATTGTCATGATTCCAAGGATTTAGAGTTCATACCAAACAATTGCGTCGACCTCGTCGTTACCTCTCCACCCTACAATGCGACAAAAGAATATGATGAGGATTTGTCATTGGAGCAATACCTTTCACTCCTCAAAGGCGTTTTTTCAGAATGCTATCGGGTATTGACGCCAGGCGGTCGAATGATAGTAAACATAGCAAATATGGGGCGAAAGCCCTACATTCCTTTGACATCATATGTGAATCTGCTCATGATTGACCTCGGGTTTCTCATGCGTGGAGAAATTATATGGGACAAATCTGCAAGTGCCGGAAGTTCATGTGCTTGGGGTTCGTTCAAATCAGCCAGCAATCCGTGTTTGAGAGATATACACGAATACTTGCTCGTTTTTTCAAAAGGGGAGTTCAAAAAACCAAAAGTGAACGCAGCCAAAGAAAAGAAGGTTGATACTATCGAAAAGGATGAATTTATTCAATTCTCAAAATCGATTTGGTCATTTGCCACCGAACGTGCATCAAGAGTACAACATCCAGCCCCCTTTCCGATTGAATTACCTCGTCGATGCATTGAATTTTACACATTTGAGCACGATATCGTTCTCGACCCTTTTCTCGGTTCAGGGACAACAGCACTCGCTGCTCAATTGACAAATAGGCATTTCATTGGTATTGATATTTCGAAAGAGTATTGTGAAATTTCGAAAAAACGGCTCGACGCAAGTTCGATCGTTGTGAAGAACTGAGCGAAGTTCTTGCTATGTATTTCAGTTTGACAAAGTTGTTTTGAACCACTTCTTCATCGGTTAAATATGGAGGATGAATTTCATCTTCATCTTGGTCCAGAGGGCGAAGATTGGCGAGTACCCGTTGATGAACTGGAGGCTCGTCAAAGGCTATTTGCGGAGGAACTTGCAGAGCATGGGCATTCTGCTGCACTTATTCAACATCCAATCGATCTGTACTACTTTACTGGAGGCCGTCAAGATTCAACATTCTTCATTCCTGCAAAAGGTGCACCAGGGTCCATCGAAGCAGGAGACGATGGTCCAACGGCATTTGTGCGCCGTTCGTTACGAAGGGCTATGTACGAAGCTGGAGAAGACAACGCACCTCATCAAGTGGTTGAATTTGGACGGTTATCTCAATTTACAGACACCTTGAAATCAATGGGTGTTACAGAGCAACCTTCGTTGCAATACGGGGAAATCCCAGCATCATTTTCAAAACGATTTGAACAGGCTATCGCAGGTCTTGAAGGAGAGTGTGGTGACGTTACATCACTTGTTCACTCTATGCGAGAGGTCAAATCTGAATGGGAACTTGAACAAATGAATGTAGGAGCTCAAGTTCAGCGACGTATGTTTGAGGCAATCGAAGCAATAGGAGGAGAAGGTATGTCAGAACTTGACCTGGTGGCCGCAGCAGAAGCAATCAGTCGAAGCGAAGGGTTTGGAGGAAATGTTCAGATGCGTCGCTACCCACTTCAATGCGATCGAGGCGTGATTGTCGCAGGACGTGCAGGTGGAGTCCCATCGTTCTTTGACTCCGCCATCGGAGGAGAGGGGCCACATCCGCTATCTGGTATGGGTGCTGGCTTCAATAAAATCAAGCGAAATGAACCGGTATTGGTCGACCTCGTTCACGTTCATCGGGGCTATGTTGTTGACACCACCAGAATGTTCGTATCTGGCCGATTGAATTCCTTATGGGAGGAGCGGCTTGATGATATGTTAACCGTGAAAAACACGGTCATTGACGTTCTCGACCAAGGTCATAATTGTAGTCAAGCATGGCTGGAAGGACTTGAAGTTGCAACTGAACTTGGCCATGCCGAACACCTGATGGGTATGGCACCAGACCAAAGTAAATTCTTGGGCCACTCCGTAGGACTTCAATTGGATGAAAGCCCGGTGATTGCAAGAGGGTTTGACCGCCCACTTCCGATTCGAGGTGTGATGGCCATTGAACCCAAAGTTGTGCATAATGATGGGTCGATAGGAACAGAGGATACATGGGTTCGCACAGAGGAAGGATTGGAACCAATCACTGCCGATGCTGACCTGCCTTGGCTCATTGAGTGGTCAGCGTGAGTGCAAATTCATGCGCCACATGGTTGAAAGATGGAACCTTGTAAGACATCTATGGGCGCAAAACCATACGCACCAAGCCATATCGCTGCTGTAGCCTCTTCGTTTACTTCGATGAGGTTATCTGGTGATGTGAAGGAAAAATTGGTTGAACTCCTTCTTCAACAACTCGATGAGTATGTCCCACTACTAGAAAAAGAAACACTTGCTCATGATAGTGAACGAAAAACATTGGGCGACCCATTCCGAACACGTTTGACTTTCAGCCGCACACGTGAACACATGATTGACCGAGTGAAGTCTGTTGATTCTGTAGGTTCTGCAGCAGTTCAAGCAGGTATTGACCACCTTGAGCAATACCTTGCAAAAGTCCTCCGCTTTTCACAAGAGGCTGCAGAACGAGATAAGGTTTCAACGATAAAACCAAGGCACCTCGAGGCAGCACTTGTTCAAATCCAAGAAGATACTGATTCAGATGAAGACGAACAATCCAGCACTTCATTCGATACGGAATTTGTCGCGGGGCAAGTTGGAGGTGTTGTGACCGCAACGACAATACAATCACTTGCTCGCTCAATGGCAAAAATGCCGGTGACCAAGGAGGCTGTCGAGGAGTTGCTTGAAACCTACACCCTCGTCCTCGAAGAATTAGAAAGCGACATTCGTCAGCACGCCCAACTCGGTCGTAACCCTCAGTTGTTCATCGAATCGATTCAACGTATGAAAGGGCTCATGACCCTTGGATGGATTCGGTCGATGGTTTCTCGTGCAGCAAAGAATGCAAGTGAACAGGGAAAAAGAGCGATTGACATTGATGATATTGTGCATCTTGACCCATTTGCATGAGCCTGTTTGCAATAGAATGAAATATTGCAAGCACGCAGTTTAGGTTGGGTGCAAAGATGAACTTCATCGGCCAAGATGCACCTCAATGGACAATGGCCGGTTTTGGTCCAGAAGGCTTCCAACAATATTCATCCGAACAGTTGTTTGGTCAATGGTATGTCATCTATTGGTACCCTCGAGATTTCTCGAGTGTTTGCCCTACAGAAGTTACTGCTCTTGACGAGCATTTAGAAGAATTTGAAGATGCACAAGTTCGATTGTTTGGATGTTCAAAGGATACTGTTGAAACCCACAAGCGTTGGGTTGAATCCAAAGACATTTTTCAGCAAGGCGTGCATCATGTCCTTCTCTCTGACCCGAGTGGCGAAGTCACCTCATCGTTTGATTTCATCCATGCTGATTCAGGATTGCCCTGTCGTGGTTTGGTAATTGTCGATGAATTCGGAAAAATACAGCATTATTCTCAAAGTTCTCTCATCGTAGGTCGGCAACCAAAAGCAATACTTCGAATGGTTGAGGCTTTGAAGTCGAATGGACTTTGTTCTTCAACCTGGACCAAGGGTGACAAACACATAGGTGAAGACTGATGAAGGTTGAACCTTTTGACGAACAAGCATTGGAAACATTACCTGACATCGACTTAGCAGTCCTCGTTTTTGGCCGGAGCAATTGTCAAAAATGTTCTCATTGGCATGCAGAACTTCGGCAAAGTGCGGCATCTGGCGATATCCCTTCATGCAGAATATTCTTGGTGAACCTCGATTCTGGTGTTGCCCAAGACTTCGTAGATCGGTACACTTGGGCAAAGCATATCGACGTGCTTCCAATGAATTTTATTTTCGTCAAAGGAGATGTCAAAAAAGAATGGGCCGGAGGGTCAATTCAACAATTAGTTCACCGTTTATCCCGATTCATGTGATGTCATGTCAGCGGTAACAGTCATTTTTTCAGCTGTTTTTGCGGGCGTCGTTGCCATTGCAGTCACGATTGCTATCGAACGTTGGGGTGGCGTCGTGGGTGGCATTCTTGGGACGATTCCTTCAACGATCGTTCCAGCATCAATTGGTATGTATCTCATATCAACTTCAGAAGAATTCTTGGAGAGTATGGCCATTATTCCATTTGGAATGATGGTGAATGCATTGTTTCTCGGTGTGTGGCTCATTCTCCCCTCTCGATTCCCAAACGTCGAGAACCTCCTGATGAAGACAACAATTCTTTCCGTTGCATTCTGGGCGTTGGCAGGATCAATTCTTTTTGTTGCATTAGAATCTGCTTTACGTTCCGCACTCACTCCGCAATCATTGGCAGGCTTGGGTTTTTGTGGAGTGTTTTTTGTAGCACTTTATTTCAATTTAAAACAAGTTCCAGCGCCAGCTGGACACCGCAAAGTCTCTATTCGCACACTCTTCGTTCGAGGTTTGATGGCTTCAACTGCAATAGGGATTGCAGTCCTACTTTCACATCTGCATCAACCTTTTCTTGCAGGTCTAGCAAGTGTTTTTCCTGCGATATTTCTCACCACAATGGTAGCGTTGTGGCACGCCCAAGGCCCCTCAGTTCCAAAAGGAGCAGCGGGCCCAATGATGCTTGGTGGTATGAGCGTCGCCGTTTTTGCTCTTATCGCAATGGTGATGTTCCCAAGATATGGGCCATGGTACGGTGCATTCATCTCATGGGTGGGATCAATTTTGCTTTGGTCGATTCCAGCCTTTCTCGTTCTCCGAACATACAGACTCAAGACGGTTCAAGCACAGATTTAACCCTGAGGCCTATTCAATGCCGACTTCATCATTGATGACCCTCGTCCATCGTCCTGATTCCGGGACACCTTGAACTTCAATATGAACGCCGAGAACATGCTTGATTTGAGATAGTTTCTTTCGAAGGTCGGCCAAATCGTACACGCAACATGGACAGTGTGGACGTGATGGGTTGACCGTCAATTCAACCATCCCGTCAAGTGAAACCTCCATTTTCTTCACCACATCGAGTGAGGTGAATGATGCAGTATTATGCGGGTCTTTCCATTGCTGCAGAGTCTTGAAAACTTGACGTTGAGCATGTTCATGATGTTTCTTTTTCATTGACCATCGCCCACATTTTCTCCTTCTTCAAGGGATAATTCGTTTACTCTGCCTTCGACAGCGTGCAACTCCTGCTGGCAAAATTTGAGAAGTGTCGCACCTTCTTCAAAAAGTTCTATTGTTTCTTCGAGGCCTTTTCCGCCCTGTTCTAATTGTTGAACAATCGCTTCCAATCGTTGCATTGCATCTCCAAATTTTTTTGTTTCTTCACTCATTTTTTCCACCTTTTTGTATCTCTTCTATAGTCGATGATGCTTTTCCGTCTGAAAATCGGAGGTGAATCTGTTGGCCGATACTGATTTCTCCAATGGATTGGACGACATCACCATCTGCTTCAATCATTGCGTACCCTCGTTCAAGTGTACGTTGGGGATGGGCCGCATTGAGCGTCGATTCAAAACCAGCGAGTCGTTGTCGATGCATATGTATCGAGGTCCCGACCGAACCAGTGAGTCGGGATTTCAATCCATCCAAATTCCTGTGCATTGCGAGAACACCGGCTTTTGGTGCGTTTGCAAGTCGTTTGTGCAAGAAATCGAGATGTGTCTTTTTCCTCTCGACATATCGATCAATGGCTTGAATTGAACGCATACTCAAGTCATCAATCCATTGTATAAGGTCATATTTTGAAGGAACGACAAGCTCGATAGCATGGGAAGGTGTCGAGGCCCGAACGTCGGCAACGAGGTCAGAAACGAGGATGTCAGACTCATGGCCAACGGCTGAAACCACGGGAACAGGACTTGCAATGATTCCCCTTGCTACCTGTTCAAGATTAAACGCCCATAAATCTTCGACAGAACCCCCACCTCTACCAACGATGACAACATCCACAGGTGGCAAGCCTGATGATTTTGTCACATGCTTGTCAGCCATTTTTCTGGAGATAGCAAGGCCACGGGCAATTTCACTCGCAGCCTGCTGACCTTGAACGAGAACCTCAATCACCGTAATTCGTATGTTAGGAAATCGGTTCATTGCAAGACGTTTCATATCAGCTAAAGCTGCGGAATTTTTTCCTGTAATGATAGCAATGTGTTTGGGTAGAATCGGTAAAGCCTTTCGTTCACGGTCGAGCATCCCTTCTTGACGAAGTTGTTCTAACAAAGCCCGTTTTGTACGTTCAAGTTCTCCAATGGAGAGAATCGGCATGATTTTCTTGACCACGAGTTGAATTCGACCTTGTTTTGGCCAAAGGTCAAGGTTTGCAATAATGATGACTTCGCTCCCTTCCTTGATGCTTTCATCAACAGGAATTGAAGAATTCCATATCACACAATTCATCTGACCTTTCTCATCTCGTAAGGCGAAGTAGATGTTGTTGTTGTGCACCTTCCACTGTGAGATTTCTCCTCGAAGGGTTTGAAGTTGAAAATGCGGGTCATTGACGATGCTTTGTTTGACGAATTGAACAAAGTCTCCAATGGGGATTGGACTGCTCGTTCCATCAAGGGCCATATGATCACATTGTCGTCGAGGGTTTTTCAATGCATGGAACGGTTTGAATTGTCGTCATTCTATGATGAATCAATCTAAACTCATTCTACATTAGAACCAGGGATGGTGATAATCAATAAAATTTGACAAATTTACGGGTTTTCATCTTCTTTTTGGTCAATACATCTAAATGCTTTTTACGGCTAAGAACAAATAATGTCGCTCAAAGATACGTTGAGTAGAATAAAACATAGTCTTCGTCACTCACTCGGTAATCCAGCATTTGACTTGATGCTCATCGCAGTCATTGCTCAATCCGGCCACACCCTTGAGCACTTTGTCCAAGTGTATCAGCACGTAATCTTGGGCATGGCGACATCTGATAGCCACGGAATTTTAGGGAGGGCTGACATTGAACCTGTTCATTTTTGGTGGAATTTTTCTGTGATGCTCACTCTCATTGTTGTGTATTACGCATGGGAATTTAATCGTCCGGAGAGTACGCTGCGGCAGTTTAAGGACATGCGATGGACCTTTTTCACCGTCCTCACTGTACAAGGCTACCACATGATTGAGCACACCATCAAGTATTACCAACACATACAAACAGGAAAACAAGGGACACCTGGAATCATTGGAAATTTCATTGGCTCTGACCTCATATTCTTCCATTTTTGGATCAACATGGTGGTCTACCCAGGCATGGTCATCCTCCTCTTCCTCTATATTTGGCATATGCAACTGTACCCAGCATTCATCATCGCTCGAACCAAGAAGCAAATGAAGAATTACATCAATTTTGCAATGGCCGATGGAGGAATGTCGGATGATGAACGAATTTTACTCACAAGAATTCGCACGGAAAGTATGATGCAAGCAAAAGAAATTCTTGAAAAAATGCAGGCTGGTGCTACATCAGATGAACTACAGGAAAGACTTCAAGAAATGGAACAATCACTCATTCAAAGTCTAACTACGCAAGCACTGGTGGACGGGAAAATAACGCATGAAGAGAAACGCCTTATCGAAGAATATAAGCGAAGCAACCCGATATCCGATACCATTGACCTTCTCAACAAACTGCATGACGTCGACCATGTACCTGATGCATTACAAACTGAGCAAGAGGAATGAAACATATCCAACACAATCAGTTAGACGTAATTGTCTAACACCTCAAAGGGTACTGATGCATCGACTGTGTGTAATGTGGGTGTACAGAGGGTTGAATTCATAGAATTGAAATCTTATTGCTAATGGCTTACAGTACGTATCGATGCGAGTTCTGATAACTGGCGGGGACGGTTTCATTGGCCAATATTTAGCACTAAGTTTACTCAATCGGGGAGATTATGTCCACATATTGGATAACCATGTTACCTCAAAACCAACACTCAGCCATAAAAATATTTCAAGAACGGTAGGTGATGTTTGTGATATATTTGACCTAGTATCTGAGGTTGAAGGGCCTGATGTCATAGTGCATCTTGCTTCTGTTGCTATTCCTAAATTGTACATGAAGGAACCTGATTTTGTTATCCGGCCAAACGTAATTGGAACGAACGAAGTTTGTAAATTGGCTGAAAAATACAAATCAAGAGTCATTTTTGCTTCAACGAGTGAAGTTTACGGTTCAACCATTGACAATTCAACATTGGGAACCTCATTGTCTGAAGATTCACATTCACATTGTTCTTTACTAAGTCCTAGAACACCATATTCTGTTTCCAAGAAAATGGGAGAAGAGATTGTTCGTTCATTCACTAGAAAAGGAAATTCTGGCTGTTCAATCCGATTTTTCAATGTAGTTGGCCCCAATATGGATCATTCTGTTCAAGGATACGGCCGAGTTATTCCAAATTTCTGCGATTCAATTGTTCTAAATAAGCCCCTTACGGTATATGGGGATGGTCAGCAAACCCGATGCTTTTTATGGATAGATGATGCAGTTTCAGCCTTGTTGAAATTAATTGATTTCGATAATGAGCTTCCAACCGTGATTAACATAGGGCATTCTCAGCAGACATCAATATTGAATCTCGCACACTTGTTCAACGAAATTTCAGGTACTCAAAACGCGATAGTATTCTCTGAAAAATTACCCGATGAGCCAAAGCATAGAAGACCAAACATATCTCTTGCTAAATCAATATTGGATTGGGAGCCAACAATGGAATTACATGAGATTGTATCCACAATTTTAAGCGAGGTATCAAGATGAAAATCCCGTTATCATTACCTAAAATTGATTCCCAAAAAAACATGGTTATTGATGTCACCTATGTTTGTAATTACACATGCAATTATTGCCGTTGGGGGTCTTCTGATACTCCAGGTAGATTTCATCAAAAACTAGAGGAAATTCTCGTCGATCGAAAGGAACTAGAAGCAATCGGAGTTGAAAGAATTGTTCTTTCTGGAGGGGAACCATTGCTTCATCCCAACATCACTCAGATTGTACAGCACTTTTCCAATCTCGTTGAAGATGTTATTTTGATCACAAATGGCTGGCTAGCAGATTTATCGAAAATTCAAGTCCTAATCGATTATGGCTTAACCGGTGTCGCATTTTCGATAGATTCAGTAGAATCTTCAATATTACAGGCCTCAAGAGACATGACTACGAAACAAATTGAACGATCACTTACAAATTTCAAAAATATTTCAGATGCACGTAATCGCAAAGAAATCGGTGTAGAATTAGGAATTAACTGTGTGGTGTCCTCTGCCAATTGTTCTATGAAGAGTATTTCGAATTTATTGGAATGGGCTGTATCGCATAACTTGGATTATGTTAATTTTAATATGATATTTGATGATGGTTATACCGGTAAAAATGCGCCTAAACTTCTTCTGACTGAAGCCCACACAAATGAAATACTCAATATTGCGAACTTCCTACATTCAAAACCTCCGAACATACATACTAATTCCTACAAATTTTGGCTAACAATTGCAGCCATGCTCAATGGGTCTAAACTTGACGGAGCATCATGTGGGTTAAGGGATAGACAAACTCTTCTCTACAGGGGGAAGTATCATTTCTGTGCATGGTTAGAAAATCCCACTTTGGGTGAGGTTGGTGCAACGAATTTAGATACTGTTACAAAGGCTAGAGCTAACTTCCAAAAGGCATCTAGAGAATGTTTTACTGGACCGCATTGCCATTGTTTACAAAGAACCAATCACGAATGGGAGTTGATTCATGAATGAATGAAGATGCGATAAAATTGGATATTGTTATCCCGTCATTTCGAGCCGATGTTGCCGTTCTAAACTCAATTCGCAATCTTTCCATTCCAAAGAACATGATTCGCAAAATAATTGTCGTATTAGATGACCCTTTACACCCTCTTCCGCATGAGTTGGAGGATTGGTCGGCTTTTGACGACCTTATCATAATCAGGAATGAAGTGAATCTTGGAGCAAGTGGTGCTCGAAATCGAGGAATCGATGCAGCACTTTCTGATTGGGTATTATTCTTGGACGACGATATTTATCCTGAACCGGACTTGCTCCAGGTTTATGCCAAGAGCATTGAAGAGAAGGGGAGCGAAGTCCCTGGTTTTGTGGGTATTACGCGTTTACCAGAAACGGTCAATTCCTTTACCAAAGGAATTGTGGCATCTGATATCCTGACCTTTTTCGATCTTGCAGAACATCGCGATAACATGCCATGGGGTGTGACTGCCAACTTGTTGGTTCGAAGAGATGCAATTGGAAATCACCGATTCAAATCGATCTTTCCCAAGTCTGGAGGCGGAGAGGATATTGATTTCTGTCTGGAAATTGTGAATTCATTTGGCAAGAACTTCTCAACGGAACCAAATGCAGTTGTTCATCATCCATGGTGGAATAATTCTACTCGAACTTATCGCCGTTTCTTCAGATGGGCTTATGGAGATTCTAACCTACCTTCACTCCATCCACAACATCGATGGAGAAATCTCCCAAATACAGCAGAATTGCTCACCTTGTGCCTGTTGAGTGCCATTCCATTCTTATTCGTAAGCGAATCCTTTCCAAAATTAATGATTCTTACAATTTCAGGAGTTGTTATTGGTGAGTTTTTTTCAGAATGGGTGCGGCTCATTCTTGTCAAATCAATAAAAAATCCAATAACAGCGATTGAATCCTCATGTGTGCGATTTTCGAATGATCTTGGGCGCATAAAAGCAGTTTTACAATCGTTGAGGATTTGGAGAATAACTGAAAGGTTCGATTATGCAGCTACCGGTGAGTGGATTTGGGGTGAAAGAAGGTGGGCGTTTGTTAAACTCGCCTGCCAGGCGTCATTCTGTGTCCTGTTTTGGTGGTTTGTATGATAAATGCGGATTTACCCATAATTCGGTCTTTTTGGTTTGGCAAGCCAATGAATTGGATTTGTGACCTTTCAATGAAATCTTATATTTGCCAAGGTCATAAATTTGAGTTGTACTGCTATGAAGAATTTTCCGTTCCGGAAGGTGTCATTCGTATGGATGCGAATGAAATCATTCCTGAATCTGCATCATTTCAAATGATGAATTCTGTGGATGGAATAAGGGGGAGATACTCGACTTTTGCAAACATCTTTCGATACAAATTGTTATTCGAGAAAGGGGGCGTATGGTCTGATTTAGATTCTATTTGTATCAAGCCGTTGATATTTGATGATAGTATCGAGGTCATGTTTGCAACGGAAAATAGTAAATCGGGTATTGAAATAAATAATTGCAATATCTATGTGGCAAAAAGCGGGAACCCATTGTTTGAGAAACTTTACACCTCATCTATTTCTCAAGAAGTAAAGTCTCTTGAACACCTAAGCTTTAACAAGAATTTCATCATTGAAAAGATGGAAGAAATAGGGATTGATTGGACGTCATTTACCTCACCAAGAGAAATGTTTTGCCCGATTCCATGGTTTAGAATCCATCAAATTTTCAATCCTAAACATGAATTTGAGTTGATGGAAATGATGGAAAAAACATATGCAATTCATCTTTACAACAACATCATAGAAGCTGATTATCCTGATTACCTTAAATTCACACGCATTGAAACATCTTTTATTTCACAGTTAGAATCTTTTGTTAATTCTATTAATCAATCAAAATTTCACACCGTCTCTTCTGGGTTGAAACAGACAACCGACATATTATCTCCATGAAATCGTAAGGGTTCTTGAAAACCCCTCATGACATTGTGGAAGAGTACAATGGGTGTTCAGTCCCCCAGTACACTCGCTACCCATGGAGATACGGCTCTGTAACGAGCGTTAACCTCATGAGGATTCATCCAAACCAAACGACATGGCGGGACAAATCACAGGATCTCCCGCTGTCCTCGAAGCCTTGCAACAGGGGGTCGGCATCACACTCGTCCTTGTCGACCGAGACAAGAACACAGATGAAATCCGAGAACTTTGCAAGCAGCGGAACATCCCTATCGAAGAAGGGTCAACAAATGACCTTTGGCGAATGTCTGCAAATGGGCACCAAGACGCCCTTGCCCTTACTGGAAGAGTGATGCATGAAACCTTGGATGAAGTCTTGGCTCACGGGGGAACTGTGTTCTTTTTTGACGGCGTCGAATATTCAACAAACCTTGGTTTTGCCATTCGAACTGCTGAAGTTTCAGGGGCTGATGCAGTTCTTCTCAACGTGGAAAAAACGCATGAAGAGCGTCGAACAATTCGTCGCTCCAGCATGAGGGCTGACCGATTTTTACCCGTGATTTACACGACGACCGACCAGATTTTGGCATCAGCAGAGAAGCACGGTTTCAGAGTCATTGCAGCCGAAGATACGGGATCTTGCGAGCCATGGGACGAAGACCTCACAGGAAACGTGATTCTTGTCGTAGGGGCTGAACGAGATGGCGTCAGTGCACAAGTTCTTGCTGCATCGGATTCAGTTGTCCTTTTACCAATGGACGGCTTTGTACCCTCGTACAATCTCCAAGTCGCTGTTAGTGTTCTCGCTGTCGAAGCACTCCGGCAAAGGAACTTGAAACCTTAACACGTTGACGGGCGCTCGTATAATGCCCACCCTACATCCGAATCAATCTCTACTTTTGTCCAATTCAAAACATCGTACAAATCATCATGTTCAGAAACAATGACCCATTCTGTTGGACCTAAAACGGCACAATCACTCAATTCCGTCTGCCATCCCGAGTCGGTCGTACGCCAATAGGCAACATGCCCATCATCGCTCTCGGGGTCGATAGAAAACTGCAAGACATACATTTCATGCATCGCAAAAGCACCGTCGTGCAAAAACAGAATCGTTGTATCCTCAGATGTTGATTCTTCGATATGTTCGCCAAACACCTCCATCTCTCGCTGGGGTTCAGCCCCAAAAATCATGAACGCATTGAAGGAAAGCAAACATGCCAATATGAAAAATGAAAATGCAGATGTTGTCTTGAATTCGGGAAGTTGACCACGTGAAGCAAATGACCACAATAGGGGTATGATCAGAAGTGATAGATATCTTGGGTTGTGCCGAAAATCGACGAATGTTTGCATCATTGAATGGCCACTGTTGTTCGCCTCGACAAGCCACAATGCTGCAATCCATCCACACAAAATCCATCCCATTGACATCCAAGAGAACGTCAACATCGTGCTCTCTGGCGTCGATTCTGATTCCTTACTCTTCGAGGAGAAAACAAACATCCCGAGATACACAAACATCAACCAAGCATACAAGCCGCAGAATAACAGCACGAAAATCCAGTCGAACAATTCGAAATCGGTGACACCTAACCCATTTCGACTCAAGATCAAAACCGTCGTAAGATAGGCCAGGAGTGGTAAATAGGGTTGAATTCGTTGTCGGACTTTCTCGTGTTCAAACAACAAGTAAACGGGCAGAACTGCGAGACTCCACTTCCACGGCATGCCCTTCGTGAGGAGCAACAATGGCACGATAGCGAACGAACCTCCATACAAGGCCCACTTTCTTTGAGCATTCAAATGCCTAAACGCAAGGACTGCAAAAGTAAAGAACACACAAACGAGGAAGGCAATCCATACCTCCTGGTAAGCTCGCCCAGTCGCACGAATAAATGGCGGATAGATGGATGCAAGGGCAGTTATTTTGAGGGCGACTTCTTCATCGAAAACATGTTTCGAAAGAATGTAGATCCCAAAGAGACAGACCATCGCCAAGCCAAAACCAAACAAATGCAATGACGTGGATGAAATTCCAAATATTGTGAACATGATGGCCATCAATGTGTGCCAAACTGCCCATTTTCCGTCAGAAGAAACAGATGTTGGTTCCGAAGAATCAGAGCCCGAGCGAACCGGTCCCCATTCAATATCTGCCTCGCCGTCGTCAAGACCGTCGGTAACATAACTCGCATGAAGATAGGTGTCGTACCCCAAAGGGAGAGCAAGACTTGCAAGGCCGTGGAAAAGCACCCCTACGATGAGGAGGGTCAACCAGAACTTGCGTTGCTCCATATGCTCAGTCGACATAATGACAGAACATCATCCTATCGAAATTACCGAGTGAGACCTTCACATTTCATGAAAATTCGTCATATATTCATGAACATCGTAACATTCATTAGAACCCCATTGTATTTTGTCTTGATAATAATGTGGAAGCACCCCAAAGCCGTTGGCAAAAACTGGTTCACACACCTCCTCGGAGCTCTAAAAATTGCCATCATCTTGCAGATAGGTGTAATTCGATGTGTCATCCATGCCTTTATTCCAGATGTTGATGCGGAGTGTGCCCAATCAACAGTTCAACGTGTACAATCAAGGATAGTCTAAACAAAAAATTTAGGAGATGATTCGGAAGATTTTTCGAATTTTCCAATGTACGTGGAACAAAGTAAATTCATTCAATCAAGATTTAGACCTAGACTGCAACTCTCAAACTTGAACTGGGGACAAATGGAAATGAGGCTCCTGTCAAGAAGTTGGTCCCCACTCCCGGACTTGAACCGGGGACACCCTGATGTCTGCTGCGACGTTTTTTTCCAACTACAGTCAGGTGCTCTACCAACTGAGCTAAGTGAGGCAAGTCCTCCGAAACAGCACCACTACTTAATTTTCATCAAAAATTCTGCTCATCAAATCACTGCCTAGGATTGAAAAGAAAGGCAAGACTGAGGCAAACATCGATAGATTTGAAAACGAAGATGTTGATGAAAGGCTAATGGTCGAGAAAACCCACTTTTCACCCCTTTCGCGAGGGTTGAGGTTATGTAGGGAAAGAATTGGCTGTGATATGAGAGAGTGTAGGGATGGGACCTGAACGATCTTCAGTGGGTGGCGGCATGTCAATGAATCAAGATAAAGCGTTTGCAGACATGATTCAGGGGCTCAAAGATGAGACCATTGCACGCGGTGCTACCGCCTTACTTGACGACGAACTCGGCTCATTCGGTGTCAAGAATCCTCGCATTCTCATCGTGGGTTGCGGCGGCTCTGGTAACAACACACTCAACAGAATCACCCACCTTGGTGTCGAAGGAGCAGCAACCGTTGCCATCAACACCGACAAACAACATCTCGATCATACACGTGCGTTGCAAAAATTGCTCGTTGGCCGACACATTACCCGTGGACTGGGCGCAGGAGGTGACCCGAACACAGGTCGTCGTTGTGCTGAATCTGGTCGTGAAATGATTCGAAGGATCGTCACTGGGGCCGACCTTGTTTTCATTGCATCAGGTATGGGAGGTGGGTCAGGTACCGGTATTTGCCCAATCGTCGCCGAAGAAGCCAAGGCTGCTGGAGCACTTGTCGTCGGCATCGTTACCACACCGTTCAGGGTTGAACGTCGACAACGGATGACTCGTGCCCTCGAAGGCCTCGAAATGCTACGGCGTGCTGCTGATGCGGTGCTCGTTCTCGACAACAATAGACTCCTGCATTTCGTGCCCGACATGCCTCTCGATGAGGCCTTTTCTATCATGGACCAACTCGTTGCAGAAATCGTGAAAGGGATTGTCGAAACCATCACACTTCCTTCGCTCATCAATCTCGACTTTGCAGATTTGAAGACCATCATGAACAACGGTGGCGTGACGATGATGCTTTACGGTGAATCTGACCGCGGACCTGAAGATGTTGTGCATGAAACCCTTCATCATCCGCTTCTCGATGTCGACATTACCGGAGCAACCGGTGTCCTTATTCACGTCACTGGTGGCAAATACATGTCGCTTGAATCAGCCAATCAAGTGGTTGATCTCATGACTGCAAAAGTCAGCGAGGATGCAAACATCATCATGGGTGCACGGCAAGACCCTACCTTCGGTGACACCATTAAGGTCATGGCGATTATCACGGGCGTTGGAGGTCAAGAGCTTCGTTCGAATCGCATGGCTCCTGACATGCTCGGTGAAGCACTTCGTCTCACACGAGAACAAGCAAATGCAAACAGAAATGACGACCAAATTGATTTCCATCGATTCGAATAATTCTCGATTGCAAGACATCATTTTACAAACAATGTTTCAACTGGTTAACCATGGAGCACCGGGTTGTTCTCACAGGCAAGGGTGGTCTTTCCAAAGTCACAACGGTTGACATGGCCGTGCCGGAGTGCAAAGAAAACGACGTGAGAATAAAGGTCGCTTACGCTGGCATCAACTTTGCTGATTTGCTGATGCGTCTCGGGTTATATCAACCTCGTCCACCATATCCCTTCACCCCCGGCTACGAAATCAGCGGGATTGTCGATGCTGTTGGCAAAGGTGTAACCTCAGTAAACGTTGGCGACAGAGTTGTTGCAGGAATGCGCAATGGTGGCCAGGCTTCCATGGTTCTTTGTGATTCGTCGAGAGTCATACCATTACCTGAAAATGTTTCCTTCGATGTGGCCGCAGCAACGCCTGTCACATACATGACAGCATACCATATACTGCAGCATTTGGGCAACATCCAACCACATCACTCCGTGCTCATTCACGGTGGTGCAGGTGGCGTTGGAACGGCGGCATTACAGATTTGCAGGTGGCTCGGTGTAACGAAAATTTTTGCGACCTCATCGGCTTCGAAACATCACATCATCGAAGAGTACGGGGCACATGCTATCGACAGACACAGCGAAGATTTTGTAGCAATCGTAAAACATCACACCAATGGAAGAGGGGTTGATTTTGTTCTTGACCCGATTGGTGGCGACCATCTGCGTCGAAGTTTGTCGGTTGTTGCAGAAGGTGGTGCACTCTATTCCTATGGGCTTTCAGCCGCGGCACCTTCATCAAAACGTTCGTTGTTCAAGGCGTTTTCAGCCCTTCGTAAAACGCCTAAATTTGGCCCTCTTCAACTGATGATCAAAAACCGCGGCGTCCATGGTATTCACATGGGGACATGGTCAGATGAAGAGGTGATGAGAAACCACATGCAAGCACTGTTTAGCGGTATTGCCGACGGCCATCTCAACCCAGTGATCGACCAAAGTTTTCCATCGTCTGATGTTCAGAACGCACACAAGTACCTCCATGAAGCAAAAAATATCGGCAAGGTCTTGTTGAAATTTCACGATATAGATGCAAAACAAAGGCAATGAATTCATGATTCATAAGGGTCCAAGCCTTAGAAGCGTTGAAAAATAAGGCATTGAATGGCCTTACTATGCGAAGCCGCCCTGTTGTAGCAATTCTCTTGGCGTTGTTCATTCTTATGCCAGTCAACGGCACTGGTGCATCCACAATGCAAAGCGAAGAGCCTGCTGACCCCAAGCAACCTTCAGAAAACGCCTCAACAATGTACCTCTATCACGATGGTTATGCTGAAGCGTGGACGCATTTCGCTAATAACGATACGATGTCAACTGCGGACGGCGAATTTCGTGAAGAAAAAGACAATGGCGTCATCGACATCAAACTTCGATTCATCATGAAACCGGAACTAAAGCCACGATTGAACCTCACGATCGGAGGAGAGGCTCGAGGAACGCTTCGACTCGACTTGGCAGGCGACTGGGAAAACGGTGGGGATGGAAACTGCAACAACGATTGTGAGAACATGAACATCACTATTTATCGCGGGCCAAATATCGTTCATAAACAACAAATGACTGGTCTTCAACAAGGCAACCAATCGTATCCCTTCATGTTTACAGTACCTGAAGACCAAGCCGTCTGGGATGGACGTGACGATAACCCGGTCATCGAAATCACCATGAAACTCAAAGGTGACAGAACCAATACTGCAATTCCTGGAATTGTTCAAGGAAATCCTGCTCACTTCGCACTCATCCTCGGTATGGAAAGCCGTCTTGATCTACCGATTGACCCGGAGACATGGACTGAATCGTTCCAAGCGGGTGAGGATGGTTACAGCGACCCTGAAGACACACCTGGCTTTACCTTCGTCGCTGGTGCAGCAGCACTCTCAATGGCATTCTTCTACAATGTTCGACGTCAAGAAAAGCAATCAGTTGAGCAATGAAAGAACTGAATCAACAGCCATGTTAACGACCTGTTGGTCTCCTGAACCGAGATTCTTGACCGTCACATGTCCTTGTTCCAAATCTTGAGGGCCAACAACAAGGCAATGCGTAGCCCCGATGCTGTTGGCCCACGACATGGCTTTGCCAATTTTTCGACCTCGAAGTTCAAGGTCAACTCGAATGCCATTCGCCCTCAAGCCCGCAACGAGCGATAAGACGTGTTGTGCATCAATATTGAACGGAACAACTGCGACATAGGGTAGACCACTTGATTCGCCCGGAACGATTTCACTCCGACCCTCAGCCTCTGCTTGGGCTTCAAGGGCGAGAAGAACTCGGTCGAAACCAAGACCAAATCCGCAACATGGGTCGAGGTCCTCAAGGTCAAACAAATGCATGAGTTTGTACGAACCTCCTCCGAGAACTTGGCTTTCGCCTCCGAGTTCGGGCACATGAATTTCAAAGACCATGCCAGTGTAATAGTCGAGGCCTCGTGCAACTGTCAAATCGATGGACATCGTCGGTGGTTTTGGTGCCAAAGCAGCGAGGGCGTTGCACGTGGTTCGCAGTTCTTCAAGTGGCGTTGTATCAATATCATTCATCTTCGATAGAATATCTGATGCTTGGTTGAGAGTTTCAACACCACCCGATAAGGCTTGAATTTCAAACAATGGCTTCGCATCTTCAAGGGAGATGTGTTGTGAAGAAAGAAAGGCTTCGAGACCATTCGTATCACCTTTGTCAATGAGACGCATCGCGATGGCGACTGGTGCTTCTTGTCCATCAATCACATCATTTGACAGCCCTAACGCACCAAGAACAGATTTGAGAACACCAACGTGACCTATGCGAAGTTGCCAATTCGATAGCCCGGCCTCTGTCACCATGTTGACGGCTGTTGCCACAATTTCGGCTTCAGTCAAAGGTCCAGGGGCACCAATAATTTCAATACCGTATTGGAAAAATTCACGATAACGACCTTTCTTGAATTCCTCATACCTGTAGCATTGACCGAAATACGACAAACGTAGTGGTTTAGTTTCGTTCCGAAGTTCTTCAGCAACCATTCGCATAACTGGGGCCGTCATCTCTGGCCGAAGTGTCAATTGGCGTCCACCTTTGTCTTCAAAGGCGTAGAGTTGTCCAATCACACCCTCTCCTGATTTTGCTGTAAACAGTTCAAGCGTCTCAAAAATCGGGGTTTGAACCCTATGAAATCCATGACGCCGGCCAACATCATCGAGAATTCGTTCAAATGCAAGGCGGCGAGCCATCTCTTTGGGATGAAAATCTCTCGTCCCTCGAGGCTTGGCCACCATGAGCCTCTCAAACGGTGAGGATTCATCATATCTTTGGTTTCATCAACCGACCGGGATTGGTTTCATGACCAGGATACATCGTGCCAGGCATCATCTTCTGAAGTTTCTGGCGAGGGAAGGTCGAAATTTCCAACATTCTGCAATTCGTCGGTTTCCGTGGTTGATTGATTTTCCACTTCTACCAAAGATTCACTCGGTGATGGAATTTCCACACCTTCGACGTCGGTATGAACATGTCCTTGCTCGACATCAACGTCTTCTGCCTCGTCTTCATCATTGTAAACATCTTGAATCAACTTGGGTTCTACGGCTTCATCAACCACTTCTTCACCAACATCTGATTCTTCGTCGGAGGGGGATTCGACAACGGTCTCAGTTGGTTCAAATTCTTCATCGGTCGAATCTCCGTTTGATTCTTCATCGAGGACTTGTACATGAGGTAAATCTGGTGCCTCTGGTAAAAGATCTCGTTCTTCTTCAGACACCTCACCTAATTTTCGCATACGTTCAATGAGTTCCCAGTCAGGTTCTTCTGGGCCATCGATAACACCCTCATCTTGCCGTACTTGGACGATATCGGGTGCTTGCAAAAGGTCGGCATCATCTACTTGCTCGAGCTCACTTGCATCCAATGTAACAGGACGGTGTTCAAGGTTCGCATCATCGCCTTGTTTGAACGTCTCGCTTGATGCTTCATCCGGAGTGCCTGTTGTGCTCTTTTCAACACCGAGCATGCTCCAAGCACTTGTGACCACTTCCTTTTCGGGAATAATTGCTCGAGCACGTTCTTCTGCTTTTCTTCGCTCGTAGGCAGCACGCTCTTCTGCTTCCTCCTGCTCGACTTTCATTTGATTCTCGACTTTTCGCCACATTCGTCGTTCTTCTTTGATTTGTTTACGTTCTTCTTCTCTCTCGATCATAAGGGGTGTTGGCTTGTCGAATTTTTTCCAAAAGAAATAACTCAAGGCGATGAAAATAAGCGATATAATGAGACCAGTGGTGAGGGTGCTCACCAAATCCTCCATATCATAACCCCATCAATCTGCTATCTCCGCATCCATGACTTTGTCGATGCGGTCGGCTTTATCTCGAATATCCGAAATTAAGTCGTCTGAACCACCTGGTAACATCGAGATGTCGACATCTGCTCCCTCTGGGATGTTTCGGTATACTGGCCGCTGTACAAGATACTGGTTAAACCAAATGAAAAGAGCGGCAACGACGCCCCAAAACAACAGAATGATGGTCACACCTTTTGGATTGGATGGGTCCCATACATTTTCTGTGTTTGCGATCATATCGGAGAAATAGGAAATCATCAACACAGCAAAAAGAATTGGGAAGGCAATGTAGATGAGGACATCCCACCATCGACCGACTTCAAGGTCATTATCCCCTGTGTTGATGAAATCATCTCTGAACGCAGACACACCAATACCAAGGTATCCTGCGAAGCCAGGTGCTGCTGTACCCTCCTCGACTTGAGACTTCCATTTGAGGAATCCATATTTCCAAATCGAGAAGGCGATGAAGAGACCGGAAAACATCAATCCATAGCCCCAGATGTGGTCTTGAACTTCAAGGAACTCGGGAAATGCAACCCCACTCGAATCGAGTTTTATCCACATAATCGCAGACGGTAATCCAAACAAAAAGATAGCAACGCCGGTGATAAAGACCGACTTTTCTCGGTCATAGCCGTGGTCGACGAAGTTACGAACACAAAGTTCAACGGTAGATATCATAGAAGTCATGGCCGCAAAAGATAACGCAAGGAAAAATCCGGCCATCATAAACAATGGACCAATCGGATCCATCGGTGCCTTTGCGAAGACCTCGGGAAGTGCAAGGAATGTAATTGCAGACGAACCGCCTGTAACTGTTGCAAGTGGGTCTGGGTTGACTGCAAAGATTGCTGAAAGAACGGCCAGACCTGCAATAATCGAAATCGAATTGTTTGCAAGCCCCATCGTAAATGCGTTAAGGACTGTGTCTTCATCTTTTGACATATACACTGCATAGGTAATGCACATACCCATTCCGGCAGAACACGACCAAGCGGATTGAGACAAGCCGTTGATCCAAACTTCTGGTTCACGAAGCATCTCAAAATCAACGGTAAACATGAACATGGCTCCATCAAGGCTTCCATCTTCGAGGTCCATCCATAGCGACAAGAATAAGGTGAGGAACAACAAAGCAAACAGAGAAATCATGAGGTAAAAATTGACTTTTTCGATTGCTTTTGCTCCCTTCCAAATTGCACCAAGGGTTAAGGCCACGATGATGAATTGAAAGAAAATAACTTGTCCCGGATTTTGTAAAAATGCATTCCATACTTCAGTCGTATCAACGCCTTCTCCATTGAGTGCACCCGTGATCCCGAGTTGAAAGTATTTCACTGTCCATCCCGAGACGACTGCATAATAGAATCCAATCGCCGTAGAAATCCAAGCTGTCCATAACCCCATCCACGCAAATCGTTTTCCGGCAAAGATACGAAATGTTCCAATCGTTCCAGTTCGAGAGCGCTTACCCATGGCGTACTCCGCGATAACGAGTGGAATCGACCATACGAAGAGGAAAAACAGCCAAGGAATGAGAAATGTGCCTCCGCCATTTGCACCAACCATTCTTGGAAAACGCCAAATGTTTCCAGTCCCGATTGCTGCACCGATGGATGCAAAGATGAGGCCTAAACGGCCGTTGAATTGGTCAGATTCTGCCATATATATTCACCTCGATTACTCCTTACCTGCTTGGGCAAGCTCGTCCTCTGGACCACCGAGCATCACACGTAGTGCCCATCCTAAACCGCCCCAAACCGTTCCGGCAACCACGACGAACATGAACAAAGAACCGAACACGCTGCCGAATGATGCACGATAAGTAATTGAGAGTTTGTGGTATTCGCCACCTGCTGGATATTGATAGAAATCAGCTCCTGATAAGGTTGAAACTTGAGCCTTGTAATGAAGTTCTCCTGTTGATGATTCGGAAATTGGAATCATTGCTCGAAGAACCGTCCCGTTACCAGATGAGGTTGAACATGCGACATCAACTCGTTCAACACCGACTTTTGTCCAAGCGGTAGTTGACCATTCTTGTGGACCATAGTCACTTTGAGAGCGACTTGGCTTCACCATTCGCCATTTGACGAAACTGTTCGATTCACTGTACGGGAAGAGGTTTGAAACGCAGATATCGATTGGAATATCACCCGATTCTGGAACATCAACATTTGTTGGGGTTGTGAGGTAATTTTGCTGCGAAATGTTTGCGAGTTCAAGGTCAGCCCTTTCCTTTGGATTATCTGCAATTTCGATCATGTAGAGGCCCATACCTACATTCCGTAGCACAATGTCATCGATGTTCTCGGGTCGTTCATGGAATGCATTTCCTATTTCGAAGGTGTAACAGTACGAACGGAATAAACCGTAGTGCCAATCACAAAAATCTCCTGTTGTAGGATACAGAGAAGATGATTGCATGTTTTCGTAATTGGACATTGTCGCCATGACATCGCCATGATATTTCAACTGGTCTTGATCGGGGTTATCACAATCTGAGCAGTGTCCCCATGGATAGAGGATGAGTTCACTAAACGAATGCCAAGTTGCTACTGCAGGGAAATCTGAGCCGCCGTTTCCATTATCATCGTTCATCTCGGTCAGGTCTTGGATGAACTTCGTCTCCGGTTCGGTGTTTCCACCCATTTTGTCTTCGTCAATGAGACCATCACCATCATCATCATTACCATCGACGCCATCTTCGTTGAGAAGAGCATCGCCATCGTCATTATTGGTATCGACAGGTCCGTTGTACACATCATTGTTGACTGTGCCAGCAATGCAGTCGCCTGGGAATAGAGGGCCAGTTGCACCGAGCGGGGCACCCCACTCATACTCGTAATTTCGATTGAGGTCAACACCATCACATCCTTCGTTCACTTGTTCATTGGTGTTCGGAATAGGTGTGACACCAGTGAAAGTGTTGTCTCGTAGGTTCTTTCTCCATCCGCTTGTAGGGCAATTCTCCCAAGCAGTTTCACCACAGAACACTTCACGGTCATACCTGTTACCATCCACATTTAGCAATGGTACGATGTAGATTTCACGTTCGTTGATGAGATCGTGGAGTTTTTGCTCCGAGTGGTCTTCATCAACACCTAGGTCGCCTGGACCGCATGGTGTACCGTCGCCATCTGAATCTTGGAATTCGGGAGCGAGTGAAAGGCAATCGCCATCGTCATCGATGATGCCATCGCCATCAGCATCACCCCATGGGTCTTCATCAATCAGGCCGTCGCCATCATTATCATAGCCGATGTTGTTGTAAGCAAACACAAGGGTTTCAATCATGAACATCGGTACTTCATACGACATCCATTCTCGTGCGTGGTGGTTACCGACGATGAGGACATCCTCTCGCTCCTCAAAGTTTCCAATATCACCGACGAATGGGTTGTAATCACCGTCTTCGGTCGAAATATCAGTAAGTTTGACCCATGGAGATGAATGTTTGTAGAACCATCCTTGGTAGGTTGTCTCATCGGTTTCTTCGCCACGGGCATTTGTACCTCCGTTGAGGCCTTCGTGAAATTGAACAAAGTTGGGATTTTCTTCTGCAAGGCGGAGTAAACGCAATCGGAGAGATTCATAATCGTGGTATGCTTTGAATTGTGTTGCTTCATCTCCGCCCCAAGGGAATTCATACGCTATGTATTCATCTGACCAAATATCGCTAGGATCGAGTCCAGATTCAGCCTGCAGAACTGCTGAACCACCTGCAAATGGGGCAAATAGACTGAGGAGAAGAGGGGCAATGAGCAAAAATCCAAATGAAGGCTTGACGCCATGCGATTTTCCGAATTTAGAATTCAATGCAGACATGCTATCACAATGCCCAATCAATTCAACTTCTTGAAGCCGTCGCAGGTATGTGAATTTCATCTTGCTGAACCAACATCTGTTCTTTGGGTGAAGTTGAAAACGATATCTTTGTTCGTCGATACTATGGACATCCTTGACCCAGCACCCGATTCCTCTCTTCGAAACGAAGTTCTCGGTTTTTCCCAAATGTCATTGTACATCATCATCGGACTCACACTGACAATTGTGGTGGTTCGATACATCTCAATGCGATTTTTCCCCACACTATTACGCAAAATTGTTCGGAATGATTCTATCAAAGAAAAGACCATCCATGACAGTGACAAGGCATTGGGTACGGCTGTTGGCTTTGGTGTGGCCTACCTTATTCTCGATTTCATTATTCAGGAATCGATGGAACCTGGTAGTGCCATTGTGATGCCTCAACTCGTCATCGATACCCTCCCAAGTATCATTCAATTTGTTGTTGCTATCGCCCTTGTCGTGTGGGCTTTTCGACTGGTCGAAATTATTGAAGATATTGTAGCCATTTTCGATACCGATGGTGACCTTGATGGTTCAGAAAAAACCCTCATCTCCGCCCTTCAAAGTGTTGTTCGATTCATTGTGGTGTTCATTGGAGCAGTCTTTGTTGCAGACTCGCTCGGATTTGAACTTACTTCACTCATCGCAGGGCTGGGAATTTCAGGATTGGCTCTCGCACTAGCGGCAAAGGATACGATTTCCAATTTCTTTGGTGCTGTTACAGTACTTCTCGACCGACCCTTCAAGGTTGGGGATTACATTCTTGTGGACGCTGTCGAAGGTGAAGTCATTGAGATCAACCTTCGAACCACGCTCATTCGAACCTCAATGGATACCATCGTCACGATGCCGAATGCCAATCTTGTCAACACCCCTGTTGAAAATTTTGGAAAGCGAAGGTGGCGCCGATGGCAAACACAACTCCACTTCGATATCAACTCAAATAATGAAGCCGTCAGAACATATTGTGCTCGTGTTGTTGAACACATCACAGCAAATGAATTCACGCTCAAAGAAGAATCATCATGGTGCAGAGTCAATGCAATCTCAGCATTATCTCTTGATGTTGACATCAATCTGTATTGGAACATCACCAGTGGTGTTCAAGAGAGGGAAGTGAGAGAAGATTTCATTTTGTACCTCATGCAACTTGCAAAAGAGTTGAGCCTCGAATTCTATGATGGAAGAATTCGAACCCAAAAGTGATGTTCTACCTCCGCTCATACGGGGGAATGATTTGCCTTTTGAACAGCCATCTTGAAAGGTAAGTGAGGCCAACACCCGATGCAGTCAGGCCTAGAGCAATCCAATGTGAGAAAAATTCCAACTTCCAACCAAAGTATGCGACGACCCAAAAGATAACAGCAACCCAAATCCAAATTTTGATCATTTGACGATTCGAGAGTTTTGCTTGAATTCTTGAAACATGTTTGAGCCAACCACGACAATGCATCTCAAGCATCTTATCCTGATACGCAAGAGCATGTGCTAATTGAAGGAGACAAGCATGATACCGCCAAATCCACGCCCCTCCATTTGCTGTGGCGAGAGCCTTTGTGCTTGACCACTTTTTTGGTACAATTGACGACCAAGTCTCAAAGATGACTTCTTGGTCCTTACCAGAAACACCTTGGCCGTATTCCCATTTAAATTCCGTCATCATGAGCATTGCTAAACTAGGTAAGCGGTCTGAGGATACTAACATCGAAGCAGCGAGGTCCATTGGAAGTGCGAGCAAAAAATCTCTTCCTTTCCACTGAACTTTCGATGTTGTTTCGAGGCGAATGTAGGGGATACCCTGTGTTCCAGAGCTGTGAGGTGCCCGCCAAAGTGTACTCGTTTCCATTTTTTCTTCCAGAGCGTTAAGGTCAGCATTCCACTGACGTTCGGTGTTTGGTGTTGCGAATTGTGCGAGTGCTTCGTGGGTTGACGCCATACGTTGAATGAAATTTCGAATGTCGATAAAAGACAAATCTTCTTCCTCCTTGAACATTGGATAGACCAGTACAGCGTCAGCATCGTTGAGCAAAATTCCAGAGATGGGGAGAAGGACACCTACCTTCGTGAGTGCTTGATTCCATGGTTCAAACCTCGCTAATATCGAAAGGGATGAAGTGTGTAATAATGGTGAAACAAGGACGTGGTATGCATCATCGATGTTGTAATGGATGCCGTGGATATCATGCTTCATCAGTGTAATCTTCTCAACCGAAGTTGGCCACTTGCCCCACGGTTGTCCGGCGTCAAGCACGCCGTTCCACCATTCTGGTTTTTCGATCACCGAATAATCCCAACAGTCGATAAATCCCCATGGCGTTGGGAAGCGTGCACTCTGGACGACATCATCAAATGTGGATGATGTCAAGCCGCTTGGCCACCATGGCTCGTTGCCCATACCATGCCCTTTCGATAGAGATTTAGAAGTCTGTTGATGGTGAAGTTTCACCATCGGAGAGATGAAACGCTTTCTTTGCCACCGTGGCGATAGAGGGCGGTGCTATGGGGATTTCCGAGCGAGTTGGTGATGCCTTGGGTCAAGCACTCGACGCACGACTGATTCGTGAAATCAATGAACACCCAATCAAAGTCAATCATCTCGCAATCATCATGGATGGTAATCGACGATTTGCCTGGTCATCGAACATGAACACGGATATCGGACATCGAATTGGAAAACAAAAACTCGAACGTGTGCTCGATTGGGTTTTGGAATTGAATATTCCGTGGCTCACAGTGTATGCATTGTCAACTGAAAACCTCAATCGGCCCAAAGATGAGCTCGATGTCTTGTTCCAACTGTACAATGAGGGACTTCGAGAAATTGCAGACGATCCACGGATTCATGAAAATAAAGTTCGTGTTCAAATCATTGGACGAAGAGATTTGCTGCCAAAACTCGTGACTGATGCTATCGACTATGCAGAAGGTAGAACCTCATCTTACGACACATTCGTGTTCACAGTATGTCTTGCATACGGGAGTCGAGAGGAATTAATCCATGCAATTCAATCGATATCTCAAGATTACAAAGATGGAAAATTGACGCTAGATGAAATCGATGAAAAAGCAGTCTCAAGTCGATTATATACTGCAGATATGCCAGACCCTGACCTCGTTGTTCGAACAAGTGGTGAAGAGCGAATCTCGAATTTTCTCCTCTGGCAAATGGCATATTCTGAACTGTATTTCACAGATGTCTTTTGGCCATCGTTTCAAAAACGGGACTTGCTCAAAGCTGTTCGTACATACCAAGACCGATCACGACGATATGGTGAGTAAATGCCGGTTTGCGACGAATGCCAAGGCTGGTTAAATCCTGCCATTGCTGCAGATGCTGCGGTCCGCAGAGGTGATGAAATACTTCTCATTCAACGCAAATTCCCACCAATGCAGGGTGCATGGGCTTTACCAGGTGGATTTGTCGACCGAGGAGAGCGTCCAGAAAATGCTGCGGTTCGGGAACTCAAAGAAGAAACAGGTCTCATGGGTCACGCACCAAACCTGCTCATGGTCATGGGCGATCCATCGAGAGACCCGCGAAAACACATCGTGAGTATCGTGTATGAAATTCAAGTCAACGATGATGCAGAACCTAAGGCTGGTGATGACGCTGCTGACGCAAAATTCTGGCCAATCAAGACCATTCTCGATGGAGAAATTCAACTTGCTGGTGACCATCTTGAAATTGTTCAAGCATGGTTGGGCATGAATACCTAAGGTGAAACTTTTCTATTCTTTCTCCTAAGGAAGACCATGACCAAAGCCATCGGTGTCGACCTTGGTGGCTCAGGATTTCGAATCGCTGTTGTGGATGGACAATTGGGGACAATTCTTGGCCAAGTGTCCCGATTCGACCACATCGAACCACTTTCAAAACAATCGATACTTCAACACATACGACAAGCATTGGATGAATTCCCGCCCGATTTGCCGTTGGGCATAGGATTTCCAGGTATGACTAGAGGCAATCGAGTTCTATCAGCACCAAATTTAGGAAAGGACTGGAATGACACCGACATCGCCAATGAATTAGGAAAAAAGAGAACGATAGCACTGCTCAATGATGCTGATGCTGCTGCAATTTGTGAACAACAGGTTGGAAACGGAAAAGATTCTGAAGGGACAATGCTCATGGTCACCATTGGAACTGGGTTAGGAACAGGTGTCGTAGTCAATGGTGAGGTACAACCTCATCGTGACCTTGGACTTCTTCAATTTCCAAATAGGCTAGAGTCGCTTGAATACTATGCTAGTGCAAGGGCCAAACGCTTGCATGACCTCGACTTTGAGACATGGGCCGGGGAACTGAATATTGCATTGAATCAATTCGTGCAACTCACCAATGCAAATCATGTTGTTTTGAGTGGGGCCATTTGTCATGAATTTGAGACATTTTATCCATTCTTGGACATCGGCGTACCTCTTCGAAAGGCTCTGAATATTGATACTGCAGGAATTATTGGAGCGGCTCTTCATTCAATTCATCTTCAGAAGAGAAGAGATGTCTAAATTCTGTGGATGCTTCTGGCCAATCCATTTCTTCGAGAGCATCCGTGAGGTGAATTCCGGCTAGAAATTGTGCTTTGAGATTGAGCCATTCATCCCCTTCACACGGTTGTTGCCAACGAAACAATGGTGCACCATCGTTCTCTAAACGGTCGAGAAATCCTCGTTTTGCTTTACTTACCAACAGCGTGGGGGTTCCAAGAATCACGGCTTCGCTTGCCATCGTTACCGATTGGGTGATGACGCCATCGGATGATGCGAGCATGGAATCAAGTTTCCACGGGTCGTCAATGCCGTTGCTCTCGTCGACAAATGTCACATCACAACCATCCCAAACCGAAGGCGGAAGATCGATGATCTCCCTCTCATCATGTGCGCCATCACCAAGAAGACGTCGGACGAGAAGTTGTGGAGGGTCTCGTATATGTTTTGATTTGAGTTGTGGTTTGAGATGAATATGGCCATGCAAGCCATCAATACGATGAAGTCGACACTGGATATTGGACAAAAAACCTCCATCGAGCGAAGCGTCCCAATGCGTTGGAAGAACGATGTCAGTGGCGTATTTTTTCGCAAGATGATGAGCGATATGATGCACTTCCGTGTCTGTGATATACCATCGTTGAAACTCATCAGTCCGTTGTTTTCGAATTGAAGCGTGGGCCCATAATTCAAGAGGTGCACCCACACTCACCACTCGACGAATTGGCGAGCCCTGCAAGAACGCCTGTTTGAAGACCCGTCGTACTGTACGGAGTCGCTGCAAAGCCCTCCTCCTCTTTCCTTTTCCAACTGGGCGCTCAACCCAAATGACTTCTCGCTGAGGAAGAATGCCTTCAGAGGTAGCGAGCATCGATTGCACTTCCGGACGATTGGTCGCTACGATGATGTCCCTTGTGGCCGATGAGCGAAGCATATTCGATAACAACCGAACATGGGCTGGATGGTCGAGGACCCAGCATGTTCGCATAGACCATCGCATCATGTCATTTGATGTGAATTCTTTTCATCACTCTCTTGACATACAAAAGTATGAAATCGATGTAACAATCTTCATGGTTATGGCGGGTACATGCCCTTTCTGCAGTCAACAACTTTTAGTGAACACAAAATCATGCTCATACTGTGGTGCTGAACTGACCAATACTCCCACGTTTTCGCCTTCAAGTGCCCCACAACCTCAAACAATTTCAATCGACATGCAAAATGCTACGCAAGGTGGTCAATCAATGCAGCAAATGCAAGCGGTTACAACTCAAATGGGTATTCCTCAAGCCATTCCTGGCCAACAAATACCAAACATGTTCGGTCAAATAAGCGAACAACTACCCTACACAAAAAAGGAAATGATGTCATTTGGAGAAGCAATTAAGACATGCTTTAGTAAATTTGCAACGACAAATGGTCGTGCACAGCGTTCTGAATATTGGTGGTGGACTTTCTTTTCTTCCCTTATTGGTGTCGGTCTGTCTTTCCTATTTGTGGGCTTGATGTTCTCGGATACGGGGAATGGGATGAGTGACGAAGGTTACTTCGTCATACTTTTTATCGCTTTACTCGCATATGTTGTGGTCTTCGCCATTCCAAGTTTGGCTGTATTAGGTCGTCGGTTACATGACATTGGTTGGTCAGCATGGTGGATATTGCTTATTTTTGTCCCATTCAACATCGGTTCATTGGTTCTCTTCGTCGCCTGCCTGATGCCAAGTCAAGAACATGCGAATCAATATGATGTATGATGTTGAACCATGCAGATTAAATAGAGTTGGAAAAAACAGAATACATGTTGTCGAAACGAGTCGTGGTTCTTACAGGTGCGGGAATATCAGCAGAATCAGGCGTTCGAACATTTCGAGATAACGATGGATTATGGGAAAACCACCGTATTGAAGATGTAGCGACGCCGGAAGCATGGCGGGCGGACCCAGAACTCGTCTGGCAGTTTTATCAAGCGAGAAGGAAACAATTGCTCGAAGTTGAACCAAATTCTGCTCATTTCGCTCTTGCAGAACTGGAACAGTCGCTTGAACACTTTACCCTCATCACCCAGAATGTCGACGACCTTCACGAACGTGCAGGCAGTTCAAATGTGATCCACATGCATGGGAGATTGAACACATTACGATGTGAACAAACTAACCACAACGAAATTCGAATGAGTGAAGACGATTTACAAAACGAGTTTCTTTCCTGTACGTGTTGTTCTGAACCTTCTCGCCTTCGCCCCGACATCGTTTGGTTTGGCGAAACACCCATGGAGATGCCGACAATTTACGCTGCTCTTGAGAAGTGTGAGGTGTTCATCGTCGTTGGAAGTTCAGGACATGTGTACCCTGCTGCTGGAATGGTAAATATAGCAAAAATGATTGGTGCAAAGACAATTCTCGTGAACCTTGATGAGCCGTTAAATGCCTACGATTTTGATGAGAGCCACTATGGCAAAGCCGGGGAAATTTTGCCGAGACTTCTTCAAACCTGGATGAAAGATTTTTGATTAATTCTCCTAAAATATGATACAGCACGACATCTGATTCAAAGCAGACGGTAGCGTTGTAAAGAACCTACTGCAAGCCCTTGTGTATAGGCGAGATGGATTGAAGGGTGTTATGGAGAACCCTTTGTGAAAATAAGCAAACCAGTTATTCAATTAATGAATCCATTTGATCAAGAATAATCTATTTATGCCAAAAATACTGGGCGGAAAAACATGAGCATTGAATATACCAATAAGTTACATCCAGGTGCTGATTTTCCTGCAATCGAGGTTAAATTACTCAATGGCGAAGTCAAAAATCTAGCAAAGCCTGAAAACGGCTTAGATTGGAAATTGATTGTAGTATACCGCGGGCAACATTGTCCTTTGTGTACTCGTTATTTGAATAAATTGACAAAAGAAAAAGATTTACTTGCTCAAACAGGGGTCGATTTGATTGCAGTGTCTGGCGACAGTAAACAACAATTAACCAGTCACATGACAGACCTCGAGGTGAACTTCCCAATTGCTTACGGCCTCACACTGTCACAGATGAAACAGCTTGGCCTGTATATCTCAGATCCAAGATCCGCTGAAGAAACCGATCACTCGTTTGCCGAACCAGGGTTATTTGTAGTCAATGAGCAAGGTAAAGTTCAAGTTGTAGATATTTCCAATAACCCCTTTGTCAGACCAGAGCTACAGTCCTTAATCAGTGGATTAGGATGGATACGCAATCCTGCCAACAATTACCCGATTCGCGGTATGCATCAGTAGGGTAGGCACGAATGTGCGTGTACACAAGGGGGCCC
>CAZTGO010000003.1:177201-211329 GCA_964613395.1 uncultured Candidatus Poseidoniales archaeon | reverse complement strand
CCCTCGATCTTCGCCTTGTAAGGGCGACGTCATAAACCCCTAGACCACAGACCCATACCTCGCTGTTGGCTCGACTTTTTCAAGAATGCGCTCTTTCCAATAACCTCAAATCATGTCATGAGCAGGCCCATGCATGGATGCTGATGTCCACGGGACTGCAGCGCGACTGGCACGAAGATTGCGTGCTGGGGGCCACACCATCACACTCGCAGAATCATGCACTGGTGGATTACTTGCGAGCACGCTCACAGATATTGCGGGTTCGAGCGAGTGGTTTAATCAATCTTGGATCACCTATGCAAACGAAGCCAAAATCAAGGAACTCGGCGTCAAACAATCAACATTGGAGAAACATGGTGCAGTTTCCGCACACGTCGCCATTGAAATGGCCATGGGAGCGTTGGCAAGAGCAAACGCTGATTATGCGATTTCAATCACTGGAATCGCCGGACCAACGGCCGATTTAACCTCAAAGAAGGTTGGTGGGGTGTACGTTGGTATCGCATCACATTCTTGGACAAATGCTGAACATACTGAAATTGGAGGAACGCGTTCCGAAAATAAGGAAGGGTTCGTGTATTTCGCACTCTTGAAGGCTATCGAACATTTTGACCAAGCGATGGAAAATGCAAAGAAGGCAAAAGAGGATGCTCTGAAGAAAGAAGAAGAGATTCGCCAAGAAGCAATTCGGTTTGAAGAGGAACGAATGGCTCGTGAACAAGCTGCTCGAGAATCGGCACCATGGCAAGATGAGGCTTGGAGTGCTGAGGGCAAAAAAGAACAAGATATCGCTTCCGAAATCACTTGGCAGGATGCTGAAGAATAAGGCAACCAACTGCATCATTTCGTTTTTAGAGTGTAAACATTCTAGGTCGTTCATGGGTGATGATTGGTCTCAAATTTTCGCCCTTTTGCGGAGCAACTCGCTTGCTGCAACCAGAGATGCACGTGCTCGAATATTAGCACAACCAAACCCGCTTGAATACGCACGGAAGATTGTGTCTCAACACAAAGAACCGGGATTACTCACGGAATCAACACTACATCAATTGGAATCAACAATTCCAGATGAAAAGCCTGTAGATGTTCCTTCAAAAAAGCAAGAGCATGTTTTGCAAACACAACCAAAAGACCTCGCGAGGATTGTTGCCCCAATTCATGAGCCTGAACCATTGGATCTCGAATTCAGAAACAATCTTCCGGATTGGAAAGTCGAAGATTTCACAACATTAGCAAGTGATGTCGAAACGGATTTGACAGTTCATTTCGACATCACAGGTCAATCATTAACCGAGGGAAAACTCACAGATATCACGGCTTGTTTCAACGATCGCCTCACGAGAATTCGTAAAATGATCGAAGCGAATTCTAATCTTCCACGAAAATCCCAAGAAATATCGAAATTGCTTCAAGAAACCTATCGCTATCAAGGCTACGAGAATATCGCTGTTGCAATAGGCCTAGTCAATGAGCCACGGTACACAAAAAATGGTCACTTGTTGTTTAGTATTGAAGATGAAACGGGTGAATTACCTTGTCTGTTGACTCGCAGAACAGGGGACGACAGAGATAGAGAACAAGAGGCTGTTCTTGAGGCCGGTCTCATGCCAGATGATGTTTTGGGCGTGTCGGGGACATTTAGTCAATCAGGGGATATTTTCTATGTCAATGACCTTCATTTCCCACTTGAAACCAAACACGAAAAAGTTTCATCGGAGGTTGGTGTAAGTGTAGCATTTCTTTCAGATATCCATGTTGGCTCGAAAACCTTCCTCGAGGCCCAGTGGCACAAGATGGTTCGATGGTTTCATGCCGACCCCCTTGCAAAGACGATTAAATATCTCATTCTTTCAGGGGACTGTGTCGATGGCGTAGGCATTTATCCAGACCAAAACAAAGAATTAGCCATCCCTGATTTGTTCAAGCAATATTCAGAGTTTGCACGACTTCTTTCTCTCCTACCAGACTGGGTTGAATGTCTCATGCTTCCGGGAAATCACGATGCAGTCCGTCCTGCAGAACCACAACCTACCTTTGAGAAAGATATACAACTCGATTATAATTCCACGACGTTTGTTGGTAATCCATGCGATTTTTCGCTTCACGGCGTTCGATTGCTCTCGTACCATGGAAAATCAATTGACGACTTCGTGGCTGGTTTGCGAACGGTGAGTTATAGTGACCCTGTAGAAGCAATGCGAGAAATGCTTCGACGCAGACATCTAGCACCTCAATGGGGGGGTAAAACGCCTTTATCTCCTGAACCAGAGGATGGGCTCGTCATTCAAACAGTACCAGATATTTTTGTAACCGGCCACGTTCATGGCCATGCTTGTGTTGATTTCCGTGGAACTACCTTGGTATGTTCGAGCACATGGCAAGACCAAACTTCGTATCAACGAATGCTCGGTTTCCAACCAAAGCCGTGTATGTTGACGGTGATCAACTTACAAAGTCACAAATCAGTTTCCATTCCATTTGCGTGAACATTACTGCCATGGGTCGTCGTTCTTCGGTCCATTGCGAACTCGGAGGAAAGCAAGGAGTACGAGGAGAATGACCACAAGGGCCACCAACTGGATAGATGAGCTCGAACCGCTTGAAGCATCGTCGCGACCGTCATCAGAAGGAGGTCCATCGTCGATAATCGGGTTGTCAACTGTCGCTCCAGCCGAGACCGTGAATGTCAAACTACTGCTGTTGCTATTACCGCTTGCGTCTGCGCTGGAGATCTCAATTTCGTAGGTTCCATCTGGTAAGACATCGGTGGTAAAGACATGGTTCTTTTTCGTCGCAAAATCATCGTTATGAATCGATTGACCATTAAGAAGAATAGATTCGGTTGCACTCTCTGATGTGTACCATGTAACTGTCACCCGCCCATCTTCAAGAACCTCTGCTGCTAAATTTAGGACATCAGGAGGCGTTTCATCAACGACGTTTCCAGTCGTAAAGGTGATGTTAACAGTCTCTGTATCGTTGGCACCAATGGAGGCCACATATGTGGTGTTGATTTCCAGGTTGGTGAGTGTTACAGCGTGATCGGTTGTCGGTGCAGTCCAAATCCCACCTTCAGTTTGGTCAACTGTTTCCCCTTGGGCTGCGTAATGAATCGATGTGGCATCAGCAACAGTGGTGGACCATGTGATGACGGCAGAGGTCGCAGTCACGGTGTCCACCGATGCACCGAAGATTTGCTGTGGCACCTCAGGCATTTCAAAACCTGTAAGTTGAGCATAGGTGTGACCAGCGACGTCGTAACTTGAAAGCATGGTTGTTTGGCCTTCACCGTCTAGAATGACATCGATAATGTTCGGGTCGTAATCAATACCGTCATCTGGTGCAGGATTGGCACCCCCTCCGAGAGTCCAAGTCGCAGCATTTTCCATCACATCACGCCATTTTCCAGTTCCAAACCCGTCTTGGCTACCGATGACGATGATGTACCGATAATTTGGAATGTCTGAGCCAATAACATCCTTGCTCACAGTGAACGTGATGGTCTTGGCGTCAACATCGCCGGTGACGTCAATACCTCGGGCGGAGGCACTGCCGGTTTCAGCCTGCACTGCTTGTACCGCACCTGGTTCACCTGTTCCGCTGATAGCGACTTCCCAAGCCCAATCGGGATGCACTTCGGCGTTCGCTCCAGTTAACATGGAGGTTCGACCGAAAGTTGTCTCCCCTTGGTCAACATAAATCTGGACAATCTGATGGCTAAATCCATTGGCTAGCCCCCAAATATCAGTCATTTCACTCATCGTGAGGATGAACTGTGCGTTCCACGCACTCTGTCGTATGGTAAGGTGTGTAGCATCCCAAAGTCCGCCTCCGGAGGGGGTATTGAAATCGGTGGCAAGCGGATAGACGTAATCACCATCACCTGTTTCGTCACCAACAGCATCATCCAACTCGAGCAAGGTCACCCACTCCTCAAGGTCTGGGAGCACCATCTCTGCGGGTGCAGGTGGGGCCATTTCAGCATCGAATCCATCACCGTAAGATAACGAATCTCTCCAAGACGTGACGACTTTGACTCGTGTGGAGTAACGAGGTGCAAGACCGATATCGGCCCATGGAATGGCAAATTCATACACATCATCGACAGCACAGCCACCGAGGTTTGAACTGCCAGAAAGCACCCAGCGCTCTTGTTCACCGACTTTACCTTGAGCACTGAACAAGTTCCATTTCGCACGGCCGTCTTCACGTACTGTGTCAAAGTCAAATGCTACCATGTATTTGGAAGGGAAGCCGAGGATTTGATTGCCGTAATATGTACGGAAATTGGTTTCTGCTTCGTTGAAATTCACGGCGTTGGGTTGCATGAAGTAGATGGCTAAATCAGGCGAATTAAACGCACCTTCGCCCGAAGCGTTGGCGAGTTCTTCAGTTGTGCTTGCATCCACTCGAATGAAGACGTTTGATGCGTCGTAACCAAAGTAGAATGATTCAATGTCAAAATCTCCACCTGAAACCGGAGCGTCATACCTTGCAGCTCCGTCCCATTCGCCAGGAAGAGCTACCCCGTCAATCATGGGCTCAATGATGCCACTAGCGGCAGGTTCTGCAATTGCTGGATTGGTCCACAAATCCTGAAGATAGGGTGGAAGGTCGAGGTTTATAGCACGGTAAATATTAGACAAATGCACTTTGAAAAGCACATCCCAATTTTCGTCGTAACCGCTATCTTGGTCGAGACCGTACCACCAATACCAGTCACTTCCTTCAGCAATATACAACGATTCCCAAGCGGCTGGAAGACCCGGGTCGTTAGGATTGTTTTCTTCAAACGCCACCAAGGCCTGACGTGCTTCGACAAGGCGTTGCCAAGCAAGGCTCTCTTCTTCTTCTCCAGCCCATGTTCGAAGGGTTCCATCGATCCACGACCCAGTGCCGATGGTCTCAATTGCTGGTAAGGTCGTACCTTTGGTCAAAAATTCTGAAGGTGTTGTGGTAACGATTGTGGGATGGTCAGCCAAACGTCCGTACCATTCTGCCATAAATGGGCGGGCGTTGTCTTGATGTTGAAATTCGGACATGAACATCCAATTCTCACCGTCCAAAGCAACGGTAAGCAGATGTTCAGAAGGGTCTTCACCTGCATCGAGGAGTTGTTGACGCACATTGTCGATGTAGGCGATAAAATCAGAGACTGCTGCTTCAGGAGTCATAGTCCCGTACTGGAAGGCAATACGGTCTGAAATGACACGGTCACGGAACACTACGGCCACTTCTCCACCTTCAGCCCCTGTCACAGTCCAAGGCGTAGCCAAGTTGGCCGCATCTTCAACATCGATAAGTTGGCCATTGATGTCGGTGGACTGCTTCAGGATTTCTTCATCTGTGACCATCCATTCTATGCCCACATCACTCACTGGCTCAACCATTGGAGGTGATACCGCTTCTTCGCTTGGCCACATGCCAGTTGGGCGGAAACCGAGTTCGGCCTCAAACAAGTCCATACCCGTGACGAGATGATTCTGAACATCTTCAGGCCAAGCTTCCTTATTCACACGAATACCATCTTCCATAGTCCATCCATCCATCATTAACAAGGGCATAATGGGGTGGTAGTATGGCGTCGTGGTAAGTTCGACCTGCCCTTGAGCTGCTAATTCACTATACATTGGCAGGACGTTTCCCATGTGAGCATGTTGTGCGTCCAAAACATAGGTGAGGTCAGACAAGTCGTATTGCCCATTTTGCATGAACAGGGCGATTAGGCCTTCGTCACGGTGGCTAGCATTGTAATCGCCTAACACATAATCAGGAGAAAACTGGTAAAGATACCAAAGAACTTGTAAATCGAGGAAGTCTTGTGGTGCAAGCAATTCGTCATCCATGATGGTGGCAGGTTTTAGGTTGTGCAGCGTCATGTCGTAGAGTTCTTTGTAGCGGGCGCTGGACGGATAAAGCCAACCCAATTTTTCATCACTCTGGGATACGTTGTAGATCCAGCCGCTGTTCCAAAACGATTGGAATTGCATTGTGTGTAGTTCGAGTTCTGTTGCGTTGGGATACCCACCTTCACTCCAAGAACGCTTGGCAATATCAGTGTGAACATCCAGAGTTTCCTCAGTGTGATAGTCGACCAGTTGTTCAATGAAAGAGGGAACAAGGTTGTATGTCACTTTGGTTTCTGTATCGGCGAGGATGCCTGGTGAATCAACATATTCTGTCATGGCATGAACACGAACCCAAGGCATCTCATACATTCCAGTGAGTTTGTTTTTGTAATATGGTTGATGTTGATGAAAAATTATCGCTAAGTTGAGTGCATCGTCGACCTTGTCAACCCCTCCTGTTTCGATGATGGGGAGGTTTTGAGGTGAGGTGACATTGCTGATATTGTCAACATGCCACGCATGAGTAAAAGTTTCAGCCCCGTTGTTTGAAGATGGGTTTTGCAAGGGGAACGACGTCCAAACGTTTCCTTCATCCTGCCACTGAGCATAAACGAGAATCTCAAACCCTTGTGGTGAACCAAGAGCCTCCCATGGCAAAGCGAACTCCGTTACGGTGTTATCGGCCCAACCTGCATAGAGGTCAACATCGGTTGACATGTCCTGCCACGAACTGCCATCGTGAGCGATGTGCTGGAAGTAGGTATCGTCCTCCAAGACGAATCCATGGTCGGCTGCGAATGGTAATGTGTGGGCAAAGCCCCAATCTCGTGTAAGGACAGAACCTCCCGCAGAGGTGTTCAGATAAACGAATAAATCTGCACCGGACGTCGTCGACTTCCAATCTGTTCCCTCCCATCCAATGAAGAGCATAGTCTCATTCCATGTCAACCGTAAGTCAATGCCGTTTGTGTCTGTAGACATGAGTGTATCCGTTGCCCAGTCGGTCAACGAACCATCAACAGTGACATCTTCAGGAGTCGTCCCTTGTAGGTTTGGTGCAAAAAGAGATGTAAAAAATAACAGCACCAGAAACACTGCCTTATGTCGCATATGGAGGGACGATGAGTGATAATTTGAAAGGCTTTATCGCTTTCATCAATGCATGGGACCTAAAGGTGTGCTTTGTCACCTCACATCCCTCCCGTCTTCAGAAACTGAAGGGACACGACGCTTTCTCGATTGGATGAATCGAGTAGGTTTCTCGGTTTGGCAAATGCTGCCCATCACACCACCAGATGAACACGGTTCACCTTATGCTTCACCCTCAGCCTTTGCCGGTTGGCCCGAACTTATGCAAGGTGAACGTATCGATGTAAAGGAAGAGGACGAATATTGGATAGAGGATTGGGCCCTTTACGCTGCCATCAAGGAGGCACACCAAGGCAGACCGTGGTTTGAATGGCCAGAACCTTTACGAAACAGGGATGATGAAGCGTTGGAAACATTTCGAAAAGACACCAAACACCATCTCGATCAGCAAGGACGATTCAATGCAGCTTGGTCCGAATTCAAACACTATGCTGAAAGCCAAGGTATCCAACTTATTGGTGATCTCCCAATTTTTGTCTCTCATGATTCTGCTGATGTATGGGCTCATCGGCATCTCTTCCAACTGGATGAGCATGGGATGCCTACGTATGTTGCCGGCGTACCACCGGATTATTTCAGCGAGGATGGACAGCGTTGGGGAACAGTGCTCTATGATTGGGAAGCACACCGTCGTGACAATTGGCGATGGTGGAAGGAACGATTGAAGCGCATGTTCAGACTATTTCATTCAGTAAGGATTGACCATTTTCGAGGCATTCATTCCAATTGGGCGATACCAGTGGACGATGAACATGCGAAGAACGGCCACTGGCAGACTGGTCCAGGCGAAGAATGGTTGCAGGCGATGGTTGCCCTAGCGCCTAGCCCTGACAACATCCTTGCTGAAGATTTAGGGATTATTCCACAAGAGGTGGTTGACCTTCGCCGAAAATTTGAGCTTCCCGGCATGGCAGTCTTGCATTTTGGCTTCAACGGTGACATCGCTAAGAATCCCCACCATCCTGAGAACATTCAACTCGACCAAGTGGTCTACACGGGGACACATGACAACGACACGACATTGGGATGGTGGGCCTCGCTCGACACAGAAACGAAATCGTCTCTCTCACCCCTCATGAGGCCAAATGAAACGCCGCCACAGGCACTCATCAGAATGGCCCAAACATGCAATGCCATGATGAGTATCGTACCATTGCAAGACGTGCTTGAATTGGATACGTCCACACGAATGAACACACCCGGAACTGCACATGGGAATTGGAAATGGTCATTTTCTTGGGACGATTTGTAACATCCTCAAACATCAGAACCGTGAATCTCTTAACCCGCTCTTTCTTGGAAAACCTCAATGCCTGCAATTGGTTACTTCACGGCGGAAATTGGACTTTGGTCTGAACTCCACACCTATTCCGGCGGTCTGGGTGTATTGGCAGGCGACCATGTCAAATCAGCAGCCGATGCTGAGGTTCCACTGGTAGCCATGAGTTTACTCTACAGAGAAGGGTATGGCAAACAACATCTTGATGCTAACGGGGAGCAAACAGAATCGTATGCTCCCATAGACCCTGCAGACCATTTAGTCGACACTGGTCTCGTCATCCAACTTCCTCTTGACGATGAGACCCTATACGCTAACATATGGAAAACCAATGTCAAGGGAGTCAGCGGCCATGTGGTTCCAGTGTACTTCCTTGACACCCACCACCCCAACAATTCGACTTCTTTTATCGGACTCGGTTCCCGCTTGTACGGAGGCGACGACCAAACACGAATTCGCCAAGAGTACTTGTTGGGTGTAGGGGGTGTTCGTGCCCTCCAAATGCTCGGTCACGACTTGACTGGCATGCACTTGAACGAGGGACACTGCACATTTGCGATGTTGGAAATGCTCAACCAAGGCTGGACGAGAGAGAATCTCGCACAACGGACCTTGTTCACCACTCACACCCCTGTTCCCGCAGGGCACGACAGATTTGACTGGACATCGGTTGAATCTGTAATTGGATCACTCTTGCCTGCAGACGCACGTGAATTGGTCAAGGGAGCTGGAGATCCGGAAAACGGTGAACGATGTTCAATGTCTCACTTGGCCGTGGCTTTGGCCACCTCGGTTAATGCAGTGTCAAACCTCAATGCTCATGTAGCATCGTCGATGTTTGCTAACGCTCATATTGCCCCAATCACCAACGGCGTTCATCACATCACTTGGACTTCGCCCACCATGAGTCAATTGTTTGATCAACAACTCCCTGGTTGGAGAGAAGACCCGAGTCAATTGGGCTATGCAGGAAGCATTCCTGATGGCGCGTTACTCGAAGCAAGAGCGACAAACCGCCGAATTCTGAGAGAATTGGTAAAACTCTCGACCGGTGTTGAATTGGAAGAACACCGTTTGACCATTGGATTTGCTCGGCGATTTGCCACCTACAAAAGGGCTAATTTAGTGTTCAGCGATCTTGAAAGGCTGCGCTCCATTGGATCCGGAAACATTCAATTCGTCTTCTCAGGTAAAGCACATCCAAAGGATGAAGGTGGCAAACAGTTGATTCGAGACATCTTCGCATCCGCCAGTGAGGTTGAACACGACATTCCGGTAGCCTTCATTGAGAATTACGATATGGCCACAGGTTTGGCGATGACCAGTGGGGTTGATATTTGGCTCAACAACCCTATCAGACCCTTGGAAGCTTCCGGTACTTCAGGCATGAAGGCTGCGATGAACGGTGTTCCGAATTGTTCGATTCTTGATGGATGGTGGCCTGAAGCCTGTGAGCACGGTGTGAACGGTTGGCAAATCGGCCATGCTGAAGACGATCGAAATGATGAGCGGGACGCAGATAACATCTATACCGTCCTCGAAAACGATGTTCTCCCTATTTGGAAAGAGGGCGGTGCACGATGGGCCAAAATGATGCGAGCGAGTATTGCAACCTCCGCCCGATTTACCGGGGCAAGAATGATTTCTGATTATCTCCACTTCTACGATACATTCTCGTCGTGAAGTGTATCTTGCTCAATATTCGTATCCAATTCTTCAGGCGGTCGTCGAGCACCGAACAAAAGGAAGATGCCCACCACGATGATAATACCGACCAGCACATTTCGAACAACCGTCGCAGAAGAAACCTCGTCTGTGGCGGTTTTGTCGCACGGTTCACATGAAACCACCGGACACACCTCATCGCTTGGAACTTCGAACGTGTTGCCGCAACATCCCTGACAGGTTTGCATGGTGGCGTTAGCGTTTGTTTCGTTACCATCGATTGAACCAGTGGTGTTCGTGGAATTGGTGGTATTTCCAGTGGTGTTGCTCGAGGTGTTTGTGTTGTCTGTACCGTTGTGTACAGAACCGGTTGAGTTCGAGCTCTGGTTGGTTCCCGTTTCATTAGCGTCTGGTTCAGTTTCGTATTCACACCCTTCGTTCACCGTAGCAAGTGGGTCATAATTCGTAGCATTTGTATCAGTACATCCTACGACAGGATCAGGTGGGTACTCACACGAGCCGTCATCAACGGTCGCTTCGCTGTTAAAATTGGTAGCTGATGAGTCGGTGCAGCCAGAAACAGGCGGCGGAGGATATTGGCAGGTACCGTCATCATCGGTCGCTTCACTGTTGAAATTGATGGCCGAAGGGTCGGTGCATCCGAACACAGTGAAATTTTCCTCTTTGCTTACGTTCAATTCAATCACCGTCACCGAGTGTGCCGGAACAGAGAGTGTCGTATTTTCAAGAGAACCTTGACCGAAACGAACGACGTCGTCAATGTCGAAGTCAGTGACGGTCGTAGGTCCACCGCGATTAAGCACAATAGCCATGGATTGCTCTGCGTGGCTCATCTCATAGACCAAGAGGTTCGCCATGGCTAGCCTCGTTGAGTACGTTCCACGTCGAAGTGCATCGGATTCTGCCCTTAGTTGCCCAAGTTCCGAGAGGTTCTCAAAGAGGGCTGCTTCGTTGACACTCCACGAGGTATTGTTTCGATACATGTGGCGGTTGTCGGGGTCAGCACCGCCATATTCGCCGTATTCATCACCGTAGTACATCATGGGCGCACCAGGCGTGGTCAATAACCAACCATAGGCCTGTAAGGCAGCATTGTAAGCCGAGACATCTCCAGGTTGACCCGGCAGTCCATCTTCCACCCACTGATTGTTGGCATCGTTGGTTCCGGTATCTGCTCGGCTGGTCAGTCGAGGAACATCGTGACTGCCCACGTAGGGAACCATGAGGGAACCTGGTGTATACTGGTCTTGACTGCGGTTGGTCCAGTAGTCAAGGTGCTGGTAGTTTTCCTGACCGCTGACAAAGACATTGTTCACCACAGCATGGTAGAGAACAAAATCGGCTTGTCCGTCCAATCCATCTGGACCCATGTAAGCGTTGATTGCTGCGTACTGTTCTTGGTTGGCCTCAAGGGAATGACCCGACCATCCCATAGCGGTTTCACCTTTGAGGTAAATGTCAGTGCCCACGGTTTCAAAGCGCTGATTGATCTGCGATACGAGGTTGGATACTGCAAGGTTCTCGACGTGCTTCACAGCATCGATTCGTGCTCCATCAAGGTCAAAAGTCTCAATCCACCACAATGCATCGGCGATGAATTGTTCTGAAGCGTTTCGGTTTTTCCAGTTTACATCGGGCATGTAGGATGTGAACTGACAGTCTAAGCGATGCTCGGTCCAATCGCAGTTTGGTTGACCACAAATGCATCCGGTATTGAACCATTCTGGATGTTCTTGGAAATAGGTGTGCTGCTCATGGACATGGTTCACAACGAAATCCATCATCACTCGAATTCCAGCATCGTGTGCTGCGTCAATCATGGCTTCCAACTCTTCAGGAGTGCCTAAACGCGGGTCAACTTCTCGTGCTTCGACGGGCCAATACCCGTGGAAAGCTGAGACATCGTGAACACCATCAGCGGCCTTTCCAGTACCATTTGCAGCCGTGTTAAACGGCGTGAGCCATAGTGCGTTGACGCCAAGTTCTGCAAAATAACCAGAGGTAATCATCGAGGTGACACCAGAAAAATCCCCACCTTGCCAATCTGCACCTTGTGCAGCACCTGTTGTTGCACCGTCGTTGCTTATGTTTCCATTGACGAATCGGTCGGTCATGATCATGTAAATGAGCGCGTCATCCCATTGGAAATCTGAGTGCGGCCCTCGCCAAAAAGGAATCAGGAGGTCGTAGGCAAGATTTCCTTCAAGGTCACGACCTTCGACATGTATGGTGTGTTTTCCATCACCGAGTACTGAGACATCGTAAACCCATGCAGATGCATTAGCTAACCAAGTTGCTCCTTCTAATCCAGACGGTGTTCCATCATGCGCTGAACCCGAGGAACCAGGGTGGTATGTGACGAGCAATTCCTCCCCGTTCAATTCAGCAGAATATGACGGCCGAGTGTGATTACGAACTCGAAGCAAGGAGTTTTCGTAATCCCCGCAATAACTGCGTTCAGGATTTGTCGGGTCAAAGATATAGGTACCGTCTACAATGAATTTGTAACAGTAGAGACCTTCATCCAATTCAATAGAAGTCTGCCACACACCGTCTGTTTCAACCATAGCGATGGGTTGAGCCCAATTATCCCATTCACCTGTAACCTCGACCGTTTGAGCCGACCCGATGTATTCGAGAACCGTTGCGGTTGAGGTGCGAGCTCTTGTGGCTTCAGCATCATGAGACATCATGGGTATAGCTGCTACGGTAAGCATCAAGAAAAGTACACAAAAGGTCGTTTGTCGCATCGTTTCAATCTTCCTTTGGAGAATGAGTAGGCCTGAGCAGAGTGTTGGCCGTCTCAACTAAGTCGTCGAGGTGGCGACATAAAAAGGACTTGACAAAAGCGTTGGCTGGTTTGTTGTAAGCGATAAGTGGGGCGTCGTGTTGTTGCAATTCACCTTGGTCGAGGATGGCCACACGGTCGGCAAGCGTCATCGCTTCAATTTGGTCGTGGGTGACATAGATAGTGGTCGTCCCCAATTCATCGTGCAGACGACGAATTTCTGTTCGCATTTGATGGCGAAGTTCTGCATCCAAATTCGACAGGGGCTCGTCCATCAGGAGCACATTCGGTCGACGAATCAATGCTCGACCTAATGCAACACGCTGACGTTGACCACCGCTCAATTCCTTTGGCTTCTTGTCGAGGTGTTCTGCCAATTCCAACATAGATGAGGTTTCTTTGACACGTTCGCTCATTTCTTGGTCGCTTAAACGGTGTTCTCCTTTTACCATACGCAATCCAAAGGTGAGATTATCTTGGACACTCATGTGAGGATAAAGGGCATAAGATTGGAACACCATGCCAAGACCACGAGCACCTGCAGGGAGATGATTGACCTTTACTCCATCGATGAGGATTTCACCATCTGTCACTTCCTCGAGACCTGCGAGCATCCGCAGTGTCGTGGATTTACCACATCCCGACGGTCCAAGGAGGACTAAGAATTCACCATCGTTGATCTCAAGATTCAACCCTCGAACAGCCTCAAAACCATCTTCATATTGTTTGTACACATTTCGAAATTCTACGCCTACCATGTCATCACCCTTTTACTCCACCTGCTGAAAGACCTTCGATGAGGAATTTCTGGAAAAACAAGAACAGCAAGGCCACCGGCAAACTCACCAGCAAACTTGCTGCTGCAAAATCGCCCCATGCCTGACCCGTACTGGAAATCATCGATGCGAGACCAACTGGTAACGTGTACATATCGTTGGATGTGTTGAAGGTCAATGCGAGCAAAAATTCGTTCCATGCTGCGAGGAAACTGAACAAGGCCGTGACGGCGACAGCGGGAAGAGATAATGGCAACACCACCTTGGTAAAGACTTGGAATTGATTGCAACCATCGAGCACCGCCGCTTCCTCTAGTTCGCGTGGAACCGTATCAAAGAAGCCTTTGAGCATCCAAACACACAATGGCAGGGCTGTGACACAATAGGCGAGGATAAGGCCCAAATGGGAATTCAATAAACCGAGTGTTTTCATGACCAAGAAATAAGGAACAAGGATGATGATTCCTGGAAACATTTGCACCAATAAAAAGGCAAACATCGAGATATCACGCCCTGTGAATTTGTACCGACTGAACGCATAACCTGCCGGAATTGCGACGACAAGACCAAGCAATGTTGTTCCTAAACTAACGATAAGAGAATTACGCATCCATGTCCAAAAAGAATCACTACCCATGATTTTGGAGAAATGCTCCCCTGTCATCGGACCACCAAGCGAACCTCCTAACGCATTACCTGGTGAAAGAGCGATATCAAGAATCCATACGAGAGGCAGGAGAGTAAGGAAAACGAAATGCAACAACACAATATGAGCACCGATAGACCTCAAACGTTGTTCAAGCCGTTGATTACGTTCAAGACCAAATTCAATGGCTGATAGTGACAGCGTTTGAGTGGACCATGCCGAAACCGGCCGCCCCGACACCCAGATCAACGCAATGGCACCCGGTCCAATCAACCACCCTTGCATCCAAATGTCAAATGCCGTGCGTGGCGAAGCGAGCAGACGAAGTAAGCCGACCAACAAAAGCCCACCACTTAGCACCAATGTGATGTTTCGAGATGTGGTTGATGCCTCTTCAGGTAACGTGTTTAACATTAGACCAATCAACAAAAGGCCACACAATCCAAGTCCAAGCGTGCCTCCGCCCCTAAGGACATCGACGGAAAGAAGGAACATGTTGACCAAAAAACTCACGATAAGCCAACGACGTAGGGTGCTCACCTCGACCGGTGTGTACCATGAACGAACTGTGGACTCTTCGATCATGCTGCCGCCTCCGTTGCGTTAGTTCGCTTCATATAATTCCAAGAGAATGTAAGAAGCATCAGGAAAATCACGACTGACCATGCCGCAGCCACACCGTATGCACCGTCACGGAAGGCCACATCATACACATACGTGATGAGAATATCCGTTTGACCTGGCTCGCCAAAATAAAGGTCTGGACCCCCGTCGGTAAGAAGGTAAATCACGTTGAACATGTTGAATGTCCAAATGAATCCGAGCAGTGAAAGTGGAACAAGGGCACTTTTTAGATTGGGCAACGTCAAATGCCGAAACGAGTCAAAGGCACCCACTCCGTCTAACGCCGCTGCTTCATACATTTCTCGAGGCAGTGCTTGAAGAGCACCGCTCAAGGACATCATCATGAATGGAACACCGAGCCAGATATTGACAAAAATCACCACGATTTGAGCACCTGTCGGTTCAGCGAGGAAGTGAATATTGGTACCAAGAAGCTCGTTGACCAATCCTTCTGGTTGAAACATACCTTTCCAAACCAACACGGAAATGTAAGAAGGAATTGCCCACGGTAGAAGCAGAATTGTACGGTAGGCTGTTTTACCCCTAATGTTCGCACGATGAAGAATCAACGCAAGGAAGAGTCCAAGTCCGATGTGGGCCGTGACATTCACCACGGTCCACACCAACGTAAACAACGTCACACGAAGGAATCCTGATGACGTAAAGACGTCGATAAAATTCGCTAATCCAATGAAGGCTTGGTCACCTAGATGTGTTGCATCAGCATCGGTAAAGGATAGCCAAAACCCATACAAGACTGGATAAAACGTCAACATCGCCAATGCAAACATTGCGGGAGCGATGTAGATATGTGCTGATTTTGCATGCAATCGTCCTGCTTTAACATCCATTGCACGCCCATATCCAAGAAGCGCAACGAGTGAAAGAAGAATCGCTCCCAACGCAAACATCACAGGCGATGTGTCACCGGCAGAAGGAAGTACATCCCCTACGTTCGTACTCAATGTCGTGTTCAACAGTACACCGTTTTCACCAAGAACTTCAACAGTATGCTCAACGTTTGGCATCATGCCAGTCAATTGGCATTCGATTTGGGCTGTGCCAGACGGAATGAACCGGGTGGATGAGGTTCCAGTCATCTCGACGCCGTTTGCACGACATGAATCATAGACAGGAAGAGAAGTCGGTACATTCGTTTCGGAAAAAAGGGATGTGTGCAGGACATTGTCTACATACACCTCGTAAAAAGATGAATTATCGGTCGTGAAATTGAGTGAGACCGTTCGATACCCTTCGTTCGAAGGCGGTGGTGCTGCTCGTTGAAGATCATCCATCAAGGACTTCAATTCGGAATTCGCACCCTCAAGGGCAACCTCTGCAGTAGCCACTCCAGTATAGGCCTGTTCAAACGCCGTAACAAGAGGACCATACACCATCGCCATCCCTCGAGTCGTCGGTGCTGGGGTGCCGACCTCAATTTGTTCGAGGAAACCTGAGAGAACCTCGTCGTTGTTGATGTCAACATCATCGGTCAAAGAAACATGGGTCGGCAAGGTGTAGGTTTCCAACGCAAAGGACTTCTGAACGTCGCTGCTAGAGAGGTATTGAGCCAACTCTACCGCTGCGATTTTATGAGCACTTTGTTTACTCACTGTCCATCCTTTGTAGGTAACCAAAGGTGCAACACGTTCCCCAGTTTCCTCAATCGTAGGAAGGATGGCTTGGCCAATATCTAATCGACTGGCTTCGTAGGTTGCCCAATTCCATGGGCCATCGACAATCATAGCGGCTTTTGAGCCGATAAACTGATTCTTCATGCCTTCCGTTTGTGTCCCTGTAGCCACCACTTGATGTTCGAGTTCAAGATTTAACAACCAATCAAGAGCAGCAGCCGAGCCGTTTGAATCAAGGGATGGCTCTCCTGCCGCATCGAAGAGAGAGCCGTTGTAACCAGCTTGGAATCCAAACCACCAGTACGCTGACTTCACTGGTAAGGCAAGACCTTGTACATCTTGATATGTAAGTGCTTGAGCGGCTTGAAGAAGGTCTTGTTGTGTCCAAGTGTTGTCTGGATATGAAACACCACGTGCATCAAAAAGGGCCTTGTTGTAAATCAGCGATAGGGCGTCTTGGCTTGCAGGAACTCCATAGAGGGCGTCGCCGTACCTCATGGCATGAAGGGCTCGTTCGTCGTACGCACCTCGTTCGGCTGGGGTAAGATGAGGACGTAAATCTTCGAGGAGTGGAAAACCATTGACCCGAACTTCACCGATAGCACCCAATTGATCGCTTGACAAGCGCATTAAATCTGGAGCTTCCCCACCTTGTGCTGCGGTCATGAAGAGATTATCAGCGTCGCCGAACGGAACCAGGGCAACCTCAACGGTGATGTTTGGATGCAGGGCCTCATACGCACGGATGCTTTGCATGAAGACATTTTCTTCCTTGCTTTCGGCAGCGAAGGTGTGCCACACCTCGAGAGTAATAGGACCGCCATCACCGGTTCTGAGGTCGTTTGATTCATCATTGCCACTTCCGAGACAACCTGCAACGATGAGATTGGACAAGAGAAGGAGTCCAAGAATCCCACGAACCCACCGATAGGATGGACCACGAGACATATTACGCCGCTGTTATTCCACAACTTAAAGGTCTTGAGCGATGCATTCAGTCCCGTTGTTCAAAGGTATTCTGTGGCCATAACCAAGGGTGCCGATGGTCATCAAGGGATAATTCTGAAATCGCTTTCAGTTCCCTTCACTTGAGCCAAGGCCCAAGAATGGAAGTATTCCAGTAAGGTTCTTTTCTGTCACGATGGGAATATTCGCCGATTCAAATGCCTTCGATGACGACTCTCGTGTTGGGAAGAATCCAATGAAACGGCTTCCCTCAACCATCATTGATAGATCCATTTCAGAGTCGCCAACCGATACACAATCGCTTGCATCAAACCCATTCATCTTCAGCAATTTATCGATAATACGCCCCTTTTTTGAAGCGTGAAGCCGACAAATGCCATCACTTGTGAGATAGTCATTTGAATCGAACTCAAGACCGTTCGCAATCCAGTCATCTACTTTGAGCATTCCAGCAATGGATTGAACAAAGATGTCGACGCCAGCACTCACGATAGCAATAAAGATACCATGTTCTCTTAGGGCAGATATTGTTTCACGTGCACCAGGCATGAGTTTTATCCCAGCATATGCTCGAAACAAATCATCTCTGTGAATATCTTTCTGCACGGATTTCCAGAGCTGAATATCGAGTTGCATGAATTCAACATCACTAATCTCACCGCGGATAAAACGCTGTAAATTTACATCGTTGTCCGTGCCGAAATGATCGTGTAATGTTTTCCATGAACTCACGGAATCGACCAACACTCCGTCGCAATCGAATACGACAATTCGAGGTGTCGAATACTCCATGAGTCGTGCCACTCGTTCAACCTTCAAAGCATTCACGCTAAGGGAGCTTGGCTCCCAAAGCGTCCGCACTTTGCATCGTCCTCAAGTCTGTTGACCTGAGGGTTCAGTGTTCTACTTCAAGCTCTAGGGTGCTTTGTTGTAGGACAAGTCTTCGTATGTCTTCAAGACAGTCGTTGATTGTCCAGCAATAGCAGGAGCATAGGTGATCGACACAGTAGCCTTCTCAAGAGGAGTACCCTCTGGGTCGTGTGTTCGCACAAAGATTGTATCACCGGCACTGAAGGTTGACTTGTAGTTCGTTCCTTCCTTACGCAGTGTTGAATCAACGAACATCACAAAGGCATCGCTGTTCTCTGGGTTGTATCCGTAAACACCGTTGCTGTCTGAAAGACTGAATGTCTTGGTGACCGTTGAACCAGAGGCATTGGTGTAGATGATTCGAACTTGAACTGCTTGAGTTGCAAGGTCGGTCTCTGATTGACCAATGGTGATTCTCCAGTGACCTGTTTCAGGGTCAGTTGCGTCGTATTCTTCAATCTTGAAGGTCACTCTTGGTGTTCCCTTCACGTCAGTATCTGCGAGGCTTGAAGCCCAGACATAGATGACACCAGAAAGAACCACAGTGATTGCGACCATGAGAATGGTTGCGATTACCGGGCTCACAGCACCTTCATCGTCAGCCATTGATTGCTTCTGAACTTCTTCTTCGTCTTCATCACGTCGTGATGTGAAGGAGAGGGCGGTAACAAACAATCCAGCGAGGGCGACTGCCATCATGCTTGGAGCAAACGATGGTACCGCAGATGCACCAATTTGTCCTACAATGATCGGTAGGGTTTGGTTTGTTGCGATGAATTCGCTTGCTGGTTGGTTCGCATGGTTACAGATGTCAGCAGTTGCGGAACTTGACATGACGTTGTTACACCAGTTGCTGTCTTCGAGGAGCGGTCGTCGCTGTGAGGTCGTTGTTCCGTTGGAACCGTATTGACCTGGTTTGGACCACATATCACCTTGAAGGCCGCTGTTCGTTGCTCTGTGTGAACCTGGCTGGTCGATTTGGAATCTCTGTGTGACAGTTGTTGTCAAATCACATGGGTTTGTCAAACAAGTCAACACATCCATTTCAACCCAAACTTCTGTTGTGTCTCGTGTGATGTAGACATTGTCAGTGATTGAAATTTCTCCACCGTAATCAGGAACTGTGTAGTAGCGAGCAATTTCTGGTTGTGAGTGACCATCAGTGTGGAAAGTCACCTTGAGCATGTGATCGTAGGTGTATGGACCTTCGTCACCGCCACCGCCAACCTTCACAGTGACTGGTAGGTAAGAACCAGTCATGAGTGAAGTTACGCCGTTCCAGCTGAACTTGGTCGAGTCATCGAAGTAATAGTCTGGCACAAGTTCTCTGACGTTATCAACACGAACACCAATTTCCTTGGTCACCATACCTTGTTGGTAGTTAGCGATAGGCATAATCGATGTGTCATAGTTTGGCACATACGATGGTGCGTTTAGTGTGTCACGGAGAACCAATCGGATTTGACAGAACTCTGAACCGACTGGTGGAATTTGGTGAATACCGTTGTCGTTAAGGTAATCAATTTCCCAAATTCTTGCGTTGGTTGTTGCGTCTGGAACGAGTTCAAAGATGAGATCGTCACCAGAGATGGTCGTTGTGAAGTAGTTTTGATACTCACATTGATCAGTTGCTTCAACTGTCCAGTAAAGGTCATCCAATTCATGGTCGATATCATACTTGATCGCTGACAAATCGTATGTCAAGTTGTCCAAGTTTGTATCATCTTCCATCAAGGTGAGCATCCAAGGCACGTTTGGTATCGAACCATTGTTTGCTTGCATGACAACCTCATTCTGTCGGTCCCAATCGAGAATGACTGGAGCGTCATTGACTGGTGAGACAGAGAAGGTCACATCGAGTGGATCTGAGTCTTGGTTCTCTGAACCGTTGTCTGTCACGACGAGGGTGACATCACAAGCACCACCAAGTTCGTTGCTGGTGTTTTCAGTGATAACGAGTTCATAACCATCGATTTCAACTTCGAACGCTGTACATGTCGATGGAACTGAAGCAGCCCATGAGTACGATTGTCGGTATGGAACTTGCTCGTTCGCCTTGTCTCTGATGTAGGATTGTGATTGGTTCGCAAGAGCACCGAGGTACTTCTTGTGGACGCCAAATCCTTCTGGGAGGATGTTATCGAATCCATCGTCAGATGAGAAGATTGGTGTACAATCAATTTCGTTGACGTTACAAATCTCTGGAGCGTCGTTGACATTCTCAATGGTGAAGACAATGGTCTTCTCGTCCATGAGACCGTTGCTGTCAGTTACATTGAAGGTAAATTCAATGGTTCCGAATGCATCTTCGACAGGTACGATTGAGAATGTTTGTCCGCTAAGTGTGTATCCTAACAAGATGTTGTCGTATGCGTCAAGGTTTGAATCGATAACCTGCCATGTAAGCGTTGATTCTTCATCTTGCACATCATCAGCAAGGTCAGTCAAACTGAACGAGTAGGTATCGATTGAACCATCTGCATCAGTATCATAATCTTCAAGGATCGATATATCCGTGAGTGTTGATTGAATAACTGGACATGCACGTGCGATGTCTACAACACCAGTGCCTGACGATGTCATGTACACATTGTTAGCAAGTGAAACATCTTCAACAACGGTCCAATCAATTTCACAGTCAGCATCGGTCATTACCATGACGTTGTAATCTGTTGCACCTGATGGTGTCGTTGTACCCTTGTAGGAACGGTACACGAGTACTTCGTCATAGAGGGAACCGCTGCTGAGGTCACCGTGCTTGAGTTCAAGGCTCACATACTTCTCAAACGATTGAGCCACTTGCATGGAATCGATTGTTTGTGTTGGGTGAACCGTTGTGACGGTTGCTGTGGTTTCTTCTTGAACAAGTGTGATGATGTCAACTGCATCTGGTGTTCCACCAATTCGGCTGAATGGAATCTCAAATTCGAGAACATCAGTTCCTTGAGCAAGGCCGATGGATTCAGTGCTGAGTGAACTTGGTCCCCATCCTAAGAATCCGTAACTGTACAGGTCGTAGGATGATGTGCTGTCTGCCCAGAGGACGTAGTTTGCACTAAATGGCAAGTCATGTGCACCACCCATTCCGTTGTAGCCAGTGCTTGAGCCACTGCCGTCAACGCTGAGGTAGATGAGCACGTCACCATTTGTGAGGTCAACACCAGTCAAACCAACATAGAGGCTGTCAGCAACGTTGTACGTGATGTACATGTTGTCTGTACCGTCACCACTCATGTTACCTGGCATTGCGTATCCTGCTGGGTTGAGTTCATTGCCACCGAACCAGTCATCTGTCGAACCGTCCATGTTCATGACTTCTGGTTGGAAGGATGTTGAGACATAGGATGCTCGACTGTTGTCGCTTGACATAATCATGAGAGCAACATCGTTTGTTGGAGCTGCTCCAAGGTGAGTTGTCTCAATATTGAACAGATTTGCCTCATCGATAACTGCAGTTGAATCCACAAGCAACTCACTTGGGTTGAGTGTGTGTCCGATTGAGGTCACATGAGAACTGCTACCGGCATCGATTTGGTATGTTGTCGAACTTCCGAAGGTCATGTTCTCAATTGAACCGGTTGAATCTTCAGTCTTCAGAGCAGTTGTTGCATCTGAAACGCCTGTACCGAGGTTATCCCATCGGAACACAGAGTTGTTTGCAAACACACCAACGTTTCCTTCGACATCAAGTGGGTAGATCCACGTGTCATCACTGTTGAGCAGGTAAAGACCAACACCATCTGTGGTGTCAGCTGCAACACTTGCTCCGAGCGAGTAGACCTCAACATCGTCAGTGTAGATACCGTAGGCATCACCAGTGATATCCGCATCGCCTGTTAGGCTGAGAACACCAAGTTCCTTGTGCACACCTGTGTCATATCCTGAGATTGTCGTACCGTTGAGGGTAAGGCCATTGAATGCAGAGTCAGAGAAGACACCTGTTGTGCCGCTCGCACCAACACCTGTGAAGGTTGAACCAACATCATTGACATCACAATCATCGATGACCATGGCGTTATCTTCGAGCGTAATTGTGTTTGAACTCGAAGAGATGCCTATTGCATCACAGTCAGCGTATGTCACACCAACTGCTGAAGGTGCTGTTCGGCCAACTGACAATCCAATGGTGTTGCCTGAGACTAGTGCATCAGATGATGTTGTTGAGCCTGTTGAGGACTCAGTCACTTCAATCGTTGCACCACCATCACCGTATGAGTCATTCACGTACAACTTGTAATAACCTGGTGTGGTGTATGTTGCAAGCGGGTGGTAACCAGCGTTGCTGTTGAAGGTGTATGTTGACCAGGAGTTGACGGTAGTTGTGTTGTTGAGAACAACGGAGATGCTGATCTCATATCCCCAACTATCTGTGTCTAGGTCAAGGGTAGCCTTCTTGCCACTTCCAAGGTTCCAATCACAAGTGTCACTGGAACGGTAGTCATTTCGGCCGATTGAGCAGAGTGAGGTTCCGCTCGCTGGAGGCGTAGTGATTTGTTCCATGTAGATACCAGAGTATTCTGTGTCAGTAATTGTGTTATCAGTGATAGCACCGCTACCTTGGTAGGTGTAGATACCAGTGGTATCTGCCTGTTGCGTCACACCAGTAATCTCGTTTCCGCTGATGTTGAAATTGTGGGTCTGATAGATGAAGAGGAGGTCTTCGTCTCCACCGTAAATTTCGTTGTTTGTAATGTCAACATCTTTTGTGTTACCTGGATAGATAGCAACCGCAGAACCACCACTGGAGGTGTGGAACACGTTGTTATCAATCTCTACACCTTGAATTTCATTCGAGTTGTACAACCAAATGTCTGCAATTTCTCCACCATCGTTGAAGGTATTTCCATTGATGGTGAGGTTATCAGATCCGACTTCACTTGAACTGTGCGTATAATAGTAGCCTGAACGTTGCGAGAAGACACCAACACCACAATTGTTGAATGTGTTGCCAGTGATATCTGTTCCTTCAACACCGTTCAAGATAATACACATGTCACTGTTTTGAATAGCATTGTTCAATGGCGTGTAACCCTTGTAGTGAGTAATCGTACTGTTTGTGACATCGAAGAAGTCTGGCATGTAATATGTGTAGTATCCGTACCCAACACCTGAACTCAATGTTTGAATTCCGTCGAACGTTGTGTTGTTTGCTTGGAAGTTCCATGCATAGTACATATATCCAAGGCTGGCACCATTTAGCACTCCTTCATCGTTAACCGCTGCTGCAGTCACTGATGCATCGTTCATGTAAACCTCAATTTCTCCATAATAATAGTAAGGATACATGTAATTTGCTAGGTTACCACCATAGGAAGCGGTAAAGATGAAATCTGTTCCGTTCCAGTCGTGTTCTCCACTTTCAATATACCAGTAAGGTGTGTCCATCATAACAGTTTTACCAGACAAGTCGCTTCCATCGTGTGATCGATAGTAGCTCCATTCCTTGAATCCGGATGGTGAACTGTATGTGGTACTGCCGTATGAACTAATGTACGAGCGGCAAGAGGCCACTTGAATGAAAGACGTACTTTGGGAGTTGTAACAAATTCGAGCATCGAATTGGTCGACCAAATCTATTGTTTCTTCATTGTTATATGAATCATCGACGAGGGAAAGGGTTTCTTTCGTGTATCTGAAGTCGGCAGTTGACGATGTGTATTCGACTTCAGCAACTGTGGATGCAGTGTAACCGTTCAATGACGGACTGACTGTACCAGTGCTCGATACGACATCGGTGATGAATGTGATTCCTGATGCTTTACCATTGGAATCAGTTATCTGAACACCTTGTATGTTGCCATCTCCATCACGAACGACTACAGAGGTGTCTGAAACAGCCGAGGAACTGGCAGTTACTGTGATGTTTGCAATTCGCATTCTGTTCAGTTTACCAGAACCTGTCACATCAACTGTCGATAATCCAAGGTCGCCTTCTATGAAGTCGACAACTGACGAACCTGTGATGACAAAGTCGTTGTTCGTGTTGCTAAATGTCGAGTCTTGGATGGTGATTTTACCTGATCCGGCAGTTTCGATACCCACATCGTTACCCATGATGGTAAGATCTGAGAATTCGATATCTGCTGATGTCGAAGAACCATATTCTATGGCAGGACCTGCAATATTTGCAAAGGAACCTGTGAGTTCACCTGATATGTCCTTTGCATAGTACACACCAGCCTTTGCTTGACCATCAAGGTCGAGGTTCTTCAAATCCAATGAACCTGAACCAGAGGTTGAAACAAGAACACCATAATCACCGTTTGTAACATTGACTGATTCTGCAGAACCCGTGCTTTGACCAGTAACAATAATTCCAGCATTTGTTGGACTTGTGACATCGATGTTGAGGAAGTCTGCTGCTGCAAAGTTTCCGCCAATATCGATACCGTTGTTTGCACCGGTGATTTCTCCGTTCTTGAACATTGGAGTACCAGATTCACGAACATAGGCTTCATCAACAAGGTCTGAAGCATCCGAGGATGCTCGAGCGACGAAATCCAATCTGTCTTGATAGTTGTCAGCACCGTTGTGAAGGAAGTCCATGTAAATGGTAACCTTAGACAAGTTGCTTGCTGAGATATCAACGACCGGGAAGGTCATTCGAGCTCCAGAACCACTGCTCATGTAATACGTGTAAGCGTATGCCATACAGAGACCGTAGTTTGTTGGGTAACCATTTGCAGCATAGCTTGGTGGGTTACCGACGTTACCTGGCCACGAGCCTTGACCGTTCGAGCCTTCAGGTGGTGTGTTGACCCCACTGAACATGAATGAAGGTGAGTAGTATCCCCACCACATGTATGGGTAGTAAGCATATGAACCAGTAGGTGTCACACCTGGGATGTTTTCCCAGTCAAATCCAAATTGATTTGGAGCACTGTAGTAACCAGGATAACTTACACCTTGTCCGAGCCAATAGTAGTACATGTAGTAGAAATATCCGTCATTCCAATTGTAGTTTGGACCGTAATTGTATCCGTAGTAGTTACAATGCCAGGATGGAGCACCACCGTTTCCGCCGTCGTAGTTACCGACGTGAGAGTATGTGTTGATCGCTGGGTCAGAACTGCTGTATGGATAATATCCGATATGTCCTGGGTTTGTAACGTTCCACTTGTTACCTGCATTATCGGTTAACTCGATGTTGAGTCGGTCAAAGATGAGGTACCACTTCGAAGTGGAGTAGGAATAGTATGGATGCGCATCTCCGCCACCGTAAATTGCGTTGGCACCGATTTGGAGGTAGTTGTTTCCACCGCCAAGGAATGTCGATGCATCAATTGCATATGTCTTCCAACCAGCATTTTGTCCTGAGAGCAATGTGCTTCGGTACACAGTAGGCAAGGACATACCACCATAGACACCGATTCCAACATCGTTATCAGTGAGGGTGAATCCATCGACTTGAGGAGCACCGTTGTACGATTGAATACCAACAGCAGCGTTCTTTACGACGATATTGTTGATTGAACCACCTGATGCTTCAACCCAAAGAGCTGTACCTGTTTGTCCAGTGTTTTGAATGGTTGATGAATCAATATCGATTGTACCACCGTTAACTTTGACGGTTGCCATGTCATCCGATGATGCTTGAGCTCCGAAAATTGTAGCACTGTTGCTCATCTTCAATGTTGAGCCATCACCGATGAGGAGTGCACTGTCGGTTGAACCGTCTTGGTACAAATCTTTGATTTGTGAACCGTTTGTGACGTTAATCATACCACCTTGTAGATCGAATCGCAATGGATTCGCTGAAGATGATGCTCGAACAATTGTTCCATCAAGTCCAGTAATATCTGGTGAATCGGTCAATCGGAGTTCACCGCCTTGTGAAATGGTGATCACAGGTTGTGTTGTTGAGGTACTTGTCACACGTAGCACACCACCCTCGATGATGATGGTACAACCATCAATCTCGAATGATTCAAGAACAGAAATCGTAGTTTCTTGGAATCTGAATGTGTTCGTGTTTGAGTTGTAGTTTGGTGCAAGCGTCAAGTTTGACGCAAGAGTACCACAGTCAAGAGTTGGGTCCTCGAAGGTGAGTGGAGCAGGGTACAATCGCAGTGCTGCACTGTCACCAACTCCGAATGAACCAGAGTTGGTCGTTGCTGAGTACCATGAGTCGCCAACAAGTGTCTCGTTGACACCGGCAGGACCTGATGCACGCAAGTTGTGTTTGGTGTATTGTGTTCCATCGCCGTCTTCACTAATGACCCAAACTTGTGCTGAACCATTGTTGGTGTCGGTCACCTTTTGGTAAAGGTTGACTGCCATTTCGTTGTTACTGCTATCAACAAGTGTTGCCGAAACGGTGTGACCTGACTTGTTTGACTGACTCGAACCCACAATCTTGTATGCTCGAATCCAAGCGAGCCCACCGTAGTAAATCTGTGAAGGGTTGCTTGATGAACCGCTGATTGAAACTGGACAGTTTCCTGTTGATCCACTGGAATCAGAACAGTCATTTGAGTTCAAACTTGCTTCAACAAGAACGAAGTCAGTACCAGTTCGTGCTTCGACAACATATGGACCACTGCTTGAGACAGTCGTACTTGAAATCGAAACTTCACCGACGCTGAAATCAGTGTATCGGCCATCGAAGACAGATTGCGAGGAACTGCTGTGGGAGAATGTACCACCGTCAACAATGAATGTGTTTCGACTTCCAGAGGATGCACTCGATTTGATGCTTGCAGCTGAAACCGCTTCAAAGACGATATTCCAACCGCCACCCTGCAAGTTGAAGGCGTCAATGTCGGTGTTGGTGATTTTCACAGGCTTACCAGTGATATCATTCGCAGCCCAATCAACGTCTCCACCAGTGATGTCATTGAAAACGCCAGGGTGAACTCTTCGGAGGGTGATCTTGTCGGATGTTAATCCGTCAAGCACCATGTTGTCTCCTGAAGGTCCGTTACCAGTCTGTGACCAGCCACCTGGAATAATCCAAAGATCAGCTGAACCAAGGTCAACATCGATCATTTTTAGACTACCCATGGCATTGATGCCAGAGTTAGCATATGAATCAGCATCAACATTGTAGATGTAGACATCGGAGTTTGTTCCGTGCATTGAATCAATAGCCACACCAGTTTGAGCTGATGGGTTGGTCACTGTGATGTTTGAAAGAGTAACATCTTGCAAATCAACATCGATGAAGTTCACATACGAGTTCGTCACAGTCAAATTCTCTGCATGGAGCGAACCTGAGGAGGAACCTGGATAGTTCACGATAGCTCCACCCCAAGTGGTACCGTCGGTGTTACAGTCTTCGAGTGTACCTTCCATCAAGACGACATTCGCATCTTCTGGGAAGTTCAAACAAGCTTCATCTGCTCCATCGATGGAGAAATCAGTCATGTATACACCGGTGCCAGCACCACTTCCGTGACTGATAGCGGTTTCGACATTCGAAAATGTGACATCGCTCAGTGTGAAGTTACCTGCGTTGTTGTTGGTGTAACAGGATCGGGAGCCACCAGTTGATGTATCGATACATGTCACCGAGTGGTCTCCGTGTCGGCTACCTGCTGAAATTGCTGCACTGGATGTGTTTGCAATATCAACAAATGAGAACTGATGTCGGTCATCTGTTGATGAACAGTCGTCAGTGAAGGAGAGACCCTTCCACTCTGCACCGCCTGAACCTTCAAACCTGATAGGATTGCTTGAGTTACCAATAAACTTGGCTTTCGAGCATTGACCGTCGATGGATATACCCTTGCCGCTGTCAACTTGAACCACAACACCAGGGTTGATCGTAAAGTCGGAACTTATCGATACATAGTCAGATGTTGGGTGTAGTCGAATTGGGCTATCGGTGATATCCCATTGTGGATCGGTCGTAATGGTGTTTGTGTAGATGTCTGTACCCTTACCTTCGTACGGCATGACTCTGTAGTACACACCACAATCAAGGCTTGAAGTTTGGAAACAGTAGTAACTCGAGTAGATGGACGACCATGGTGAAATCAAACCTGGTCGAGCATATGTCGAGCCACTGTACGGCCATGATGGATAGTGCCATGTCCATTGGCTTCGTAGAGCACTGGTACCTGATGTAGCAAACCACATGTGACCTTGACGTGCAACGTTCACTCTGTGGTTCGTGTTGTTTCCATCGTAGGTTGTTCCAAAGTACTCGAATTCGAAACCGTTCGGCATGTCGAAGTTCTTGTTACAGTAGGAGGAGTATGAGCTCCAGTAGTAGAAACAGTAGTATGAGTAAGGGAATCCATTCGATGAACCCTGTAGTGCAGTATCATAGTTCACAATTTCAACAAGACCCTTGTCGAATTCTTCCCATCCGTGTGAGGTTGAGTTTGTGTGAATTCGGTAGTTGCTTGTTGTTGGTATGTGACCTGGGTTAGCATACGATGTCGACGAGGACGACGAAATATCGGCACCCTTGTTACGGGCTTGGTTCATGTAACCGATTGACCAAGAGTTGTAGGTTGCACGGCAACCGTTGTTGTACTTGAATTCAATTTCGTTGGTTACGTCATAGAACACTGCTTGAACGGTACATTGGTCGTATGTGTAGTAACCAATGTCACGCCATTCAACGATAAACATCTTGTTTGGATCGCCTCTGCTGAACGAGTATGTACTTGAGTTGTTGTAGTTAATGCCAGTTGTAGCAGTACTTGTATCTCGGGAAGTGAATTTGTATTCAACTTCATCGTTGACTTCAAGGTCTTCAATGTCTGCTGACCAAGTACATGATGCCGATGCACAAGCAGTTCGGTCTAAACTACCGCCAGGAGGACTCAAAAGTTTCGAAGTCCAACTGCCAGTACCACTTGAATTTGTGATTCTGTAATACAGTGTTGGGCCAACGCCTGTGGTTGCAGTTGTGTTCACACCTGATGGCGGGTCTCCACCGTCACTAATGGTAACCGAGACACGTCGGTCCTTTGCGTGTGAGTCAGCCATAGGTGTGTGATCCATGTCTGGTGCGGTTTGGTCTGGTAGTGGCTTGATGCTGGAAACCTTGTAAGTGATGTCGCCAGTGCTTGCCATTCGTCCGTAGTAACCTGCAGCGAGAGCGAATCCTGACCATCGGTAGGTCGAACTTGACGCTGGGTTGTTGTAAATGTAGTAGTATGCTGGAGTACAGCGGCTACCAGCACCTGAACCAGTGTATCGAACGAAGTAGTAGAAACCATTTGTTCCAACACAGAGTTGATTCGCTTGTCCGGAACCACCTGAAGCATTGAATTCCCATGTTGCGAAATCACCTGTGATGTCGCCTGGAATCATGATTCGGTACCCTGCGGAGTATCCGTAGCTGTAAGAGTACGTTGCGGAAGTGCCGCCGGAGAGTTTCTGGTCGATGTCCGGAGACGTTCCTATTCCAACCATTGCCCAGTCGTTTGCAGTAGAATCGTAAACCATCATGATGTTCATGCCTGGTCCGTTTACAGCGTTGAGACCTGGGAGGTATCCGCCGTCGTAGGAGTGGAGTGCAGTTGTTCCTCTGGCACCGCTTGATCCCCAACTACCGCCAGTACCGTAACTGTACGTCGACGAAGTGCTAAATGGCACAGTGTTCCATCGGACATACCAATTGTTGTAGAAGTAGTTTGAACTGGCTGAACTTGTGTACCAGCAGGTTTGGCTGCCTGTTCCACAGTTGGAGACGTCGAACTCAAAGTAGTACTCTGCGTTTCCTTCGTAGTACGTCATTTGTCGGTCAAGGAAACCTTGAGGCGAGTAATAACTTCCTGCGTGGACATCGGTTGTCAAAACAGTGAGCTTGGTGTCTCCTGCTGGTGCATTTGCTGGGTCGATAACCCAGTAATCGTACGCACCTGCTGAACCTGCAGATGGTGTGGTAGCGTTGTTTGGTCCGTTGCTACCTTGGTTCAAATCTTGATAACTCCAGTAGTATTCCATGTAGTCACCGTAAGATGCATCCGCAGTAGTAGCCTTGAATTTACAACTGTTTGATGTTGACGAACATGTGCCGATGGTTGTAGCACTTGTTGATGTCCAGGTTGTAGCGTTGTTCTTTCGGTAGTTGAGTTTGACACCGTTGGATGATGTTGTATCAATACCACTCAAATCAGTCAAGGTGATGAAGAATGTTCGCTCACCCTCAACATATGATGCTTGTCCGTCATACTTCGGGAAGTCTGCTGTTGGAGCGTCTGCGTCTGTACCACCTGTGTAGGTGATGGCGAGGTAAGAGTTTGTTGAACCTGAAGCGTAGGCGTATGTGTACACATATGCACTCGTGTTCGTTCTCTCACCGATACCAACGGTTGCGGTGTTTGTTTGTGCACTTGTGATGTGACTAACACCACCGGATGTTGCTGCACAAGCAGTTGCAGAGTTACAGAATGTAACGGTCTTCCAACCAGTTCCTGAACTGCTAACGGTACCTGCTGATGGTGAGTTACCTATCGCTGCCACCATACTTCTTGAAGCGGTACCGCCATAATTGCTCGTTAGATAACTAGCACTAATCGGATTTCCGTTACAAGAGTTCGTAGAAATACCATAGTTGTATCGTGCATCAAGTCCACAGCCTTCAAGGACGCTTACGGTGAATGTAACTGATGATCCATAAGCATAGGACATGTATTTCTTCCACTGGATTTGGGAAATATTTGCTCCAGATGGAAGTGCATTGGAAGATGTAAATGTGTACTTGTGCCATGGCACGTAGTAGTAGGTGCTGTAGTATCGGTAATGGTACCTGTAAGTGCTCGAGTAACAGTACACATAGTAGATGTAACAATATCCACCTGCAGCACTTGAAACTTGGATTGTTGGATCAATACCAAGTGGGAAAACTCTGTCATCACTGAGAATCCAATCTGCTTCAACCATTGTTTGAAGGATGACGTGGTTTCCATGTACTTGCACGAAGAATGTTGCTATGTAAGCCTCAGTGGAGTAAGGCTCGATGATTGTTGGGACTGGAATCTCAACAAAGAGTTCGCCAGTTTCGATGTTTCTAACTTGGAGAGCATCTTGTGTTTGGTAGACTTCAGTTCCTATCTCGACATCACCGGAGTAGAGAGCGTAGCCTGCAGGTAGTCGGAGACCTTCTGCAAGACCGAACCACTCTTGACCGTCCAAGAGGTGAGGCTTCTCTCGAACGACGAGGATTTGCTTGACCTGGGTTTGCTCAACGAGGTAATCGAGGTCAAATCCTTGTCCGATAGAGTATCGGATTGAATTTCCGCTCACTGTCACTCCACCAGTTGCTTCACCCGCATCGTAAGGGGTTGGTGCAATTCCAGCTTCATCGAGTGTGATGAGCATAGGTGCGATACCAGTGACGATTGGGTCAACGAATTCGTTCGGTTGAACGATAACGCCACCGCCGGCCTCTGGTGCGAAGGCTGTGAAGAAAGTGTTCTCTGACACTTCATATCCACTCGCAGTTGCCTTCACATTTGTGTCGATGTCGTGCCAAACACCGTAGCTGTCCATGTAGTGAACTGGCTCATTGGCAATCAATTGCACAATTTCGCCGTCCTCTGTCAAAAACGCCTTTGTGTTAGCATCACGGAAACCTTTCAGTTCCATGTCGGCATCGTATTCATATTCTAAATCCTGAATGGTTTCAGGGAGTTTGAAGTAATCGTTATCGTTTTCGCTTGGTTCAGCGGCAACGAGTCCGGATTCTTCAGAGTTGTTCTGTACGTAACTGCTCATTGGCATTAAAACCATGATCAAGCACAGAAACAGTGCCACTCCGATTCCACTCAGGACGGTTGTTTTCTTGTTTTTCTTTATTGTTCCCAACATTGTCATTCACCTCATACATACTGTATGCAGAGCATAGGAGGATTTACACTACTTATATGCATTGGGGTACAAAATCTTTGAAACCGTTGGTCGTAATCAACAAACATCGTGTAAGTTTTTCAAAATTATGATATGTATTCAAAGTTAAAAATCTCAAAAAAATATCATTACCAAAATAACTTGAATTTGAATGAATCACACATTTTTTCTAACGATGAAAAATCTCATCTGTTGACAGAGGACCTCCAACCCTTACTCAACCGCAACAATTGACGTTCGAAGGTAACAAATTTCAGTCCAAAAATAGACTTGTTCCAACAACTAAATCTTCTTTAGATACGAAACCTTCGTCACGATATCAAATGATCTTCGAAGTGGATTTGAGGTCGCCCAGTGTTGAGTACGGTTGTTCTCTTTTCCTGATGAGAATCTATCGCTGATACAATCAAGATTACCAGTGTTGAAATCAACCACGGCACTACTAGGTCTAGTCCATTTCAAGCAACCATGTTGCTTTCAAGGTAGCCCTCTGACCTCAACCGAGGCCAAAGGCTCCTCTTAGGCATGTAGGAATCAGTAATCCCAGTCTTTGCCTTCGTCGCCGCCACCATCACCACGAGATAGGATGAATCCACCAGCAACGAGTGCAATCAAGACGATACCGCCGATGACGCCCCATGTCCAACCAGGTACACCTGAAGCAGTTTCATCGGTTTCTCCAACTGTGTTGTTGGTGTCGGTACCACCATCTTCGCCTTCACGGAAGTAGTCGATGCTGTTGAGTGAATCGCCAGTCTGGATGTTTCCAAGTTCATCGACAGGTACGACAGCGAAATGGTATGTAGCAGAGCCGACGATTGTAGGCTTTGTCCACATGAATTCGGTCGAATCAGCAGATGTTGTTTGGCAGTTTTCGAGAGGCATGTTGATTGCATTGAAATTTGATCGGTCTGCACAGATCATCCATTGTGCGACATCGGAAGTGTCGCCAGCAGGCGTCCATGTGATTTGCCATTGTTCACCGATTTCGACGATTTGAACGCCAGAAACACTTGCGTCACCACCGACTTTGCTGTCTGCGACGACATCGGCTGTTTCGCCTGGTGAACAGACTGTCTTGTCAGATTGCTGACAGACTGCGAGAGATACTGTGTATGTCGTTCCGTGGGTTGTTTCACCGTTTGCACCAAAGGTTGCAGAGCGTTCTGCACTGGTTGGTTGTGAAACGACCATGTCATTGCACTCTGTTCCAACCACTTCACAAATTTCTAGAACGAATAATTCTCCTTCATTCGGAGGGACATCAACTTCCCAAATGATTCTGATTTGACCACCTTGTGCTGCACTTGCATTGAATCCTGTCAAGGTTGATGCAGGTGGTTCCAATTTGACAGCCTCGTTGCCAAAGAAGACGAGTTGGCCGGATGGGAGGATACCTTGTGTTGGGTCGAATGTGTAAGTAAACACATCAACAGTTGCATCTGTATCATCATCTGATGGTGCATCGTCGAACATGATGTATCGTCCTTGAGCGTCATAATACCACATGTTCTTTGCCCCAACCGTCTTTGGAACTTGCACATTGAGTGTTTGTGAAAGAATATCTCCTGAACTAAACGTTGCACTTGGCGAGTATTGGAGGGCAGCCACAGCGTCGAATGTGCCACTGAGGTCATCGCCGTCAATATCTGTCAAATCTGAGATGCCTTGGTGAGCCTCAATAGATCCGTCTGTTACGGTCACTTCGAATGTGCTTGCGAGGAAGTATGTGACATTGTAGAACACGTTGACGCCAGAGGTTGTTGTTGCCGTACCAGTTTGAGAATTCCAGATTTCAAGGACAATTTCTTGGCTGTCTTGTCCTCCGAATTCGTCCTCAACAACGATGCTCACAGCGAGTGTTGGTACGTAGTCTTGGATGATTGGTACGTTACATTCGTTCGAGGTACATCCCGGAAGCGTTCCACCAGGAGTACTCCACACGTAAGTAAGCGAAGTACCAGTCGGGTCATCAACATCGAATGCTTGTGCACTCATTTGTAGAAGGTCAGCTTGTCCGATGACCAAGTCACCATCGTTGAGAAGTTCAAG
>CAZTGO010000003.1:0-177101 GCA_964613395.1 uncultured Candidatus Poseidoniales archaeon | reverse complement strand
TTTGTAGAAGGTCAGCTTGTCCGATGACCAAGTCACCATCGTTGAGAAGTTCAAGAGAAGTAATGAACGGTTCATTGTTTTGGACACGAACATCGTATGAGACATCGTTGTTTGACTGTCGCATGTCGTTACCATTTGCATCAGTGTATTTTGAATCGGTCAGCGATAGACTCAAACTGAATTCCCATTCACCAGGTGTGAGGTCGAGTTCGACACAAACAGATGCTGGTTGAGCACCTGATACTGGCATGTACATGGGTGAGCCTGGCTCAACAGCCAAACAGGTGTTCGCAGTGCCGCTTGTCACTTGGACACCATCGACGGATACTGTGTAGGCCAGTTCCCATTCATATGAAGTCGCTGGGTCTGTACCCCTGTGCTCAACCTCCGCATAGAGTTGGGAACATCCGACATTGAGGGAACCAACATCACCCACTCCGAGGAATGAGGTAGCGGAGCCGCTACAATCGGAACTGTATCCTTGATACACACCGACACGGTTGAGGCGGATATCGTGAACATTCGTTGCACTACCCACAATCTCGTCGAAGTTTGTGCGAGAATAACCGTCCGTTGTTTCTTCTATTTCACAGAAATCCTGGAAGATCGTGACGTTTTCAGAGTCGCCAGTCGCATTCCATGTGCGTTCGCAATCTGGGAATTGTCCGTAGACAGTGTAACTAACAAGTTCCGCGGACAAGGTCCAGAGGGCATCTTGAGCCGCTGTTGATGCAGTAACAACGCCCGTAATCGATGCGTCGTTACCAAGAGAAATCACGTTTCGAGTGCCGTTCATGTAATCTGAAACGTTGCTGCCATTTTCCCAGGTTCGCACGGTACTTGAGGAACCACTGGATGCAAGAGTTACTGTCTTGCCAGCACTCGTAAGGTCGTTGGTTGTGTCTGCACCAACAATCCATCCTGCGTCGTCAAGAACTGCTGAATCTACATCACCACCTGCTGTGAGGTGGATTACAACATCACGGATTTCTGCACCAGTTTGGCTTCCGTCGAGGCCAACTGTAAGAGTGAAAGATGCAGGGCTTGATGTTGTTGAATCGCTTGGCTCGCCGTCGAGAGGAGTCCATGCAAGGTCGACTTGAACGTCGACCCAATCGACGACCTTCACGTAGGTTTGGTAAGCATTGTTTCCTGGGTCGTCGTCTGTTGGGGATGAAACGGTAACATCAATGATGTATTCTCCGACAGTGGGCGTCCAAACGATATCGCTGCCGCCTTGGGCTTGCATGATGTGCTTTCCTCCACCGAGGAATTGACCTACGGCGAGAGAGCCTCCATTTGTTGAGTCAAATGGACAAATCGTTCCATCGTCACAAATCACATCGGGGTTGTCCCATTGTAGGTCAGAACCCGATGCATCCTTAGCGATGAGACCTGGGTTACCGCTGGCGTCAGTGAGGTAAATTGTGGTTGTATATCCCAGTTCTTCGATGACACCTGAACCATCGTTCTTGATGAATGCTTCAATTTTGATGGATTCTCCAGCAAGGAGTTCATCACGACATCCCAAATCATTGCAAGAAGATTCCTTGGGTGAAGCGATAGCTGAAACAGTTGGGTCGCCAACTGTTCGTCCGTTTGCTTCAGAAACCTCTTGTCCTAGGTTCATTTCTGTTAAATCCATACTTGCTAGGAAACTTGTCACAAACAAGAGCACTAGCGTTATTGATGTTACTTTCTTCATTTCAATTCCTCCGACGTCTCGGTATCCTTATCCACGTTATGAATCCTATTTAATCTCTAAGGAGCAAAAAATTTCAACCACATTATAAGTAGATTGCCTTTTCGATTATTTAGAGTGCCGAGCAGCATAGTGAAATTGACAATCGTGTTGATGAAGATATAGTCTCTACATGAGATTTAATCGTTTTGAGCATCAATTGGGGATATTTTTGTTGCGTTTCGGATGGGTATCATCGTCGTTAAAATAACAAGTGCCCACGAAGATGCAAGAATGAAGAATGATCTTGTGTGCGGGAAGGTAAAATCAACCCCTTGATCAGACCATATCGTTTCATAGAGAGAGGAATGGAAAAGATAGGCAATGACAAAACCATTGAGCAAACCAAGAACTGCAATCCAAGATACTTCGACAACAAACAACAAACCTACTTCGTTTCTTCGTAAACCTAAGGCTCTCATCATGCCAATAGAGGACCTTCTTTCGCTTACATTTCGATAGGTTACGACACCAATCCCTGTTACGCCTACAAATAATCCGATGCTGAGATACCCTTCGAACAAGCCAAGGAGTGACTGAACGAGTTGCTGCAGCGTTTGAATATCCTCATAGATGAGCGTGACCTGTACACCTTCAGAAGAGAATTTTTGATTGAGTTCTTCTGACAACATTTCGGCTCGTTGGCGCTCTATCTTTGATTTTCCTTGGATGATACGATCATCGGTTGATTCCTCGGAAACGCTGATGTACATTCTCGTAGCTTTCGCGTCAAATTGTTCCACAGCGACATTTGAATTAATCCAAATCCCAGCAGAATAGAGATACGAGGATTGCGCCAAAAAACCTCCAACTCGAACATAACGACGATTTTCAGGGTTTGAAAAATCAATTAGAGAAATTAAATCTCCAATTGATAATTTTATTTGATTTAGACCCGTACCGTCTGTTGCTAATTCAAGTCCAAAAGATGCATCAACGAAAACAATATCATCGTATTTTTCAATTGAAATCCATGCTTCTTCCGCAGTTTCTCCGAGTTGTTCATCCCATATGTGCAATGGTAGACCGCCATGGTTGGAAAAATTCTCATCAAATCCACGGATAATGTATGGCATTCGCTCTCCTGAATCATCTTCAATGTGAGCAGGAGCACGATAAATTCGAGCAACAGAATCAATTGAATCTCCTGTTGTTTCCGTTAAATTCCATTCAAGAACATCAGGCGGTAGATCAAGTGGTCTTGCTCTTGATGAAGTCAACAGAATCTCATAATCGCCTTCAGCTTCCTCGACAAATTGGGTTGAAAAGTTATCAAATTGTGATGTGTATCCTGCGAGTACAATGACTGAAAACATTGTTAATGAAAACATACCAACAACAGCGGCAGTACGTACAGGGTGTGCGAGTGGATGTGAGAGTGCTACTTTGGACAATAGCCGCTTTCGTGGAGATAGAGGGGCAAATCTGAGAAGTGCATTGAGGGCAAGAGGGGCTAAACTTGAGAGCAGCAAAACACCTGCGATGACTTGAACCAATCCACGTAGAATGAGTGCCAACTCATCAGAGTCAGCATTTCCGGAAAGATTCAATTGTACATAGAGTATTGACCATAACAAATAGGTGAGACCTAGTCCACCCACGGTATTTCTTGATGCATTTCTGTACAAATTTTTCCAAACCTGTTTCGACCTGAACCAAATTGGTAGTTCCCAGAAAATGAATGGAATAAGGATTGTGAAAATTGAGATGCCCAATAGGAGGACGAGTGTGCTTGCAAAACCCGACGTTTCTCCAAGCAAAATAAATGCGAAACCAAAGAGAATCAGACCACCTAGTGCAGCACCTTGAATCAAATAGAGATACCATGGCACTTGATGGTGGACGAATTGATGTAAATCCCGCAGAGTTTTGACGATGTTTAATCTAGCGTTCCACCAACTGAGGCACCACAAAACGATGAATGAGAGAATTGAGCCTCCACACCAACCAAGGACAATTGAATCTAAACTCCAATCATATCTGAATCCAATTGCTCCAACAGATGCAAACATTTGGGCGAATCCAGCTCCAACAAACCATGCAAGAACGCCACCAAAAACTGCTCCTATTGCCCCACCAATTGTTGCCAGCACCATACCTTCAAAGAAGAACAATGCTCTTGCGTCTGCTTGTCGAAGACCGAGAGCACGTAATGTTGCAACCTCGTTTTTTCGGACTTCAAATAAGAGGAGGAGAATGGTGATGGTGAGCAACATACCTGCAGCGATTGTAAACGAACCAAAAACAACAAACATTCCTGACAAGAGGGCAGAAGATTCCTTAGCAGCTTCGATTGAATTTATTTTTACCGCAGATACTTGTAGAAACATGTTGTCCAACTTACTTTGTTCATTGAGTATGTTGATGACTTGGTTTTTACTCTCCTGAGACAGAGAAGTACCGTTGGATGAAAGCATCAGAAGCGTTCGCTCTCCTTGTTGAGCTAAGGCGAGGGTTTCGACATCATGAATTGATGCAAGACCAAAGAACACTTCTTCGATACTTGTCAAATTTTCAAATCCGGGCATTGCTTGCATGTAGCCTTCAATTTCGAAAACAACCGGTGTTGAATTTCCAAAAGCGAACGGAATTGCTCCATTGATGGCGAGAGAAGAGGAATTTGTTGCATCCATCAATTCAGAAACAGGTTGTGTCGTACGAAGGGCACCAGGTTGGAGGGTGTACCTTTCATCGCCATCAAAAGCAAGAATGAGTTGAGGTAGTGTACCTGCTCCAGTAATTTCTGAAAGAACTGGTAAACGAATCGAGGTTAACGCTTGACTTGAGAGGTTCCATTTTGCGAGTCCAAAGTCTGTGCTACACCAACCATTGTTTTGTTCTTGAACTTGATAGTCACCATCGCATACATCATGTAATTGAATATTGGTACCGCCTCCGTCATTCAACACAGGCTGACTCGCTAGTCGTTGAATCTGAAGGATTGGGTCAAGTTCAATTTGATACCATTCGATCTCGACCAATGTTTCAATTTCTAGGTATAGATTGGTATCAAAATGTAAAGTTGCATCCAAAACCGAGGTACTAAGCATTCCTGATAGGGAGAGTTGGCGTTCGATTGATCCAATTTGATTCATTTCATACAGCGTGTACTCACCATCGAATTCTGCAAGACCATAAAACAAGGATGCATGGTAAAGTATCGAAACAGCATCGCCAACATCATCAATAATCGTCGGGTCAGATTCATTTGGCTGAAGTTCACTTCCAAATACAAAACCGGAAGAAGAAGCGGCAACAGCCACACCATCAGCACCAAGTGCAGCATCATGAACGACATCGTTTTCAGATGCCATCCATAACCAAACATCTTCGCTTTCAAAGGATTCAAATCCAAATCCATTGTTTGACCAGTGCCATAGTGAATCGTTTGAAGTCTCTAGACCAAGCAGGTCTGTATTTGAGAGGGACAAGAGTTCATTTCCTTGATGCTCAACAGAAATAATTGGAGCGAGAATTGCCTCAAGCATGGCAACATTCGATGTATTATCTCGGATGTCTTCCCTTAAACGCTCAACAATCGTTGCATTGATTCGACCCAAATCACGTTCAGATGATATCGTGATTCCTCCACTTGCATCATCCTCATTGACAAGGAGACCTATATCTCCAAACAATACACTTTGATCGAATTGAGATTCCATGGAATCGGCAAAATTTGAAATCGTTGTTGATTTAGTATCTTCGTCAAATGAATACTCGACACGTGTTACTTGACCAGGCATGTTCAACCATTCTTGTGCTGTTGGTAAATCCAAGAAAACTGCAGGTTGCATCGTACCACCACGTTGAGCAAAGCCCTCCATCGATGCGACGTGGTAAACCACCGCATCTCTGTAAACACGTTCTCTCCCTCCGCCACCGGCATCGTCACGAAAAATTGTGAAGGTAATGATTTCATTTTCTCCGACATCGAGTTCATCAGCAAAAACATCATTCACAACGATGAAAGGGGTATCTTGCTTGTTGAGGTTGAGAAGTTCAAGTGTAGCAAATTGAATGTCATCATATTTGTCACCAATAGCTGGCCAGTGGCCCTCTTCTTCAAGCGTGGCATTGTTTGCAAACAAACTCGCACTTGCGATGCCAAGTCCCGTTGGACCAAGAGCACTAACAGTCGATGTGATACCGTGCATCCGTCCCTCAAGTGATTCTGAAAAGGTAGACTCATTCATGCTCTGCTGCCAAAATCGATTTGCCAATTCTTCTGAAAAAGTAACACTTGTTCCAGTGTTTGGATTAAAACCGCTGATGAGAATGTCGGTATTCGTCCAGGTTGATTCAACTTCATGAGCAATCGTAGCGTCCAATGAATCTCCGATGATAAACGAAGAAGAAAGGATGGCTGAGGAGATGATAAATCCTGCAACCAAAAGTGTAGCCTGTCGTTTTCGTCGACGGATATTTTCGAAAGCAACTCGCCAAACCATTTGACGTTGAGGAATAAGAATCGCTTGAAACCCAGTTAAACTCACGAGACCTAATACGATGCCAGCGAGCGTCAATGAAACATTTGAGATCGGCAAGAACGACAAGAGAAGAACGCTCAAAGCTGTATCAACGACAGAAAAGGCAACGACCATGGCCTGATGTTTGATGGAGATGGTTTTACTTCGTCCAAACACGTCAACAGCAACAATGCTACAAAGGAAAATGACCAGTGTAGCAATGGCCATTGGAACAAGCACTTATTCTTCCTCCTCACCTTCACCTTGTTTTTTAGATAAAATGATTCCATCACTCATCGAGATGACTCGATGACATTGACGTGCAATACTATCATCATGCGTAACGATCAAAAAAGTCATGTTATGTTCTTGATTCATTTTTTTGAGAAGATTCATGATTTCACTGGATGTGGCTGAATCCAAATTTCCTGTTGGTTCGTCACACAGGACAATAGCAGGTCGATGAACGATTGCTCTAGCAATTGCGACCCGTTGTTGTTGACCACCAGATAATTCGGCAGGTCGATGCTTGACGCGCTCAGATAGCCCGACTGCATGAAGTGCTTCCACACTTCGACGACGTGCTTCTTGTGGTGACACACCATTGAGGAGAAGTGGCATTTCTACATTCTCGGCCGCGGTCAGCACGGGGAGAAGATTGAAGTTTTGATATATGAATCCAAAGTGCTGTGCTCTAAGGTCCGTGCGTTGATTTTCAGTTCCTTGATACAAAGAGACCTCGTTGACAAGGACGTCACCGGCTGATGGGTCGTCAATCCCTGATAAGACATTGAGCAACGTCGTTTTTCCACAACCAGAGGGACCCATTATTGCAATGATTTCTCCTTCATTTATACGAAGGTCGACTCCTCGAACTGCTTCAACAGTCGACTCATGGGTGTAATAGACTTTCCAAAGTGATTCTGCTCGCAACACATTGCCCATGTCAAGAGCAGGAAGAATTGCGTTGATAAACTCCGTTGTGTTGGTCAAAATGAACAACATGGTTAACAAGAACATCTCGTTTCAAATTTTGTCGTTTGGCCCTCTCGTTGAAACATTTGGCGAACGTCAAACTGAACACAATGTCAAGGAAGGGACAACCATTCGAGAATTCATTCTCTCTGTGGATTTGGAAAAATGGATAGGTTTTGGTTTATCTGTTGCAAAAAATGGCGAGAGATGCTCTCTTGATGACATCATTGGTGAAGACGATGAAATCGCTTTGTTACCACCAATGAGCGGTGGCTAAGACCTTTGGAAGCGAAAGCCTTGAACACTACGACAATGTCGGAGATTCAGGGTCAAATATGTTCGGCGGCATTGGCACACCTGAAATTTTGATTTTGCTTTTTCTATTTTTCATTCTCTTTGGTGCGAATCGACTCCCTGAACTTGCAAATGCACTTGGTCGATCGAAAGGAGAATTCCAAAAAGGTTTGACTGAAGCAACGAAAATAAGCACAGAGCAACAAACAATTGCCGACCTTGAAGCAGATGGAAAAACACCTGACCAAGTACTCATCGACCGTGCTAAAAAAGTCGGGATTGACCACACTGGAATGACCGTAGATGAACTAAAAAAGAAGGTTAAAGCACTCGAAGCAATGGAAGAAAGTGAATAAAAATCAATTCTTTCGTTTTAATTCCATTTGTGCACCACATCGATCACACTCAATTGTACTACCCTTCTTCGAAAGGTCAAATTCCTGTGGAACAGGAGAACTTGTTCGACAACCCTTGCATTTCATGTGCCATGCCCAAACTTGTTTTGATTTTCTCACCACAACGCTCTCAACGTTCAACTGAAAGAACGCTGCAACATTCTGTAACCGATAATCATCGGTAAACAAGGTTGTCTCATCCTCCGAGAGTGCTATCGATAAGATGTCGAGGTCAACATTGGATAAACCAGCCAAATCTCCGCTTTTCGCAGCACATTCCCTTGCATGATTGAGCATTTCATGTGTTGGTTCAATCCACTGTATGTCCAACGTTTCAAGCAACATCATCTTTGAAGAACTCAATCGTTCGATTTCCTCTATCTGGGACAATGCACAGAGACCTCCTGAGATTTTATCTGGCGGCCAATTGAGAAGAGCCGATGTATCGAGTACTCGCATCTATCGTGCTGTACAAAAACACCCTCTTCAAGACACCGTTAACACCTACATTGATGAAGTCAAAACTTTACCCTGCCGCATGGGCTGGAAAGAGACCATCATCGATTGGTTTGACATTTTCGGACCTGCGGCTCTTACCATGCTCTCGTTCACAGAAGCTATCATCCAACCCGTTCCGCCAGACCTTCTCTACATCCCGATGTTGCTTGATGCCTTGGGCAACGGTCCGTTGATGCTATGGCTATGGATTGTCGTTACATTGTCATCGGTAGCAGGAGCCCTCGTCGGATATTTTTTGGGGAAAAAGTACGGTGTACAACTCATATCGTATTTCGGATATGAACGCCACATACAGACATTGGAGAATTTGTCTGAGAAATATGGAGGATTAGGTATTTTCATCGCTGCATGCTCTCCCCTACCTTACAAAGTGTTTGGATGGGTTGCGGGTATGGCTTCTATGAACAAGAAGGTGTTCGTTGTTGCAGGACTTCTCGGTAGAGGATTCCGATTTGGGTTAGAGGCCATTTTGATTTGGTATTATGGAGATAAGGTTCTTGATGCAATCATGTGGTTTTTGAACAACGAATTGTTGCTCGGTGCTGCAATTATTGTTCTATGTGGTGTCGTTGGATTCATGATTTTTAGAACCAATTCGTCGAAGACATCCTCGGGAAATGGAACTGATGGGCACGTATGAGATGTATCCTAACCCAAAGGAAGCATTATGAAGAGGATGTTCTAGGCCAACTCGCCGCTCGTGTGGTGTAGCCAGGTCCATCATTGCGGGTTTTCATCCCGTCGACCCGGGTTCGAATCCCGGCACGAGCACTAAATCGTTGCACTGAGACGCATTTTTCATGATTTTTATAGCTAATTCTTCGACAAAAGAGGTAGTTTTTCATACCAAATTCAAGGTTGTATTGAATGATATCAACTCACTAGATTGATAAACTATGCAAAAATTGAAGAATCGATGAACTCCAAGGTATTGGTCCTTATCCTCATGATGGCATATGCTGCACCTTTAGCGAACAATGCCTCATATCTTGATGGTGATTATGTATCAAATACAACATCTTCAACACCACCGACCTCTGACTACGTCGAAGCCTTAAGTTATCAAATTGGAAATGGGGCAGTTATCTTAGACATCATCGAACATAATTCAAGTTATGCGATGCTGATCACTCACTCTGGCAATGGTCAAATCGGCTCACAAAGTTGGACAGGTCAATCAGACACACATGCGATCATGCTCCTTCAAGAAAACGGAAGTTTGTCACCTCCGTATCACTTTACTCCTCACGCTCAACCTCAAATCTTTTCCACTAATCAAGGTCTTCTCACTGTAAGCAACGATTCGGGTATAGTGAACTTGAGTCTTCACGACATACAATCTCAACAAGTCTCGTCAATCGAAATCGGTTCGAGTTCAAATGGTCCGTTCAATCTCCTTGCAATTGATGCTGAAGGGGACAACGTTGCCCTTGTAGTTCGATGTTATGTTCAAGATTCAAGCAGCACAACACTCGATGGGGATGAGTGTGCAACCACCTCTGGACGATACAATCTTACCACATATAGTGTCGATCTATCTTCGCAATCTGTCACTCATAGAGCCTCAGTGGGTTGGCTGAATATGTCGACTTCGTCAGTCCAATATGGAACGAAAACTGGAAGTCTAGACAAGATCATCTCGCCTTCACCTGATTGTGAGCAGTTCATCTATCTGCATCCAAACGGTGCCATGGATAGTCTAGCGACAACGGATTGCGCAACTTCAGGTGATTGGAATACATTTCAGAATGTGGACACCTCAGTCTCTTTGTTTGGTTCGACATCAGACTGGTCACCTGATGATTTCTCCGATTGGGGCATTGCAATGACCGCTTCAACAATGGACAATGGAGGGGTTGAATATTACGATGGCTGGAAATTTGGTGCACCTGAGTGTTCGTATGACAATCTCATGAAACTCGTACCGTATCATTTTGGCCATAGCATGGTCTTCAAAGTCATCGGATGGACGACTGGCTCACCTGGCCAACAATGCTCAATCGACACTCACGATGAAAACGATGGGTCATCAACAAATGAAATCCTTAAACAACGATGGTTAAACAGCGATGCTCTCGTCATTGGGGACCGAAGACTCAATGCTTCGACAACCGATGTTCTATCAACAACCAAAGACTTGCTCGGTGTTGCGGTAGGGTCAACATCAACTATCGATTTCATTTCAATTTGCCACACTGGTTCCTTGACAAATGATGCAACTACAGTAGCATCTGGGTCCACCACTGAACGGAATTCAATTCTTGCTTGGCGGCCCTCCGGTATACTCAATGTAACAGTCCTCTCAGCGAGTGCTGGTTGTGTATCACATCTTGCAGCGAGTTCTATGACTATTCTTGCCCTCCACGATGATGCTTCATTACAAGAATTGACGCTTCTTGCAGCTGATTCAGATGGAGACACATACGCAGACATCAACGATGCATTTCCCCTTGATAGCAATCAGTGGTCAGATGGAGATGGCGACGGATACGGGGACAATCCAGGTTTTACTTCGTCGGATGATTGTCCGCTAGCCTATGGAAATTCATCACAGGGCAAGCGAGGTTGCACAGATTCAGATGGAGATACTTGGGCGGATGTCGATGATAAATTCGTTCTCGACCCCACACAATGGGCTGACAGCGATAATGATGGATACGGAGATAATACAAGCGGAAATTATGGTGATGATTGTCCAAACCAATCGGGCACGTCGACTCAGGATAGAAGAGGCTGCCCAGACCAAGATTTTGATGGCTTTAGCGATGCAAACGATGACTATCCAAACAATCCTGCTCAATGGAAGGACAGTGATGGCGATGGGTTTGGCGATAATTCAGCGGGTGCAGGAGGAGATGATTGTCCGGAGACCTATGGCTCAAGCACCATTGAATTACAAGGGTGTCCAGACGCTGATGGCGATAATTATGCTGATATCATTGATGCTTTGCCATACGACCCTTCACAACAAAAAGACCTCGATGGTGACGGATATGGTGACAATCCGAATGGAACAAACCCGGACCAGTTCAGATTCGACCCAACCCAACACAATGATACGGATGGTGACGGATACGGAGATAACATAGGAGGTACCCGTGGAGATTCTTGTCCAAACACTTTCGGAAACTCGACCATTGACAGATATGGTTGCGTTGATACGGATGGTGATGGGTATTCCGATGAAGGTGACGGATTTCCTAACGACCCGCTTCGATACATCGACACAGACGGTGATCAAATCGAGGATAGTTTCGACGAATTTCCATACGACCCTACCCAGTCTGCAGATTCCGATGGCGATTCATATGGTGACAATCCTGCTGGAAATCGAGGAGACTCTTGCCCAACAGTGTACGGAAACAGCACGGCTGACCGATATGGTTGCATCGACTCAGATGGCGACGGTTTTTCCGATGAAGGTGATGGATTCCCATATGACCCACTGCGTTGGATTGATAATGACCGAGATGGCATAGAAGATCAATTCGACGACTTCCCATATGATCCTACGCAATCTGCAGATTCTGATGGTGACGGCTATGGCGACAATCGAGCAGGTAACCGTGGAGATGCTTGTCCAGACGAATTTGGGAACAGCACCTCTGATAGGTATGGATGTCTCGACACCGATGGTGATGGTGTTTCTGACAAAGGCGACGGTTTTCCGTTCGACCCAACAAGATACATCGACACGGACGGAGACGGTTACGAAGATAGCGAAGATGATTTTCCATTCGACCCAACTCAATGGCTTGATTCCGATGAAGATGGTTTTGGAGACAATAAATTTGGCTCAAATGGCGATAAGTTTCCAAGTGACTCTACCCAGTGGTCAGATATCGATAGCGACGGTTACGGTGATAATCCAAATGGCTCAAATGCAGATGCCTTCATTGCCGAACCAAGTCAATGGTCTGATCTTGACATGGATGGTTGTGGAGATAATCCACTCGGCCGTTTTGCCGACAAGTTCCCCGATGACCCTACTCAATGTATCGATGAAGATGGAGACGGGTTTGGAGATAATCTTAGCGGAAACAATCCAGACCCATTTCTCTTTGACCAAGACAACGATGGTTACAATGACAGTATCGACATTCTTCCACTGCTTCCTTCTCCGGGGGACTTAGATAACGACGGCGTTCCGGACACGGAAGACAAATTCCCGTCTGACCCACGGGAGTCAAGTGATTACGATAACGATGGTATTGGTGATGAGGCAGACCCCGATGATGATAACGACGGTTATCTTGACCTTGCGGAAATCAATGCAGGAACTGACCCATTCAATTCGAAATCAAAACCGATTGATACCTTTGAGATTGTCTTGCCCGGAACTGCAATCGGGCTAGGTGCATGGGACTTGATTGGAATTTTCCTTGGGGTTCCTTTGACAACCTGGATTCTCATTGGACTCATCACCCGAGGCGGACGTGCACAAAAGTATGAACATCGACTACGAGAAGCAACTCGCAGAGAAGACCTCGAGGATATTGCGATGGGCTATGAACGGGCCGTCATGTTGAGAATGTTAGGGCCGCATCAAGCACTTCGTCTGGAGAGATTACGAACCGAACTTGATGACGTGCTTGAGAATCAATTACAACAGGAATTGTATGACATTCCATCGCCTGCTCCAACTTCAAGTCCTGAAACATACGCTGAGCAAGAAGCAGCCTACGAAGCAGTGGAGCAACATGGAAAGAAAATTCCAAAGATTTGATTCAATGGTCATCGTGGGAACCGAGGAAATATTCGCCGATTTCTGGGTCATTGAGGATGAAATCCGCATCGCCTGTGTGGACCACTTTTCCACTTGCGAAAATATAACCGCGGTCGGAGCGAGCAAGGCTCAAACGTGCATTTTGTTCAACGATGAGAACCGTGATTCCTTCCGAACGTAAATTATCGATTCGCTCTATGATTTGTTGTTGATACAATGGTGAAAGAGCCGCAGTAGGCTCGTCGAGTAAGAGAAATTGAGGGTCTGAGATGAGGGCACGGGAAATAGCTAGCATTTGCCTCTCACCGCCGGAGAGCGAAGCAGCAAGATCATGCTCTCTCGACCGCAAATCAGGAAACATCGTGAGTGCTCGCTCAATGCGTTCTTTAAGGATGGCGTTAGAAAGTGAATTTCCTCCCATCTGGAGATTCTCCTCAACCGATAGTGTTGGGAAGACATTGTTCACCTGAGGCACATAAGCAATGCCTTGACGAACGAGTTGGTCAGTTCGCATTTTCTCGATTGCTTTACCGCGGTATGTTGCTTTTCCACCATAATATGTGGCAATTCCAAAGAGTGTTTTGATGAATGTTGATTTCCCACATCCATTGGGACCAATAATGGTAACAAATTCTCCTTCATCGACATAGAGGTCAATATCATAGAGAATTTGGACACTGCCGTAGCCTCCACTAAGGCCTTGAACATCAAGGAGTCGTGTCATTCTTCCTCACCTCCATCGCCTGCTGCACCCAAGTAAGCTTCGATGACAGCGCGGTTTGATCGAACTTCATCTGGTGTCCCTTCCATGAGCACATTTCCTTCATTCATGACGATAATACGGTCAACTCCTTGACGCAGAATAAAATCCATGTTGTGTTCAATCACAAGAATAGAAATGCCTGTCGTATCGACGAGTTCTCGTAAATTGTTGAAAATTTTCATCGCTAGTGGCCCTGCAACACCTGCAACCGGTTCGTCGAGCAACAAGAGTTGTGGGTCGCCCATCATTGAACGCCCAATATCGACCAGTTTACTTTGACCGCCCGAGAGTTCTCCAGCGAGGTTGTGTGCCATATGAGGAACTTCGAGTTGGTCGAGTACTGCAAAGGCCTTTGAAAGTCGTTCTTTTTCTTCCTTTCTGGAGCGACCTCTGAGCAATGTGAGGAGGGGATTGGGTGCAAATTGCTTTCTTGGCGGCACCAATAAATTCTCAATCACAGTCATGTCTTTCCAAAGTTGAGTGTGTTGAAACGTTCTTGTCATACCCAATTTTTGGATTTGGTCTGGACGCAAATTGGATGCATCTGTGCCAAAGACCTCAACGGTTCCACTCGTTTTTTCAAGAAGTCCACTGATGCAATTGAAGGTGGTTGATTTACCACACCCATTTGGGCCAATGAGACCGACGAATTCTCCCTTACCGACTTCGAATGAAACATCTTTGACAGCAACCAATCCACCAAACTCTTTTCGAAGGTTTTTGACCGTGAGCAATGTCATTGTTCTTCAACCTCCTTTTCAGGATGAGGTGGCCGGTACGGAACTTCGGGCAGAAGCCCCTTCGGATTGAATTGTAGGGAGAGAATAAGAAGCAAACCAACGAGCATGACTTTGACATATGCCATATTTGATTCAATTTCCAGCGTTGTTCCAATCATGAACACCTCGTTGATTGAACGTTCATCGAAGAAGAATAAGGCTAGGGCAAAGACGACACCATACCACATGAAAGTCTCACTAATTCTCGACCACCGCAGGAGATAAGCAATCAACATTATTGTGAAACAAATCCACATTGCTTCATGTGTTTGTGTAACAAACCAATTGAATAGGCCGTCAATATCTGCAGCCAATTCATTGAGTGGCAAGTCTGATGTTCCTTGTGCGGCAACCAGGACGTTAAACACGAATTCCATCAAAACGATAATGCTCGCACCGATCAACATACCTCGGTTATTTCCCACACCGCCGATAATGAAAGCAGCCCAAACGAGGAATGTTGTCTTTGATGGCGACATAAAGGTCGGTTGGAAGCCGTTTAATTTCCATGCCCACAAAGCACCTGCGAATGCTGCGATAGAAGCACCAAGTGCAAGACTCGCAGCCTTGTGCTTTAGGATATCATGGCCGTGATGTTGAGCAACCATTTCATCCTCGCGAATTGAGCGCAAAATTCGACCCCAAGGTGATGCTAAAATTGTGTTCAACAACCACCAAGTGATGAGAAGACCCACAATACCAATGAAGGCGAGAACCATGAGATATGGGGCTGGTTCTCCCAAGTTGAAAAATTCACCAACGGATACTGCCATACTTTCGATGTTGTATTCCTCGACATTCTTCGAACACTCGACGGGTGATAGTGCGACACCATCGGCATTTACCGGTGTCTCAGAACCACAGAACCACCATTCTTGCAACGGAAGTTTGTATCTCGAAATTCCAACAGCACTTCCCCATGAACCTGCACGAAGGAGTGGTTCACCGCTGAGCAACACCCGTACAATTTCTCCTAGCGAAATGGTGATGATAGCAAAATAATCACTTCGCAATCTTGCCGTTGGATATGCGAGCAGCCATCCAGCCAAAGCTCCAAGGGCCATTGCAAAAATCACGGCATAGATGATTGGCCAATCATAACCGTGTAACTCCTTTGGTGCTGTCAAAAGTCCAACTGTGATTGCTCCAATGGATGCGAAGAAAATAACACCGAAGTTCAATTGACCGGTGATACCGGTATGAAGGTTGAGTGACATTGCAAGAATACCAAATATCGAAAGTGTGACAAGCACATTTGACAATTGCAACGATTTCACGAATGTTGCCTGTTCTCCGTCTGCAACTGGGAGCCAATAGATCAATCCAGCCATAATAACTGCGAGGATGGCAAAGAGATACCAAGAACCCCGCTCACTTTCTCTCCCATAAGCCATATTGAAGCGTTTGAGCGTTGCATCGCGTTTTAGTGCGATAGAATCGGAAATATCATCCTTGAACTTAGAAACCGTTTGATTGATGTTCTTTGAAATGAATTCAGTTTTCTCATCAACTTTGGTTTTAACGAGTTGAATGACTTGTGAAATTGAGGTCGTGATTTTCATCCACGAATTTGAAAGAGAAGTCTGCATTGCAATCAAGCGTTCGTTCTTTTTCATCTCCTTCTCATTGAGGACATAATAGGCTTCCCTCCAAGCAAGGAGATACAGAAGTATTGGGATACCTGGCCATAAGATAAATCCAATATTGGATAAGAACGCAACAAGGAGTTGCTCTCCTTCCATCATCCACAACCAATGTTCTTGTTGGGCTAATGTCAATGAGGCGGGAGCATGTTCAATAGATATCTTGCTATCACCACCAGTCAGGGTATCAAATATGGTCGAATTTGCAATTGAATTGTCACGAACAAATGAACTAAATTTGTAAAGAATGTAGGCGATGATGGTCGAAATAAGATACTTTTGACCTCGTTGTGATTGTCTATTGCTAAAGTGATGAATACCAGTAGGTGCAAAGAAGACTCCTAGCCAAGCGGTTCTCTTTGGTTTTGATTCAAACGCTTTTTCGGCTCTCATGCGGATTCTTTTGATGTTCCACTGATCATATGCATCTCCAATTCCCTTCGGCATTATCAAGAGAATTGCAATAATCAACACATAAGGCATGACTTCGGCTAAATTGGAATAATTAGAACGTTCAAGCGGGGTACCTATGCCCATCAAAATTGGAGACGAAACCGAGCGAACAAATCCGATGATCAGTGCTCCAACAATGGCTCCTTGGACCGAGCCAATCGTTCCTAGAACAATAACTGCGAATGCTGGCAGAAGAAGTGTGAATCCTGTTTCTGGACTAAATCGTATGGTCATTGCAAAAATCGCACCACCGATTCCAGAAATACCTGCTGAGAGGAAGGCACTTGTCATGTGTACACGTTCAACATTGATTCCACTGCTCGCTGCAAGTTCCGGGTTATCTGCGACAGCACGCATTCTTCGACCAAGTCGGGTCTTGGTGAGGAGAAGAAGGAGCAATGCTACTGAACCAAAAATAACGAATGGCATCGCTGCGCTGTAGTACGTATAGTTTGAAGTGAGTTCAGTGACACAATCACCGCCAACCGAATACACATCTGCTAGAGGTTTACTTCCTTCTGTTGTCATTTTTTCTAGAATTGGGGCCCCGGTTTCATCGACTCCTACTTGTTCGCATGCTCCATACTTGTAGGACTCACCACTTTCGAGTGAACGGTCACCTAAGTTCAACTTCGTAAGCATCGTTGGTGCTTCAAAACGCTGCTCACGAGCAATTCGCCAATCTACATCAGGTTCGAACAATTTTGTTCCTGCACCAAATCGAAGATACACAATTGCACGAAGGACGAGAGCGACACCGAGAGAAGCGATCATCATCACATCAGGACTCGATTTGCGGTCACGGAACCCTTTGAAGACAAGTCTGTCAATGATAATTCCAGCAATACCCGTGAGAATAAAGGCACCCACAAGTGTCCAAATGAGTACAGACCAAACGATAACGCCATCTTTTGGCGTGGCATGAAGTGGATAGAAGAAATCCATCCACATCATCATGACGGCAACATACATGCCGAGCATGAAAAATTCGCTTTGAGCAAAATTTCCGTACCTTTGAACGCTGTACGTAAGTGTACAACCAACTGCAATCGCTAGATATGTCGAAGACCAGGTCAATGTGCTAAACCCAATCGATGTCAAGTTGAAATAAATCGTCGCACTTTTGTCAAGACCCAACATCAGTAACTCAATGGTGAACAAGACCACCAACAAGAGAAACAAGGGTGAGAATACCATCAATGAGGTACGCACCCATCCCTGTTGAAGGTCGTCGAAGACAATCTTCACGAGCATGAAGCCCATCGAGATGAGCTGCAATGCCTGTGAGAGCCAAACCAAGTCGTTTGGCAGATTACCCGCAAGGATCCAGTCGATGCCGTTTCCTAGGCCATTTTGATACAACAGCCCGAGAATGGCATCAATAGCAACAATCGTTGCGATGATAAGCCTTCGACGAAATCTGGATTGGTTGTTCCAGCGTTGTCGAAGAGAATACATGGTACTTTCATCATCCATACGCATCGCTCCCCCTATCTCACCAGCATATCATGTATGCTGGTGTGAATGGACGACTGCTTCAACTTTTGTTGAATCATCGGTCAATCTTATTCGGATTGAACACCATCTGCGACGGTCCAGTACTGCGTACACTCGTATGCACCGTTGTCAGTTGCGTCAGCTGTATATCCACAGATATCGTATCCGGCACCGCCAACATCACCGTTTTCAAGGAATGTGTGAAGACCGCTTGCACCTTCGTAGTCGGTACCAACTTCAAAGATACAGTCGTTTTCGGTGTCACATGTGTCTTCTGTCCATCCAACTGCAGCATGTCCGAGGATCATGATTGAGTCATAGGATGTAAGGACATATTGCTTGATACTTCCAACGCCTGAGCCGTCATAGCGTTCTTCAAAGTCGCCGTAGGATGAGCCTGCACGAGGTGCTGTGACATACAAGCCGTCAGCAGCAGTATCATCTGTAAGTTCTGCAAGAAGACCTTCACCTGCTGGGCCATCACCGCTGAAGAGCATGACATCGAGGCTTGAACCTGCGATTGCTTCGAGGATAAGTGCTGCGTCAGTCACGTAGGAAACCATGAACACCGCGTCACAACCAGCACTCTCAATTTGTGTAATTTCGCTTGCGAAGTCTGTTTGAGTTTCCGAGTAACCAATCTTTTGGCAGACATTGTCGGCTCCCCACGCTTCTTCGATGGCATCAGCAAAGCCTGAACCGTAGTCGTTGGTCATGTGGAGAATTGCTGGACTTGTGACACCCATGCTTTCCATCATGTCTGCTGCTGCAGGTCCTTGAAGAGCATCGCTTGGAACGATTCTAAAGAAGTCAGGGTATGCACTTGCATCGCTGAGACTTGGGTTGGTTGATGCGTAGGAGATCATTGGAACGCCTGCTGCAGAGAGAATTGCGTTGGCGGACATTGATGCACCGGAACATGCAGCACCACCGCTTGCCCAAACACCCGAGTCAACGAGGGTTTGTGCTGCTGCTGCTGCTGTTGTACCGTCACAACCAGAGTCAACTTCGACAAGTTCGAAGGTGTAGCCCCAGTCTGCGTACATTTCATTGAGGTCGTTGATTGCTTCTTCAGCACCGTAGGTGAATCCTGCAGCGTCTTGAGCAAGAGGACCAGTGAGTGGGTTCATGAAACCAAGTTTGATGGTGACTTCTTCGATGATGCCACCGTCAAGTGTCCAAAATGCGACACACTCGTATTCTCCGTCATCGGAGCCGTCTGCGTAATAACCACAGACATCGTAACCTGAGCCTGCGACGTCACCGTTTTCTAGGAATGAGTGAAGTCCACTGGCACCTTCGTATTCTTCTCCGACTGCGAATATACAATCGGTCATACTGTCGCCATCGCACTCGTCCCAGTCATTCCAGACTGCTGCTGCGCCAATCATCATGATTGAATCGTATGAAGTAAGGACATATTGCTTAATGCTTCCAACGCCTGAGCCGTCGTAGCGTTCTTCGAAGTCACCGTACGATGCACCAGCACGTGGAGCAGTGACGTGAAGGCCATCTGCTGCAGAGTCGTCGGTGAGTTCCTCAAGAAGACCTTCACCTGCTGGACCGTCACCGCTAAAGAGCATAACGTCGAGTGTCGAGCCTGCGATTGCTTCGAGGATAAGAGCTGCATCAGTCACATAGGAAACCATAAACACAGCGTCACAACCAGCACTCTCAATTTGAGTAATTTCACTTGAGAAATCTGTTTGTGTTTCTGAATAGCCGATCTTAGCACAGACGTCATCTGCACCCCATGCATCTTCGATGGAATCTGCAAGACCCGAACCGTAGTCGTTGGTCATGTGGAGAATTGCTGGGCTTTCAGCACCTGCGTATGCCATCATGTCAGCGGCTGCTGGACCTTGAAGAGCATCGCTTGGAACGATTCTGAAGAAGTCGGGGTATGCACTTGCGTCGCTGAGACCTGGGTTTGTGGAAGCATAGGAGATCATTGGGATGCCTGCAGCGGAGAGAACTGCGTTTGCTGCCATTGAGGCTCCTGAACATGCTGCACCGCCTGCTGCGATGACGCCAGAGTCAACGAGTGTCTGTGCTGCTGCTGCTGCAGCAGTACCGTCACAACCGGAGTCAACTTCGACGAGTTCAAATGCGTAGCCCCAGTCTTCGCCTTCTGCGTTGAGGTCAGCAATTGCTTGCTCAGCACCGTAGGTGAATCCTGCAGCGTCTTGAGCAAGTGGGCCTGTGAGTGGGTTCATGAAACCAATCTTGAATGTTGTAACTTCCATCTCGTTTTCAGTGATACCGTCTTCGAGAGTCCAGTAACCAACGCACTCGTATTCGTCGTCCATGTACATACAGACATCGTATCCTGCACCACTCACGTCGCCGTTTGCGTCAAAGGTGTGCAGACCGCTTGCACCTTCGTATGCAGTACCAACGGTCTTGATTGAAGCAGTCATGTCGCTGGAGTCAGCGATGTATGCTTTACCGATCATTGTCACTGCGTCGTAGGACGTAAGAACGTATTGCTTGATGCTTCCAACACCTGATGCGTCGTATCGTGCCTCAAAGTCACCGTAGGTTGAGCCTGCTCGTGGTGCTGTGACCATAAGCCAGTCAGCAACTGATGGGTCTGAAAGTTCTTCGAGAAGACCGACACCTGCTGGTCCGTCACCGCTGTACATCCAGACATCGAGTTCTTGTGCTGCAACTTCGTTGAGGATGAGAGCAGCGTCTGTCACGTAGGACACCATGAAGATAGCGTCACAACCAGCATCAGCGATTTGGGTGATTTCTGCGGAGATATCGGTTGTTGTTTCTGAGTATCCTACCTTAGCACAGAGGTCTGATTCCCATGCACCTTCGATGGAATCTGCAAGACCTGCACCGTAGTCGTTGGTCATGTGGAGGATAGCGAGTTCCTCGACTTCGTCGTAAGCCATCATTGCTGCTGCGGCTGGGCCTTGTAGAGCATCGCTAGGAACGACTCGGAAAAAGTTCGGGTAAGCAGTCGCGTTGCTTAGACCTGGGTTGGTCGATGCGTACGAAATCATTGGGATGCCAGCAGCAGAAAGGACTGCGTTGGCGGACATTGATGCACCAGAACATGCTGCACCTGCTGCACCGACGACCTTGGAGTCGACCAGGGTTTGGGCTGCTGCTGCTGCGGCAGTACCATCACAGCCGGAGTCGACTTCAACGAGTTCGAATGTCACGTCAGTCTGCATTGCGTTCAAGTCGGTGATGGCTTCAGTTGCACCGTAAGTAAATCCAGCAGCATCTTGTGCTAACGGGCCAGTTAACGGGTTAAGAAACCCGATTTTGACCGTCGTGGATTCCACGGTGGTGTCGCCATCATCATCATCTTCGTTGCTTGTACAACCAGCAAGGGCTGCTGAAACAAAGCTTAGGGCTAATATTAAAGTTAGTAATTTGTTATTCAAAATTATCTCTCCTTGACTTATTTCACGAAATAGTCTATATATAGTATTTTGTCCTATATTAATTCAAAATTGGTTATCGAATTTGTGTATACCTTCGATAGGTCCGGCGGGAACGATTCTGAATGGATTGAGCAGTTGATGGGACCAAAAATAATGTGATTTGATGTGGTTCCATTCACAAGTTTCTCGGATTCCTTGAACCTGAAGCATGCGTTCCAAAAACGCTGAAAGATGAGGATAATCGATGATTCTTCTCAGGTTACATTTGAAATGAACCACATAAACAAGGTCAAACCGAACCAGTGTTGTGAACAAACAAATGTCTGCTTCTGTGAGTACGCCCTGACCTTCCCCGACGAGCCAATCTCGGCTGGAGAGATGGACTTCAAGTTCATCAAGTCGATGAAACAATTCTCCGACGGCTTTGTCATAAGCAGCTTGACTACGAGCAAAACCCGATTTGTACACGCCGTTATTTACAGATTCGTAGTTCGCATCGATCATAGCATCAATTTCATTTCGAAGATGAAGTGGTGCGAGGTCGAGCCCGCTTGAACCGTTGAAGTTATGAAAGTGCTCTGAAAACATTCGAATAATTTCCCTCGACTCATTATTGACAATTGTGTTGTGTTTCTTGTCCCAAAGAACTGGCACTGTCCCTATGAGACCACTTTGCTTCCACGTCGAGTCTGCATTTTGATACACTTGCTCGAGTGAGCCAAAACCATGAATTGAATCTAAGGTCGCACCGGGTTCATTGGGATTGAACGACCACGAACCATCGTTGTTCATCCGCCAATCAACGACATCGACTGAAATGTGGTCTGATAACCCCATGAGGTTTCGCACCAGCAACGTACGATGGGCCCAAGGGCAAGCATGTGAAATGTACAAGTGATAACGCCCTGACTCGGGTGTGAACTCTCCATCAAGAGATATTAAATCTCTAAATTCACTTGATTTCCTGACAAATGAGCCTTCCTTGAAAGCGGAGGTCCAGGCATTTGCTTGTTTATCTTGGGACATAGCAATCACCTTAGGCGAGTGTTCCGTTGTTAAAATCGGTAATGGCCTGCATTATTTCTTCTCTTGTGTTCATGACAAACGGACCATAGCGAGCGATTGGCTCATCGATTTCTGGACCTCCGAGAATGAGGTATTCTGCACCTTCATGACCTGCTTCAAAAGCAATCAAGTCTCCCTTACCACAGAGTCCAAGTTCGCCATCACTCACAGTTTTGCCACCGATATTGACACTACCTCCAAAGACATACACCATCACATTGTGTTCTTTTTCGCATTCATGGATGTATTTCGCCTCGGGTTTCAAGCACATGTGAATGTATGTGATTGGAATGACGGTATCGATGACGGCTTCTGCACCAAGTGCTTTTCCAGCGATGACTTTGGCCCAGACTAATTTGTCTTCGGATTCGGCGATCGGCAGTTCTTCACTCATAATATCTTGATAGCGTGGTGCCATCATCTTATCTTTGGCTGGAAGGTTGACCCAAATTTGAAATCCGTGCATGAGACCTCCGGTTTCGTAAAAGTCTGGGTGTGGAAGTTCAGAGTGAATGACACCACGACCTGCGGTCATCCATTGCACATCGCCAGGGTTGAGGTCGCCCCGATTGCCTGCCGAGTCAGCGTGTTGCATGGACCCACTCAGCATGTAGGTGACCGTTTCGAAGCCTCGGTGTGGATGGTCAGGAGCCCCGATTGCCTCTCTAGGACCATAGTGGACGGGACCCATTTCATCGAGTAACAAGAACGGACTCATGAGGCGTCCCATAGCAACTGGTCGACGAACTTTGAACCCCCCTCCCTCGAGAACCACATGGGTAGGGACAATTGATTCGATACGACGATTGTTTGCCGACATCATGACATCAACTCCTCAATGACTGCCTGTATCGAAGTTTGATTTTTAGGTCTGTGTTTGTTGATGACAAGCGTACGTCCGAGAACGGTGCAACCCAGATGTGCGAATTGGAGGCGCATTGCGGTGATGCAGGTTTGCCCACCTCCGCCAGAAACCGTCGCTAAAGCGACCCGACGGAAGCGGAATAATTTTCGGAAATCATCGCCTTCACGGGAAAGCCATGCAATCATGTTGTTGAGTACAGGGGGCATTGAGCCGTTGTATTCAGGAGCACAGACAACCCAACCATCGCTTGCGGATAGAGTTTCCATCAATTCAACGAGACCGTGAATGTGCTCATTCGCTTCTTCAACCTCTGGAGTGTAAAGCGGAAAATCAAGCCCACATACATCGACAAGTTGCGTTTCGTGGCCTAGTTTTTGAGCAATTTCTGCACACGATTTGGCGAGGTCAGCGTTTTTTCCCGTAGATGCATACAGTGCAACAAGTCTGCCCATGACATGTGTTAAGCTTCTTAGTTTAAGTGATATAGTATCTCATCACGGGAAATCACATCATGAATTTGAGGCAAACAAATGCATTTTTGATATCGTAGCAACTATGTTCGTTTTTGTGTCATCATCATGTTTATCAAGATTGAACGCCAGAGAAAAATCATGGAGGACTCGGTTATTCTTGAGCAGGCAAATCAGGTTTCAACCGATTTCCTAATCTATACAGGCAATTTCTGTGGATTTTGTGTAGCACTTAAACGACTTCTCGACCGTAAGGGCCTCTCATACACTGAATTCAATTTTGATGAACATCCCGATCTTCGACGTCGTGTTGTTGATGAAACAGGGCATCGCACTGTTCCAGTCGTTATCGATTTACGCTCGGAGAATCCAACGTATGTTGGAGGTTTCAACGAAACAAATGCTATGCTTCGCTAAGCGATTCAAGCCATTCCTTCAAGGCATCGTGGAATTCAATCGGAATCATGTGACCTTTGTGATGTTCAACCAACTCAACGGCCCAACCTGCAGCTTCAAACAGGTGTGCGATTGCCCAACCATCTTCGATGGGCACACGCAGGTCTTTTTCTCCATGCATCCAAAACAAGCGTTTGGGTTCGAGTTCTTGCAGTCGTATTCGTAGTTCTAGTGGGCGAATCAATCGAGAAGCCATACAGATGACGCCAGTAATTCGATCACCTATCGGTAAGTGCAACAACTCTTGAGCCATAGCACCTCCTTGAGAGAATCCACCAACGACAAGCGGTCCTGAATCTGCTTCTTCTGCAATGATTTGCTCAAGATGGCTCAAACTGGAATCGACATCGATGTACTCTCTTCGTGTGAGTTGTTGACGCCGAGGTGCCTCAGGGTCTTCGATTTCATACCTCCACCACGTTCGTCCTCTTTTTGGATGAGGGAAACGAGCTTCTGGGACGACAAGTGTCCATCCGTCTGGGACCACTTTTTGAGCAAATGGCAACATCATGTCTGCAGTGCCCGTCATCCCGTGCATCAAGATGAGTGTTGGCATGGCATCACCTCAAAGCGACCATTGGAACGATAAAGCCCCTGCAACTTTGAGATGCAAATTCGAGTCCGAGCCACGCAATTGAACCGTCAGAGTATATTCGCCAGTGTTTGATGGGATTGTTCCGATCGCTCCTTTTTCTGTTGCACCTGAACCCCAGGCACGAAGGAGAGGTGAAGCCCCCGTTCTGTCCTTCATTGCTAAGTTGCCCTGTCCACCATTTGCGATTTCCACATCGATATACCATACGAGGACGTTCCAATCAGAGCCATCGGGATGGCCGGAATCAAAAAAGGAATCATAGAGTTCCTGGTCAGTTGACTCATAGGTTGAGTCGAGCAAATCTCGTGCACGATAGAAAAATACGTCCCCGCCATAACCGCTCCTCACCTCACCAACGACCATTGACAATTGAGAAATACCTGCATCATTGGTCCACTCAAATGTACTCAAAAACTCGATGTTTGCATCAAAAGTGTATGAGATTTTGTGACCTTCTGTCGAGGTTGCTTCAACATCTATTTCTTTGTTGTAAATTGATTTGACCTCGGCAGTCCATGATTGACCAAAAAGGTTGAATGACCATGTTGTATCTTTTTCCCAAGGGAACGAGAACACTTGTTGCACCTCTCCTTCTTCGTACACTCCAAGTGATTGTTGATTCATTCGCCCAAGGAATGGGTTGTGATTGATGACTGCGTGTCGCTGAGCTTCTCGTTCGGATGAAATACCGATCACATAGTTACCATCGCCATCATCGAGTTCGACGACAACGAGACGTGCTGTATCTTGGCCGAACTGAGGCGTTGTAAAGGTAAACACCCAGGAATCACCAACATCCCATACGGGCAACTCAAGGTCTTCTTTCTCCGTTGTACCCATCGAGGTTGAGTTGTTTTCGGTACAACCTGCGAGCATGGCCGAGAGCAGAAGAAGCATGGCTGCATAGACTCGCATGGCTAAGCCTCGATGATGCCTCTTGAAAGGCTAACGCTTAACTTGATTTCACAGTTGACCAGTTCCTGCAAGAACCACTGCAACGATGGACATCAGTTTGATGAGAATGTTGAGCGAAGGTCCTGATGTGTCTTTGAAAGGGTCACCGATGGTATCACCAATGACCGCTGCTCCATGAGCATCATCATTTTTCTGTGCACCCTCGATGTGCCCTTGTTCAATCGCTTTCTTTGCGTTGTCCCAAGCACCGCCGGCGTTGGCCATGAAGAGTGCTAGGAGAACACCGGTCACAAGAGCACCAGCGAGGAGACCACCGAGTGCTTCTGCACCGAGGACGAACCCGACGATGACAGGTGCAAGGACTGCAACGACCGATGGGCCAACCATTTCTTTGAGTGCTGCCTTTGTTGAGATATCAACACATGTTGCTGAATCTGGTTTCACACCTTCTCTACCTTCGAGGAGACCATCGATCTCTCTGAACTGTCGTCGAATTTCTTCGACCATTTCACCTGCAGCTTTTCCAACTGAATCCATCGTCATCGCTGCAACGAGGAATGGAAGACCTCCACCAATAAGCAGACCAATCACAACTTCTGGGTCCTTGAGTGAAAGGGCAAGTCCACCGACTGCAGTGGAGTACGCAGCAAAGAGAGCAAGAGCTGTAAGGGCTGCTGATCCGATTGCGAATCCTTTACCGACTGCTGCAGTCGTGTTACCGATTGAGTCCAGAGCGTCAGTGATTTCACGGACTTCTTTTCCAAGTCCACCCATTTCTGCAATACCGCCTGCGTTGTCTGCGACTGGTCCGTATGCATCAACGGTCATTGTCACACCAACGGTTGCAAGCATACCCATGGCAGCCATTGCAATGCCGTAGAGCCCCATGTCGCCTCCGCCCATGAATTCATTTGCACCGTAAATACCGGCTGCGATGAGAAGAATTGGAATGAACGTTGACATCATACCAACGGACAATCCTGCAATTGCGTTTGTTGCAGGCCCTTGTTTTGACATTTCACCAATCTTTGGAATCGCACGCGTTTTGATACCAAACACAGGCTCGATGCCTGTGTAGTATTCTGTGACGAGACCAATGAGAATTCCGATAACGGAACCGAGAACGACCGAATGCATGACCGCCATGTCGACGTCAATGAGATCCATTTGGATTGCTCCATAACCACCAGCCCAAAACAGAGCGGCTCCGATGAAGGTGGTGTTTCGCAATGCTGCTGCTGGGTCTTTGCCATTCTTGAGGACGGTCATTGAGAACACACCAACGATGGATGCAAGGTATCCAATGAGACCGAGAAGAATCGGCATAAGGACATAATCTGATGTGAATGTACCAGATGTTGAAGTGTCTGCAATCACCATTGCGGCAATGATTGAGCCAACAAATGATTCGAAGATGTCAGCACCCATACCGGCTACGTCACCGACGTTGTCACCTACATTGTCTGCGATAACACCTGGGTTTCGTGGGTCGTCTTCTGGAATGCCTGCTTCGACTTTACCAACGAGGTCGGCTCCGACGTCTGCAGCCTTTGTGTAAATACCTCCGCCCACACGAGCGAAAAGGGCAATGGATGAAGCACCCATACCAAATCCAGCAGCTGCCTCAATCGTTGAACTGTCTGTTCCAGCACCGAGCCAGAATGCGATGAGGGAAATACCGAGGAGACCAAGTCCACCGACGGACAATCCCATGACTGCTCCTCCGTTGTATGAAACCGCAAGTGCTGCTGGTTGTCCACCGTTCTTTGCAGCCATAGCCGTTCGACCATTGGCAGAGGTCGCGGAACGCATGCCCGAGAAACCTGCGAGCACGGATGCGATTGCACCAGCGAGGAAGGCAATGGCCGTCTCAACATCATTGAGTTGGGTCAATGCTGCAGCAACGATAACGACAAACACTGCAAGAATTTTGTACTCAGCAGTAAGGAACGCCATTGCACCTTTCTGTATTTCGTCTGTTATTTCTGCAACAGTTTCGTCTTCGATTTTGATACTGTTGTTCTTTCTGTACAGCACGAATGCAATGAGGAGCCCTACAACTGCAATGCCTGCTGATATTTCTGGTATATTTTCCATCATATTCTACACCTATTACCGACGGCGACCTAGAAACCCTTCATAAGTATCTCGCACATTCTTGCGCACACCATTGCTTTTCCATGAATCGATTATCATTTCCAGCACCAAAATCGAATCAAATTATTCAAAGAGGGTGAACATGTGGCAAGGAACATGGGCATCACAGCCGAGGACGTTCTTGAAAAAATCGGCTCGGTTCAGGAAATCCTTGATGCCCACGACGGTATTGTCAATGTGGTCGACACAACAGATGGCAACATTATGATCTCATTGGAGGGAGGCTGTACCGGATGTTCGTCGACACCAATGACAGCAATGCAGATTTACTATTCACTCAAGAAACTGGAAGAAGTCAACGATGTCATCTTCATCAACGGCGAATTACCAGAATACATGCGAACGTTCATTGACGATAAGATGAGAAAGGAATCAGAAGAACAACAAAACCAAGGAGGCGATGAACCTCAAGGTGAGATTATTTAGGTTCGTCTGAACCTTCATTTTCGGTATTTTTCGTCGATTTTCTGATGTTATGTGGATTCGCACCAAACGAAACATTTTGGCCTTTGATGTTGATTTTTGCTGAAACTGCGAGAATCACACAGAACAAAGAAAGCGGTTTCGGCAAATAATTGGAACCCCACAGCGAGCCTCCCGAGAGTGAGAGCCACCACAGAATAGCTGCACATATCAACAGAAGGTAAAAGAGAATGTTTTGAACGACCAACTCCGCTTTTTCCGAACGGGAAAATGTTGCAATGAATGTGAACAAAAAAATGGAAGAAAAACAGGCCGTCTCAGCAAGTATTTCGATGAAGCCTGTATTGACCACACCAGTGGGTATCATCAGTTCTTCTTGAAGGTGGGCATTCTACCTTATGGGAAGGTTATGAAAGGTCGTCCTCGTACAGTCACCATGGCAGGTTCATCATTTACAATTCCAAAGCCACGCCCGAGTGGCCCTCCATTTTTTTCAAGAAATCAAATCGCTCAAATGCTTCACCAAGTTGCTATTCTTTTGGAATTGCAAGACGCAAATGTGTTCCGAATTCGATCATATCAAAACGGGAGTCGGATTATTGGCTCAATATCCGAAGATTTCAACGAACTCGTCGCTAGTGGTGAATTGTTCAACCTCAAAGGCATTGGAAAAGGACTAGGGGAAGCCATCACAGAAGCGATGAATACAGGAGAGTGGCCAAAAGACTGGATTCGCCTCCACACCGACACACCCCAGGGCCTCATAGAAATGCTGGGAATACCTGGACTAGGGCCCAAGCGAATCAAAATCATGCATGAAGAACTTGGCGTCGATTCAGTTGCATCACTAAAACAGGCAGCACAAGACAACAAGATTGCTCCGATGAAAGGATTTGGTGCAAAAACACAACAGCGGATGCTCGACGGTATCGAACTCCTTTCCCGATTCCATGCCCGTCGTCGCCTGGATGTTGGCCTTCGATATGGTCAAGTTCTTGAAGCGAAAATTTCTGCCATTTCAGGCGTTAAACATGCAACATTAGCAGGTAGTGCAAGAAGGAGAAGAGAAACCATCGGTGACCTCGATATCGTTGTAGCTGTTGACGATGAGGAGAAAGACGGCGTTTCTGATGCGATTCTCAATTTATCAGGTATCGCAGATGTCAAAGGAGCAGGCGACTCAAAAATTAGCCTCATCCTCGACACCTCTATTTTTGAAGAAGAATTTCGACTCGGCCATATTGATAAAAATGTCCTCGAAGCCATCGGCGGTGACGATTACGAACAACTTGAAGCATCAGGCACAATTGATGCCCAAGTTCGATTGGTACCTCCGCACATCGCACCGTTCACGCTCGCATATTTCACCGGGAGCAAAGAACACAACATCGCCATGCGGCAACGAGCGATTGATCGTGGGCTAAAACTCAATGAATTCGGACTCATTCCTGATGCCGACGCTGGAGAGCTCAAAGGGATGGAAGCAGCGAAATTCTCCCTCCCTGCCACGACTGAGCGAGATATTTACACCCATCTCGACCTTGATTTCGTTGAACCAGAATTGAGGGAAGACATGGGCGAAGTCGTAGCGGCCGAAGCAAAAGAGTTGCCAGTTTTGATTGAACCTCATGAGATGCGTGGTGCCTTACATAATCACACGACATTGTCGGATGGCGAAGCAAGCCTCGAACAAATGGCTGATGCTGCAAGGCAACTTGGGTGGTCATGGCTTGGTATTGCCGACCACTCGCCTACTCTAAAAATTGCAAATGGTGCAAACGCTGATGATTTGTTGGCCCAAGGTGAAACGATTAAACAGTACAATCAAGCATGGAGAGAAGAGGGTGTTGATTTCAAACTCTATCACGGCGTCGAATCTGATATTCTCGAAGGTGGCAAACTTGACCATCCCGACGACGTCCTCGCTGAATTGGATTATGTTGTCGCGAGTGTTCATGCGATGACCAAATGGCGAAATCGTGATGAGCAAGAAAACACTGAGGAATTGCTCAGGGTGATTGACCACCCATCCACCACCATTGTAGGTCACCCAACCGGCCGTATTTTGCAAGGTAGAGAAGGTTACGAAATTGACTTATTCGCCGTTCTAGAGCATATGGCCGATTACAACGAACGTGGAATACTCAAAGCAATGGAATTGAATGCAAGTCCGTATCGGCTTGACCTTGATTGGAGAATGTGCAAACATGCAAAAGGACTTGGTGTACCCATATTTATCAATCCAGATGCTCACTCAACAAGGGGGCTAACCGACATCTCGTATGGTGTTATGGCTGGTAGAAAGGGCTGGCTCGAGTCAAAAGATGTTCTCAATACAAGAACAATCGGCGAACTTGATACGCTTCTTGCTCAAAAGGAAGAAGACACACCTTCATGAATCATCATCGCCTCGTGAAACCATGCGAACATTGCGTACGTTGATTATGGGCGGCGTCATGTTCATCCCAGGTATGTTCCTTGGTCTCGTGATTTGGTACCTCGCCGGAAAACCAACATCGGAACCACTCGAAACACTCATTTGCAACGGAATCCCTCTTGTTTCCATTTTCTTGGGACTCTTTTTTGGTTGGGTCACTGGAGAAGAATACGGCCTGAAAGTAGAATAAGACCACGGCGTGATGTCCATGAAAAGGTCCGAAAAAGCCGAGCGAATCATGGTCATGCTCGAGGAATTGTATCCCGAGACGCCCGTACCTCTAGACCACAGCAATGCGTTTGAGTTGCTCGTTGCTGTTCTCATGAGTGCTCAAACCACAGACCTCAAAGTCAACGAGGTCACACCCACCCTCTTCAAAAAAGCAAACAATGCAGCCAAAATGGCACAACTTGATGTTGAAGTGATTCGCAACGACATTCGACAAATAGGGTTGGCTCCCACGAAAGCAAAAAACATCAAACGCTTGTCAGAAATGCTCGTGGAATTGCATGACGGGGAGGTCCCCAATTCTTTCGAACATCTTGAGGCATTACCGGGTGTTGGGCACAAAACTGCAGGTGTTGTGATGTCGCAAGCCTTCGGCGTCCCTGCATTTCCTGTTGACACACATATTCACCGATTGGCTGCAAGATGGGGACTCTCCAACGGAACAACGGTTGAGAAAACCGAACTTGACCTCAAGAACATATTTCCACGAGAAGCGTGGAATAAACTCCATTTGCAAATTATTTTCTTTGGCCGAGAATATTGCCCGGCACGCTTCCATGACCTTACAACATGTCCAATTTGCTCATGGGCTTCAACAAAAAAGCGTCAAGCGATGGAGCGTCAACATCAGAAAAAGTAGAGCCTATCGGCACTTCACTAACCGACTCCGAAGACCGATGAGGCCTGCTCAAGCAGAATGGCTGTCAAGAATGATGCAATACCTGCGACCCATGTGAGAAGAATCATTTGTCCGAGCGCACTTGTCTTCGTTCCGCCTCGCAGTCGTGTTGCAATAATGGACACTGAGATAATTTGTGCTAGAATGATGATGGAGACGACAATTTTGAACATCCGAATATTATCATCCACGCCTGACGGGTCCTCCATAACCGGCAATGCAATACCCGCACCAAATTCAGATAAGGCATTCACATCAGTATCAGTAAACGAACTAGCAACACCTGCAATTGCTTCACCGAGTTGTAAAACAATGGAAATGGTGACATTGAGCGAAGCCACACTTGATATCATCAAACCAAGGGCTACACCCCACATTGTGTTCGCAGAAAGTGATCGGCGGTGTCGAAGTGAGAGGAGGTTACCGACTGACCTTGAGACCATCTCAGCAGTTGCCGCTGGTTGACCAGAAGATTGTGAACCTTCAATGTAAATTCTAGTGTATCGTGAGATGACTGCAGAGTTTGTGTCTGCGTTAAAATAATCCCAAGCCCGGTCGGAGTCGATACGAGTGGACAATCGTTTCTCAAGTCTGTCAATTGAATTATCTAATAATCCAAAATCTATGCCTCGAAGGGCTCGAATTGTAGCGGAAGGTTCTGCTGAACGAGCTTGAGCAGTTCCTCCGAGTGCACGAATAAAATCGGGGTATGTTTCGTCCCTTCTCTGAATTTGTCGTTCTTCTCGACCAATCATCGTCGATGGTAGAAGGAAAGGCGTAAATGGGATGACAATATACAACAAACCGTATTTGTCCCAGTTTTGTGAAAGAAACTCCCAAAGAAATACTGCAGAGAAACTGAAAATGACCAAGAGGAATGCTGAAATCCCTGTTGCGATAAGAAATGAACGCCTGAAATTTATCCGAAATGGTGTGTCCATTTCATCTCGTGCAAATGTTTGGTCTTTAGGAATGGTAGAGCGAAATGCAAATACAGCTGCAATTTGAACACTGACGAAAACAAGAGATGCGAGCAGAAGATACCGAATCCGACCTGCCAACTCGATGGGGGTGTTTCCCCCGCTACCGACTTCAAACAAGACAAGGTGGATACCTGCAATGACAAGAGCGAACAAACCTGCTGTAACCAAGCTCACATAGATCTCTTTGAGTGTATCAACAGATTCGAGACGGGTATCATAAATGGTGTTGTACTGCTCAGCAATCGTTTCTTGTTCACTTCGCATGAATTCATCAATTGGCTGCCCTGCCTCAATCGAAAAAGCCATCCTGTCGAGAAAATCGGACCAAAGAGGGCTCGGGCTTTGAAAGGCGACAATTCTCGCAGCCTCTGGTAACGAAGTATGCCATTTGTCGACTAGGGTTTCGATTCGTTGAACTTCCGATGCCAATTCACCATAATCTTTCATTTCTTTGAGAATATCAAAAATCGATTGTGCACCTACTTCACCAAGGGATAGAATACCCATTCTTGTGATGAACATGTGCATTTCTTCTTCAATGAGATTCGCAGAACGCGAAACTTCGACCAACGGGTAGGCGACTGTTGCCGCACCAAGAAGTATAGGGAGAAGAAGAATAAGGAAAATTCCGGAAAGACCAGAGAACAATGCACCCTCTGAGAAACCACCGGTTAGAAAGATGAGGAGAATGGCCGAGAGGGCTCCAACACCCATGACGGGAATAACATAGAACAGAAAAAATCGTTCAATGGGCATATCGAGGCGTCGAACGGCGATTTGCCAAATTGGCATTTTTTCCATCGTTCTTGCACCTCATTTTTGATTGACGCCAACCCACGAACTGACTGCTTTCTCAAATGATTCCATACCGTTGGTATAGTAGATTCCGAGTAAATCGAACACATCGTCGTAATGCGTCAAGCCACGGTCGCACATGCGTTGAATAGCCGCTGCACGTCGTTGCATATCGTCATAAATGTCACGCTTATTTGCATACCCTGCCATTGCTGCAATCTTATTTTCAAGCAAGTGACTTTGAAACATACCACGGAAGTAGTGTTTGTCTTTGACAGGGTCCCATTCGAACATACCACGAGTCAATACACCGTCGCTGTGTTTGTTGTAGCCGATGACCTCGTCAATTCCGGTGATACGACGAGCAATACCGCCTCCGGGAGCCTCCACGACTTCTTGGAAAATAGCGAAATTGAGGTTATCGAAAAATCGAATTGGAACATTAATTGGGTCACCAGTGAATCTTTGAATCATCTTGACAATCGAAGATGCGTGGAACGTTGCGATAACTGGGTGACCAGTTTGCATCGCCTGGAAGGCTGTAGCACCTTCAACACCACGTATTTCACCGATGATGATGTATCGTGGTCGACTACGAAGAGCTGCTTTTAGCAAATCGAACATTTCGACTCGAGATTCTTCGTTCTTGGAATCTCTTGTCACGAGTCGCTGCCAAATCTTGTGTCGCACTTTAACCTCAGGCGTATCTTCAGCAGAGTAAATCTTGACATTGTGGTCAATGAAAGGAAGAATTGCATTGAGCGTTGTGGTCTTACCCGATGCTGTTTCACCAGAAACCAGCACAGACATACCATATTCGAGGCATATCCAAATGTAAGCTGCCTGTTGAGCAGACATTGTACCCCAGTTGATCAACTGGGTAACAGAAATTGTTTCTTCAGCGAATTTTCGAATGGTGAACGATGGACCTAACATCGAGACGTCATCCGAGAAAATAATGTTAATACGTGAACCATCGAGCAACGCACCATCAATAATCGGTTTATTGTCCGAAACCGGCCGTCCTATTCTTTCTGACATAGCACGTAGATAACGAGAGAGAAGTTCACGCTCTCGGAATCGAATGTTAGAGGTCACCATACCGAACACCTTGTGGTCCATGTGAATATGCTTCAGACCTACAGAGTGGATATCCTCCAGCATCTCGTCTGAAAGCAGTGGCTCGAGAGGTCCATTGCGAATCAAGTCACGGATGATGATGTACCGAAGTCGCTCTCGTTGCGTCATGTTGACGATTTGGCGTTTGTCCTCCAACCCAACGATTTCCCACAGTCGTCCTTGACGACGTGTCATCGCATTGACTTCTGAATCGAGAACAGTGTATTGGTCGATCATTCCGCTAAGGATGGTTTCAAACTCGGAGTCTGTTGTAAAAGCAGGAGCCGACGGAGCCTCTTGGAGAAGTGTTTCCACGAGGCCTCGACGGATATTTTCTTCTTGGTCTGTGAGTTGAGGCTCAAGACCGAACCACAAAATTTGGCCACCGCCCTCTTCATCTTCAGGGGGCTCGTAAATATGGACGAAAATTGGTTCTTTTGTCACATAGATGAGATTCAACGGACGTTGTTTCTTGGCATCTCGGTCAAGGGGGCCGTAGTATATTGGGCGAGATCCATGTTGCATTTCGAAGTCTCGAACCCATTCTGCGACGTGAGGATGAGCATTCATGACGCCATTGAGGTCGCCTTTTGCAAATCTCGATTCCTCTGCCATGTTATCCACCTCAACTTACCGCAGTAATGTCCACAATGAAACCCATGCTCGGTTCAACACGCCATCCAATTGATGATTGAACAGGTCCTGCTGCACGTAGGAAACGTGTAACGACAATATTTCGCTTCAAATCTCCACCGATCATCGCTGTTTGCATATCGAGGACAATTTCCGCAGAAGCTCTCATTGAATGAAGGAGTCGGCCGTCCATTTCATCTGGGTCGATACACATCAAAATCGAGCGACCTTGTGAGGCTATTTTTCTCATTTTTTGCATAAACAAAAATCGCTCATTGGCGTCAAGATTTGCCGGAACGAGAGCACTTGCTGCGTCAATAATAACAACATCCGCCATCTCAACAGCTGGACTATCGAGAACTTCTGAAATCATCACATCACTTCGTGATTCAGCAATCGTACCAAATCGACTGATAACCATGATTCGTCCTTCACGAATCGATTCAGTAACACCATATCCAATGGACTCCATCTGTTCAATCCAACCTCTTGTCGTGAGTTCAGTGGTAATGACAAGCACTTTCACATCGTTTTCAACAAGTCCGTAAGTTAACCTCTGAGCAATCAATGATTTTCCACCTCCTACTCTGCCTTGCACAACATATAACGAACGATTAGGCAACCGCAAGCCTAACGAATCGGCAAGTGAATCGGTTTCCAAATCAAATGGGAAACCGTCTTCGACCGGTTTATGTGCAATAACAAAGGGGTCTTCATCATTAGATTTCATGAAGCCTCACCTCTTTAGAAAACGATGTTGTGTACGTATTTCCACCAAACATCTCTGAACTAGCAGTAACAAATATTTTGATGTCTTGATTGTCAGTTAACGACGAATATCCAGTGTCGGAAAGTGTAATTTCCATGATGTATCCTGGAAGCCAATCTGTACCAGATGGAGAAATTGATGTCGATGTTGAACTCGGTGTCTCACCATCTACAAAGACCTCAAAATTGCTTGTGCTCATTTCGATTTCTCCTGAATTAAGGACATGAATTGTGATGTCGTTGCTGCTAGATGAATCCATAATGACCATCATTGGGTCACCTGCGAAATCTATCGAAACCTTCGACTGATGTTCTGCTTTTTGCTGATTATCAGACATGGCTCGAACCGCAGAACCCCACTGTTCAATCAAGATGGTACCAGCAGCTCCCGAAATGAGCAATGCTGTGACCAGCATGATAAATGAGGATGCTCCGCCATCTGCCATATACCATCACCTAAGCTAAATTCACTCCCGTAGTTGTCGAATCAACCGTTAATGCCATTCTAGTAGGATCTGTTGTTGCTCCGACATCGTTCCACTGTAGATACAAAGTTTCTCCCGAATACCAATTTGTTGATGGTATTGTCGATCTATCATAACTTACAAGCGTATCAGAAAGCATTGCTGAATGGATTGCACTCATTTGAGTTAACATCTCACCATCAACGCTCAACCACATATCTTCGAAAGAGATGTGGTTCGAACCCGTGTTGGTTATATTTGCAAAGATATACTGGCCTTGCGTCACACTAAATGCCGCATTGCCATCACCATCTCCAGTTATAGAAATCGTTGCACCCGCAGAGTAATTCCCAGGTGTAAGAATTGTGATACTTGATACCGCACCGCTGTTCGTAGCATATGTAGCAGAAAAGCCCGAACCTGTTCCGGTTACGACCACAGATCCACCTCCAGTGTATGTTGCACCTCCAGAAGTTACTGTCACATTCACAATCGCACCTTCCCAGACATCTGCATTTTCGATGGTAAACGTTGGAACTGGTTGTTCTGCCCCTTCAATCCGTTCAATACCGGATTCGATTTGAGCATTGATTGATTGATATGCCATGCTGAACACGACGAGCATCGAAATGCCCACAATCAATCCACCAATTCCAACGGATGCACCCATGTCATTCTTCTCCACGCAAATGTTTGAGTCCACGCCAAGAGGATATGAGTGCAGAGAATGTCAGCAAAGCCCTGTGGGGCAAGTGATCATTCAGTGCTGCATCGGATTCTCCTGGGCTCGCAAGTTGAACGATGGATAGTACCTGTTTACCTTCATCTGCAGTCAACATTCCTGAGTCAATGGCCTTCTGGGTGAAACTCACCGCAGCCATACCGCTCATGTTGTCAAGGAGCAATGCTGCAACCGTTGGTGCACCAACCGATGATTCGTGGGAACCTTGCATGTCTGGTGCGACCAAGAAAGGATTTGCAGCGAGGGCTTGTGCCTCGTACAATTCGACCAGGGGTGCTTTGTCCTCTTCCATCATTCGTTGTGTGCCTGCAATGGTTCGAACCTCGCCTGAAGCGGTGATGACCCGGTCTCCACCGCTCATCATCGTTTCTTCATCTTCGTGGCCCAGTTCATCTTCATCGTCTTCGTGTTCAACAATCTGTTGTTGTGGAAGGCTTTGAAGTTTGGACTCAAAGATGCTGATAGCGTCCTCAATGGAATCGAAACGACTGCTGAGCATTCGTTCAAGACCTGAGGTATCGACTGTCGCTGGTCCTGTTGCTTGAGCAACTGGTGCTGGCGACATTGCTTGTGAAACGGTTGGAACACTGCCTATGCTGTCCAATTTTGCTCGAGTTGGTCCCGCTGAGATCGTCCAAGCATCCTCTTCGGCAAGTTCACCCTCTCCTGGGAGAGGGACTTGCTCGATAGCGACGTTTGAGAGAATTTTCATTCTCTCTTCAGTTTGGGCTTGTTCTGCACTCTTGTTTCCACTCGAACCTGTTCCAAATGGCCATGCCATTGGTAAACCTCCCTCCAAGAATCCAAGATGGATTCTTAGGAGTGATCAGACCACAAGTGCACCTGGAGTTGTATCGTCAATTGTGAGTGTCTCGTAGGTTGTTCCACCGCGCTCGACGTGAAGGTAGAGTTCAGCAGTTGTAACTTCGTCTGGGCCGCAGTCGACTGTTGCACTTGTTGCATCGATGTATACAATGTAACCTTCACCAACATTCATTTGTGTAGTTGCTGCTGCAAGGTCGGTTTCGTCTTCCATTGTGTGTACATCAGTGTTAGCAAGTTCACCCTCAACAACACCATTGGCACAGAATACCTGATAGGTGATTGCGGATGGGAGCGTTGGTTCGCTACCAGGTCCTAATCGTAGGAGAAGGTGGAACTCATCGGTATTCGCTGTTGCACTGCCGGTACCGACATATGCAGCGTTTATCATGAGTTTTCCACCCATCTCGTCAGCGGTATCGTCACCAGCAGTTTGTGCGTTTTGTTGAAGTTTTTCTGCAGTTTGAATAATAACTGCTGCTGCAACTGCTGCAACAAGAATCAATGCAATAAATACAATCATTGCACCGATACCGATAGCTGCAAGAGAATCATTGTCCTTGGATTGAACGTCTCTGTTGGTCTTCAAATGACCACCTCGCCGTCAGTTACAGATCCACCATAATTCAAGACTTCATAGGTGAAACCACCTGTTCCAGATTGAAGCATGAATGTATGCTGTTCGTTTGCTGTTGGTGTGCAATCAGCTGGGTTTAGCTGGATGGTGTAGGTTTCACCAGGCTGAATGGTTGTAGCAGCTGCTCCGGCCATATCTCTAGTTCCTGTGACAGCACCACGAACCGTGGTTGTTTGATCGTCAAAGTTCCCAGCGTCAAGTCCACCGGTAGCACCATCATCACAAGTGATGACCCACTCGACCGTGTCGCTGACAACTGGGTCTGAACCAGGTGCCAATTCAAAGGTCACATACAGGTCATCAGTGTTTGCGATAATCACCGACTTGATGGTAATCTTTGATGCCATCATATCGGTTGTATCCTCACCGGTGGTCTGTGCGTTCTGTTGCAGTTTCTCTGCCGTCTGAATAATGACGGCAGCTGCCACAGCAGCCACAAGGATCAATGCAATGAACACAATCATTGCACCGATACCGATAGCCGCCATGTTGTCGCGGTTTTCGTTCGTTTTTTCGTTCTTCATTTTTTTCACTTCCTTTTTTTTATGTTTTCCCCCTTTCGGGTGGAATATGATGTAGGTCAAGCAGTACCTCCTCGACCGAGATGTATTGAGAGTGGGAATCGCAATGTTGCCATTTCATCTGGCTGCAATCGTGGGATGAATGGGATTTCTTCTGCTGTAAAACCTGGAGGGAGCCAAGGCTGAATGAGGACATCACTCAGTGGTTCAAGCGACCTGTTCTGAGCCTGAATCGTGACAGTAATTTCTCCTGAACGCATTTCGTAAGCGGTGGTGATGGCAAGTTTTCTTGAAAGTGGGATTTCTTCGGACGACCTTCCGTCTGGTCGAATCTCAAAACGAATAGGTACATTGCCCCCCGGGCCGATAATTGGAAGGTCTACACTCGCTGGTGTTGACGTCCATCCTTCGGGCAAAGGAGGAGCCATTCGAAGCATTGGTAAGGGAATCGGTCCATCGTTGATGATTCGAATGAGGAGATAGCCAGCATCCCCACCTGCAGGCCACACAGTTCGGACACCCATCCAAAAGTGCCTGAACAAGAATGGGTTAAGTGTTGAAGAATTTCCACCGATCAATGATTCAAGTAAATCTTCGACATCCATTGCAGCTTCGTCCACCTTACCTTTTTCTGCTTCAGATGAAGCGTCTCGGAGTTTGTGTAAAATCAACTCTGCTTCATCGAGGGAGATGTTCTTGTGAGCAAGAATTCTGTGAACCATGGCAATATTCTTTCTCAGTTGCAAAACATCTTCTTCCAAAGTTCCCAATCGATGTTCAGCTTTACGAATTCTCTTTCTAGCCCGACCAAGTTGCTGCAATCCCAAGTATGTTCTCGCATCTAAAATGTCAGATTCTGTCTCTGAGATGTTATCTGAGAAATCTTCTCCTGTTAACATCCCTGTGACAGACGAACCATCGAGACTACGTTGAACATCGTTGAAAATATCATTCGCCATCGATTTCACCTCCATCATCTTCATCGTCAACGAAATCTACATCTGAAGACTCGTCCATATGAGCGTCATCCGTGTTGCTGCCATCTTGGCCTTGAGGAGTTGATTGCGTTGCTGGAATAGCCTGTGATGGTGAGTCGAAGAATTTCTCAAAGTCGATGCCGTCGTCTGCGAGTTCATTGAGTAATCTCGCTGGGTCCCTCAAATCTCTGTCGAGACGAACCGCTTTAATTTCAACATCTGTGAGTCGACCATACAGGTTTCCGTATATTCGGTCTGATCTGCGCAAGAGATACCATACACCAACCGAGACAAGCACGAAATATGCTCCGAAGAAACCAAGATTTGTACTATCGGTTGGCAACTGTGGAGGGACGCCAAGGATGACGGCATACAAACCGAAAACGGGGAGAGAAAGAATCACGAGTAATTGCCTTCGTCCATCTTTAAGTGCTTGGAGATGGTCATTGTACACTGTTGCATTCCCCTTGCGAGCACGCTGGTAATCTTCATGGACGAGCCTAAATTCTTCACCGCTCTTCCATGCTGCCCTCCAGATGAGTAAGGCAGTAAGTGCAAGGATGCCATATCCAAAATACTCGACATTCATCAGATAGAAGGCGAAACCGAGAGCCAAAACTGAAGCATATGTTGAGAAATGACCCCATTGCTCAGATTGACCTTTGAGACGGGAGAAGACAAAGGCAATGAACAGGAGACCGACAAAAGCAGCAAAAGCGATTGTTATGCTTGGAGCGGCTGAAATTCTGTCAACATCATCCAACCTAGCCTTGTCATTTGTTAACATATTTCCTTCCATTCGTACTGCTGAGAGTCCTGCTTCGCAGTCGAGTGGAGCTACTGTTTCATACCAATTCATTGTGTGAGGAACGATAACCCATCTGATTTCAATCTCGTCGGTGTCGTTGAGAATAGGAATCATTTCGGCTTGGGTGAGGACATCTGCATAATCACAAGAAAGGGTGGGTAAAACACCAATGGCTTGTGCTGTACCAAAGTTAACGAGTGTTGCGGTCACAACGACCTCTTCGCCTTCCATTGCACCAAGATCACTATCGATTCGAATCGAACTATATCCTGGGTCTGCACTATTGTCAAGTTTGAAGGTGAAAATGTCGCTGTCAAATACTGTGTAGCCAGCATTTTCATCTGGATGATACAATCTAAATTCTAGATCCCATCCGTCACCAGAGAGTAAATTCGGTCGGTTTGGAGGGTTGATAATAATAGAGAAAGAATCGGTTTGATATGGAGAAATTGTCGGAAGTGCAAAGCGATTATCTTCACCAAGTGATGTGGATGGACCACATTGTGATGTGAGGTTGAGAGGATAGAGGTCTCCGTCAATGTCGAGTGTAAATTCCCACTCGTAGAATGATTCGTTAAGATTCAACACATCCAAATCGATGAGTCTTGAAGAACTGCACAACTCTACCTCATAGGTTGCGGAGATACCGACACCGGTAGGAATGTGAGAGTAACGAATGAGTCGCTCGATGTTGCTGTTATCAACAGGAGTAAAAATTTCATCTTGGCGTTCAAAGAATCGTGACATAGAAATGGTTGTTGTTTGTTCACCACTACCGGTCACCCCTGCATCTTCAGGGATAACGGTAAGAACGAGTTCGGCCGCGTCAGTGAGGTCGGGTTCAAGTTCTGTTGAGATAATCGAAAACGTCAAATCAACTGGAACATCCTTTGGGAGAAAGAGCGTTTCAGGAGCATCAGCACCTAACTGGAATTGTGTGGATAGAGTCGACAACCCTGCACCAAATATTGAGTAATCAATGCTCACTGTGACATCTTTATTTCCTTTATTGACAATGACTGTGTTCCATGTTCGAGTATCTCTTGCGTTAAATTCAACCTCGCTTGGCCAATTTTCAAATTCAGGTATGAATTTTGGTGCTATAATGACTTCAATCACCTCTTGGTCAAGCATGAAATTTTCATCCCCATAAGCAGTGAGCGTCATAGTATGCGACGCTCCGTTCAACATCGAATCTGAGCCATCATAACTTGGGACTGAAAGAATGAATGAGCCGCCGTACGTCTCGCCGATGGAGAGTGGAATATCTTGGTCATCCCCCTCAATGTTCCATCCATCTGAATGATTAATCACCAGGTTCACACTTTCTGCTAAATTTCCAAGATTGGAAATATTGAATGCAATGGATTCTTGCGTTCCTGGAATGACTGCGATTTGCATGACATCTGGGTCAATATCAACGCCGTGATTCTCTGAAATATTTGCAATTATGTCGGCAGAAACATTCAATCCGCTTGCGGGGGATTCCACCCATAGAGTTCCTTTGTATTGGACATCTGCTCGAGCATCGTTCGATGCTGTGAGTCGAATCTTAACTGTCGTATCAAAGCCCGAGCCCACGAGAATGGAGTCGTCTGTTTCGATTTCAAACTCGACCTCATCGCTTGTGGAGTCATCTAGCCACAGATTGTAGAGGGTTTGGGTGTTACCTGTGTTGCTAATCTTCACCCTTGTCACAACTGATTCGCCAACGGACAAATTCACAAGTTGGCTCGATGGATCGACTTCGAGGTCAATAGATTCCACAACAATGAATTCAACGATATGTGAACTAATGTAGGCTCCTGTATCCAAGTTTTCAACGACTATGGTCACATGTTCGATTGAATTTGCAGGTGCGTCACTAGCGGGTGTCACTGTAACAGGGAATGTCGATATGTGATTGGTCGTGATTGTTGGGTAATCAGCAACTGCTGCACGTACATTCAGTAATTCTGTGATTTGAGATACGGTACCGTTTGCAAACGAGCCCGTCCAATCTAACGGTAATTCATCAACTAAAGTTAATCTGTAACTGGTTTGGTTGTTCCCAAGATTTGCAAGTTCGACATCAAACGAGTTTGCTTCCCCTACATTCACTTCAAAGGGAGCATCTTGGAGTATTTCGACTTCATCCACAGGCGGAATATGAATACGAACAACTGTGTCGATCTCCTCTGCTTCTATGCCAGATGGGAAACCTGCACCTAACGTCGGCGTTGTTGTTAGGGGAATTTCCATGACACCTGACACGGGGAAATCGCCAACAGGGCCTTGAATACCAATGCTTGCAAAATATGTCTCATCGAGTGTCATGTCAACAAAGTTTGAGGGGGATGGTTCCGGTATTGCCCATCGTTCTTTTTCATCTGCACCACCTGTTGATGCAGAGTCAAAAGTCACATCGCCTAGGGAGAGAAGCGTGTCCAAGGTTCCGTCAAGATTTGTAATAAGGTTGTGCCTCGCTTCGAGTTCTAAGTCGAGAATGATATCCACGCCTTGACCCTGTTTTGCAGCGAGAACTTGGCTCGAAGTGAGGTAAACATCCGTTGTTTCAAGACCGGGGTCGACTGTCAAAACAGGTCGAATTTCGAGTGGAGCTGAATCTTGATGAGGTACACCACCATTTGAGGCGGATGCCATGACCCAGACAGACAACACATCACCTGCTCGGTTGTATTCGTTTGGATTGATAGGATTCTTGATTGGAGGGGGGGTGAGTTCGACTGATGTCGTCACATCTGCACCACTCGCAACAGTAGAGGTTTCTGTTGCTGTTAACTGTATTTCCCAATTTACTGCTGGGGCGGTCAAACCTGCATTCAGATAGAAAGTCGTTGGTGAGTTACCCAAATTGGTGATCGTAACATCGACTGATGTGGGCTTACCGGGGCTGAGCAAGGTCACAGGGTCTGGCATGGTGACGAGTACGCCATATGATTCGCCAGCCATCACTTTTGTTGTTAATTCGATAACATACGTAGGGTCCTCGTCTGATGTGAAGGTGACCGTAACTGACTCGACTTCACTCCGTTCAGCCGTCGTCGGTACTGTGACGCTAATTTCAAGGGTGCTCGAGTCAGAAAATGGACTGACGACATTCGGCGGTGATGGCTCGACCCAGCCTAAGACGTCATCAACAGCAACGCTGAAGCCTTGTACATCGCCAATGTTTTCAAGAAGATATGTCAACGTCGTCGTCAATCCAGGTTCAGTTGTTCTATCTTGAGCAGGCGTGATAATGGTTGCATAGTTTGAGAATGTTACAACGATTTCGAGGACGGTAATTGTCGTTGTCGTGAAACCGTCATTAAGATTCAACTCGATTGTCAAATCCCAATCACCGACAAAGGATGCGCCGGTAAAGTCGTAACTCGCTGTGAGGACCTCACTGACTTGTGGCAAACTTGAGGTGACATCATAAAGGCTGCTTGGAGCCATAATTTCTGCATTGGATGTAAAAGTAACATCTGAGGGCCCCGGAGTGACCGGTGAAAGCTCGACAGAGAGTTGTGCAGTGAAATCATCCACACCTTGATTTGTGATTGAAACTTCAAAGTCGGTAGGAGATTTAGAAATTCGAGCCGTCGTTTCGCCGGTAGCAATGCTCGGGAGAGGATTTGTCGACAATTCTGAGAAGGATGCATCGGTAAAGTCGACCACATTGAAATACAAACTTTGCTCGTTGTCTGTCAAATCCGAGTCGACCGAAGACTCAATCCTAGCCGTAAGTGTTTGGCCGTCCCCAAGTGACCCTGACCATGTGAATGTGAGAGCTGATGTAGAAGCACCTGCAGCCAGATTCGTCACGGGAATCGTACCTTTGTCTACGGGGTCAGCCGATGGTGACCCTTTGTGGAGAAGGCGTAATGTACCCGACCCCGCAAGTGTCCCTTTGTTCTTTACAATCACGACAACGGAGTGTGAGACAGTATCTTGAACGAGATTATCTGTTCCGTTATTTATTGAACCTCCATTGTCAAGCGATATGAGTTGAACACTAAGATTGGGTGTTGAACGACCGTTGGTTTGAGTGGGGCTCGCAAGTGGCGATACTAAGGATAGGAGAAACACTCCAAGCAACAAAAATGTCACTGAGTGCTTACGCATTTGCTTCGCCTCCTTTTTGACCTGGATCTTGGAAACTTTCGATGGTGACTTTTCTGCCTTGGCGCTTCCACAATGAAAGCAATTGTTCGAGAAGTTGGTCGTGAACGGATTGGCTAATACCTAATCTACGGCGTTCTTCCCACAAGAGCATTTGCTCGGTTTTGGTAAGCAGTGCGTCGCGAAGGTAAAGTTCAAGTGTTCTCCTGTACGAATCTCGGTCAGATATTGCGTACACAATTTCGTTTCCTGGCAACTGGTCTGCTTGGTTTTGAAGAATGTTTCCAAGCATAAGGGCTTCGTCGTACGACAAATTACGTTTATCGAGTTCAAGTTGAATTGAACTCGCGATTTCTTGAAGAGATGAAGTGGTGGTTGCTTTCTGAATTTTCTTCAGAAATCGTCGGGAAACCCGTGACAAGCGCTGCCCGACCATAGGCCAACCGTGAACATGGCAGTTCTTGAAAGAATCGGCCGGGCCCAATGATTCAAGTCATAATGAATATTCACTATTTAATATGAATATAAGGGGGACTGCGGCTTTTCACCCCAGAAAAATTCCAAGAGAAATGGTCTTTTTCAATACAATATCTTATCAATTTGAGATTTTTGGAAATTCTATGGAAGAGACAGTAAATTTAGAGGTTGGAGACGACTCACCGAAATTTGTCGCTCAAGATAGCGACGGAGTTGAGCATGATATTCAAGAATACATGAAACAAGGAAAGCACGTCATCTTGTATTTTTATCCAAAAGATTCAACGCCTGGATGTACCAAACAAGCGTGTGATTTTCGAGATAACATCGCAAGACTACAATCGAATAATACTGTCGTATTTGGTGTGTCAAAGGACTCAGCAAGATCGCACCAGAATTTCATTTCCAAGCAAGAATTAAATTTCCCTCTGCTCATGGATGAAGACTTGTCGCTGCATCAAATGTTTGGTACTTGGCGATTAAAGAAAAATTACGGACGAGAATATTTAGGCACCGCACGTTCAACATTCGTGATTTCACCTGAAGGAACAATAACATGGGCGAGGTATAATGTCAAAGCGACAGGACATGTTGACATGCTCTTGAGAGAACTGAAGTATTGAGTTGGGCAATATGGTCGAAGAGCCAATCCATGGCAAACGAATTGATCTCAACAACAATTCAGTTGCGTGGTGGCCATGCCATATCGGAAAAGATACAACTATCGGCGAATATGTGTCAATAGGGGCACTTGCACACATAGGGCGTGATGTCACAATAGGCCAACATTCACGGATACAAGGTAGCGTTTACATCGCAGACAAAACTTTGATTGCTGAACATGTCTTTATTGGACCCAGTGTTGTCATCCTCAACGACAAGTACCCACCGTCTCGAAATGCAAAATTTTGGAAACCTGTTATCATTGAACAGCACGCTGTTATTGGAGGGAATTCAACCATTTTACCCGGGGTCAAAATTGGAGAAAATGCTGTCGTTGGTGCTGGTGCAACCGTGACGACATCGATTCCAAATAACGAAGTTTGGATAGGGAATCCAGCATCGTTTCATATGACTCGAGAAGAATACGAACAGAGGCGCACACATGATTGAGAAAGATGTCGTCATCCGCTTTTTGAACCAGTGTAATTCTTACGCTCAAAATTCGATTCAGAGAAAAAAGGAGAGAGGAGATGAGAACGAAATTCGTGCGTGGGAGTCCTACATCAAATTCAATCAACATGCCATCGACGAAATTACGGATGGTACTCTTGATGATTGGTTTCATTACCCAATCCAACACGGCGAATTATCCGCTGTAGACTTTGAAGGTATGGAACATCAAGAAAAGAGCAAATGGCTCACTGCCCTCCTCTCTCCTCGCCCTATTTCCATCATCGCCACGAAACAAGCTGATGAAAAGTTCAATCTCTCAACGATTTCATCTTGTATGCATGTTTCAACATCTCCACCGTATATTCTCGCTTCATTTTCAAAACATAGGGATGGCGAGATGCGAGATACGCTCCTCCACCTTCGACAACATGGAAAGGCAACGTTGAATTTCTTTCAAGGACATCCTGATGTTCTCAACATGATTGAAACAGCAGCACGGCCACTCAACTTTGGTCATGCAGAGGCTGAACTACTTCATCCACAATCGATACCCAATCAAATCGGCGTTCTTCCCGGGGCAATTGGGGCTATTGAGGTCGAATTCGTTCAAGAGTACGACATGCCAGATGCAGTGGCAAAATTAGCACTGCTCAAGGTCGTACGTGTTTGGTACAATCGAACATCCGCCCCAGACCACATTGAACATCTTCTCTGCCAACATGGCATGGATAGAATTGGGCGATTGTTGCTTTCAGATGAAACCGTTATTTCTTCTCACTACGAGCCAATTCGTCATCAAGATAGCGATGATTGACGACGGACTTCTTGAATCATGAGCACAAGACCATCCTTTAGCGTCGTTTTTGGCTCCCAATGAAGATGTTCTCGTGCAGCCTGAGGTTGACATGAGCGACGAGTTGAATCTCCGGGATAACCGGATTCAACCAGAATCATTGGCTTCTCTGGTAGAGGGATGTGTTCAGATTGGCAAAGGGAAATGAGCAGTTCAGCCACATCGATCATCTGATGTTCTTGGTCAGAACCTATGTTAAATGACATTCCGCTGAGTGGTTGCCCATCCAGATAGGACACGTCGAGTAACCCTGCTTTGTATATGCCCTCGATAGCATCATCAATGTATGTAAAACTCCTCGTATGCTTTCCTTCGTAATGCAATTCTAAGGGCTCATTGCTCAAAAGTTGGGAGAGAAATCGTCCGATAACTTGACCATCTTTCTTTCCTCTCAAACGTGGGCCATAAACATTGAACGGTCGGACAATTCGAACATCCAAAGATTGCCTGGCTCCATAATGCATTGCCAATTCTTCAACATACTTCGTTGCCCCATATGAGAATCGTTGGTGGTCTTCAGCCGCTGGAAACTTCGATTCATTGTAATCTTCGAGTGGCATACTTTCCACGAGTCCAAACGCTTCTGGTGAAGAAGAGAAAACAAGACGTGTTGATGTCTGCATGCAAAGTCGAAGGACGTTCATTGTCATGCCAATATTCGATGAAATCACATCCAGTGCTCGCTCATGGAAAAAAACTGTACCATTTATTGCAGCGAGATGAAAACAAACATCCGCCTCTGGAAAATTTGTTTCAAGTTGTTCTTGGTCGGTCAGGTCAAGTTCAACAAAACGAAACTGATTTTTGTCGATAATATCGTTAAGGTTTGATTTCGACCCACGCGATAAATTATCGAATCCTACAACATTATGCCCGTTATCTATACAATACTCTGCAAGACTTGAACCAAGGAAACCGGCAACGCCTGTGATCACAATGGTGGCCAATGTCATCCCTCACTTCGTTCCAAGACATCCAATCGAACAACATCACCGTTTCGCTCAAGGCGTACAACATCTCCACTATTTACACCCAAGCAAGCGTCATCATCGAATCCGAATCCATAGGGCACACCGAGCAAAGAGCACGCTGGAAGTGTTAATGGACAAACATCCCTGTTCACAATCGCTTTGGGACCTTTCGATGTGTACATCAATCCCATCAAAACATAAGGTGCAACGGTAGAGCCGGAACCCTTTGGAAAAATAAGAATAGAATCTTCGATACTTTGGCCATGAAGCGGATGACCTTCCTCTTCGATGACACCTGTGTCTGGGTTCACATAACCCAAAAATGTGATTGGAACATCTGTAACCAGGGCCGTTCCCTCAATTGAGAAATTTCCTTGACTTGAGAGCCCTTTTCCTTTTGAGGAAAATTGTCCTTGCTGATTTGTTTTTGTCGACTGCAATGTTGGCGGTGTACCTTTATGCTCGACCTCAATGTTCATTTCATCGAACTCAGTAGGAAGAAAAGCCTCTTTCACGCAGTCATGTATGGAGGCTACGCTTGTCTTTAGGCGGTTGAGGCCGCTTGTGAGATAGTGCTCAGCTTTCATTGAATTTGTCAAAAGATGGTTGTATTTTTCACGATTGTAAGGCGTGACTTCAGGGCATGTATCCTTGAGGATGAGAACGCCTGCTTGCTCGAGGATGTCAATGCTACCGTCTGATACTGCAAGCTCATAGTTTTCTTTGCTTGTAAATAACCATAGCCGATGGTCGTCTAATTTTTGGCCCATTTCAGAAAATGTTCGAACTGATGCTGCGGTTATTCGGATTTCTTCGAGGCTCGCTTGAGGGCAGCCAATGACGACCAAATCAACACGTTGTTTTGGTTCGAGTTCAAGATAACGCTGTTCAAGGTCATCACTGGTGAAGCGAAGGACGCCTTGCCATTCTCCGTTGTCGAGGAGAGGTTGCCCATGTTCGTCAACATCGAGCACCCCTTCAACTGAATGCTCATGGACCCAAAGCATTGGCGTACCGTAATTTGCAGCGGCCGCAGTGAGTGCTTTCTTCATCCCAAACGACATGTGCGATGGGGCTCCGATAATGTATGGCATAGGTCCAAAGGGAATATTCCACTCCGACCTCACCTGTTTCCCAATCCAATCACCAAAAATCGACCAGTCAGAGAGGTGATGTAACTCACAATCGAGATGGACGAGGATGTTCGGCTGTCGATGTTGTGAAAGATGTAAACCCCATTCCGGTGCATATCCTGTTAATGCAGTTGCGAGAGCAGAAAGCCCAGATTCCCTATTCGTCATCAATGAAGACCATGTGTTTGCAAAACATACCGCATTTGATTCAGCCCAACTACCTATGCCCGATTCAACTTCAATGCCACGATCGTAGGGTGTGCAGGATAAGGTTGCTTGAATGCCTAAGGACGTATACGCATGGATAATTTCAAACTGTGCTTCAAGAAAATTAGGCACAGCGATGCCCATCTCTTCAAATTTCTCTGCGTCACAACCTGCTGAATTAAGTGTTGTTGGAATGCTTACACCCTGCCCTTCCTTGCATTCCAAATCAGCTAAGAATCGGCGGAGACCGTGTCCTCCAGTTAACACAGAGACGCCCGAGATATGAGCGTGGTCAACTGGGATGATGCGTTCTGCTCCTGCGGTCATGGCAAGGTCAACGACAAGACGAGCACCCTTTTGTCGAGTGCTTCCTTCAAGACCTTCAAGTTGTTCTTGAAGACGCTGTGGCCTCTCCATGCCACTTCCACCTCGTCGCAGTTCATCAAATCACCCCTTTTCCAAACCATAAGACATGATATGAAAGGCGAAATCTTTGAAACCCGTTTTTCAATTGCCACCGCATGCCTCAAAAGCAACAAACCAACAAAAGAACCACATCAAAAAAAATCAATGGACGAGTGATTGGAATGACACTGCTTATCGCCCTTACCGGCCTCAATTCATTTCTGATATGGTCCATGGAACATAATGATTCTAACCAATCAAATCGAGAAATTCTTTCAACATCAAAGCATTTCGAAGAAATAGAACCCTGCGTTGAAGGTGGTCAAATGATTTATGTCGGTATCGATGAAAATTTTGATGGCATATTGAACGACGAGGAGGTTGATTCGTCAACGCTCCTCTGTCATGGTTTTCAAGGGCTGAGTGGGCCACAGGGTCAACCTGGTGCATCTGGAAGCGATGGCGTTGATGGACAATCATACCTCCTCAACATTCAGAATATGACCGGGGATTCTGACATTTGCAGTGGTCAAGGTATCACCATTAGCGCTGGACAAGATATTGATCTCGATGGATTGCTTCAATTGAGCGAGGTTGTTTCATCATCTGTTCTATGCCATGGCTCGATAGGTCAAACTGGACTGAATGGCATGAATGGGACTTCGGGATATTCTGCACTCGTCGAACAAACTGCTCCACCTGTATGGATGTGTGATCGTGGCATTTCTATCTCCTTCGGTATCGACAATGGAGGGCAAACAGGCATCGCTGAAGATGGCGTCCTCCAGAGCGAAGAAATCATCTCTTCGCTCCAACTCTGCTTTGACACGTATGCACCAGGAAGATCAACAGATATCATATCCGGAGCTGGAAACTCATTCACATCAAATTGTGATGAACTCAAACATATTGAAAACAGTCCATTGGTGATTTTTGCTGCGGTGGACAGCATTGCAGGATGCGAACCCCATATCTTGAATCTAGCAACAGGAGCGACAGAACTTATGTTCGACATCAATCCTTCAGGCGATAGCCTTCCCGGGTCGAACCTTGGTTTTCTCCATGTTCCGTCATCGCCTTGGGTGTACTTCGATGCTGATGATGGAACAGGTGTTCAAATTTGGGCATTTCATATCGAAGACTACACCGTGCTACCTTTGCTGGGAAGCATTGAACGAAATGCTCTTGTTTGGAACGATGGCTTGGTGGTATGGAACAACTCAAATCAAGTCACATGGACCAACTCTACCGAATTGCTACCTATTGAACAAGGAGGTTCTAGTGAACACATCGTATTCGAATTTGAACAAATGAGCAACATATCAAGACTCGGTGAGGTCTTTGCCGTCGTATCAAATAACGTCCTCTTCATGAGTGCTTTCTTGAATGATGCTGAGCAAGTCATTGTTTCTATCTCGCACAACATAACGGTCTGGCATATTCCACACGATGGTGATCTCGTGTTGCTTGAATCGAAGAGAACTGACAATGGAACTGCATTTGTAGCATTACAAGGTGAGGAAAAACAGATTCTTCATCTCCTTGATGATGGAGGATTTCAATGGTTGACCCATTTACAATACGATGGTAGCGATACAACACTTCGGCACCTCGGCGACAATATTGGCTTGCACTATCTCAACGAGACGCTCGTCTTTGATGCTGTAACAGAAGGCATTGATGCAATGTTATGGTCGGTGAACCTCAACACGCTTGAGACGGCACAACTGTCGAGTCAACATCTCGCCGTCGGTCAATCAGCGGGTGGTGTGAACATGAACAACATGATCTATTTCGATTGCATTTCACCTTCGTATGGCCATGAATTGTGTTTTTCCGATGGAAGTGCAAGTGGAACTGGTGTCATTGATTCGTTGAGACCTGGGATTCAATCTTCACAACCTCGTCACATCGAATCATACGGAGAACACTTGTTCATCGTCGCTCACGGTGTGGAGAACTCGAGTCTTGAACCATCAGCACTGTGGGTCTTACATGAAGGAAATCTCCAATTTGTGTTCAACCCCTACCCAGGTGGAACAAACGATGCTCAAACTGGTTTGTATGGGGACTTGGTTCTTTCAAACACACATCTCTTCTTTATCGCTCACGACGGAACATATGGACACGAATTGTACAGTTGGAATATTCTGCAATACAATGAGCAGTGGGTGTTCATTTGACAGGATGTACAGGTTTATCGACACAGTAGGGGCAAGATTGACCAACAACATATGATGCTTGGTCTTGTTCTTCAACGGTGAGCGGTGTGCGACATGCAAAGCAAACCACTTCACCTGTTTCGTGAAGGTTTGGGTCGATTGCAACTCTTTGGTCAAAAACGAAACAATTGCCGTTCCAATGGTCACCGCCGACGTCTTCGAAGTATCCAAGAATGCCTCCCTCGAGTTGACGCACATTGGTAAAGCCTGCATTGAGCATGATCGCACTCGCTTTTTCACAACGAATGCCTCCAGTGCAAAACATCACAATCGGTTCATCTTTCATCGATTCCGGTAAATCTTTGATGGCTGCAGGGAAGTCTCGAAATGAATCGATGTTCAAATCGATGGCATTCTCAAAGGTACCGATTTTCATTTCGTATATGTTGCGTGTATCAAGAAGGTGAACAGGCTGTTCGTCATCGAGAATTTCTTTCAGTTCGGTTGGTTTGATATTTGGACCAGTAAAATCTGCGGGTCGAATTTCGTCGAGTCCGACGCTGATGATTTCTTGCTTTCTTCGTACGTTCATTCTATTGAATGGTTGATATCCTGTCCATGATTTTTTGAGTGGTATACCTTTGAACCGAATATCTTGTTCAAGAAAGAGAATAAAATCCTCAATCGCTTGTTCTACTCCTGCAAGAAAAAAGTTGATACCTTCAGGAGCGATAAGAATGGTCCCCTTCAGATGAAGTCGTTGGCAAGTGCGTTGGTATGGCTCAATGAGGTCGTCACGGTCTGGCAGGTCAACGAAGCGGTATCCTGCGATATTGAGGATGGCGTTGCTCATCTCATACCCACTCCGCTTAGTTTTCGTGTTGGTCTCTTCGCCATTGATGCCGTGATGCGAGTGGTCGGCGCCACCCTTGTCCAAAGGCTCGTGAACTCACACGCGGTGCTGGGGACATCTGCCAACGTTTATGCTCGTTGCGTTCCAATCGTGTAAGCACATCAAGAACAATCTCTTGCCCGTAACCTAGAGCAACGATTTCTTCTTGGGATTTTGCACCTTCGATATGATGATGTAAGATTTCATCCAACATTGCGTACGGAGGAAGCGTATCCTCGTCTTTTTGATCAACATCGAGTTCAGCAGACGGAGGTTTGGTCATCGTACTTTCTGAAACAGGTGGCGTACCGCCTTCCACCATGGCTTTCTGGTTGAACCATTCTGCGATTGCGTACACTTCCATTTTGTACACATCACCTAGGGGGCAATAGCCTCCAGCCATATCGCCATAGAGTGTACAATACCCTTGGGCAATCTCTGATTTATTGCCCGTACTGATGGCCATGTAACCCTTTGAATTGGCATAACCCATAACGATGAGTGCTCGTAGACGTGCCTGAACATTCTCCGCTGCAACAGAAAATCCTTCGGACAATTGTACTCCAATTGTTTCTTCCGTGGCTTCGTGAAGTGATTCAATTGAGTGGCTTATGTACTCAATTCCAAGTGCTGCTGCTGTGTGTTTTGCATCAGTCTTCGAATGCTCAGATGAGAATCTACTCGGCATGGAAATTCCAAGTACATGCTCGCTACCGAGTGCATGCTGAGCGATGCATGCTGCCACGGCCGAATCTATTCCGCCTGAGAGTCCGAGAACAATACCATGGATGTTTGATTTTCTGCAATAATCTGCAAGACCCGTCGTGACTGCCTCGACTACTTCTGTGACATCCTGGCCTTCGATACCGTCTTCAGAAGGTGCTAGCGTTGAAGGCACATCTTGATGCCCAATGGTTAGACTCTCCTCATATGGTGCATCAATCCATGCACAATTGGAAGGCGAGTGGATATCCACAACAAAGACGCCCTCTCTCCATGCGGGAGCAATAACGACAGTGCCATCTGGCCATGCGACCATCGATCGACCATCGAACAGAAGGTCATCATTTCCACCAACTTGATTTGCGAGTAAAAATGGATGACCTAGAGTTTTTGCGGCGTGACGACAAACCTCAACTCGAGTTGATCCTTTGTGTTGATGATATGGTGAGGCAGACAGATTCACAGTGGCATCGAGTTCCACGCCTTGTCGAATAAATTGTGATAGATGCTCAATCGGGTCTGATTCGTATGTCGAGGGAGTCAATCCAGCCGATTGCCAAGCATCTTCACAAACGGTCACGCCGAGGTTAAAACCACCGATTGAACGAACCAATGAGGTCCTGTTGTCCGCATCAAAATACCTTGCTTCATCAAAGATATCGTACGTGGGAAGAAGTTGCTTGTGAGCCACTACAGATTTTGACATCATCGATGATGCAGGTTGGGATTCAACCTTGACAACGCCGTTTGTCGGTTTTTTTCGTTCATCTTCTGGAGGAACTGGCGTGCCGACAAGCAGTGGTAATTCGGGTTGTATCGTTCTCGCAGCTTCAAATGAAGAACGAACAAATTCTGGTTCCAACAACAAATCTCTCGGAGGATATCCACAAATTGCAAGTTCAGGAGATACGCATAACGTGGCACCGTTGCTTTGAGCTACTGATGTGAGTTGTTGTAATTTAGATTGATTTGCTCTCAAGGCACCGATTGTTGCATCCATTTGCAAAAGTGCAATCATGGACATCAAGACACCTCATTTTTTCGACGCTTATGGATGTTTTACAATGTTACCATCTGCGTCTTTGTACCACCACTCATTCGATTCTTTGTCGTGATACCACCAGTATCCATCAGCACCCATCACCCAATCGGTCTCCTCTGTGTTGTCCGAAACTGCTGCAGCACTCGAGGCAGCCGAGGCTATTTCTGGGACTTCTTTGCGATTGCTCATTTCTTCAAAGCGTTCTTCGTCGATTTCTTCTTCTTCCTCATATTCTGAGGAATATTCGTCCCAGTCGTATGCTTCCTTGGAGCCTCGATTACCTGTCAAGCGGATCAACCAAACAAGTGAGGTCAGCAAAACACCGATGAAGAGGAGACCAGCAATGGAGCCGAGAATAGGATTGGCATCTCCAAAGACCTTCTCTGAAAGAGTTAATTCCTCTGGAACACGAACATCGATGGTGGGCCCACTGGCTGTTGCACCATTCGCAAGTTCAACTTCTATCCATTGAACTCCGGGCCGCTCAGGTCCCCAATCGAGCGTTGCTGAACCAACACCGCCCTCTGGGACAAAGACGGTCACTCGCTGAAGTAAGCCCGATTCTTCGGTGAGTTCAACCCAGTAGATGTTTAATTCAACCTCGCCGTCAAGTGTTCCAGAGTTTGAAACCTCGACGGTGACTGCAGTCGTTTGACCAACATCAACAAGCAGTCGAGAATATGCTATACCTGCAGAGTTGATTTCAAATTCAGGTTGTAACCACTCCATATTCCAAGTTTGTATCGGTTGATTTGGTGCTTGTCCCGCAATGCCAATAACGTTGTTTCCTGCAAGGTCTCTGCCCTCGAGATACAAATGAACAACTAAGCGATCAATAAGCATCTCACGACTAATTTCTGATAAATTGAAACTTGAAGATAATTCGAGCATAAGTCCATCTGGTTGTTCGCTTTCGAGAGTAACTGGTTCGACACCATCTCTCAATACTTCTCCAGATTCGTAATCTGCAACCTCCCATCGAATTTGTAGCGATTGGACATCAAGTCCACCTATTTCGTTCACAGTGATGAGGACTTCATGTCCCTCTGCACCGAGGATTGCTTTTGGTCTCGGGGAGAGGACTTCGACGGGCTCGGGTCCAATCCCGTCCACGAGAATCCATTTCACAGAAGATTCTTTCTCGGTTACATCTAACCCTTGACCTTCAATACAGTCAACCGCCCAAGTGAGTGGAACTTCGCCTGATGTAGGGGGTGCAGTCAATTCAGAGGACCAAATGCCTTGCTTAGCCGTTGCGATAATGGTCCGGCCTGCGAAAAGAATGTTGACATCGCAATCAAATTCTGGAACAGAATTTGTTTCGGAGAACACCAAACCGCCCGAAATTTCCATTGGTGTATTTGGAACGACGCGTGCACCATCGCCTAGGAAAGAACCTGCAGAGAGGTACAACTGAACCGATTCTTCTGGAATCATCATGTTGGACGAAAATCGCCAGCGTTTTTCGGGGAAGGTCCGAAGTACATCAAGGCCACTTCGGTCTTCAATTCGAATCGAAGGTTCTCGCCTTGTCTCACCGAGGTCTGGTGTGTTCCAACTGAGGTGGAACTCAATGCTGAGCACCATGTCCGATTCATAAGGACCTGCAACTCCACCATCTTTGCTCCTCATCTCACAATCATCGATGATCAAATGCGTCGATGTAGTGGTGCAATTCCCTGTCTCAAAACTCCATGAAACTGTCATCGAATCACTGCCTTGATTTGAGGCAAGAGCAACATCAACAACTGCAAGGTCTGATGCACCGTTTGGTTCGTTGACATCGACATTGAGTGTGTATTTTTCCTGAGGATGTAGCCATGCTTTTCGCCCTCCTTCCCAGTTAAATGCATCAGGTTCTACTTTGGGTGAGGCTGAAACGCCAAGTTGGTACATGACAAGATGTTGGTCATATTCTGGACCGCCCCCGTCTTGTATGTTGTAGCCTGAAGGATCCGTTCCAACGACATACATCGCAATTTTATGACCAAGTTGCCCTCCAGTATCGTCAAGTTGTAGTGTGTAGAGTCCTGTCAATGTTGAAAGGTTGTAGGGCAAATTGAAGGTCATCGGCACATATTCGTCTTCATCCGGCCAGCCATTCATGTTGTAATCATTGAGCCATTCTCTCCACACCATTGGGGTGACATTGGTGGGTAGAACAGGTTGGTCACGGATGGTGACTTGGAGGGTTTGTGTTGGGCTAGGGGAGCGATAACCATAGTGTGGGAGATTGGTTTCCATCACTTTTGGTCGCACCGAATCTACTGTGAATGTACGAGTCACCTCAGATTGTTGTCCAATCTGTGAACCATTCATGGAAACGAGCTTGACTGTCCACACGACATCAGCGTAGGTGAATGGAATAGTATCTGTGTAGTTCCAAAATGTTCCATCGAGAGAAGTGGTGTTGGCCACAAAGGTTTCTCCTCTCCAAAGTTGTACTTCACCAAAGCCGCTAGGGAAGGCGTCGTCGCTTTGCACACCTTCAAATCCGATCTGGATACTCAGATTTAGAGACTCCCCTCCCTTAAGGTACTGTTGCGATGGAAGGGCTGGCCCATCAGTTGTAGTGAACGAAACCGAGCGAATGAGGAGGTCATTTTCATACCCTTGTGAGAGTGTTGAACCCCATGTTTGAACAAACGGTATCGATGCTACACCATTCGCCATCACAAGCCGAAGGCTCGCACTCAATATCATCTCGTCATCCCACACAGGTGCTATTCGGAACGTTGCAGAACTCACGACTTTTGTGCCGTTCACGTCGTGTGTAAACAGGTCCAACTCTGGAAGTATGATTGCATTGCTGTCTCCTAGTTCAATGAGAGGATTACCATCAAGTTGGTAGAGGACTGTTGCATGATGAAGTGTTCCATATACGTCGAGACGAAGATATTGGATGTTTCCACCGAGAACATTGTACTCAGTTTCAATCGTGTGCCATCGTTCACTAGGTGTCAGTATAGCGACTTGCTCTTGCATTTGACCACTGACCAATTCAACTGAACTTGAGGTCACAATATCTGCAACACTCACTCTGAGACCACCGCGTGATTGTGCTACGAATGGTAAAACGACCTCGTCGGTACCCCCGGTCGGAACGACACCATATCTTGCTTCATTGATACCCATTACAAATGAAGACGTAGGGCCTGCACTTACGACTGTTTGAGCATGGTGAGGAGCACTTAATCCTGAAAATGTGACAATTCCGTTACCTATAACTTCGACTTGGAGTTCTGCATACATTGTCCCAAGCACTTCAACCGATGACGCGAGGCCGTAAAGGGCATCAGTGATCGATTGAAATTCTGAACCGTTCAGTTGAATAAGACTGTTCTCTATGCCACTTCCAAAAGATTTGGTCACAAGGCTTTGACCTTGCACAGAAAAGATGACGGCCTCGACATGTCCTGTCGATGCAACGAAGGACAAGGAGAGTGATTTCATTGAATCTCTTGGAACCCAGAATGCAAGATTGCTGGGGTTGCCGTTTGAAACGGACACGGTGTATGCTGTGTTTTTATTGACGAAATGATTTTGCCAGCCCCACATACCAACACGTTCGTCTCCTCCACCCCATTCATATCGGCCGTCTAAGGCAAGGTCGAGGGCGGGCAGAACTGGTTGAAGGCCGCCGTAAAATGAGTGTGAGATTTCGTTTATCTGCCAGTCACCGTTTGCTGGGACCAAGGATGAAACACGGTATTGAACACCACTCATTTGGCCTGAAGTGTTGAAACTATGAGGTAGAGTGATGTTGTGCCAGACGTCACTTGGACCTGTTCGATATTGAATCAAAGCATTGGAACTGATTCCTGTTACTTGCCCACCGTAGAGGGGCATGTGCGAAAGGTACCATGGAGAAATGAGTTCATCTGAAGCTCCACCGGTGACGACATTTGTAGCGGTATTGTATGAACTCCCATTCAATTTCCAATGACGTAGGGCCGGGTCTGTGTAGAAATGTTCTTCCACACTGCCATCACCTGAAATGGTGTAGAGCGTGGGCATCCCGTTGGAAGAACCTGTCAATTCAAGATGGATTCGGAATGTTGGATACACTTCATGGTCGATTCCGCCCATTGGAATAACGAGTGTATTCGAGCCTCGGAGACCTGGAATCGGCAAACCACTTGCATCGAGAACTGTCCAATTCAAGTACGCATTTTGAGGAATGTCAGCCTCAAGGAAGAGAGGAGCATACGAATTACGGGAAAGCAACTGCGTCGATCCGGATTGCCAACCTAGCGAAGGGCTGGTCCAGTTTGACTGGGGCGGTGAAACGATATGGACATCATCAACAAACCAGTAATCACAACACGTCCCACTTCCAGAGTTTTGATAGATTCGAAATTGCGATGTTGAATGGAGTGCTGCAGCTGGCAGGTTGTAGACGACATTGGTCACAGAGCCTCCTGATGTTGAACCCTGGAAGGTTCGGAATGTGGTCCACGAATTTGCACTCGTTTTGTATTGAAGGTAGAGATTTTCATTGCTATCAGGTTCTTCACCGCATCCACTCGAGCCCTGCCTAACCCACGCATGAAACGGAATATTGCTTCCACCAGCGAGATTAAGCACCGGCGAAGTGGCGTAGGAGGAACCCGCATACGTTCGAATTGAGCCACCTGTGCTACCATTTAACCCACAAGTCGGCGATGTGACTCTAGACCCGTAGCCTGAGAAGGTCCATCCTTGATTGCCGTTGTTGAAATCCCACAGGTTGCCTGCCGTCGTTCCTGTCATTGTATTTCCTTGTATGCTAACGCCACCGTTTGTCGCATCGTTATGCGACCAAATGCTATTGTCATCCCAAACGAAACCCGAATGCATCGCTGTAGCATATGGCTCTATTGCGATTGAAGCAGAGGTGAGGGGCTCACCTTCCGGAAGATTGAGTTTGAAATTTGAATTTGGCGTTGTTGGATTCAGGGTGAGATTCGCCGATTGGTCGGCTGCAGATAATCGAACATCGGGCTCAACTTTGAGGTAGGACATTTCGTCATTCGTGAGCAGAATTGCTTGCGATGAAAAAAGGAACACGAAAGTGATGAAAAGTGCGTTCCTCGTTCGAGACCCACCCGCCATGAATGTAGCGTGAACTTTGAAGGTCTTGAATGAAACGCTTTTTTTAATTGATGAATTTCTTTCACTTCATTAGAGGAATTTTGAAGAAATCGGCTTGATTGGCTTTGGTTATGCCTCAACCCAAACCCGTCGGAGAACTCAATCCGGTGGACCTAGAAAACAGTCTTTTGAAGCGATGGCATGAAGAGCAAACCTTCCAGCAATCTATCGATGTTCGGAGGGATGGTGCACCGTTCATTTTCTTGGAAGGCCCACCAACAGCAAATGGGAAACCCGGCATCCATCACGTTGTTGCACGAACCTACAAAGATCTGGTTTGCCGATGGAAAGCAATGGAAGGATTTCTTGTCGAAAGAAAAGGAGGCTGGGATACACATGGTCTACCTGTTGAAATCGAGGTGCAAAAGAGACTTAATCTGATGAGCAATCAAGCTATCGAAGAATTTGGTATGCAGGAATTTAACGACGCATGTCGCGAGTCTGTGTGGACCTACGAGTCGGCTTGGCGAGAAATGACCGAACGAATGGCGTATTGGGTCGATTTGGACAACCCCTACGTTACCCTTCACAATGAATATGTCGAATCCTGCTGGTGGGCGATGAAACAAATGTTCGACAAGGGATTGCTTTACCGTGGATACAAGGTCCTACCATACTGTCCACAAACCGGAACTTCTTACTCAAGCCACGAAGTCGCACTTGGTTACAAAGAAGTTGAGGAACCGTCGGTGTATGTCAAATTCAAACTCGTCGATGATGATGCGTACATATTGGCTTGGACAACAACGCCTTGGACACTTCCGGGAAACGTCGGCTTGGCAGTTGGCCCAGAAGTCACCTATGTCCGCGTTCGAGTGACCGCAGATTCTGAACACTGGGAAGGGGCTGGCGGAGCACATGTCGGTGAAGAATTCATTCTTGCGAAGGACCTAATGAAAGAAGTGCTTCGCCACCACGTTGAAATCGTTGAAGAATTCGATGGTTCAACACTCGTGGGTAAGGCCTACGAACCAATTTTTCCAAATGCGGTTCCACGAGGTGATTCAACCACGGCATGGACAGTCCTGTCCGCTGATTGGGTCACGACAACTGACGGAACAGGTGTCGTGCACACTGCTGTCATGTATGGTGAGGATGACTACAACTTGGGAATGGAAGTAGGGTTGCCTGCGTTCCATACCGTTGGCATGGACGGAGCATTCGTCAAGGGAGTTCACCCTCAACTCGACGGACGATATGTCAAAGACTGTGATGAGACCATCATCGAACTCCTCTCCAGCGAACACGGGAGCAACGGCAAGGGACCAAAAAGTGGCCTCTTATATCGCGAGAAATCCTATACTCACGATTATCCTCACTGTTGGCGAACAGACCATCCGTTGTTGTACTACGCGATGGATTCATGGTTCGTGAAAATGACCGCTGTCAAGGATAGATTGCTTGAATTCAACAGCCAAGTTGAGTGGGCACCTGATTGGGTGGGCGAAGGAAGATTTGGAGAATGGTTACGCAACATCAAAGATTGGGCAATTTCCCGTGAGCGATATTGGGGGACGCCGCTTCCAGTATGGCGATCTGCAGATGGCGAAATGAAGTGTATCGGTTCGGTTGAAGAATTGCAGAATGAAGTAAAGCGTGCTTTGGATGCAGGATTTGAAAACCCTGAATGCCCCGATGGACTGGATTTACATCGACCTGTTGTCGATGGCTTCACACTCGTGTCATCAACCGGTCTTCCGATGAAAAGGGAGCCGTTCGTCATGGACTGCTGGTTTGATTCAGGTTGTGCTTCATTTGCACAATGGCATCATCCATTTGACGGTGGCGAACAATTTGCCAAAACCTTCCCTGTCGATTACATTTGTGAAGGCGTCGACCAAACACGAGGTTGGTTCTACACTTTACTCGCAGTTTCAACGACAGTCTTCGATTCCATTTGTTACAAACGATGCCTATCGTTAGGGCTCATCCTCGATGCTGAAGGAAAAAAGATGTCAAAATCAAGAGGAAACATCGTTGACCCTTGGGACCACTTCAATCGTGAAGGCGCTGATTCAACCCGTTGGTATATGGTCACAGCAGGTGCTCCATGGAACCCACTCAAATTTGACCCAAACGGTGTCCGTGAAACATATGGGAAAATGTTCTCAACGCTCTGGAATGTCTACAAATTTCACGCTGATTATGCCGCAATGGACGGCTTTGATCCTCAATTGCAGACAAATCCTGTGGAAGAGCGACCACTGCTCGATCAGTGGATTCTTTCTCGACTCAATACTGTCTCAACATATTATCATCAATCGTTTGTCGATTGGGAATTCCATAAGGCTGGTCGAGAATTAGAAGATTTTGTTGTGAATGACCTCTCCAATTGGTATGTACGCCGTAGTCGAAGGAGACTATGGGACGAAGGCCAGAGCGACGACAAACTTGCTTGCCAACACACATTGCATGAGGTTCTCGTGACCGTTTGTCGACTCGTAGCCCCAATCGCTCCATTCATGGTCGATGAAATTCATCAAAATCTCGAAGGAACATCTGTTCACACCGCACCTTGGCCAGCAGGAACGCCCGGAAGCACAGAAGGGGCTACTGCGGACCATTGGGACGAAGCTCTGGTTCGTGAAACGGCACAATTGCCACCACAAAATCTCGAACTTGAAGAAAAGATGAGGCTTGTTCGTGAACTTGCTGAATCCGGACGTCGTATTCGTGTGAATCATAATCGAAGACAACGATTACCTTGTGCTCAAGGTTGGATTGTTGCTGGACCAGACCTATCCGATTTCCATGAAATCTTGGAAGAGGAATTGAATGTTGAATCGATTCAAGTTGAAACGAATCTTGACAGGTTTCAAAGAGTCGAACTCCAACCTAATTTCAGAAATTTGGCCCCGAAAGCAAGAGCTGAAGTGAATGCAGTTGCGGCAGAAATTCGTGCCATTGAAGACGTTGATGCTTTCCTCGAACAAATTCAGCAAGGCCAAGCCACCATTTTAGGTGTCAAAATCGACGCTGATGATGTAGAAATGCGTCGAACTGAGCGCAGAGGATTTGCTGCTGAAACGTTGCAAGTCGAACAAGCTGAGAACGATTCGATGAGCCTCGTTCTCGATATGAACGACACTCCTGAACTGCTTTCAAAAGGACTCGCCCGTGATATAACTCGAAGAATTCAAGCAAAGAGAAAAGAAATGGATTTGCCGATGGAGGCAACTATTGATCTGCATATCTGGATGTTGAATGCCCCCGAACTTTTTGAAGTGGATTCAGACTACATCAATCATGAAACAAGAGCACTACATGCCACATACCATCCAAATTCTCAACCGGATTCAACAGCAGACTCATTCGAAGTCGATGGAGCAACAGTGTGGTTTCACGTTGAATAGGTGAGCAGGTGAGGGTCGTCTCGCTTGTTCCAAGTTTAACAGCCACACTTTTTGATCTAGGCCTCACAACAAACGAAATTGTTGGCCGAACGCCATGGTGTATTCATCCTGCACCAGAAGTCAACGAAGTCAAAGTTGTTGGTGGAACAAAGACACCTCATTTAGGCAAGATTGAATCTCTAGAGCCCACATTACTCGTTCTTGACCGAGATGAAAATCCAAGGGACGTCTATGAGTGGGCCTTGTCAAAAAATATCGAGGTCTTCGTGTGCGAAGTCAATCATCCACGTGATGTCCCCGGCATGCTCATCGAACTTGGCAATCACATCGACCGTACTTCCGAAGCAGAAAACATTGCTGCAAACATCAACTCTGCACTTGACAAATGTTCGACATCCTCACGACAAACCATCGTTTTACCACTCATCTGGCACGAACCACTCATGGCAGTCAGCCCTGAAAAATATGCAGGTGGACTCATCGAATCAATTGGTTTCAGCGTTCCATTAATCGAACGAGGCGGGACCGGGTACCCGGTGATCACTCCACAAGATATTATTGAACATCAAGTCGAAGGTCTGTTGTTATCGAGTGAGCCGCATGAATTTGCATATTCCGAAGGCGAAGCAATATGCGATGAAGTTGAACTCCTTTCTGGCTCTCGTCCTTGGTGTCAATGTGTTGATGGAGAAGATTTGACATGGATGGGAAGTCGTACATTAACAGCGATAGCTAACCTGTACAGTGCCCTAAGCCATCGATTTGAAGGGCATCAATGAGTTCAAATGAGACCAATACGAGCCATCGGCATGCGACGGGTCGCACTTGCGATTTTCATGGTAAGCATCATGACGCTTGCTGGGTGCTTTGGAGCAGAAGAAGATACCACTGATACTCAAGAAATCAAAAGCATATGGGAAGATTACAGCCGAATCGATGACCAGACGCACGTCGATGAGCGTATGTTTCAGACCATCGATCTCAACACCAACATGTCAACCAACACCAGTTGGGCCGTGTTCGATAGAACATATGGCGGCAATTGTTGTGAACATTATCTGGCTACTTCGGTCGAAGGTTCTATCCTCAACATCGGAGGAGAATACCCAGTTTATTCGGTTGACCGTGGTCACGAATGGGACACATACATCCCTGGCGTCCTACCCGATGCTCAATGCAGAACACCAATTCCAACAAACCCTGGTCAAGAAGGTCTAGGTGAGGGAAGCATCGTACAAGCAACCAATGGTGACATCATCTCAATGTCGTGGTTCCCGTACATCGGTGCTGATGGAAAAATCGACAAATTTTACGCAATCCTCTACGACGAATCAGAAATGGCATGGAAATGGTGCTATAATCGACTTACTGAACCATTTTATGACCGCTCATGGCAAGTCGAGGTCGTAGGACCAATCGATTCAACTCTAGGCAACGGAGAATGGGCAAGTCTCGTCGTCTCAAACTTCTGGCACCAAACACAAAATGCTGGAGGACAAATCAGTGTCGATGGACTCAACTACTATCCAATTCAATTTCCAGGTCGCGATGGCGGAGAGCCAATTGAAGAATTGAATCTCACATTCACAGACCTGCCAGCATACTGGGATGTGAACAAACCACACAAAGAAATGCGAGCATTTTCAGTACCCAGTGGAGGTTTGTTGTTCCCATCGTACTTCAACAATGGAAACGCTGCTTTCCTCGACACCACTCTTTCATGGAATGAAGTCGAAATTCAATTCCCAAGTGAATACTGCCATATCGATAGAACAGGAACAATTCACTGTGTGGCAATGCAATCTACTGTGTTCACCCACTATACATCGAACGATGGTGCTCTATCTTGGAAGAATCAAACATACGACTTGTCCTCCATCGCCTCCTCAATTGAGGAATGGGAATTTCAAGGCAATGGTGAACTTGACCTCTTTGTCCTCAATGTCCGATATCAATCGAGCGAAGGACCTGATGTTGATATCGTGTACCATGTTAGAGAATATTCCAAAGATTTGGCTCCTGATACATTGACCTACATTGGTCTTGGTGACCTCGACTCAACGTCAGGTGCCGGAAATGACATTCGATTTGATTTCGCCTCACTCGGTATTTTGAGGGACGGTGGTGTTATCGTCGCTTACCATGACTCAAGCCATGCAGATCCTTTGTTTGCCGTGGAAATTGATTTACCCCAATAATCTCGTTCAAAATGAGTCGAGTATGTCCCCGAACAACTGTTCAATCAAGCCTGAATTACGTTGGTGTAGCCTTCGTAAAATCAGTTCAGGCGTGGATTTAGCCAGATAATTTCGTCGAGGATTTCGGTCAACAACCAACTCGAGTTGATCATCCAATCCTCTCGCTTCAATTCCATCGACTCGCAAATCATCCCTACTTGTTGCTTCAATGATCGCTGGCGCTAGATGTGTGACAAGGACTGTCGTTGTATGGGCTTGCCGCTCTGCAGCAAGCAACATACCTGCAATTATTTTTGCACCTGCTCCTGGTTCTGTAATCGCTTCGAGTTCGTCAGCAAAAATGAATTTCGGCGCCGGGTCTGAGACAACCCTGGCGAGTTGTTCAAGCGTTTGTTCAAGAGCCCCCGCACTCTGAGTTCCACCTGCTTTTGCAAGGACATGAAGCGAGTCAACCTTTCCAACGGTGGCGGATGATGCAGGGACAGGAAGGCCCATGTGTGCTAAGATGACGACAAATGATAATGTCTCGAGGAGTGTGGTTTTCCCACCCGAATTCGCTCCAGTGAGGAGCGCAAGATTTTGTCTGTCATCTTTTCCAGCACATTCACCTAATGCGTAGGTAACTGGCTCCGGCGTCCCATCGATAAATGGGTGAAATGCGTCAATGACAGAAATTCCATGTGAGGAAAATGAAGGTAGACGACATCCATGGAAATTGGCCCAACGACCAATGGTCATCCAAATATCCAATGAGATACAATCACGATACCATGTTTTTGATGATTCAATGAAAGATTCTAAAGAGGCTGCTAACGAAACCACCTTTTGATGTTCATTTGATTCAATCATTTCAGTCAGTGCTGCATGAATATCATCAAGTTCTGCTTTATTCACAACTGAAGGCCAACCGTCAGTGAACAGTTGCATAGGACATTGTATCCCTGATGGCTCCAAAAATTGAGTGAATTTATGATAAGCTTTCTCTACAGCTTCGTCAATAATATTGGCTGTTGCGGATTGTAACTTTCGCTTTAGGGAGGAGTTGTTACTCAGTGCTTCAAGCAATTCTTCGCCTTGAAGTGCAACACTTTGGTCTTGAATTGAATTCATAACTTCGTCCTGCATTTCTTGTTCGATACGTTTCGCAGTTCGCCATAATTGGTCACGAATACCTTCGATGATGTCTTCTTGCCCAAGAGAAGAAAGTGTTGTAAGGTGCTTATCAAGCCCCTGCGTTTCACCAATCCGTTTAGAAATTGATTCAAAATGGAGATTCTCTTTTTCCATTTCAGCACATCGATCAATGATGAGCATCATTGTTTTTATTGATTCAGCATTAAGTTGAAACCAATCGATAACATATTCCGGTAATATTCGAAAATCGTCTACTTCGTGAGGAAACACCAACCATCCGTCTGGAGCGTCCAATGGTGCACCATCACCAATCCATGTCACCTTTGAAAACACAGTGTAATCTTTCCAAGATTCTTCAGATGAAGGGGTATACATCCTACATTTCCCTTGGACATGGGATATCTCATTTTTTGACACGATAACTCGTTCATACTTTTTTTGGGGTTCTTTGAATGGGCGAATGTGGGCCATTAAATCACCCAAGTCTTCAAGCACTTCTTCTTCGATTTGTAGTGCGTGGCGTGATAGTTCAATTCTCTCTGATTGGTTTTGAAGGGGTGTCATCAGTTGAATTTGTTTTTTTGTCGCCGATGTTGAAGTGAATTTTTGGAGATCTTTAATCAACAATTCATAAAGTCGAACCGATTCTTTCGTCGAAAGAAAAGATGTTTCTCCACCCATAAATTGCCGTGCAAGAGAAAGTGCTCTTTGTGTTGAAATACCTTGAACTTGAGCAATTTTATCGACATCACCATTTTTCAGTGTTTCAAGAACTTGTTCTTCGCTACCAAAGTGTGCGGTTAATTTGTCCATTAACTTATCAGTGATTCTTCCACTTTGTTTTGACATCATGCGGAACAATGGTTGTCAATGGCTTAAGAGCATAGCGGATTTTTATCGTCCCTCTCCACGATGTTCATTGATGACTAATGTGCGTGGGATAAGGCTCCAGTCATAGAAAAGATAACGAGAAGTACAGTCAAGAGAAGAGGTTCGGATGCTTCAATTCGGTCTGTGCTTGACCAACTGAAAAACACGACACACATCGATAGAGTACAATTCCTCACTGCCCCCTCGCGCTCTGATGGGTGTTGCTGAGAACCTGACATGAAAATCGAGAAGCATAAAAAGTACTTCTCATCATCAGTATTATGCAGGAAAAATCTTCGCCACCGAAGAATATCTTGCAAACGGGTTCTAAAATCTTAGATTTTGCAACAAAAAAAATTCTTTCCTTCGGATCCATCTTTGATACGAAATATGGAATACCTCAAAATCGCAAGGAAAGAGTTCAGCGAACGAAAAAAGTCGGCTACATCGCTGTCTTACGAAGTGGGGCGATCGGAGCGATAGCGAGTGCCATTCCAATTCTCATCTTGTATCAGGTTATTCTCGTTCAATATCCTCATTTAAACACAGAAACCAACAGTGTGACTGGTTGGGATTATGCATTCTTAATTGGTTTGATTATTGCAGTTTCTCTTCTTGCGACAATTCTTGAATTGCTATTGTTGTATTATGACGCTGTGCGTGCTGCAGGCAAAATGAATCAAATAACGCAACGAGATGTTGATGCAGAAAGTGAAGTCGACGAGGCCATCCAACAAACCCTTCCGCTTGGATTAACAAAAGCAGCCCTTGGTATGAATAAAGATACAAGTCCTAAGTTTGGCATCGACCCACTTGAAAATTCTTCAAAGGCAGCCATTGCTGCCAAAGGTGCCGCATATCGAGCACAAGTGCTTCTCTTCAATGCACTCGTGAAACGGATCTTACGAAGAATTCTAGCCAGAATGTTTGGACGAACTGCACCAAGAGTGTTCGTTGAATGGCTCCTCCTTCCTATTTATGTCATTTGGAATATGGTTGGGACAACCGTTGTGATGAATGAGCTGATTTGTAGAGCAAACGGTCAAGAGGCAACAAAAGGTGTGCTCGATGAGATTCAACTCGACAAAAATATGTCACCTCAAATGATTGTACTCATAAAAAATTCCATTCAACATCATGTTCATGGTGCGAAAGCTATTCATCCAAACATTGAATTCATCATTCTATTTCTTCATTTCAAAAATTGTGAATTCACGTCACCTGAGCCATCACATGACACATTGAATTCGATAGAGAAAGTCCAACTGGCTAAATTGATCCTCGTATTGCCCCTCCTTGAAACAAGAAGAACAAAACTGAATCGAGATGCAAAGAAATTCGTTGATTCAGTGCTCACAACGCAAGAAAAGAAAACATGGTTACGGGATGCAACTCGATATATCAAAAAAGGTATCGACTTCAACGAAAATTAACACTGACGTTGACTTTCCTCACCATAGTCATGCATTGGTGCTTGGAATAAATCATCGCAAGTTCTGTAGACGAGGGGTAATGTGAGCGTTGCAGTGGACCAATCGATTGAAAATTGGCCTGCACTTACCGGTGAAGGCACATAATCGTACCCAGTTTGTTGCATTTCGATCATGATTGATTCACCCGCTTCGAGAAAGATGTCCATCGGGAGAAATTCCATTTTTCCTGTCACGGTCACGAATGGGATGAGGGTTTCTTGGCCATCTCGGCCACCGTCGTGGAATCGGAAGTCCATAACTGCATGACCTAGATGCATGCCTGTGCTATCCGTCATCTCAAGATAAGCGTGAGCACCGTTTGAGGTATGTGGTGTCACAGGAATATGAAAGGATGGCATACCAATAATGTACACATCGTTTTCAAATGGACCATATGTCATCGTGATGCTATCTGTTGAACTCATTGAGGCTCCAGTTGGGTTAAGGTCAGTTGCTGGAATTTCAAGGTATGTTGTATCAGTTGGAGGATACGTCGTTTCAAATCGCCAACCTCCGCGGTTATCTTGCATCTCAACTCCGAGAACGGGGGCAGTCCCTTCACCCTTCAGGTACCAGTTGAACCAATACAGCATTTCATCGGCCCAATCCCAACGAAGTGTGTACGGATACGCCTCTTGACCTTCACCAGATGGTAAGGAAGAATGTCCGGTTGCTCTGTCGGGATAATCATGAGCCCATTGACCTGCTAGTGTTTTTATTTCGATGCCTGCGTCTTCAATGATTTGATGGGTGGGGAAGGCCATATGTGGATCGACATTCCAATCTTGCATACCCTGGATAATGTAAATTGAACCGTTGTAATTATCGACAACCCTGTCCAAAAATGACCGCTCTGTCCAATAATCATTTCCTGCATAAGTGACCATACCACCCGACAAATATGCAGCTGGTCCGTTGAAATATCCCTCGAGATACCCTTCGCATAATGTCTGTAGATCGTTTGAATCCCCATCAATTCCAAACGAACCATACACACCATTGTGCATGATCATCCCACGCGCTTCCATACTTCCGTTTCTCCACATCAGTTCGTGCACACCGATGAGTCCTGACATTGGAACGATGGTAGCAAGATACGGATTTCCAAAGGTTGCTGCTTGCCAAGGCGTACTACCATCATATGATTTACCTATGATACCCACCTTGCCATTTGACCATGGCTGTGAGCCTAACCAAGTAACCGCTGCATCGATACCACGTTGTTCGTCCGTACCCATCAAATCCATGCAGTGATTTGATTCCCCTGTGCCAAACACCGAAACTTGAGCAACACCGAAACCATGAGGCACATAGTTCTCAATCAACATGCGACCAAGGCGGTCGGCGGGGGTAAGTGCGTCAACGTCTCCATCGCTGTAATATGGTCCAATCTCTGCAATTACCGGCACTTGACATTCTGGGGTAAGGTTGGAAGATGTAAAATCACATCCTTCAATCACGGGTAACCAAAGCCCAAGATGAACTTGAGCGTCACCAGTCAAACCAGCACCTCCATCTGCAGCTGTGATGGTGGGCACCGGTACGTAAACGGAAGCCACTTCACCGATAGAGTAGGAGCCGTTGATGGAGACCCGGGCGAAGACATCAGAGTCTTGGTATGAAAGTTCGCTGCGTTCCCATGGCTGTGGATAGGTCTGGTTGGATTCTTCTTGTTGAGATTCATTAACAGATTCACCAAAGCACCCGGAAACAGAACTTGCCAGAAGTATGCTCAAAATGAAGAGCACTTGTGGACGCATGTTTATCCGGCAACGCAAATATTCTTCAAGACATCGACATGAAGTTTCAAGATTCGTCATTGGAATTTGCTTCCATTTCGGCTCGCACTTCATCCATATCGAGGTCTTTCACTTTCTCAATGAGGTCTTTGAGAGCATTTTCAGGTAGGGCACCAGGTTGCATAAAGACCCCTATGCCATCTTTGAAGACCACCGTTGTCGGAATACTTCGAATTCCAAACATACCTGATAATTCAAATTCAAGTTCTGTGTTAATTTTTCCAAATGTGACATCTGGAATTTCATCCGATACACGTTCAAAAACAGGTGCGTATGCCTTGCACGGCCCACACCATTCTGCCCAAAAGTCGAGGATAACGACATCATTATCATTGATCGTAGATTCAAAATTTTCCATGGAGATTTCTACAACTGTCACCTCCCACCCTAACCATTGGGGTTTTTGAAGGCGTGTTCGGAGTGCAGAGAATTAAACCGCTCATTTGATGAGCCTTTTCGCAGTAGCCGGAACATGGCGAAGTACCGGGTGACGGCATTCACCATTGCACTTCTCATGATTATGTCGACGACGATAAAAACAGATTTCATTGATTTAAACGATACAAACCAGCAATTTTCTGAACCAAATTATACTGTTCAAATTTCAGAAATTTTGGTTTCTGCATCATCTGAGGAGTTCAATGGAACTGACTGGAATGGCGATGGAGATATAGGTTCGTCATCCGATCAATTTGTCGAACTTTGGAATTTCGGTACTGAACCTGTTGACATATCGAATTGGCTACTCGACGATACCATCAATGAAGGTTCGGCACCGTGTAAAATAGCATGGAACACAAGCCTTGGTCCTGATGAGAGGCTGGTCATCTTTCGTTCTGATTCAAGAATAGAATTCGATTACTACAATGATGACGCTGCGACAATTCGAGATTCAAACGGGTCCCTAGTTGACATGTTGTCGTATCCCGCTAGAGATTCTTGGTGGGACTATTCATATGTCCCAATGGAAAATGGTTCAATCGAGAAGGTCAAGCCACCAACACCAGGTTGGAGCCCAAGTGAACCACAACCAACATCAATTCGTACAGTTGGTTGTTATGGTTTAACAGACCACATCCATCAAGGTTCGTACATTCTTGGTGGCCGGATTGTACCGATGACTTCTTCTTCGGCTGTTCTTAACCACGGGTATATCTATGTTCGAGATGGTATGATCGAGGCGGTGTGGAATGAGAGCATTCCTGAATCGATAGAACTCACAAATGTGCCTGTGGTCGAAACGAATAGCTCAATTTATCCCGGATTGATTGACACCCACAACCACCTTCATTACAACCAAGCACCATTGTGGGAAATGACGCCACATTTACAACTTCAAAACAGAAACGCCTGGGGCGGATACAACAACCGATACGAATGGAAAAACCATCCGGATTATAGTTCGCAAGTCACGAAGCCAAAAACGCTCGTCCATTCAGCACCATATTGGAACATGGAATCTCAAGCCATGAAGTATGTTGAAGCAAAGGCGATTATGGGAGGCACAACCGCTTCGCAAGGCAGCCCATCAAACCCTGACGACACCTATGCAACTATTCTTGCACGAAATATCGAAGATTGGAATTTTGGAAGGGACCAAATTCATACAAAAGTAACTGAATTAACCACCGATTACGTAGGATCTCACATCAAAAATGGCAATGCTTCTGGCACCCTCGATGCTTGGTTTGTTCACATCGCCGAGGGAGTAGATTCGAGCAGTAAAGCCGAGTTTGATACCCTTGTGAACAATAATCTTCTCGTCGGTGAACTTGTCTTGATTCATGGTGTCGCACTCACATCCGTTGAGTTTCAACAAATGGCAAATGTGGGAGCTACACTTGTGTGGTCACCTCTTTCTAACCTTCTCCTTTATGGTCAAACCGCTGATGTTGCCGCAGCAAAACAAGCCGGAGTTCGAATTGCACTCGCACCCGACTGGTCACCGTCGGGTTCAAAATCGACCCTTCATGAGTTGAAAGTTGCAGATTTGTGGGATGATGAAATTCTTGGTGATGTGTTTTCAGATTATGAGCTCGTACAAATGGTCACCGTTAACGCTGCAGCTGCAACAGGCTGGTCAAACGACGTAGGAACCCTAACACCCGGCACTGCAGCAGATTTGGTGGTCATCGATAACATCCATGCGAATCCATATCGCAATCTTATCAATGCAATCGACCCAGATGTGCGGCTTTCGATTGTAGGAGGATTACCGCTCTTTGGCGACCTTGATCTCATGACACAACTCAAGGGTGACGACCATGAACCCGCTGGTGCATTTGACAAAGTCATCGATGTGACATTTATTTCCGTTCCAGACGGAGCACAAACATGGGCAACAATCGTTGAAGATTTGGAGAGAGCAATGCGCTTCGACCCTGCTGAAATGCAATCTGCATTTGGTGATGCAACTGATTTCGAAAAAGCCACGTCAGGAACAACCGAAGTTGGCCTCGACCCGTGGTACACATACGGAGATGAACGATACTTTGAGGTTCTCAACTCCTCTATTCCTGCAAATGCACAAATCAACCTCTCATTGCTGTACGATAGGTATTACGATAGAAATGAAACACTTTCATTTGAAGAATCGTTTGAAATTATTGAGGAGGAGTTATGTGATGATGGTACATTACCACCTTGTCAAGTTGTTGAGGAAAACGATGACCTTGACCCTCAAATCGAGAACGCAAACTCCACAAACAAATCTGAAGTCGTCTTCGATGACGAAGAAATTCTTCTCGATGAATCATCATCCACCACAACGGTAAAGATTGCATTTTGGTCAATATCAATTGGCTTGCTCGTTGCACTGTATGTCTTTAGTGCCTCAGGAAAGAAAGAAGAAGATATCGACCTCACAGATGCCGAGGAGTTTACTGATGAGAAAGAGGAAGAGTATGTGCCTCCTCCACCACCGTTAGGGCCGCCACCTTCAGACTAAATCCCAAACCGGCCCCTCTGCTGTATCGGTCACAACTACGCCGAGTTCGTTGAGTTGGTCTCGAATGACGTCTGCTGTTTCCCAATCTTTTGCACTTCGTGCTTCGGACCGTTGGGCGAGAAGAGATTCAACTTTCTCAGCAAGTTCAACTCGTCGAGGGTCTTCTTTTGGTTCAAGAATTTCTTCCCTCGTTGGTAAGAGACCCAACACATCACCAGCGGTTTCTTCGAGCCACTCGACACAGTAGTGGGCGAAAGCGTGATGGTCGCTTTCTTCGAGCCCGCTATCGCTCACCTTCGCCATTTCTCTGAGTGCTGTAAGCACTTTTGCAATAGCCTCTCGTGTGTTAAAATCATCATCCATGGCCTTAGCGAATTGTTCGCCCATCAATTCAAGCATGCCCAACCCTTTGGAAAGAGGTTGACTCGAGGAAGGGTCTGGATGAGGAAGATTGACAGGTTCAGCATCACCTAATTTCTTGACCATTGCAGAATACATATCAACCAATTTCGAGTAATTTCGCTCTGCATCTTTGAGGAGGGATTCATTCATGTCAATCGGCGAACGATAATGTGCATTGATCAGTGCAAATCGAAGGACGAGGGGGTCGATTTTTGCTAAAATCTCGTCAATAGTCCAAAAATTCCCGAGCGATTTGGACATTTTTTCTCCATCGATGTTGACAAATCCATTATGCAGCCAATGGTGAACAACAGGAGCGTGGTCGGTGTAGCATTCACCTTGGAAAATTTCAGCCTCGTGATGAGGGAAGCGCAAATCATGTCCACCTCCGTGGATGTCGAATTCATTGAGGAAATGGTCAAGTGACATTGCAGTACATTCGATGTGCCACCCTGGACGACCTGGTCCCCATGGTGAGTCCCATGTGGGCTCGCCAGGTTTAGCAGCCTTCCATAATGCGAAATCTTTGTGGTCACGCTTTCCGCTTTGGTCTTCGACCCTTCCGCTTGCACCTGAGCGGACTGCTTCGATTGATTGACCTGTGAGTTGCCCATATTTGTCCGGGGCTGATTCAACATCAAAGTAAACGCCGTCATCTGCAGCATATGCATGACCTTTGTCGATGAGGACATCGATAATTCCAATCATGTGATCTACATAATCAGTACAACGTGGATAGTGATTTGCCCGCTGGATATTGAGCCTGTCCATATCTTGATAATACGCTGCGATGTTTTCGTCAACAATTTCTCGCCAATCACGATCTTCGGATTGAGCACGTTTGATGATTTTATCATCGATGTCTGTAAAATTTTGAACATAGGTGACGTCGTAACCAGATTGTTTCAGCCACCTGTATATCACATCAAATGCGATGTAGCAACGAGCGTGCCCTAGATGACAGCGGTCATAAACCGTCACCCCGCACACATACATTGACACTTTTCCGGGATGGATTGTCTTGAATGGGACCTTTTCCCTATGTCTTGTGTCGTACAGGTGAAGAGGCATGTCGCTCACCCGAACGAGAGAATTTGACTACTTGAAGGTTGATACAATATCGCAACTTGGACCAACCTGTGCAGACCTACGAACGAATTTTTGTCACAGGTGTAAATGGTCACATTGGAAACCATATCGTACGAGACTTACTCGAAAACGGTTACCAAGTCAAAGGTTCTGTCCGTTCCCTTTCTGACCCATCCCGGACAAAACACGTCCTTCAACATGCTATCGAATTAGGTTGTGAGGAACGTCTCGAATTAGTGGAAGCCGACGTTCTCGATGCAGACCCATGGCAAGAATTGTTGGCCGGTTGTGATGTTTTACTTCATACAGCGACGGTCTATTCGATTGATGCTAGTGCTGAGACGATCATCGATACAGCGATGAAAGGAACCGCCCATCTGTTCAATGCAGCGAAATCCTGTGGAATCCAACGTATTGTGTACACATCGAGCGTTGCAGCAGTAGGCAGCATGCCAAAAGGAGTGGAAAAAGATGAATCTGTCTGGCAGGAAAACCATGCACTACCTTACACAAAGGCAAAGACCGAATCAGAGAAACTGGCAACGAAGTTAGCAATTGAACTTGGTCTCGATTTGCGAATCATCAATCCGTGTGCGGTTATTGGAGGTGGCTTCTCACGCCCAACACCGAGTGTTGCATATTTTGATGATGCGTTTCACGGTCGATTTCCACTCGCTCCAAAATTTCCGATGGCGTTTGTCCATGTCAAAGATGTGGCCATTGCACACCGAAGAGCATTTGAGGTTGAGCAAGCAGAAGGCCGATTCATTCTAGCACCCCATCACAGTCTCGATATGGCCCATTTATGCAAGCGAATTCGTGCGTTGTATCCAAAGTCAAAATCTCCGAAACGCGCATTACCAAATTTCCTTTTGCCAACCGCTGTCTTGTTTGATATGTTGAACGGTCTGCGAGGCCAAAATCGGTATTTGACACGGCAAGTTGTGAAGAGTCTCAGGTCAGGTGATGCGTTCTATTCAAGCAAAAAAGCAGAGGATGTTCTGGGAATGGAGTGGATTGATTTTGATACAGCTATTCGCGACACCATTGAGGGTTTTCAATGATGATTCTTCGTCTCAATGCGTTTCATATGACCTCCGTTTTGATTGCTCTTACCACCACACTCTCAAGCCTAGCCTTCCTCCTCTCAAACGATTATCGTGCTTTTCCACATTTCATTTCTGAGGCTGATGTAGGGCATCTTCCATCCTTGTGCTTCAAAGGAGGATTTTTTCTTTCGAGTCTTGCAATGACATGGATGATGATTGATTCAACCCGACGATTGGGCGAGAAAGAAATAGAGATGTCTCAACGAATTTTTACCACAGCCCTAGGCAGCACAGCCGTCATCAGTTTGTGGTTTGTTATCATGTACGATCTTCATACGAACATACGAATTCACACCATTGCTGCAGGCATTTGTTTCATTTCCAGCCTGATTTGGACCAAAATATACGGGTCAGCAATTGGTATAGATTCAAATCTCTTCAAGAGAGGACTGCTCATCTCTGCCTCAGGATGTTTAGCCATGATGGCTACACTAATTCTCGCACCAAATTACTCATCGAGCCTTGATGTAAATCCATATCTTGACAGTATTCAACACTTCATCGTCATTGCTGCACCAGCGGAATTTGTGCTCGTTGCTGGTTTATTGGCCTCGATTTACGCACTTGGGAATGAAGAGGGCGAAAAGAATTCATCAAGCGTTAGCACTTGATGCTCAAACCTATACCCGCTGCGTTCTTCCTCAGTCATCTCGCCATGTTTCACAGCCTCATCCAGAACTCTGCTGTCTGTTTCTGGGTGGAATTGGACTGAATAAATTGGACGGGATGGATGAACATGCACGACGTTACCGCATGCTTTGCTTGATGCTAGGTTCTTCATTTCACCTGAATCTAACACGTGGTCTTGATGTGAAAATAATCCATAGGTTCGTGTCCCGTTTACAAAATCAACAGAACAAACCGATTCTGTTGCTTGTTCTGCTCGAATGACATGGCCACCCAAAGTTGCAGCAATAATCTGATGTCCGAAACAAATGCCATACAACGGGACTTCACATGTTCGAATCAGTTGAGCAACTTCATCCATCCAATCTTCCCACATCGAGACATTTTTTCTCGAACCAGTTATGACAATCAGATCACATTCAACCGGCTTATCGACGCGAGTTCCGAATCCGTATTCGAGTGGCTTTTCCGTGTGTGGAGACCACAAAAAAACCTCGTCTGGTGTCAAAGTATTGACGATATTTCGAACACCTTCCTTTCCAAATCCATGCCTCTCTGCGAGCAAATCAACGAGGAGTAATCTCATCATTTCACACCTCCTTTTGCTAGAATTTTCATATCCATCGCTGACAACGGATACGAGGAAATCATTTTCCCGCCGTTGTCAACCTTTGTCATAAACACAGAAATTTCGAAAATGCGGTGAGAAAGCGAGTGGTGGATGATACCTAGAAAATCAGCATGCTCTGGAGCCGACTCCCCTTCCACAATCTTTGGGCCGTACATACCACCGAATAAGCCATCCGATGGACGATTGTACAACCTTGGGAGCCCGTTCCCATCTATTTCGAGGATGGCAGTCAACTTGACATGTTTTGTCAACCTCTTCTTCGGACGCGGATATTTGGTGGCATGTTGTTTTCCGCGGCAGTTCTGAGATATTGGGCAAGCATTGCAATCGGGTTTCTTTGGACTGCAAACTAGTGCTCCCAATTCCATTAACGCCTGATTCCATTGACCTGCATCGTCTCGATTGAGTTGTGTGTTTGCCCAGTGACGTAAAATTCGTTCACTCGGCTCCTCATCTTCGCACCATCGTGCCATGACTCTACGAATATTTCCATCGACGCAAGCATGGGGTTGGTCAAAAGCAATACTTGCTACAGCAGCTGCGGTGTATGGTCCGATTCCAGGCAAACTGAGTAACATATCATAACTTGACGGAATGATGCCAGAATGGTCTGTGAGCACCACCTTGGCACATGCATGCAATCGTCGTGCTCGTGCATAGTACCCTGCCCCTTGCCACAACAAGAGGAGTTCCTCAACATCTGAATTGGCCAAGTCGACAATGGTTGGAAATCGTTCAATTATTTTCTTCCAATATTCAAGACCTCTTGACATCTGGGTTTGTTGCAAGAGAATTTCAGAAAGGAGAACGTGCCAAGGGTCCTTTGTCACCCTCCAAGGTAAATCTCGATGATTTGCTTTGTACCAATTGATGAGCCTGCTCTTGTCTTCCTCAGACAGGTGGTGCATTCGCATCACGCTTCTGCAGTCTCTTTCTTTGCACTCGCTTCAGTCATCTTTGCATCGTTTGCTTTAAGTTGCTCCCAAACGAGTTCAGCGATATCTTTGACTTCCATATCAGATCCAATGGCGTTGAGCCCGTCGGTCACCATTGTTGAACAAAACGGACAACCAACAGCGACCGTTTGTGCACCGGTCTTTGCAATCTCTTTTGAACGAATAATGTTGACACGGTCATTGCCTTCTGGAACATGTTCTTCCATCCACATTTGAGCACCGCCCGCACCACAACAAAACGACTGCTCTCCATGGCGTTCGACTTCGACATCGACACCTCCAATGGCATTTCTTGGTTCTTCAAGGACACCACCAATTCGGCCCAGATAACAAGGGTCGTGGTACGTTACGCTTTCGTCATGTTTCGGAGCAGGTAATTCACCTGAGGACTGAAGGTGGGAAATGAGTTGTGAATGGTGCATAACCTCAATATCTTCGCCTCCGTATTCTTTGTATTCTTTGCCTAGTGTATGGAAGCAGTGAGGGCAAGATGCAACGATTTTCTTTACACCAATTTCTTCGAATGTTGCGAGATTTGTTTCTGCGAGCATTTGGAAAAGATATTCATTCCCTGCCCTTCGTGCAGGGTCGCCACTACAACCTTCTTGCATACCGAGGATACCAACATCTAGACCGGCCTGTTTCATGATTTGAATGGTGTCTCGTGCAACCTTTTTGTTTCGCTCATCAAATGATGCAGCACAGCCTGCGAAGTAAATATATTCAGCTGGTTCTCCGATTTTAATATCCAAATCTTCGGCCCATTCACCTCGTTCGTGAGATGGCATACCATATGGGTTTGAATCCGACTCGAGATTCTCAATCGTTGCCATCAATGGCATAATTGTGTCTTCGACCTTCTCATCAAACTCCATTCTCTCCATCATAAGATGCCGACGGGCATCAGTCAATTTTGGAACATGGTCGATGTAAATTGGACATGCTTCCACACAAGCGTGACAAGTCGTGCAAGCCCAAATTGCCTCCTCTCCAAATCGGGCGATGATGTCCTCTTCTGGTTTTTCTCCGACGAGAAGAGTTGCTGAATGATCGTTTGCATAATGTCGAACATCGTGGATGATTTGCATTGGATTTAGGGCTTTTCCGCTCGCATACGCTGGGCAAACATCTTGACACCTCGCACATGAGGTGCATGCCCATCCGTCGATGAGGCTTCGCCAGGAAAAATCACTGTAGTTGACCGCACCAAATGACTCGAGGTCAAGGTCATCAAGTGACATCGCTTTTCCGCTTTCATTTCGGGCAAGCGGCTCCATGGTCGCCATTGGGCGTAGGTCGTGGAAAAACACGTTAGGGAACGCCATGACGAGATGCATGTGTTTTGACAATGGAATCAAAAAGAGGAACACTGAAATTGCGAGCATATGCATCCAATACGCTGTATTGATCATCGATTGATCTGGATTCATTTCTTGACTGACAAAGTAACCTACTGGCTCCCAAGTTTGAGTGAGCGTTGCTTCGTAGGATTCGATGATGAAGGAAGTGGCAGTGATGGTGAGAATGAGCAAAAGGATGACATTGCCCTCAAGTTGAGACTTGCCCTTCAATTTCTCAGGAGTGAACACCACCCTGCGAACAAGTGCGAAAACGCATCCAATGAATGCGGAGATGTAGCCAATTTCAACCATAAGATTCCACGGATTTCGAAGCCATTCTGGGAGAGCGTGAGAAAATTTGTTGGCTGTAGCGAGGTCGAGCATGTCGGTGGAGAGCATCAAAAATCCCCAAAACATCAAGACGTGAATGCCACCTGCTATGCGGTCTTTTAGGACCTTTTTTTGTCCAAGCCAACCGGTAATCACTTCTTTTATTCGAAGGCCCCAGTTATCGAATCTGTTTTCCGGTTTCCCGACGAGAACAAGTCGTGTGGCTTTGATGACTTGATAAGCAAAGAACCCTCCGGATACACCAAACAGTACAAGCAGGAACCACCATCCTTGTACTGCATCGAAATATTTCACTTCAAGAGGATGAACTATCATTCGTGACGACCACCTATGTTGCTCATCTCATGCCAAGACAAGACCGTCTTTCAATGCACCGATGTGGAAAAATGTGAGGAAGACATTTCAACACTCTGCTCATGTTGTTGCCATGGGGGGCAAAGGTCCGATGATTTCAGCCAGTGCTCCAGCAAAATGTGTTTTGTTTGGAGAACATGCTGTCGTATATGGTCAGCCTGCTATCGCAGTAGCCCTTGATTTGAGAACGACTGTTTCAATTCAAGCCAGCGATAAAATGATGATAGAAGGGAGAAAATATAACCCAAATTCTCATCCACATATCGACTTCTTGCTCAAGAAATTGTGGAATAAATCCAATGAATTCTGCTCACTTTCTATTCAGATTGAGAGCGAAATTCCTTCGGCATCTGGATTAGGTTCAAGCGCCGCATTGTGCAATGCACTTGTTGCATGCTTGCGCTCCGCCCGTGGACGAAAAGTTGATTCGAACGGAAAATGGTTGGAAGGATGGGCATCGAATTTCCAACCATCGCAAGCATACCTCTCCGAAATCACATCAGATACGGATACAGAGGCGAGTGAAAGAATCTTAGGGAAGAAGGCGATTTCTATTGATGAGTGTGGCTTGTTATCTCATGCTGCCGAAGCAAGTGCACAGGGAGGGCTGGCTTCACCAATGGACACCACAACCTCAGCCCACGGCGGACTCATTCTCATTGGTGGCACTCAACACGAACACATGTTGTACAAGCGTGAATTGAATGTGGAAGATAGCATTCGACAGTGGGAAATTAGCCAAATCGAAGGTGAATTATCCGATGATGTGTATCTTGTCATAGGAGCAACTGGAATTCGTTCTTCAACCAAGAAGCAAGTCGAACATGTTGCTCAACTACTCGCTTCCTCAGAGGAACATAGGGGATACATCGAAGATATCGGCAACATTTCTCTCGACGGATATGCAGCGATGAACAATGGAGATTTTGAAGAAGTAGGGCGACTCATGAATCAAAATCAAATTCTTCTCGAAAAACTAGAGGTTTCGAGCACCCCGCTTCGACGCTTGATTCGCGCTGCACTCCCATTTTCCCTCGGAACGAAATTATCTGGAGCTGGCGGGGGCGGCTGCATGATCGCCCTGACAAGGCAACCCGAATCAACTGCTCGCGCTATCGATGAGGCGGGGGGAGCGAGTTACATTACATCAATATCAAAGGACGGCGTTCGATTAGAACAATTTGAAAACATTATCATTTCGTGAAAGGAAAGTCAATTGCAAAGTGTTTTCCTTTTATATACTGGTTGCAGGTGGGATTTTCATGCCAACCGATGAAGAACGCCTAACTGTAGTAAACGTAGTCGCAAGTACACGAGTTGCTGAAGAACTCGACCTGCCAGATATCGCAATTCAATTGAACTGTGAATATGAACCTGAACAATTCCCTGGTGTCGTATATCGAGTTGTTGAACCAAAACTTGCCATCCTCATGTTCCGAAGTGGACGAGCTGTGTGCACAGGTGGTAAAGACGAAGATAACATTCACCACGGTATTCAAATCATGATTGAAGACCTCCGAAAAGCAGGAATCACAACATGGGAACTTGACCAAGTTGAAATTGAAGTGCAAAACATGGTCGCAACCTATGCACTCCACTACCCTGAGGATTACGAAGGTGCGGACAAATTCACTGGTGAGCCATTAGCAGGACAACCACGAAAACTTAACCTCAACCACCTCACATTCCACCTACCATTCGACAAGGTAGAATATGAACCAGAACAATTCCCTGGACTCATTTATCGACTTGATTACCCCAAGGTCGTTTGCCTTATTTTCGGCTCCGGCAAAATGGTGATTACCGGTGCACGCCACAAAGACGAAATTCTAGAGGCTGTTGAAATTATTAAAGACGAATTGGCAGACTTACTCTGAACTTTCGCTTGATACTGGAAGCAGTTACATACATTCACTCAAGTACTTGAATGATATCCCATGGATATGAACCGAAGGTTTGTCTCTCTCCTCCTTTTGTTCGTATTCTTGCAGCCGATGGCACTGAATTTTCTAGGAAACGAAGGCGTACTCCCTGATGAAGTATCTGCCAGCGAATCAGGAAGAAGTTCGACATCCGTTGTCGATATTCCAAATTACAGAGTCGGAGACACCTGGGTGTATGACACCGATTTCGACGTATCAAGTCTCGTGCAACAATCTGGTGTCACTGCATCAATCAACACACTCGACGGGGATACCACGCGAGAAGTGAATAGCATAGGCTTTGTTGATATTGATGGTACACAAACGCTCATTTACGAAATTCTCATCAGTGGAGATTTCACTTCAGGAACCAATGGTGCAACGCTCGATGGAAATACAGGCACGCTCAACATCGCTTACGATGGAGCAGATTATGTTCGGGTAAGAGATCTTGCCACCGTCGTCACTGTGTTTGAAATCGATGTCGATTTCATTCCATCAATTTTTGGATTTCCTGCGAATTGGCTGAAGCAGGACATTGCGACACTGGAATTCAACACAACATACACGCCTCCCAAAGAATCACATGATTTTCCTTTACAAAATGGAAACCAGTGGCATTCAATCCTTGAAGCTGCAACAACAGTCTCCGGCCAATCGGATTATTTCGACCCATCTGGATTTGACAATACGGTGACAGAAAATTACTCTTGGCAAATCACCAAAAATCAGGCTCCTTCGGAAAACGGTAACGCTCCCTCCTACCAGGGTTGTCAAAACTCATTCAAGATTATGGAATGGAACGGGACAGGAGTGAACACAGGATTTAACTGGTATTGTCCAGAAGTACGTGGCCCTGCATGGAATAGGGTTTCGAATACTGCAGGATTCACTATCGACTGGTTTTTGAAAAGTTACAGCCCTGTTGACTCGACGGGCGTATCAACAACTTCAGACCCAGGAACAAGAAACAAGGTCATTGATGTCCAAATGACATACCCCCGAGTTCTTCCTGAAATCGATACAAGTTTTACGGCACAATACCTGAACAACGGAAATGGTGTAGCTAACACGAACCTGCAGGTTCGATATGAAATCGACAAAACGATAAGAAATCCAACAACTGATAGCATTGGTAATATCTCAATTTCAGATTTAGACACGTCTGAGTTCACAGACGACACACCGAGCAGCGATGATTATTCGAGCAACGGACTCATCGTCTGGGACCCTGTGGCCCAAGTTATTGGTGTTACGAGTGTGGTCATGGACCTTTCAATCGTTGGTGTCGACCTCATTGCACAAGCGTCTGCAAGTATTGTTGAGCGCACAAGAAATGGTGAAACAACCTCGTTGAACTCTGCCATTGGTTTCAATTCAATACCCGGCGACTTGCTTACTTTTTCCTTACCAATTCAAAATAGAGGTATAGCGACTTCGCCCACAACCGATGTTCAGATTTTGCTTGATGGCAGCCCACTCGATTCGATGTCAAGCGTCACAATTCCTGCCATTGGCCCATATTCGACATACAGGGTTGAAATTGACCTCACTGTCGCAGAGAATCAATCGATTGGCACATCAGTCTTTACATACATTGTCGACCCAACCGAGAGTGTTACGGAAGATGCCGATAAAACAAACAACGAAGGCTCAATCAACCTCTTCTTTGGAAGGTTACCAACGAGTAACATTACATCGACCGAAGGAATGTACACATGGGAAAACATCACACTCGATGCCTCAGCAAGTTTTGACACCGATGGTGGTGATGTAGAATGTATGTTTGAAATCGAAAACAAACCAGGCCTCATCACACGAATTTATTCAGAATCCTGTGTCACCGAATTTAATTGGTCGGATGATGGAGAATGGAATGTACATCTCATTGTCACAGATGATGAATTGGACACATCCGAACTCAATCACACCGTCACTGTGTTAAATCGTGCTCCGGTTTTTGAACTAACTGGACCCGAATCTGTTGATGTTGAATCAAAAATTACAATCGAAGCAACTGGTGTCGCCGATAACGACACGATATCACCCGAAGGCCAAGATGTCATCATTTCTTGGCCTGGAATATCTTGTGATGAAGGTCTCACTCAACGACTCTGTACATTCACACCCGATGAAGAGGGAGAAATGACGATCACAGCACTGGGAGTTGATGATGACGGCGCCTCAACCGAGGTCAATTTTAGCGTCACAGTTCTCAACATTGCTCCTACAATTTCTGAACCACGGCTTATTCTCGCTGGGGAAGATGCAGAAGTGAATGAAGAAGGTGTTTGGGTTGTTAACGAAGATCAAGCTGGATTCCTTGCAGTTCAAGCAGACGATTCTGCAGGCGATGAACCCTCCCTACTCATCGAATGGCATCCATCCGATAAAGATGAAAATTGGACCTTGACGACCACCGGCGCTGAATCAAATCAATTGATTTCGTGGAACATTTCTGGCGAACATATCATTAGTGTTCGGGCTATTGACAATGATGGAGTGACCTCAGAAACACGGTATGGAACAGTTATGGTCAACAACCTCGCACCAACAATTACTGGATTCTTTGGCGATGTACCATTGTTTGAAGATGACCCGCTGTATTTGACTGTCGATGTTGATGACACTCCCTCCGATATGAATTCATTACTCATTTGCTGGGACCTTGATTCCACCATTGATTTGGATAACAATGGAATCATGGATGATGATTGTGAAGAGACCGGTGAAAATTTGAATGCATCTTGGGGCACCACGGGAATCCGCCAAATTACCGCTACCGTCATCGACAACGACGGAGCTTCCGCATCGATATCGATGAATGTGAGTGTACTCAACCTCCCACCTGTTGCAGTCATTGGAACAGAAGCAGTCCTTACTGAGTTGACAGAGGGTGACTCTCTTGTCCTCGATGCTTCTGGAACCCGAGAAACAGAGTCAGACAAACTCACGTTGCTCTACACATGGGATGTTGGTTACATTGACGGAAACCTCGACGGGAAAACTACCGGTGATGTTGATTTCAGCACAGAAACAATCGAATTGACGAACCTACCTCCCGGAACATGGGACATCGTCCTCACCGTTATTGACGATGATGGAGAATTCCAAACGACAACTATCACCATCAAAGTTGCTGAGTTACCTCCAGATGGCGTCTTTGAATCGATAGAATCTGCAATTGGAACCACGATGACGTACACGATTTTTTCGATTCTCATTATCGTAGCACTCCTCGGTGGATTCATGTTGATCACAAAACCACGTGCTTCTGACCAGGTCTATGAAACGAAATTTGACGATGCAGTCTTTGGCATCGGCGGGACGGGTCATATTCCTGCATTCCAACAACCTCAGCAGAATCAACTCCCCGCATTACCTGCATTGCCTGCATTACCACAACAACAATCACAATTAGAGCCTGCACCATCGGAGAATGCCCAGGTTGCTCCACAACCAGTTGTGACGCAGCAAATGTCGTCTACCCCGCCAATTCCAGCAACTGGCTTACCACAAGGTTGGACGATGGAACAATGGAATTACTACGGCCACCAATGGTTAGAAGCAAATTCGGCACCAGCAGCACCAATTCAACCACAAGTCTTTGATACTCAAACTCAACATGCTCAGCCATCGATTGACGATTTGTTAGACGATTTGGATTTCTGAGGAAAAAGTATGGTTAGCCTGTGGCAATTTTTTGGTTTACCCGACCCTGATGGAAATAAACCTCCCTCAAAGAAAAAGCGGAAATTACAGCGACAACCTCAGCAACCACATGATGAAGATATTCTTGAAGCAGAATTGGATGATATTCCACCACCGGTCATCCAACCTGTTCCAGTCGCAACAACTCAGCAAAGACGAGCAGTGCCTTTTGATTGGAAAGGACCCGTTACTTCAGATGGTGAACCATTTCATGACTTGGGCGTACCACTCACCTATCAGAATCCAATTCCAGACAAAGCGGTTCGATACCTTAGCCCTGATGAAAAATTTAGAGTTCCATTTCATCCTATGTTTGAACGAGTAATGCAAGGAGATTCCGTGATCCTCGACTTTCGACCATTGTTGCATATGGAAACCCATCAAGATGCATTGAAAAGGGAATTGAAGACGAATTCAAATCACTATGGCATCGGTGTCTATTCACTTGATAGGGAGGATAAATTGTTTCTCATACCTGGAATCGAGGTGGTTGTTGATTCGTCAAATCATGATTTAGGACTTACTCCTCAATTGTCTTCGTGAACCAATGTGTACAAGTAGTCGATCGCACTTGAGGAAATACCGAGAACAGTCGATTCTCGACCTTCCATTAATTCTGCATATTCGCCCATTTGACCTTGTAAATCATACGCTCCAGCCTTTCCTTTCCATGAACCTGAATCAAGGAGGTGCTTGAGGGTAGCAGGTTCAAGTTGAGGAATATATACCACTGAAAAATCAATGAAATATTTCCATTCACCACAGACAAACACTCCTGTTACGGTCCAGACTTTATGGGTTTTATTCGAAAGAAGCGACAAAATTTCATTCGCATGAGTCACATCTTCTGGTTTCCCTATGCTTTGTAACAAGTCATTTGGATGTTCAATCATCGTATCTGCAACGACTACAATTTGATCATCATGAGGTTTGAATGCCCCTGCTTTTCGTTGACAAATTGATTCAACTTGAGATTTTACATTCACTCCTGTTGGGGGGCGCTCATCGATACCAGCCATCGGATGCTGTTTGACAAGAAAACCCAACTCTTCAAGCACAACCTTTCTGCGTGCTGATGCTGACGCTAAAATAACCTCCATACAACGACGAAGACACGAAATGCCGTAATTTTATCCATGAAAATCAAACGAGAACTTGAAGAAACCAAACAAATCCCGATACTTAGTGAGTCCTGTGGCTGATAGCGAACGAATCCCAACCAATATTGAAGGATTAGACGAAAATATGCAAGGAGGCATCCCTCAAGGTCACATTTGCATCGTAGCAGGTGCATCGGGTGCCATGAAATCCAGTTTGACATTTTCAATGCTGTACAATGCAGTCCTGTATGGTGAAACAAGTGGAATCTATGTAACGCTGGAGCAAGGAAAAGATTCGCTTCGGTCACATATGGCAAATATGGGGATGAATGTAGAAGATGCACGTGTCCGAAACAGAATCGCAATCATCGACTTAGCCGACCTTCGTGTTAAACTCGATGAGCAAGGCATGAACAATCGTGTTGATTGGATGGGTCAACTCATTAAACAACTCACATCGTACAGAGAGTCCATTGGATTTGAATTACTTGTCTTTGATTCACTCGGAGCATTTTTCACTCTAACAAAAATGGAAAATCCAAGAGACGAGATTTTCCGACTGTTTGAAGCTGTTCGCAGGCTTAACCTTACATCATTCTTCATCTGTGAAATGACAGGCGATGACCACAAACAGTTTGGAGAATACGGAGTCGAAGATTATCTTTCTGACGGCGTCATGCATCTTGTCATGGAACGCCACGGCGATGATGTTTCGAGAAAAATTGGAATCGTAAAAATGCGGCACACGCGTCACGTTCTAGGTTACAAGCCATTCACATGGAAAGAGAATGAACAGCGTTTTTCTGTCTTGTGAAATCATTCAACTGTAACCGATTTTGCCAAATTCCGTGGCCTATCGATGTTGCATCCACGGGCAAGAGCAGTGTAGTAAGCGATGAGTTGAAGCGGCAATACTGTCAAAAGTGGTGATAGAACCTCGTGTGTACTTGGAACTGCGATTGATATATCGCCTTCTGAGGCTATCGAATCACCCTTTTCATGAATGAGAATGATCTTTGCACCTCGAGCACGACATTCGTGTATAGCGGAGAGAGCCTTGACTTGAAGTGAATCATTTGGTGCTACGACAACAACGGGACTTCCCTCTTCAAGAAGTGCGATAGGGCCGTGTTTAATTTCACCTGCAGGGTATGCCAAGCAAGGAATGTACGCAACCTCCATCAATTTTAGTGCCCCTTCTTTTGCTACGGGAGCGGATATCCCCCTGCCGAGAAAGAGGACGGAAGAAGCATCTTTGAGGAGGTCAACCGCCTCATGAATATCACCTTGAGATTCTAGATACTCTTCCATTTTATGAGGTAGTTGTTGAAGCGCTTTCAATATTTCAACACCTTGGTCTTTTGAAATGTGTCGAGAACGACCTATTTGGGTTGCAAATAGTGCAAGAGCGGCTATCATGTTTGTGAAGACTTTCGTTGAGGCTACTGCTTGTTCAGGGCCAGCATGAATGTAAACGCCTTGGCCACATAACCGAGCAATCGAAGAACCAACGACATTGACAACCCCATGCACTTTTGCACCTTTAAGATGCATTTCTTGAATCGCAGCAATTGTATCTGCAGTTTCACCAGACTGTGAAATCGCAAGATGTATGGCTAAAGGGTTGATGACAGGGTCATTGGCTTTGAACTCGCTCGAAATTGTTGCAACTGCTGGAATTCGGGCTAAACGTTCAATCAACGCCGCTCCAATTTCAGCAGCGTGAAATGCGGTTCCACAGCCAAGCAGTCGGACGTGCGGTGTACGTTGGAGAACACTTGGCTCAAGCCGCATACCTCCAAGTCGTCCAATACCTTGATTCAAATTCATTCGTCCAGAAACACAGTGACGTAATGCATCAGGTTGTTCAAAAATTTCTTTGAGCATGAAATGCTCATAATCACCTAATTCAGATTCACCCCATTCTCGTTCAAGTTTGACTACTTCTGCTTGGATAGGGTTGTTGTTTGAGGTTGATGAAATGTCAACCTTCGACGCTGTTATTGTTGCGAGATGACCTTCTTCAAGAAAAATAACTCTGTCAGTATACGGTTGAAGGGCATGAGGGTCGCTTGATACAAACATTTCACCTTCGCTTTTACCAACGAGAAGCGGTGAGCCGAAACGAGCACAAACAATTTCTTCATGGTCTGCAAACATCACGCAAATACCCCACGTTCCTCTTAATTTGAGGATGGTGTTTTGTACAGATTCTGTTGGCGTTTTACCATTCTGTAATTCCAGAGCGATCAAATGGGCTATAACTTCAGTATCTGTTTGGGATTTAAGTTTGATATCCTTCGATGCAAGTTGACGAGAGAGCATTTTGAAATTTTCAATAATACCATTGTGAACCAATGCGACTTTTTGGTCGAATGAAAAATGAGGGTGTGCATTGTCATCTGTGACGCCACCATGAGTTGCCCATCTCGTGTGTGCTATGCCTTTTATTCCCGGCAATCGTTCGGTTATCCGTGTTTGTAATTGCGACACATTACCTACTGATTTAGCAACTTTGATTGTAGAATTTTTTATCGCTATGCCTGCAGAATCGTATCCTCTATATTCCATTCTTCGAATTCCATCAAGCAGAATTGGCTGTGCTTGTCGATGGCCGATGTATGCGAAGATGCTACACATAATTCCACTTCAAGATTCAATGGTTGCCGAGCAAATCGGACATGTAATCGATGTTCGCATGATGTCTTTGACTTTGATTGTAGCCGAACATTTTGGACAGGTCATTTGTTTGGACAGTTCAGGTATCGGCAATGACGGTTGTGGAACAACTGCGATATCGGGTGGTGGAATATCCGCTATTGAGGGCAACATCGGCGGTGGTAGGTTCGCAAACATCTCGGCATGTTCACGGTCTTTCTTTCGCTTCATTCTACGCTCGAGTCGGGCGCTTCCTTCGCCTTGCTCAATTTTTTGCTCCAACTCTTCGGTTAAAGTTCGATCTTCTTCTTCGGTTTGTTCTTCAACTACAATCGGTGCAGAAACAACAATCTCTTCCTCTGCATCAATAGCAAGCAATGGACCAACATCATCTTGTGGTTGAATCATCAATTCCACATTATCTTGGTCTTCGACGACTTTAGCAATTTCGAGTTCAACTTCTCTTCGACTTCTTCGCAAAGTAACAATGATGAACATCAAAAACAACGTAAGAATCAGTGTAGCGGATGATGCTACGACGAGTTTCGTTTCGTAGGACCCTGGAAGAGGTTCGAGAAGTAGTTCAAGTCCAGACAAACGCTCGCCTTCCTCGAAACTATTTTTCGAAAGGATGTCTTTGAATTCGTAGGAACCTGTTTCGGATATCAAAAACATGATGCCATCATTGTCTTCATTCACACCGTATCCTCGAATGTAACCCGATGAGATAATGTTTGAGAGACCGTTCACTGCATTTCCATCTTGGTCCGAGATTTTTCCAAAACGAGTCACCGGCCCAAAGACATTAATTTCATCGTAGACAAGATAATGACCATCCCTGTGTGAACCTATGCTGAGAAAGTTAGAGCCTGGAGAATGTATGTACTTTGGTTCATCAATTGACCAACTCGAATCAGTGACCGCAGTCGCTATTTGAGTAAATCGCCCCGTGTATTTCATCCATGCTGCAATAAGGATGTCCTCATCGTCTTCGACGATGACATCAAGTTCAGCATTGTAACTCTCATCGTCAACTGCAGATTTGAACGACCAAGACGATTGTGTAGGGTCTCCATGAGTATACATTAATCCGACTCGTTCAATACCAGTGACATCGTCTCTCTCTTGTTGATAGATGATGTGGAGATATTCCTCGCCCAAGGCGATGGCGAGAGGTTGTGCATCACTTTCTCGAATGTCAACATCTGCGAGGACAACCACTTCATTACCCCATGATGTTCCTCTATCCGGTGTTTCACTCACAAGTGTAAAGATTGAAGTAACGTCTTGCCAAGATCCTCCTGTCGAAATATCCCGATGATATCCCGCCAAGACAACGCGGTCATCATATTCATCAAGTGCCAAACCCCAGTAATTTCCTTCTGAAAGTTTCAGTGGTTGCATGTGATAATGTTTTGGAGTGGTCTTTCCTTCATACGAAATTGAAGTCATGCCGATATCTGTAAGTGTATACCCGTCAATACTCTCAGTTTTTCTTGTCCAGGCTACATGAACGAGTTCATCCTCTCGTTCAAGTGTTGTAAGTTCTCCATCCCAATTGCTTTCCAAGAGGATGTCTGTGAAGAGCTGGTTTGTTTTATCATACACACGAACATGTAATTCCTCTTTTTGCAACGTGAAAAGAAGAGAACGATCTTGAACGCTCACGAGCTCTAAGGGGATTTCATTTGGTTCGAGGTCGGCCCGAACAAGAGCGCTAACCTCGTAGTCGGTAACCGTAATGTTGAATCGATATTGACTATGATCGACTTCAACACCATTGCCGCTTAATTTAGCCCTATACTCTGCAACACCCTCTTCTTGAGTAAGTTTATCGAATTTTATTTCAATGAAACCCGGGAAGACAATCGACCCTGGTATCACAATAATTTCTTTTGATGCGATTCGATCCCAACCAACGCCATCGACTTTTTTATCGAGAGCTAATTGCAAATTTGATGCATCATTTTGACCGAAATTATCGACTCGAATATTGATTGTAAACTCTTCATTCGGCGTAGGAATGACTGGCGATGTGCTCACAGCACCAGACTGGAACCGAAGAACTGGTTGTTCTGGTCGCTCGTTGACGACGAAGGTGAATGCATACAGATTATTCTCCTCATTAGGTTCGCTAAATCGATCGTTTGGATCAATAGCGATCTCCACCGTATGTTCACCGGGTTCCGTTGCCCACCAGTAGAGAGTGAATGAGGTTGTTGCGCCCTCCTCAATTAAATCAAGAATCTTATCAGATGGATAAGATGTGGAGGCAGTACCAGGTGCATTCAATACGACATAGACATCTTCGCCTTTTTCATCACCAATGTTCCGAATAGCCACGTTGACCTCAAGGAGCGTCCCAGCGATAGTATCGTAAACAGGCAAACCTTGTTCATGTATTTCAGGCACTCCAAATATTTCAAAATCGGGTGCAGCAGGGAAGTTATCCACAGTGAAAGAACGACGCTCGACATCTGTTTTTATTTCTGAATCATTGACCATCCGAACACTTAGTTTGTGAATACCATCCTCAACTTCTTGTGAATTCCAAACAAATGACCACGATTGAATGCCTTCTTCCATTGGCTCGAGGTTCGTTCCAAGGATCCAATCGCCACCGTCAACTTTGTACTCGATTCGGTTGTGATCGGTTCCTTCGACAGTCCCAGACACCTCAATGGAACCTGAAATTGTTGAATCTGCTAAAGGTGATGAAAAGCTGATATCCATTTTTCCAAATTGGACAATTTTGTAGGCGATTGCGGAGGCATCACCCTCATCGGTAACAGCACGTGCATAGACCACATTGTAATCAGCATCTGGGTCAGCCCAATCATCTTGAACAAGGATGTCAAGATACCAATTTTCGACAGAACCTGTCGCTGCAGTCCATGGTACCAACTCAATTTTATCTCCATCTTGATTTACTTGTTCGAGCAAGACTTGAACTTGAACATAATCAACATCTGATGGAATATCTGTCGTTCCTGAAACTCTGAGGTATTGTCCGGCGAGGTGATAGGTTTGATTTTCGGGTTCATCGACATCAACATGGTCGCCAACGCCTCCTCCGGGCGGTGGGTCAATGACAACTCCCGAATCATCCAATGAGGTACAAACACGTTTCAGCGCTTTGTCAAGAGCACACGACGCATCAACAAGGCCAAAGCCCCAATTTGCATTCCATCGATTTGAAACCGAGGGCTCACTTGCACTCCCTCTTTGCTCGGAAGAATTGCGTAAAATATCTTTAATTTGCTCAGGTGATAAGGACTCATCGGCTTGGAGCAAAATAGCAACAATTCCAGAAACCAGAGGGGTTGCCATGCTGGTTCCATCGAGGGATTCGTATTCATTTTCTGCGAGCGTCTTGAACTGACCAGGAAGAGATGGCCCAGTGGCTGCTGATGCCGAAATAATCGCTGTACCGTACGAAGTTACGTCAGGCTTGAGTTCATCCCAATCATCATCATCGCTATCTGAAAGGCGCGGCCCTGAATTCGAGTATGATGCGATGACATCGTTGGTCCTGTTGACATTGTTTCTATCGTTCGCAGCAGCGATGGAAATTGCACCGTCCGCACTTGCTGGTGACGGAACACGCTGAGAACCATCATTCCCCATAGCCACCACACAAACAATACCAGCCGATGTTGCGTTGTTCACAAGTCTCGCTTCTGCACCTGTCCCGTTGTCCCCTTCATCGTCAGGATTCAGTGGAGATGACACCGAACCAAAGGACATTGAGGCTACATCGATTCCGCGACTTGATGCGTTGTTGCCCCAATCAGTGTTCCTGTTGTTGATCATCCATTGAATACCGTTGAGAGAAGCTTGTGAATTGGTTCCACCAGAATCTGTGAGGACCTTGATGTCAACCAAAAAAGCCCCTGGTGCAGTACCCATATGGATTCTATCACTTCCACCCGTACCTAGGGCACTACCTGCAACGTGCGTTCCATGTCCTTGTCCATCGTCCGGGTCTTGACTACCATCAGCATTCGATGCTGCTGAAGTAGCATCGTACCCTGCGACCCATTTTTGGTCGTCGTAGGACGTAGGGTCTTCGTCCGGAGCATCATTTTTATCATCAAAATCATTGAGTGAACGATGCTCGTTGTCAACACCCGTATCGAGGACGGCAATGACGACACCTTCACCACTATAACCCCGTTCATAGGCTGTTGCGGTGTACACTTCTGAAGGACGCATTCGTAATGCACGAGTTGCGATATCATTGGACGGCATCATGACGTTTTGCATTTCAATAACAACAACACCATCGAGGAAATAAATGTCCATAAGGGCTGAAACAGGCACCTTATCGACGACAATCGAATCCAATGAATCAAGGGCTTGATACCAAGCCCCACCTTCTTCGCCTACCCAACCATGCTGCTGTAATACAGCTCTCAACTCAGCATGGTTTTCTTGGGTCGGGTGCCATGCAAAATCAACAATGATAGCGACCGTTTTTCTTCCATCTGGACCGACGATAGCGGTCGGAGATATTGAGTCAGCTCCTGCGATGACGCGTTGAAGACGGTCATCCATACCATTCCAATCAAGGTCAGGGCCATACGATAACCACCAGAGGTAATCTTCGGATGCAGGTAAATCATGCCGTTCGATGATTCTAGACTCGAATGGGCACATCTCTTCGCCACACATCAATGGCGGTAAACCCTCGATAAGAATTGGAGCCATGCGGTCTTGTCGCACCGTTTCAGATGGCACAGGTTGTGCTAAGATGGGAGCAAGAGTCGTTGATGATAGCATCAATGAAGAGATGAGCATTAGGAGGATTATTCGCAGATTTCGACGATGCACCTTCACCCCTCCTGTGTCTATGTCTCGGTTTACCTCTTTGATTCTATCTTTATTTTGGTTAGAAAACTACGGGAATTTAGTTTGAACTGGCTGGCCAATCAAGGTGGTCTTTGCTCTGTGTACAACTTATACGAGGGCCATCGGAGTGTTCAACCATCACAAGTTCACTAGAACATCGAGGGCATTGGCCGATAGCCGCTATCTGTTCCATCCATGCAAGCCTCGTTTCGACTTCATCACCTTCCTGTCTTAATTTTTTGAATGGTTCCCGCAGATTTTTCGGCACGGGTTGACCTTCTGATGTCCATGGATCATCTATGGATGTCAAATCGAGCATCTTTGCCCGAATAGCCTTATTTTTGCTCTGAATCGAGTTGATGAGCGACGGGCCTCCGTCTTCAATTCCGAGGGGGACCGGCCCACCTTTAGCAATCAGTGGTAGGCAGATGTATGCTCCGATGAACCCGCCAAGGTGTGCCATATGAGCGACATCACTTGTTTCTTGAAGGCCATATGTGGAGTATGCTCGTAAGATTTCAAGACCAAAATATACGAGTGCAATCAATGTCACTGGCCATTTGCGAATCAGAATGAACGGAAAGGGTATCTCGTCTTTTGGCCAACCAGCAAGATATGCTCCAAGCAAGCCAAAAGCTGCCCCTGAAGCACCTAATGCGGGACGATATGATTCTGAATTCATCAACACCCATGCAAATGAGCCGAAGAAAAGCCCCGCCGCATACACAGCTGCATACCTCCTCATTCCCAATCGTTGCTCAAGAGGAATGCCAACGAGTGCGAGGATGATGGTGTTCCCTAGCACATGCATGACATCTTGACTATGAAGGAAACCAGATGTGAAAAGTGTGTGCCACCACATAGGTTCACTCGTTCGACCGGGGACAAGAACAAAATCGTACCATAACCATGTCGTCATCAATCCATACTGAAACAAAACGAACCAAAGGACTTGAACAATTGAGCCGAGAAGCACACTCAATGTTAAGGACAATGCAAGAGATGTTTGATGCCTCAATGCGTACAAGATTGGTGTCAAAATACCGAAAATCCACAGGCCAAATACAAACCATTCTGCTGCACTAAACGTCAGCACATGGTAGCCCATGTAGCAACGACGAAGTGGTTGCCTATTGGTTTGACGCTGTGGGAACAGTAGGAGATTTGACTTATCAGAACCTCCTCGCTCGAGCATGGCTCCCATGCTGGTCAAACTCAAGCAGGCCAGTGTACGGCGTGGTATGCACACCGTAATCGATAACATGGATGTTGAAATCAAGCAACACGATGTCCGTGTACTCATTGGGACGAACGGTTCGGGAAAATCAACGTTGATCGAAACACTTCTAGGCCTCGTGCCACTAGAAAAAGGTAAACTTGAACATAACGAATTGTTGTTTCTCGATTCCGACGGTCGACGTAAAAAAAGTACACTCAATATCGGTGTAGCGCTACAATCAAACGGAATGCTAGGGTCAGAAACTGTTTCTGAACATCTTGAGTACGCTACGATGATGTATGGGTTGAGCATAGATGCGACACCGTTTCTAGAAGCGTTTTCATTGTTACATCGAAAACACGATCTTGTTGCCACCTTATCCGCAGGCCAGCAACGCAAAGTTGCCGTGCTCGCTGCACTCCTTCCGGCTTTTGCTTCGAACGAGCCCACGCTTGTTGCTCTTGATGAACCGGATGCAGGATTGGATGAGCACACGATTGCAATTTTGGTGAAATGGGTTGCACACTTGAGAGATGCTGGACACGGCATCATAATCAGTTCTCACCAGGGTGTTTTTACAACTGTTGCAACACATATTCAATCGATGGATACAAATGCGGTCGAACACCAAGAACCAACGTCATTCAAGAATATGGATGATTTTCCTCGCAGTGAAGCAAAGAAAATACTCGCAGCGTCTACGTTTGGACTTCGTCAACAAATTCGAACAATGCGTTGGTTAAGCCACAATGGATTAGCTGCCATAATGACGTTGGGGGTATTTATGGCCATCTTACCCCTTCCTATTGGTTCAGATTCGATTGAGCATTTGGGATTCATGCTCGCACCTGCACTCGCTATCGGATTATGTGGTGACGGACTTGTGGTCATGCTGCGAGAAGAGCGAAGTCTGTCATGGTGGAAAGCGACGGCAAACACAACACCTCATTCATCATGGCTACCTTTTGCACTTGGATGCATCGTGACTATTCTTTCAAATTCAGTACTAGCCGGAATCGAATCCATTTCTCTTGAATTGATTCTTTCAGGGACAATGTTGGCAGGCTGTCTAGCCCATATCATGCGATTCATCCAACTTCAAGTTGAACAACTTGCACGACCACATGCAGTATTTATTGGTCTGCTTACACCGATTCTGATTTTACCCTTCGCTCTTTTGCTGGATGTTTTGGCAGCATGACACCACCTTCAAGAAGGGGAGTTCATTCCTTGTTGCATGCTGACTGACAAAGCACCCCTTGTTTTGGCAGCCGGTTACACTGGAATGGCAGCAACGTTAGGCTTAGGCTTGCTTTGGGCACCCCAAGTATCCATAGACGCTTTTGAATCACCGAGTGCTCAACGCATTTTCTATTGGCATGTTCCTGCTGCATGGGCTGCTTTTCTGGCTTTTGCTATCCTTTTTCTCGGTTCAGCAATGTGGATTTTTCAACGTTCCGAATTTGGATGGAAACTCCACATCGCCGGGGCTGAAGCAGGGTTGGTTACTGGCTTGATGACCGTCTGGTCAGGTTGTATTTGGGGTGCTGCAGAATGGGGCGTACCTTGGGACTGGGCCGACCCACGTCTCAACACATTCGGTTTACTCACATTCCTCGCCATTTACTTGGTGCTCGGTCGGCAAAGTCAGCCCGACAGCGTAGAGACACGCGACACATTCTCCACCTTCGGACTCTACGGCTTTGTTCTCGTTCCAGTCACATATGTCGCGACAAGATTGTGGACTATTCGTCACCCTGGACCTGTGGTTGCTACAGGCGAAGGAAGTTCACTGGATTCAGACATGGGGACAGTCTTGCTCATAGGTGCCATCTCATTTTCAATTGCAATCATCGGCCAAGTTCTTCTTTCTCTCCAAACAAGTCGCTTGGAACAACAACTTGCTTTGATGCAATCACAATTGGATGGATGAAAATGGAAAGTATGACGTATCTTGCTATCGCATATTTGGGAATGCTCTTTGCTTTAGGATTGTGGACATATATCGTTGCTACACGGCACAATCGATTGAAATTACAAATAGAATCGATGCAGGAAGTCATGGACCATATGATAGCAGGAAAAGATGATTCCCAGAGCGATGAATGAGGCTATACCTTCAAAACAAAGCGACTATTCCATAACAATGGTGTTCTAAATGTCAAGCATTCTCGGCGGCGACTTTTGTCTCGTTTGTGGAAAAGAACCACCATTGTTCACTGACAGATTATGCGAAGAATGTTGCAGGAAACGAACGAAACTCGCCAGAGTTCCAACAAATGTTCCATGGGTACGATGTGCTCGTTGTGGAATTGTCGAACTTGAAGGAAAGTGGACGGACATCACCTACGATCAGTTGTGGGATGAATTGCTCCAACGCCATGTGCAAGTGCACCATCTTGCAGAACAAACCAGTGTAGCAATGGAAGTGGAACCAGTCAGCGACAGGCACACGTTATTACACATTAATGTCGAAGGTATCATTGATTCATTGCTGTACCAAGAAGGCTACACGATGCGTGCGAGGATGGCAAATGGCGTTTGTATTACATGTACTCGTAAAGCGGGAAATTATTTCGAGGCTACAGTGCAATTGAGGAGTTCAGCAAGAAAGTTGGACGAAGAAGAATTTAGATCACTTCGCGATACATTTGATGATGTCCTTGATTCAATGCCGGATGACCCGATGTTTTTCATTACCAAAGAGGGACCTGTTCAAGGAGGCTATGATGTGATCTTAGGCAGTAAAGGACTTGCACGTTCTTGGGGGCGACACCTCATATCAGAATTTGGCGGACATATTATCGAAACAAATTCTGTTGTTGGAAAGAAAGATGGCGTTGACGTCACCCGATTAACGCTCTTGTACCGAAAACCAGGTTACGACCTTGGGGATGTTATTTCCTTCCGAGGTGCCTTGTGGAGACCTACTTCATGGTCAAAGGATGGGGCGATTATTCAACGCGTCGCCCATCATGAGAGAACTGGAGTCACTTGGCGCGACCTCGAGTCTGCCAATGTTTCTGCAAGGAGGAAGGACATTCTTGAAGTCGAACTTCTCACTGAAGATGATTCCGTAGGAGAATTTCTTGATCCTACAAACTGGAAAATGAGTTCGGTTCGCTTACCATACACACACGAACAAAAATCGAAAATTCTGCTCTGTAAAATTGATGGCGAATGGATTGCACTTCCTCGGCTCGGAATTGATGAAAAGATAAAATATGGAAGCGAGTGACATGGAGACTGAAGCATGAATACAGAAGATCAACAACCGAGCACTCTTGTCGACCTTGCATTAAAGTTTGACAATCAAGGTATCATTGGACACACTCAAAACTTTGTTGAGGACTTGAGAAAGGGATTTGATTACATCCGCCGATTAAATGCTGAATGGATTGATGAAATCAAACACAGAAAATGGACTTCAGTGTTATGCTTAGGCATGGGCGGTTCAGCGAGTGGAGGAGATTTCTTATCGACACTTGCTGACCATCAAGGTTCAATACCGATCAAGGTTCACCGAGATTACACAATCCCATCGTGGTTCAATGAAAGTACTCTTGTGCTTTCTACCAGTCATAGTGGAACAACAGAAGAGATTGTTGCTGCAACTGAACAAATCCTACAACATGGTGGGACGGTCGTGGTAATTGCAACAGGTGGAGAATTGGCAGGTTTCGCTGAAGTGTATCCAAATTGTCATCTCATTCCTACCGTGGGTGGCCAACCACCACGGACCGCTTTTGGCCACATCTTCAGTCGACAGTATGCGTTCTTGCAGCGAATTGGCGTCTTTGAAGGAGAAAGTGATCAACATCTCGATGAAATCCTCAAACGGTTGCAACAAGTGTCCCAAAACTTCGACTTTACACTCGACCCGGAAGGCGACGTCGCACAGTTAGCTGCAGCTATGACCACAAGACCAATTTCGATTTTAGGCCCAACTGAATGTGAGCCTTCTGTTCTTCGTTTCAAAAATCAATTGAATGAAAATAGTGCAAGATTTGCTCGAATAGGTTTGGTTCCTGAAATGAACCATAACGAAATTGTGGCGTGGGGGGGTGTCGGCGAGCACAGTGACCCATCGAGCGAATCGCATGTCGTCCTCATTCTAACATGGGAGAATATGCACCATCGCGTTCAACAACGATTGGATTGGTTTATCGCTCACAGCCCAACTGAATTCGCTTGGAAAATTCAAGGTGAAGGCAAATCATTGTTTGAAGCATTGCTGTACCATTGCATTGTCATGGATTGGTTGAGCATTGCCCTCGCCCTGCTTCATAGAAAGGACCCTTCGGTTATTGTACCCATTGATTCATTGAAAAAATTCCTTCAATCTGTTCAATAAAGTTCGCCGAGAATGAGACGCGGGTCCGGGTAATCTCGTAATGCATCGTTCCTGTGTTCTATTGCTACAACACCCGGTAAATCGCAAACTCTGGGTTTATTTCGTGACATCTGAACATGAACATGGGGTGCCCAACCACCATTTTCATCCTCGTTTCCTATGTGAGCAAGTACACTTCCTTTCGTAAATGTTTGACCAATCGACCATGAATCGAGTACATCGGCGCTCAAGTGGCCGTACAGCACCCAGAATGTCTCGACTTCTCCTGTCTCTGTTGAACCAACGCTTTGAGGTAAGGCCACCTGATGTTTTGTGATAAGAGTCGGGCCATACGATCCTTCTTCATCATTCACATCGATCATGAAAATTTCTCCATCCGCAAAGGCGTGAATCGGCGTACCAATCGGGCCACCAATATCGATTCCCACATGATGATTTCGAACATTTCCAAAAATTTCGGCATTGTACATACCCGGACGGGTTTCATCATAACGCCCAACGGTGTACTTGAAACTGTTTTGCCAAGGTGCCGACGTCGGTTTTGTGAAATCAAAAACCCAGTACGGTTCGTCGAACATCACTGTTGGATGGAACATCGTATTCCCCTTCAACCGTCTTATTTGGTGGTTCTACTTATGCTTTAACAGAAAGAAGAAGAGGTTTCATCACCGGGGGTATGGTATGTGGGGAGTCTTGTTTATTCTCCTCGCAGGCATTCTTCCAAGTGCACTCTATCTGATGATGAATTTTGAAGTTCGAACAAAATTGCAATGGGTCCTTCTCTCCATTTCCCTTTCTGTTTTCACACTGTTTACGATATCTGCTCTTATCATGTTCTTCTTCGGTTTCTCGCCATGGATGTTTTTTCTCGTCATCATTGGTTTCAATATTTTAGCAGTATGGACATGGATGAGAAGTGGCATGAAGGTTGATTTTCAGGATTCGAAATTTGAAATCGATTCTTTCATAGGTTTTGCATCATTGAGCTTCGCAATTTTTGCTTATCGAATATTGTCCGACATACAGTTTGGTGTTGATTGGATTGGATTTGCAGTCATCGCTTCGGAATACACCATGGTAGAAAGTGGCATTGTTTGGATGGAAATAACATGGTGGTACTCTCCTGCCTTCCCTTCACTCGTTGCCCACGTTGGATTTCTCACACAACAAGGCCTCGATGTCGCAACCTTTGATGTCGGCATAGCAGGTATGTTTGGATTAATATGTGGCATAGTTGCTGCATTTGATGAACGTAAAAAATCACTTCATGCACTCATTGCAATGATACTAGGTACAGCAGTATTTGCTAAATTCTTTGATTCTGGATACCCAACAATAGCCAGCCTTCTGCCGCTTTCATATGCACTCTTTCTCATATTCAAGCGTAAATTATCATGGAAAATGAAATTCATTTTACTCTTTGGTAGTGTACTCATCCACCCTACTGGCTTCATCTATTTGGTTACGCTCTACGCCGTCCACGCGGTCATCATCGATGGCAACGTATCGAAGACGAATCAACCAAACAAAATACTCTATGTCGGAGGATGCATTGTCCTACTCCTTCTTTTGAGTGAACTCCTGCTAAGGAATTTGAATCTTTCAGATGGTCACTGGATCGACAAGGAATATGGTTGGCAGGGCGGTAAGCCGTTTCTCTTGTTCAATGGCTTATTATTTGCAACTGCGATGTACTGTTATTTGTTCGAATCAAAAAACAAAGAAATTCGTTTCTTCAGCATGTGGTTCATTGGAGTGTATAGTTTGAGTTTTGTTCAGTTTTTTGGACCCGATACACCTTTCGAAACTCTTCATCTTTTGTCCCAAATATTGTATTCAATGAGTCTGCATGCCTTCCAAATACCTCTCCTTGGCGTTGTTGCATTATCCTTGAAATTTGATTCTTACATTCAAAAAAATTCAGTCAAGACAATTGTTTTGACAATCATGCTCTGCTTGCCCACATTCTTGGTTCTTCAAATCGTACCGCATGAGCAAAATCATGCTGTGCAATCTTCGGATATTCTTCTTTTTGAGAAATACATCGATCAATATGATTCTATTTTCACTGAAAATGCACCATGGGGCTACACATGGTTCGAACATAACAGTTCTTTTGTTGCGAAGCCAACAGTCGGTGTTGTTCAATCTGATTTGACCTCGCACTCAAAAGCATACACAGCAATTTTTTACGATAACATTTCAGGAATAACTGATTTGGGAATCCAGGCTGCAATCTCATCACCTATGGGTTCACTTCAGTGGATTCTTTCCAGTTCAAATTTCTGGGAAGAAATCGACCACATCGATGGAAGCCGAATCTATGAGTTTCGTGCTGCTGGAAATGCTCGTCATTTTCAGGTTGAACCAATTCATCCCGAACAATGTATAGGATGCGAATCACGGGAGGACATATGGTCATCAAAACACACTTATTCACATCGGCATGGATTTTCAACGACCATTGAATTCATCGAAGAAGGAAAAAATGCATCGCTTGATCTTAGAACCTCTTTGGAAACTTCTTCTACATTTTGTCTTTCCTACATTACTCATGGCTCAATTGGAGGGGTGAAAATTTCAAATGAAAATTCCGAATACATGCTCAAATCTTCAGCGGGCTATCATCGACTTTGCGTTGAAGATATTCAAGCCAATTCATTTTCAATAATTTGGGAACACGATGATTCTTCATTTTTCATCAATCCAATCGGGATTTCGGGCCGAAGTCAACATGTGTTCGATGTTTCCGGCGTCTCATTTCTAGCAATTGAAACAAGTTAAGCGGTCGAAAGTATCAATTTAGAGGCCCATTTCGATTGGATTATGAAGAGCCTCGTCGTTCTTCTCCCCACGCTCAACGAAGCAGATGGGTTGCGCTGGGTAAATCACCATCTCCCTTTTGAGAAACTTGAAGCCATGGGTTTCAAAACAACATGTATCGTTGCCGATGGGCATTCATATGATGGTTCAAATGAAATTGCAAAAACGTTGAACTTTGATGTGTTTCAACAACAAGGAACTGGAAAAGGTAATGCTATTCGGGAAGGCTTTGGAAAAGCGCTACAATACAACCCTGATGTAGTTGTAATGCTTGATGCAGATGGAACATACGATCCAAAAGAGATCATCGAATTCCTTCCATCGCTTTCAAAAAATGATGTGGTTGTTGGGAATCGATTAACGAGTAAAAGCTCCCGTGATAGTATGACAAAAATGAATATGATGGGTAATCATTTTTTGACGTGGTTTGCATCAATTTTGTTTGGCCGAAAATGTGAGGACCTCTGTTCAGGGTACTGGATGTTTTCATCAAAGGCCTTAGAGAAGATGAAACTGAACAGTGCGTCTTTTGAGTTGGAAGCGGAATTATTTGCGACATGTGTCCACCATGGGCTCAAAATCGAATACGTCCCCACCAATTATCGACCACGTATTGGGGAGGCAAAATTAGGGTCGACTGCTGATGGATGGCATATTTTGAAGAAATTGATAGTCCGACGAATTTTCCCACTTCCATACGAGCCGAAGCAACAGAACATGAATTGAAAAAGAAAGGATTTGGTGTGAAGATATGGGCCAAATCAGCACAGTCTTGCTTGGTTCATCGGGCATTGTTTCGCAATATGTACAATTTCTCCTCAATGGCCACCCTTGGTTTCATCTCAATCACATTGCTGGAAGTCCAAACAAAGTAGGCTCAAAAGTTGAGGCACTCCCTTGGACGATTGAATATGCTCGCCCCAAGCCAATCAACGATGAAGTTCTCCCACTCAATGATGAACGAATTATTGCAGACCTGGCAAAAAAAGGCGTAAAAGTGGCAATTTCAACACTTCCCTCGGAATATGCATGGGACATTGAACCGATGTGGGCAAAACATGGTATCCATGTGTTTTCCAATGCAAGTTCATACCGTTGTAGAGAAGACATTCCTACAGTTGTACCCGAAATAAATGTTGAACGATTATTAGCATCGGGTTCAGAACACGTTTGCGCCACGAATTGCACGCTCCTAAGTTTCTTGTTTGCGGTGTATCCTCTCATAGAAATGACACAAATCGAACATTGTGAAATCAAAACTGAACAAGCGCTTTCTGGAGGAGGAAACCGATTGCTCGACGAATTTAACTTGGAAAATAGACTGAATGACGATACTATTCCTGGTGAAGCGGAGAAGATTGTTCAAGAGTTTGGGTACATTACCCAATCGAGCATACCTATGGATGTGTCGTGCAAACGAGTTCCTCGGCACCACGGCCACCTTGTCGATATCAAACTTACATTCAACCAACCTGTAAGTGTTGATGAACTAAGAGAAAAGTTGGCAACCTTCAATCAGAAACAACACTTGAATCTTCCATCGAGTCCAAAAAAACTGATTCAATTCAAGGATGAAATCAACCTCGATGAAGACTTGTGGTCAGATGGAATTCAAATATCTACACCGAACGATGAAAACTATCATCGGGGAAATGGGATGGCGGTGACGGTGGGAAATTTCAAACAAAAAAATGCCACAAGCATACATTTTCAGGGCTACTCTCACAATCTCATACGTGGAGCTGCTGGTGGTACAATCCTCCTCGCTGAACTGGCATATCAAAAAGGTCTCCTCCACTCATGAATTTCGACCCCTATCGCTAAAGAGGAAAACAGTCTCATTCATCCCGGTGAGACAATGGGCATAACTGCGATGATTCCCGATGTTACCATGGGACAATTGTTTGATGAGGCTGAACAAAGATGGGGAGAAATATGGGATGTAAATGCAACCCGAATGCGAATTCTCATGCTTTGCCCAAGAAAAGACCGCAAAATGATGGAACTTCATGGCGACCTTGTCGAGCACGGGCAACCGATTGTGTCAATGTTTCATCGGCCTAGAGAACAAGCAAAGCTGTTAGAAGAGCAGGGATTGAATCCTCGTGATGCGTCATTCCAATTCGTTGACCTCGCTACGACGGACCTGGGTCCGTGGGTTCAGCACCTCATCAAAGGCGAAGGTTGGAAAAGAAGTAGCATCAAAGTGCACCCCCTTCCATTTTCAATTGATTCACCTGCTCAAAGGCCATTTGAAGCCGAACAGATCATGTGTTTCACTCACCCAGATATCAATCCGATTGAAATCTACTACTTGCCATTTCCAACCAGTTCATTACCTGGAAAGGCATTTGTCAGTCTACCGAGAAGACAAGCAGCAGAATTTGCACGTCAACAGGCAGAAGTCCTTGGTGTAGGTCGGCTTGAACGTCCTAAACCAGAAATCATCGAATCATCCAAAACGATTGTCGAGGAAGAAGTCAAAGAAGAATCAAATGATGAACCTGTTGAAGAGACCAAACCCGAAGAAATTGAAGTCTCAGAAGGAGAACTTCAACCTGTAGAAGAAGCAGTTGATGAGATTGAGCAAGTCCCTCTACCTCCTTCTGCGACTCCTGAAAAGAAAAGCGAAAAGATTGAAGATGAGACTGAGCAAGTCCCACTACCCCCTTCTTCGACTCATGAGGAAATGAAAGAAGAGACTGGAGAAATCACTGGTACAGATGATGTGGCTATCGAAACACCAATCGAACCGAGGTCAGAGGATGAAGAAAATGATTCACCAGAAGTAGAATTGCCGCAAGAAGAAGAAAGCGAACCTCAGTCTGAAATCGAAATCGAGTTTCGTACCTTTGTCCAAGAGAAGATTGATTCTGGCATTGAAGTTTCGGAATTCATGGAAGACCCTCGATGGGAAGAAATGAATGAACGTGCCGTTGCTATTCAACTTGATACTTGGGCCATTCTTGTCGAAATGACATCAATAGGTTGAAAAAGAAAAAACGATAGCAACAAAAGGAGGAATGGACATGGCTTTCTGCATCAACTGTGGTCAACAGCACCCGGATGGAACTCGATTTTGCCGATTTTGCGGAAACCAACAACCCGGCGAAGCCCTCCTGCAAAGGCTGCGAATGGAAGCACAGCAAATTCAAAACATGAGATTCCAAATGCAACAGCGTCAATTCCAACAACAACCTCGATGGTGAGGGAATGAAAACAAAGCATCTTGCGATGCTCCTATCAAATCTTGAATCGCATCCTCAACAAGACATCAGTCTTGAACAATACCAAACAGATGGAGACCTCGCTGCGAGATGGCTTACCGTCCTCTCTCATCATCATGGGGTTGAGGGTTTACGAATAGCAGACTTGGGGAGTGGAAATGGAATTCTTGGTATCGGATGTTTGTTGTTAGGCGCATCACATGTATCATTCTTTGAGGTCGATGAGAGAGCAGTGAAGGTGCTTCAAGAGAATCTCAAATCATTTCCTCAAACAATGTATGACGTGATCCAAACCTCTGTTTCAGGTGACACAACGTTACCAACTGATGTTGATGCCATCATCATGAATCCCCCGTGGGGCGTTCAAACCCAAAAAGCAGATCGCCCTTTTCTTGACCTTGCCTTCACTTCAGAGGCGAAACGAATCCATCTCCTTCATTCGTCAGAATCAAAACACCTTGAGGATATTTCATCACATTACGGTTGGTTTGGTACGAAATTATTCAATGACCATTTTCGGTTACCACAAGCCTACCAACACCATAAAAGTCGTCAACAAACAACGAAGGTTTCGTGTTGGTCGTTTTCGAAACAAGAATGAACTAAGTGAATTCATTGTTCATACTTGGGTTTGAAAAGGAAAGACCTGTGGGGCTGATTAGCGGCGTGCGACCTGTCGATGGCCATGCCCAAGGAATGAGAAACATGACGGCGAGCATCGTCACCCCGGGTACGAAATTAGGCAGCGAAGGAGAATTCGAGGTTGGCACTGGCGTCCACCTCCACGATGGTGTGTTACGTGCACTTGTTCTCGGTGAAATTCACAAAGAAGATGGCGTTATTAGCGTCGTACCTCAACAAGAACTCCCAACGCCGAAGATTGGCGAAACTGTGTTGTGCGAAATTACTCGACTCAATGAGAAAAATGGTGAAGCTATGATCCTGGTCATCGAAGGTAAATCAGGTTCCATTGATGCTGAGAACCTCATAGCGCAATTCCATGTGACAAACATCACCGATAGGTATCTTCACCAAACAAGAGACGCCTTGAATGTCCGAGATGTTTGTCGCGGAATCGTCACAGATACACAACCGGTTCTACGAATCGACTTCCGCTCTGCTCCTCACCTCGGTGTCTTGAGCACCCTCTGTGGCTCGTGCGGAGGCCAAATGGAAATAGATGTGAGCGATGATTGGAATGTCATATGCTCAACTTGTGGTTCAAGAGATTATCGGGCGGTTTCCGACCAATTTGGAATCGGTTGGGGGAGTGGCCGAGAAGATATTGACGAAATATCGAGAAAGGGAAAGCGATGGAGTGAAGCAACTGAAAAGTTCCGAGCAAAAGGCCCTGCAGCTCGATCAACATTAATCGCTGCAGATATTCGTAATGATGGTCGAGCAGTTGAATATTTTTTATTCGAGGGTGGCTCGGGTGGCGGCGGCTCTAAGCCCAGAGCCGACCCAGATTGCCGTCTCTTCGTTGGAGGAATTCCACGGGATATTGATACAAATGGTCTAAGAGAAATCTTTGGAGAGTTTGGTGACATGGAAGATTGTATCGTCATGACCGATGAAAGCGGAGCAAGTCGTGGATTTGGCTTCGTCACATACGAAGATAAAACGATGGCACAGGCTGCTATCGAAGCTATGAAAACAAAGAAAATTCAAGGCCGTATCTTAGGCGTAAATTTAGCGGATGACAAGAGCAAGAAAAGCAAGCCAAAACGAGATCCAGAAGTCAAATTTTATGTTGGCAACCTTCCATTTTCAATCACTGAAGAACAAATCAATGCTGCCTTCAAAGAGCATGCAGAAATCACTCACATCAACGTCGTGACCAGTCCAGATGGAAAACCAAAAGGATTTGCTTTCGTTTCAACAAAATCTGGAACGAATGCAGAAGAGGTAGTTAGTGCATTGAATGGAACTGAAATCGGTGGACGCAAGATTCGTGTCGATGTCGCAGGTCAATCTGGTAAGAAATCAAAGAAATCTTCGAGAGAACTACGAGCGATGCGTGAGGAGGAACAAGATTCGTCCAAAAAAAGACATCGTCCCAAAAAACACAAGAAGGATTGAAATTCTTCACCACTTGAGTGCTACATGGACTCGGAGGAGACTCATCAGTGGCTTGTCATCGATGGCTACGAAGATGAACCTGCTGCTTTTGGCGTTCCGCCATATGTCGGCTTTCATGTTCGATATCTCTGTGGCGTCTTTGAAGAACAAAACATTCCTTATCGATTTATCACCATAGACCAATTGCGACGATTGAGAGAAAAAGATGCAAACGAAATGAATTCATTATTGAGTTCATCCAAAGGTATTGCAATGATAGCGGGTGCTGTCGTCCCTGGCAAATATCTACGTGGCACACCGATCTCACTAAAGGAAGTCGACGAATTAATTCGCCAAGCACCACGAGAAATTCCAATGATTTTTGGAGGCTGGGCCATTCGGGGATGGCGTCAACAGGGTTGGCAACCGTTGCGAAGGAATCTATTCCTGTGCGTACAAGACACCGATGCAACGCTTCATCATTATCTCAAAGTAGGCGAATGGAAACACCAACGAAGAACATCTGAACAATGGACGACTTGGGCCCACTTGGGAGCTAGTTCAAAGGCGGTAACACATCATCCTGACCTTGGTTCAACTCAGCAACCAGGCCCCCTTACCTACGAAGTGGAAGTGTATCAAGGGTGTGTACGATACAAACACGGTTGCAAATTTTGCATAGAGCCGAAAAAAGGAGTTCCAATTTGGCGTCGTCCTGATGACATCATTCGTGAAGTGGAAATCGCTCTCGACCAAGGGGTTCAACATGTTCGACTTGGGGGAATGACTGACACATACACCTACATGGCTGAAGGTGTTGTGGAACTTGAATATCCAATCCCGAATCCCGAACCCATCGCAGAACTACTCTATGGTTTGCGCGAGGATGAACGCCTCAATATTTTACACACCGATAACGCAAACCCCTCTATCATTGCTGAACATCTTGAACCTTCGGAAGAAATCACCAAAACACTCGTCAATACACTTTCTGACGGGGCAGTATTGTCATTTGGCCTTGAATCTGCAGATCCAAATGTTCACGAACTTAATTGGCTAAATTGCAATGCTAACCAATTAAAATCCGCAATTTCTCTCATCAATAAATATGGCAAAGAGCGTGGGCAACGAGGCCTACCTAAACTGCTGCCAGGGCTCAATTTCATCGCTGGTTTGAACGGCGAGCGACCGGAATCCTACGATTTAAATCTCAACTTATTACAAGAAATTCGGAGCAAAGGCAACTGGCTTCGTCGAATTAACATTCGTCAAGTCGAAGGTGAGGGCTTTCAAACGGTCGACAAAGATGACTTCGCCGACTTCAAATCGAATGTACGTCGAAACTTCGATGAACCATTGCTCAAGGAATTGTTTCCAATTGGCCAAATTCTTCGTGACGTTCACTGGGAGAGTCATGATGGCAGAACACGACTGCCAATTCATGAGACTGAGGTTCATCGGGAACAGGCTTGCCACGGCAAAGCTGGAATAACCTTTGGTCGACAAATCGGTGCATATCCTATCCTCGTTGGTGTGGAATACAAAATTCCTCTTGAAACATCCTCAGACATCATGGTCACAAGTCATGGTCAGCGTTCAATCACTGGAGTTGAAATAGGGCTTGATGTACATTCCGTAACAGAAAAACAACTCGAGGCCATTCCGGGAATCGGGAAAAAATCTGCATGGAAACTTGTGAGTGAACGTGCAAAATTACTCTCTAAAAAACACGAAATTGTTGCAGAGAATTGGTTCAAATCGGCAAATATCGATTGGAATCTTGGTTTTGCTCATATTTTTGATTGAAGAATTCGACACAATTTGAGGTTATTTTATATCCTTTTTGAATACACAACAACCATGAACGGCCGTACACTAGTAATAACTTTACTTCTTGTTTTGAGTTCGATGGCTCCCAGTATGATGAATTCAACAACAATCATGTTGGAAGAATCTACGCAAGAGGCAAATTCAGGAAATAATTCAACAGGATGTGGATACAACGAATCATATGCTTACATTTCGGGTTGGTACAACAACGGACCGTACTACGTCGGGGACTCATTCAACGGAACGGTCTACTCAAATTGTAATATGCTCAATCAGACCATGTATATCATATACAACGTGTCTGCACCTAATGGCACCTACATTCAAACAGGCTCTTGGAATTGGACTGCAAATTCACTAACTCAAACTCATTATCATTACCTTCAAAATCTAGTTTTCGGAACATATACTGTAAATCTTGGATTGTATTATTACAATAGCATGCAAACATTCACTTGGCTGGATGGTTACTCGTACAACTTTACAGTTTCAAACAGTAGCAGCAGTTCAGGATGTGGTTATGATTCGAGTTATGCTTATCTTGACCCAAACAGCTACTACACATCATACACTGCTGGTGATACCTATGAGGCATACATCGACACATATTGTGCCTTACTTGGAAGCACCATGCGAGTTGATTGGTACATTTGGGACAACAACAACAGCATGAATCTCACCACAGGTTCTTTCCAATGGAATGCATCATACTCTACGTATTACTACGACATCAACTACACCAACATCAGTACCGGTTCATACACCTTGTATGCTAGTTTGTACACCTGGAACACCACAAATCAAGGATGGACATACCTCACCTACGATTATGACTCATTCACTGTTTCATCTTCATCAAGCAACAACACAGGATGCGGATATGATTCAAGTTATGCCTATCTGGATCCAAACAGCTACTACACATCATACACTGCTGGTGATACCTATGAGGCATACATCGACACATATTGTGCCTTACTTGGAAGCACCATGCGAGTTGATTGGTACATTTGGGACAACAACAACAGCATGAATCTCACCACAGGTTCTTTCCAATGGAATGCATCATACTCTACGTATTACTACGACATCAACTACACCAACATCAGTACCGGTTCATACACCTTGTATGCTAGTTTGTACACCTGGAACACCACAAATCAAGGATGGACATACCTCACCTACGATTATGACTCATTCACTGTTTCATCTTCATCAAGCAACAACACAGGATGCGGATATGATTCGAGTTATGCATATATCGATCCTAGCAGTTACTACTCAAACTACACTGCTGGCGATACATTTTGGGCATACATCGATTCATATTGTAACGTTCTTGGAAACACGATGCGAATCGACTGGAGCGTCTACGACAACTACAATTCAATGAATCTCACATCAGGCACATTCCAGTGGAATGCAACAACTGTGAATGAATATCATGATGTCAATTATACCAACATGAGTTTTGGATGGTACACTCTGCATGCCACATTGTACATGTGGAACACGACGAACCAAGGATGGACATACCTCGACTACGATTATGATACCTTCTTTGTTTCAAATTCCACAAACAACAACTCAGGTTGCGGATATGATTCGAGTTATGCATATATCGATCCTAGCAGTTACTACTCAAACTACACTGCTGGCGATACATTTTGGGCATACATCGATTCATATTGTAACGTTCTTGGAAACACGATGCGAATCGACTGGAGCGTCTACGACAACTACAATTCAATGAATCTCACATCAGGCACATTCCAGTGGAATGCAACAACTGTGAATGAATATCATGATGTCAATTATACCAACATCAGTACTGGATCGTACACTCTGCATGCCACATTGTATATGTGGAATACATCGAGCCAAGGATGGACATACCTCGACTACGATTATGATTCATTCACTGTTACAAATTCCACTAATAACAATTCAGGCTGTGGATATGAAGAGAGTTATGCGTATATTTCTGCATGGAATAATAACTATCCATTGTTCGAGGGTGATTCGCTCAATGCTACTGTGTACACCAACTGTAACATGCTCAATCAAACCATGATTGTCAATTATTCAATCTATATGTGGATTAACAATAATTCAGAATTGTTGGAGCTTGACAATGGCTCATGGAATTGGACAGCCTACAACCTGTATGATTATCACTATCTTTACATGAGTAACTTGAGTATCGGAAATTACACCATCTCGACCTCAATGTCCTACATCGATAGCAACAATCAGCAAGTTTTGCTCGACTCCTTCTCGTCACATTTCAATGTCACAGCACCGACGGGTTGTGGATACGATGCGAGTGATACTATGTTCTACATGAGTGGACTTTACGAAGGTGACGAGTATATCCTTGGAAGTTACATGCCGTACCCATACTTGTCAACCTATTGTAATGTGCTCGGGGCACAGATGATCATTAATTGGGAACTAAACTCTGGATCCACAAATGTGGATTATGGTTCTTGGAATTGGACTGCATACAACACCTCCGATTACCACTCTCTCGATTTATCCTATCTTGGTGTTGGAAATTACTCCTTCTCAACAAGTGCTGCAATGGTGTGGCAAGGAACAACATACGACCTCGGGGAAGACTACGCAAATTTCACTGTGATCGCTCAAAACAACAATGCAACGGGATGCGGTTATGATGTAAGTTACGCATACTTATCCCTCAGCGGATTGTACAACGGCGATGTGTACTTCGTCGGAGACGAAATGTACGCTTACGTAGCAAATTACTGCAATGTTTTGAATGCTACCATCGTTAATTCATGGTGGCTTTCCTCATCATACAACAATGGTACTGTCATGGACAACGGAAATTGGAGTTATGTCGCTCAAAGTGATTGGGATGAGTTGTATTTCAATTTCAGTCAATTAGCCTCTGGTGCTCTACAAGAAGGCACCTATAACTTCTACATCGAAACCTCGATCATCTTAGGATCGAATAATTCATGGTATTACGTTGGCTCGCAAAGTGTGAACTTTAGCGTCATCGACACGAATACCGATACCGATGGCGACGGATGGACGGACCAAGATGAGTACTACTGTTACACCAATGCCTCGGATAACAACAGCGTACCGACTGACTTTGACATGGATGGTACATGCGATGTTATCGACAGTGATGATGACAATGATTCGTATTCCGATTGGGAAGAATACAATTGCGGCACGAATGCTACAGATGCGAACGATGTGCCGACTGATTTCGACGGTGATGGTATTTGCGACGGAGTGGACAGCGATGACGATAATGATGGCATCAGCGATGTCGTAGAAGGCACTGGAGATACCGATGGAGATGGCCTTCCAGATTATTTGGATACGGATAGCGATAACGATGGTGTTGAAGACGGAGACGACGACTGTCCAAACACCCCTTCAGGAACGAATGTTGATGCGACAGGTTGTGAAGAAGTGGCTATTGACCCTTGGACCACCGTTGATATTTCCATATCAATAACTGAAAACGCTGCAAATGAAATGTATTTCTTCATTGATATATCGGTTGACAATCCAGATAACTGGACCGGACATATCGATTGGGAAGTTGTTGCGTATGGCGATAATGGAACCAATGACCTCACCGATGTCAATGGGCACCTCTTAGTCGAACATACAGGAATGTACACCAATTCATCTATTGCAACACTGACTGCCTTGTTTAACGGACAATTGTGTGTTGAATATTCTGCTATGAGCCCATCGGGTGAGGTTTTGAACAGCAGCAGTGACTGTGTACAAATTTCAATGCCTGCAGATGCTGACGGCGATGGAATTGCTGATGCTCTGGACAACTGTCCAAATGTAGCAAATTCCGATCAACTCGATGGAGACGGTGATGGTATCGGAACTGTTTGTGATGACGATGAAGTTGAGGACTCTGGTGATGATGAAGAGGAGGAATCCAGTTCTGGCCTTCCTTCAATTGGTATGTTCGCTACGCTTGCATCAATTCTTGGTGCATGTGTGGTCATCTCATCCCGCCGAAAATTCGAGTGAATAAACACATCAAGGTCAACCCTTAGGCGTTGGCATGGGCAGTGTTCAAGACCTTCTGGTCGAACGAACGAAGCGTTTTCGAGATGAATGCTCTGCTCTCCAGAGCACACTTGAACAGCATGCACTCGTCGCCCATGCAACCAATCCTTTGGATTATGCTTGGCCACTTCATGAACAATATCTCACGAAATGGGCTGGTCTTGGAGCGAAGACCATCTTGCTGGGTATGAACCCCGGCCCGTTTGGCATGGCCCAGTCAGGTGTTCCGTTCGGTGCAACGCAGTGCGTTCGGGAGTTTCTCGACATCAAACCGGTCCAACTCCAAACGCCAAAAAACGCTCATCCAAAACGACAAATCGAAGGATTGAGTTTGGAACGTCAAGAGATCTCAGGGACAAGAATTTGGAATCTCATGCAAGAGGAATACGGTTCACCTGAAGCATGTTTTTCACATCTCTTTGTCGTCAATCACTGTCCACTTTTACTTCTTGGTGAACGCGGTCAAAACATAACGCCAGATCAGTTACCCAAATCATTGCTCGAACCTCTCATGCAGACGTGTGACCTTTACCTCAAGGACCTTGTCGATATTTTGAGCATCGAACGAATCATCGGTGTAGGAAAATATGCTGAACGAAGAGCATCGTTGGTCTTCAAAGCAAAGAAAGGGGCAGGTGAAAAAGACGATGGCACGCCTATTTTGATTCAAACCGTTTGGCACCCTAGCCCAGCAAGTCCTCTTGCAAATCGAAACAATGGTGAAGATTGGAAACAAAATGTTCTTGCCGTTCTTCATCAAAAACCGGAGTGACATTCAAATGTGCTCCGCTACATCAGGTGTTCATGGCAGAACTACGTATGGCCTGGGAACGACAACCAGATAATAGACAATGGGAGAAACCAGAAGGTGAAGACCCAAGAACATTGTACCAAATGTTAGCAACAAGCGTTAAACGATTTGGCAACGACCCGTGTTTTGGTTTCATTCAAAGCCCCGGTATGCCAAGAACTCACATCTCATACAATGAGTTCGGTGAACTTGCAACTTCAGTAGGTAAACAACTTGCGGCGGTTGGTGTCGAAGCCGGTGACCGTGTCGCAATTATTCTCAACAATTCCGTTGAATGGGCCGCTCTCTCGTATGGTGCAAATGGTATCGGTGCCGCATACACAGCGATGTACACACATCAGCATGGCGAAGAATGGGCGTATATTCTAGGCGATTCCACACCTGCAATTTTGGCGGTACAAGATACAGCAGTTCTCGACAAACTCGTTGCTAACATGCCAAACGATGCATCGGGTTGGCCAAGGTGCGGAGTCATTTTACTGGGTGATGAAGAGGCGAACGAAATTCCACCTGAGGGCATTGCTGTTCACGCATGGAATGAATTCGTGAATGCTGGCCGAAGTGCTGACATGTTCGAAATTGCCGACGATCCTTTTGCCCTCAACACACTGATTTACACCTCAGGAACCACTGGAAATCCAAAAGGCGTCATGTTGTCAAACTGGAACACTTTGTCGAACATTCTCTGTGTTCAATCAGCTTTCAAAATTTACATCGGAGACAAAAACGCTGCATTCCTACCATGGGCCCACTCCTTTGGTTCAACATTTGATTTGCACTGGATGATCCGTTGTGGTGTTCACATCAACCTCATTTCAGATTTAACAAAAATTGCAGACGAATGTCAGGAAATCAAACCTGCTGTTCTTCTCGCTGTCCCAAGAGTTTGGAACAAATTCTATGACAGAGTCAACAGTCAATTTGAAGCCGCAACAGGCCTCAAAAAGAAGTTCATCAACAATGCGAGGAAATCTGCAGCAAAGCGAATCGCAAAGGCTGGTGTCGAATGTGACGCTGTTCCACCAAAGGGCTTCGGCGACAAATTGTGGGACAAACTTGTGTGGAAGAAGGTGCGTGCTCGTTTCGGCGGTAACATCCGATTCTGTATGTCTGGTGCAGCAGCCCTCTCCCCTGATGTTGCTTCCTTTATCCAAATGGTTGGCTTCAACTGCTACGAAGGCTATGGTTTGACCGAGACATCACCGCTCGTTTCAGCGAACGGTTGGATGGGCCCCGGAACAAGCCGGCTCAACACCGTTGGTCGAGTTGCAAATGGCGTCAAAGTCTCCATCGACACATCCGCTTGGGACGACCCAGACCGACCTGATGAGGGCGAAATCGTCGTCACTGGTCCAAACGTCATGATGGGTTACTGGAACAATGAAGAAGCGACCAAAGAGGTCATTCCTGAACCAGGCACCTTCAGAACTGGTGACCTTGGTAAACTCACGAAAGATGGTTACCTCTGCATTACCGGTCGAGTGAAATCTCAGTTTAAACTCGAAAATGGAAAGTATGTTGCTCCATCATCGCTTGAAGAGAACCTCAAACTTTCACCACTCGTTGAACAGGCTGTGCTCGATGGTCGCAACATGAAGAACACCTTCCTCATTGTCCATCCAAACCTTGAGGCCTTGCGAAGTGCCGCTTCGTCTGCAGGTGTTTCTGTTGATACATCAGACGAGGCCATGTGCAAGCAACCTGAGGTCCGAAGTTGGTTGCTTGGTGAATTGCAAACCAACAACATGAAGGCTCCTGATTGGAAAGGATATGAAGTTGCGAAAACCATTATTCTTGACCACGAAGAATGGACCACTGACAATGACATGATGACACCATCGATGAAGGTTAAACTACGAAACCTCCTTGCAAAATTCGACGAAGAAATTCAAACAATCCAATGATATAATTGGATAGTGATACTATGGATAAAGACTTGGAAGCGATTTGTGATTTGATATTCAAAATGGCATGCGATGTTAATAAAACGTGTTTTTATTTCGCCGCAGAAAGTTCTATTGAGAAAATTTACCAACAATGCTTTGCCTATGAACTCAACAAAGCCAAATTAAAATATCATTCAGAAGTAACGATTGAAGTGATGTACAAATCCTTTCCACTCAAAGATTTACGTGCAGATTTTGTTTTACATCCAGGTGGTAAAAATAAATTCACAAAAGATATTATCATCGAGGTAAAGCATTCTGACCAAACAAAAGGCAACAAAGACAAAGCAAGATTGCAATTGTTCGGCTATCTTCACAACGCTCCAATGCACAGTGCTTCAATGCTCTCAGGTATTGAATATGGCATTGTGTTGCACTGGCCGGTCGCAGATCCAAAAGCAACTTGGGATGGCGTCTCAACAGATGGAGAACTACAAAACCCAACACCTGAGCCTCGAATGGAATTGTGGAAGACCAAAACCAAACCAAAAAATGCTACGAAATTTGAATTGTTGAAACAATGGAATTAAACTTCAGAGGTTTCATCTCAAGCGATCGCTTGATGTATAAACCTGGCAAACACATCAGCGGTTGTTGATGTAGTCATCTCCATACCACATCCATTGTTCCATGGTCCACCCTGGTGGTAGGCCTTCGGGAGGAAGGGGTGGACCAGTTGGTACAACTGGGACAGGTTGTTGCAAGACGGGTGCTGAGTCAACCTCAGATGATGAACCTTGACGTCGTCCAACATACATGAGAAGGACGACCAACAGAATGAAAATCAAACCAATATAGTAACTCGGGGAGGAAGCGAAGCCCCCGGCTTCGTGTTTTGTAGCGTCTTCTGGATATGCATCAGCCGAATTTGACCAGCCATCTCCGTCGTTGTCTGGGCAGCCGAGGGAATCTTTGTTTGATATTCCGTAGATATCGGGACAATCATCCGATATGTTGGTCCCTTGCTGGTTGGCGTAGCCGTCATCGTCGGTGTCGGACCATAGAAGAAGGTTATTTGGATAGGCATCAATGCTGTCATCCCATCCATCGCCATCTCCGTCGACACAGCCGTAGCGTTGTTGAGTTGAGAGACCATATTCATCGGGGCATGCATCCGGCTCGATGCCGTCTGGGTTTTCGCCGTATCCGTCACCATCGCTGTCGAGATGCTGGGTCGGTTCTTTGGGGAAGGCGTCGTTGAGGTCAGACCATTCGTCCTCATCTTCGTCCACGCAACCAAACCTGTCAGCAGTTGAAGTTCCAAACGTGGCCGGGCAAGCATCAGGTTGGAAACCCTCGGCTGCATCACCATATCCATCACCGTCTGAATCGACCTGTTGGCTGCTCTCAAATGGGAACGCATCGTTTGTGTTTGACCAACCGTCGTCATCGGAGTCGGGGCACCCGTACAGGTCAACGAACGACGTACCGGCCGCTCCGACGCATGCATCTCCCTGTTCACCGTCGATGTTGTCTCCGAAACCATCCTCGTCGATGTCTAACCATTGGGTTGGCTCAAAGGGAAAAACATCAACAAGATCGCTGTAGCCGTCCTCGTCTGTATCTAGACACCCTAGCACCGAGCCTTGAGAGCTGGCTCCTGCGACCGTTGGACAGTCATCCACATCATCGTTGTATCCATCGTTGTCATCATCCAAGTCTTCGCTTGAGTCCTCACACCCATCTCGATCAATATCGCTGCTGAGGGTTGAAAAAAACGAGAGAGGGCTGGTTTGACAAAGGTCCACATCAACCGACGAAACATTGCAATCTCCCTTTTGGTCTTGCCTCGTGTCATCACAGATACCGTCGTTGTCGTCATCAAGATCCTCCTCTCGATCTTGGCACCCGTCGTTGTCGTAGTCGGTTGTGGATGAGGAAAACCAGTTTATGTCACCCACGGCACATGCATCGGTGGGGTCGAATATTCCGTCGTTGTCGTCGTCGATGTCTTCGCTGCTGTCACGGCAGCCGTCGCCGTCGTGGTCGGTCATCGCTGAAGAGGTCCAGTCCAATGCACCTCTGGCACAGGAATCATCCATGTCAATCACCCCGTCATTGTCATCGTCGTTGTCGCACGCATCACCAGTTGCATCGCTGTCAAAATTAGCCTGTGAAGCGTTTGGAACAGAGGGACAATTGTCAAGAGGGTCACCAACCCCGTCACCGTCTTCATCTTCGTAAGGGTCGATTCGAACAACTTCGTCGTTGCCGTTGTCGACGTAGTATACATGTCCGTTGGGGCCAACCTCAATGCCCATGATATTCGAGGCTGATGTTTGAATTTCGTCCATGAAGGTACCACTTTTCCCATTTTCAGCGAGCTCGTACGCCGTAATTTTACCGTTGCCGTACTGAGATACGAAGAGTTGCCCTTCATGTAGAGCAATCCCAGTTGGTCGGTCGAGTCCGGTGGCCAACACACCCCACTCCATGCCGGTCATACTAGAGTACTCCTGAAGCGGTTCGAGGCGGGATGCGTCGTTCATGATGTCGGTTTTGGTGACCGAAGTATCTTCCGTATTCGCCCAAATCACCCGGTTAGCAGCGGGGTCGGCGATGTAGAGGATACCGGTGTCGTGGTCAAGTTCCATGTGACCGGGAACGCCGGCCAGGCGATTGATTTGGATGTCGACGAACCGCTGAACAATGCCGTCGGAGTGGTCATGCTCGCCTGTGTCATGGTCATTTTGGAAGTCGTAGCGGACCAGTTCCCCATAGTAACCATCGTTGTACCAATACACATTGCCGACATCGTGGGCGATTCCCATGCCGTCGGGCGATTCGTGAAGCATGTCAATGTGGCTTCCTAGAAGCCCGTTTCCTGTGTTTTGATTCTCCCTTGCAAAGTGGCTCAGAGAAGAGGGCCAGAGAGCGGGACCCATGAAATTGTTTGGGCTGGCTTGCCCGTCGTAGGTGTTCCTCGACTCTTGGGCGGAACCCCACTGGTAGTCAAACTCGGGATGATAGGCACCGAACGCAATGGCACTGACTTCCTCGAGGAAATGATTCCTATGAGAGTCCACCCTGTGTTCCGAGGTCTGATTGTCGAGTCCAGTATTGTGGATGATTGTGATGGTGTCCGTCGCTCGATTGGCGATCCACAATTCGTTGAGGCGCCCTGGATGGAATTCTAAATCCCGTGGGTCGTCGAGGTTGTCGAGATATGTAGCAATGACCTCTTCCGTGAATCCGTCGCCAAAGGCTTCGACCGCTTGTGAGGTTTCTGATTGTGCGTTGTAGGTCGGAAGGGCGAGGAGAAAAAGTAACATGACTAGAAATGATGCTTTCCTACTGTGCATGGTTTACCATGGTTTTGCCTTATCATATTATACCTTGCTTTCCGTTGTCAACCGGCACCATTACTTCTCTTATCAACAGAGGAGCAGAAACGGTCAGCGGTTTCTTACACTTCGGAGATTTCATCTTCACCGAGTGGAGGGAGGCCTTTCTTTGCTCGAATATAGTCTGTGTAATTTCCGTAGTACACGGTAATAACGCCGTTTTCGAGCTCCCAAATTCGGTTCACGACTTGGTCGAGGAACCATCGGTCGTGAGATACCGTGACCAGTGAACCTTCGTAATTGATAAGTGCCTCTTCAAGCGTTTCTTTAGATTCCATATCCAAGTGATTTGTTGGTTCATCCATCAGCAACATATTGTTGTCTTCAAGAAGAAGTTTGAGCAGGGCAACTCTGGCGCGTTCGCCACCGGAGAGTTGGGATAGTTTTGTTTCAACTTGGTCATTTTTGAATTGAAAACGACCGAGTGCTGCACGGATGTCACCGTACTGGAAATCCGGCCTCAACTTTTGGATTTGCTCGATTGGATTGAGCGAGAAATCGAGCGTTCCATGGTCTTGGTGGAAATAGCCAATAATTGCTCCGGGAGCGAGACTGAGTGTGCCTGAATCCAACTTTTCTTCCCCGTTGATGAGTTTGAGCAATGTTGTCTTTCCTTGCCCATTGCCTCCTACAATACCAATTCTGTCACCCTTTCTGACCTCGAGGGATTGATTGTTGAGAATCGGACGTTCGAGTCCTTCGAAGGTCTTGGTGCCATTTTCGACCAATAGCACATCTCGACTACCCTTTTCGATTGCCTCAAGTTTGATGATGAGGGGTTTGCGTTTCTTTGGCATTCTCGCCTTGAGGGCTTTGAGTTCTTGCTGAAGTCGCTCAACCATTTTGTGTTTTGCAGATATGGATTTGTCGTATTTGTTTGCACGCTTCATTTGTTGCAATGCTCCTAACGTCGACTGGATTTTCTTCTCAGTGGTTTTAATTTGGTCATTCAATGAGGACTCGCTCGCTACTTTTTGAGTCATAAATTGGGAATAATTTCCTTTCCACGGCCATGCCCTCAAATTATCGATTTCGATGATTCGTGTGCAAACTTGGTCGAGGAAATATCGATCGTGCGATACGATGAGTTGAGCTCCTTTGAAATCTCGAAGAAACGACTCAAGCCATTCTGTAGTTTGAATATCTAGGTGGTTTGTGGGTTCGTCGAGGAAAATAACATCGATGCCTGCAAGTCCAACAAGTTGGCGTGCTAAGGCGAGTTTGGCCTTCTCTCCGCCTGAAAGTTGGGCAACAGGCATGTCCATTGGATGCTTGTCAAGTCCGAGGCGTTCAAGAATTCCTTTGGCAATCCCTGCCACATTCCCACCTCCGCTCGATGCAAGCGTTTGTTGGAGTTCGGTGTAACGTTCCATCACAGGCTCCCATTCGCCTTCGTAAAAGGATGGGTCGATCATTTGTGCTTCAATGGCTGCAATCTCCTCTTCAAGTTCCTGGAATTGCCGACCTTTTCTGCTCAACTCTTCCTCAATAGTTTTGGTTGATTCTAAATCACGTATCTGCGTGAGATACGCAAGGCGAATACCCGGTGCTAGTTCGACATCACCAACATCTTGCTTCTGGTCACTAATGGTGTTCAGCAATGTGGTTTTACCCGCTCCGTTGTGCCCAACAATTCCAATTCGGTCACCGTCGTTGACATTGAATGTGATATCTTTGAGGACATCAACTGGACCAAAGCTCCTGTCAACTCCTTCGATTCGGATGAGTTCTCTGACCATTGCTTTCCCCTAATTTGACCTGCGAGGCTTCAAGTTGTTAAACGTGAAGAATTCTATCTCAGTTAGAGAATTTTTGGAATACTTGTATTTTGAATCTAAAGGTGTATTGATGAACCATTACATGGTGGGGAGGCCATGAGCGATAATGGAGGCGAAGCCGAAGTCACTTTCACAACTTCGACAGGCCCTGTTCGTGTGATTACAGCAGCATCGCTCTTCGATGGGCACGATGCAGCAATTAACGTCATGCGACGACTCATTCAATCAAGTGGGGCAGAAGTGATCCACCTTGGACACGACCGCTCAGCACAAGATGTCGTTGACTGTGCAATTCAAGAGGACGCACACGCAGTTGCTCTCACCTCGTACCAAGGAGGACACGTCGAATACTTCACGTACATTCGACAATTGCTCGACGAAGCAGGCTGCGGCCACATCCGTATTTTTGGCGGAGGCGGAGGGACCATTACTCCCCCCGAAATCAAAACACTCCACGAAGCGGGAATTTCCAAAATCTATTCACCAGACGATGGTCGAACTATGGGCCTGATGGGGATGATTCATCACCTCATGGGACTCGCTTCCGAAGTCGATCTCGTGAGCGAAGAACGGATGAAAAGCCTTGATGGACCTGTGCAAGCTTCAGATATGGCCAATGTCGGCCTCTTACTCACATTGAGTGAATCGATGGATGATGCAGAATTCAATGAGGTCCTCGAACGATGCCGTTCATCGTCCAGTGATGTTCCCGTTATCGGTTTTACCGGAACCGGAGGGGCGGGAAAATCGAGTTTGCTCGATGAATTAATGCTCCGAATTCAACGCGATAACCCCGGCAAACGGGTCTGTTTGCTCTGCGTTGACCCGACGAGGAAACGTACCGGGGGCGCACTCCTCGGTGACCGTATCCGAATGAACTCACTTTCGAATAATGACCTCTACATGCGTTCCCTCGCATCTAGAGGCTCTGGCTCTGAAATCAGCCAACACCTCGACCGTGCGATAGAGGTTGCAAAAGCGGTTGGCTTCGACCTTATTTTTTGTGAAACCAGTGGCATTGGGCAAGGTAGCGATGCGATTACATCTGTTGCTGACCACTCACTCTATGTCATGACAGCAGAATTTGGTGCCCACACCCAACTCGAGAAAATTGAAATGCTCGATGTTGCAGATGTCGTCGTGCTCAACAAATTCGAAAAGCGAGGCAGTGAAGATGCCCTCCGTGCCATTCGGAAACAAGTTCGACGCAATCGAAACCTCTTCGACGTCAGCGACGAAGAATTACCCGTCGTCGCCACAATTGCGAGTCAGTTTGCAGACGCAGGCGTTGACCGACTTTGGATGAAGGTAGCGGAACTCGTCGGCTTTGAAGCATCTGCACCAACCGATGAATTCGGAGGTGCAAAAGGTGTCATCCCACCAGAACGAGTGAATTATCTCGCTGAAATTTCGGCTACTGTTCGTGAATATCACAAACAAAATGAAGAAGTCGCACAGAAACTTCGACTTTGTCAGCATCTCGAGACAGCTGCAGCCCATGCAGAACAACGCGGTCAGCAAAGCGTTTCCTCAGACCTCAATGAACAGGTTACGGCGTTGCTTGCTGAACTTGAACACGAGCGTGAAGCCCTCGACGAATTTCGAGACCTCGCCAAGCAATATGCTTCTGGAGAGTACACCTACCATGTACGAGGGAAACCATTCACCGTTCAAACAACGACCGAATCGCTCGCTCATTCCAACATTCCAAGGGTTGCCTTACCAACCTTCGCTGACGATGGCGAGTTGCATGTGTGGATGAGTCGAGAGAACGCTCCCGGTCATTTCCCATACACTGCTGGTGTCTTTCCATTCAAAAGAACCGACGAATTGTCTGCACGGATGTTTGCTGGAGAAGGCGAATCAGAGCGAACGAATCGTCGATTCCACTACCTGTCAAAGGGACAAGATTTCGCACGATTGTCCACCGCTTTTGATTCTGTAACATTGTACGGCAGAGACCCCGCTCTTCGACCAGATATATGGGGCAAAGTTGGAAACTCAGGTGTCAGTATCGCTTCATGTGACGATGCAAAGCGACTCTATTCCGGATTTGATTTGTGCGACCCCAACACCTCGGTTAGTATGACCATCAACGGACCTGCACCGATTATTCTCGCCTTTTTCCTCAATGCTGCAATAGACCAACAAGTTGAGGCCTATCTTGCAGAAAAGGGAACGCCCCTTGAAATTCAACCTGACGCATATCGCGGAGATGTTCCCGAAGGGCACAATGGCTTCGGACTTGCCACCGTTGGACGAAGAGGAGACGAACTTGTTGATGCTGAAACCTATGCAATGCTGAAGGCAAAGGCACTCTCCACCGTTCGTGGAACTGTTCAAGCTGACATTCTCAAGGAAGACCAGGCACAGAACACCTGCATTTTTTCCACCCCGTTTGCCCTCAAACTCATGGGAGATGTTCAGCAGTACTACATTGACCACAATGTGAGGAACCACTACTCTGTTTCCATCTCCGGTTACCACATTGCAGAAGCGGGAGCAAATCCAATCACCCAACTTGCCTTCACACTCGCCAATGGCTTCACCTACGTTGAATACTACAGAAGTCGAGGTATGGATATTAACAAATTTGCACCCAACCTATCGTTCTTCTTCAGCAACGGGCTCGACCCAGAGTACACCGTCATCGGTCGCGTTGCCCGGAGAATTTGGGCTGTTGCTATGCGGGACTTGTATGGTGCAGACGATCGAAGTCAGAAACTCAAATACCACATTCAAACCAGTGGTCGAAGTCTTCATGCCCAAGAAATTGATTTCAATGACATTCGAACGACCCTTCAAGCACTGCTCGCTATTCAAGATAACGCAAATTCTCTTCACACCAATGCATACGATGAAGCGATCACAACACCGACCGAAGCAAGTGTTCGACGTGCATTAGCCATTCAACTCATCGTCAACAAAGAAAGTGGTTGGACGAAAACTGAAAATCCAATGCAAGGTTCATTCATTGTGGAAGAACTCACCGACCTTGTCGAAGAAGCAGTCCTCGAAGAATTCGAAGCCATCAGTCGACGTGGTGGCGTTCTTGGTGCTATGGAAACGATGTACCAGCGTGGTAAAATCCAAGACGAATCGATGTATTACGAGCATCTTAAACACGATGGTACGCTGCCGATTATCGGTGTGAACACCTTTGAGAATCCACACGCTCAAAGCTTTGATGAGTCAAATGCCGATGAATTCGATATGGAACTTGCCCGCTCCACTCCAGAAGAAAAGCAGGCCTGCCTCGACCGAACAAATGGCCTCCACCAAACCCACGAGAACGCTACAGGTCAAGCACTCAAGCGATTACAAGACGTTGCACGAAGTGGTGGAAATGTGTTTGAGGAGTTAATGGAAACCGTGAAGGTCGCTACGCTCGGTCAAATTACCACTGCATTGTTCCAAGTTGGTGGACAATACCGACGAAACATGTGATTTTGCATTGAGGAATACATACTGAATAACGCAACGTTCATAATTTTCACTTTGGAATGAACGAAAGTGTAAGGTTATACACCTTGAAATCATTTTATTTGCCTAAATCTTAAAACCTAAACTTTGGGAAACCACTCTTATGACCACCATGCTAGCAGGCAAAAATGGATTAATTATTGGAATAGCACTACTCGTTGTCAATATGGCAGTACTTGCCCCTTTGTCAACGGGTGCCGTCGAGGACGCAGTTCAAGAAAATGTGGCCACAAAGCCTCTTGATGATGCGTGTAAAGACGGTGACTGTGCAACCGTAGAAGCGGACTGGGCAAGTTCAAGCGAAACTCGCGACTTCTACGCATATTCGGTGACGAATCTAGCAGATGTGATGGGCGAAAATATGAGTGCCCCCACCTATGAAATGCTTGGACCGTTCACCTACGATGTGACATCGACAAAGACTGTCGTTGAACACAACTCTTCAGCAGGTACACTCACCTATAACGAAGTGATTTCTTACGAGTGTGCAGCAGATTCCCAATACCCATGCGATACAGAAATCACAAATCTCAACATCGCTTTCATGCCTCAGGTGATCGGTGCCACAGGTACAGCAGTGGAGGGAATCATGGACCTCACAAAAGTTGGATTCTCCGCACAAGCCATGGCAAACGACCTCGAAAACATGCAAGCAGGAAATGCAGTTGCTTCATCGATCTTGGCTGTGATGGCCGCAAGTGATGGCTCCGAAATGATGGACGCCGCATACTCTGCTGGCTGGGGTGAAGGTGCGTACGAACAATTCAACATGTACTTCGAGGCCATGAACCTCTCAGAAATGAACAACCTTTCCGGATTAGGTGAATCCTACAATTACACTGAAGCGATTCAAGGTTCGCAACTTATGCAAGCAGGTGGCCCGGGTAATGAATCTGCCATCACCTTCACAGGTGCAAACTTTGGCGACCTCTCCTACGGCATGTACGACGCTGTCATGCCAGGAAGCATGGAAGATATTTCATTGACTACCGCAACTGGAGCACTAGTCTTCGCAGGCCATTGTGACGAATATGCAACTGCAGATTATAATGGTGTGATGGCTGATGCCGCAAACGAATTTGCCAATGTAGGAACCATGCAACGAGCGTCACTTTGGAACTACATGTCGATGATTGATACGGGAGCGGTTGATGAAAACGATGACCCAATCATGATGCCAAACGTCAATGAGACCATTGCCCGAGACCATGCTCTTTGCTATGCCGTCGGCGGCGGGGCTCTCATGGCTGGTGTCGGTGATGAAATGTGGATGATGGACACATCAGGAATGTCGGTGAACGCTGAAACGCGATTGATGAACTTGCTCGGTGTACAAATCGACAATATGGTTGCCATGAATCTCCTTCTGAATGGTACAGGTACAGACACACCACTTGGACTACTCGCCTCAAATGCAGATGGTGATGACTTCGGTCTCGCTGCTTTCATGGGTATGGCACCTGCGGATGCAATGACGACATACATGCTCAGTGAAGCACAATATGGTGCAATCATGATGTGGGCTGGCGGATGGCTTACTGATGCATCATCCATTCCACTCATTCTCCTCGGAGGCTCTGGTTCATTGACCGCATCTGGATTTGTGAATACAACCTTTGGTGATGTTAACCCGATTGATGGCGAATACCTCGATTATTCACTCAACATGGGTGGTCTCTGGGCGTTCATGGGGAACAACCCAGTTTCTATCACACCTGAACAATCCGGAAATATTCTCTACGGACCGCTTGGTTTGACAACCAGCACAGGTGCTACGCTCTTCATCTACGGTGAGATGGCAGGTCAAACACCACCGATCAACTTTACCACCATGGGACCAGGCGACCCGCTACCTTGGGGCGATGAAACCGTTGCCATGCTTTACGGCGTCGATGTCAATACTGCAAAAGCCATCAGAATGATTCTTATGGATTTAATCATGAGTGACTTTGTTCCTGGTTTCCTTATGGATTCATTCGGAACAACACCATATGTGACGATGGAAATGAACCAATGGCTTCTCGGATGGCACGACCCAGTCAACGCTTACCTTGAAACAGGTAACCCAATGGACATGAGTGCAGGATGGATGAGTCTTGAAACAAATGCAACCTACTATGGTTCAGGCGGCATTGAAAACGGCGATGGTACGCAATACACCATTTGTACCGGTGAAAAAGACACTTGCGACAAGGGTGAAATGCTCCTGCAAGACGGTAGCCCCTACGTATCATGGAGAGACATGGACAAAGCGACCGGAACTTTTGGACTTCTCACACCTGAATCACTCGAGGGTGCAACCGGCGGATTCGTTACCGGTGACGGTGACAGAGTTGATTTGTCAGGATACGGTGTTGTCGACCTCGTGTGTACAGACGGTTCTGAAACCGTGAAGGACATCCCAGTCACAACCTGTCAAGCATCGATGGACCCAACAACTCGTTCAGTTCAAGCGAAACTCCTTGGAACCGACACCCTCCTCGATGCACTCCCTGGTGCACTCCCAGTCTACTTTGGTAGCGATGTGACTGTAAAGGCTGAGGACATGAGCGGAGCAATCATTAGCGGAACCTCAGAATCAACCTTCTACCTCGACACAAGAGAAATGGGCAATCAATCCACTGCACCAACGATGGATGATCTTCAACCTGTGTTCATCATCAAAACCTCAGGTGAACTTTCAGACAGCGATGCTGACAGCTTGCAATCTGCAATATACACCAACCAAGAGTACTTTGGATACTGGACAAACTTTGACCATCCAATTGACTTCATCACCTTGATCTTCTACGTTGCTGGTGTTGCTATGCTGGTCATGGGCATCTATGGTATGTCCGGTACATCCGAAGAGGAAGATGAAATGAAGTTGTACACCGAACAACCTGCCACAGAAGCAGCAGGTGAAGGCGATACTGAAGAAAGTTCAGATGATGCTTGAACTTGATTCAGTTTACATCACTCGAAATCGCTGAAATCGACGGCAAGGGCTTGCCCTGCTCGCAGGGTTTCTTGTGTTGCTTTGAACACTCGAGCATCCAGTTCTTTTTGTTCTGGAGACCTCCGTTCAAGCGTACGTAGTGTCATTGCAAGTCGATGATTCTTTGCAAAATGCTCTTTGTGCCGTTCAAAATAATTCCAATACAACCGTGTTATTGGACAATCCTTTTTTGGATTGAAGACACATGATTTGCAAGAATCGCCCATACGATTTATGTACGCCGCTCCAGAAACATACGGTTTGGTCATCATGGAATCACCAAGAGCAAACGAACCCATCCCGAAGACGTTGGGTTCTACAACCCAATCGTATGCATCAACAAATGCCACATGGAACCAATCAGTGAGTTCTCTCGGATTTATATCGAGCAATTGAGCGATATTTGACAAGACCATTAATCGAGGAATGTGATGCGTCCACCCTTCGTCCAGAACCTGTTCGACGACGACATCAAGACATCGCAACGAACTTTTCTTTCCCCAAAATACAGGAGGTAGTGGTTCAACCTGTTGAAGTGCATTTGGATGGTCGGTTTCTTCAACATCTTCGTCATTCCAACGGGCGTTGCGATGACTGTTTGAGGTCGTTGGAATCTCAAGCGATGCAAAGCCGTTTGTGATATCGTGGATATGGTAGACGTATTCTCTCCAAATCAATTGTCTAAAATATCCTTCCTTGGAGGAAAGCGGTAGATCCAATTCAAGAGCCATCTTCATGAGGTCTTGTGGCAAAAGTCGATGGAGATTGAGAACTGCAGCAAGTTTTGTATGAAAGAGAGAGCGGCTACGTTCAGAAAACGCATCTTCATACGGACCAAAATGAACGAGTACAGATTTGGCGTGTTCGATGGCCAAACGCAAATCGTGTTGAGATGTTGGGTGTACATCAAGTCGGGCTATTCCAGGGTGGTTTGAGAATCGCTTATTGACGAGTGCGATGACCTCATCATCAATTTCATCGCAAACAAATACCGGTGGTGTTTGTGCAGTGGGTTCGCCTTTCCATGGTTGGCGGTTATCACCATCATGGCTGTATTTTCCTCCAACCGGAGAGCCCTCTTCCATCAAGACATCCAATTCTTTTCGAACCCGTTGGTAAAATCTGTCCATTCGAAAAGGAGGCGAAGTCCCAATAGCCTGTTCAAACCATTCCCGTTTTGTCAACCAGCCTGGGTGAGGGTGAAATGTAACCGCACCTCGTTCAACAAGTTCGCTTAACTCATTTCGCAGAGCAAATTCTGCTGGCCGACAAACATGGATGCTATCGACTTCAGAGGTTATTGATTGTAGCACATCAACATAAGAACCATCTGTTGAAATATACCGTACATGATGTCCTAATTCGACAAGTTCCATTGCAAAGTGCCTCATGTTTGAGAGAAGGATGCACAATTTTTGTTTATGGTATGGTCGAGAAACCCCTTTTTGCAAACTTTCGATGAGAATCACGCCAACATTTCGATCCACAGGGAGAAATGCAGTGTTGAGTTGGTCGTACGGTAACCACCACCACTCAGAGCAGTTTGACAAAGGTGTTGAGGCTTTTGAATGAACAAATTTGCCAAAAACACTCATGTCACTCAAAGTGTATTAATGAATGGAGCGTATAAATCCGAGTTTATTTGAAAATACAATTAGGGTGCCAAAAAACGCTCGTTCTGGACACAATATTGAGAAGAGCATATAGTCTACCATGACCACTCAATCACCATTCATGAGTTCGGAATTGAACATGAAGGGTTTCAAACAAAACCTATCGATGTGCAGAGGAATTCGTTGTTCGCACACCGAAGCAAGGTTACAATATTGTCTTGATTCTGGTGGGAAAATTTTTGTTGTCGGCGATGTACACGGCCACTTTGAAACCTTTCGTGCTCTCACATATCGTCTCAAACTGCGCGAACATGATGTCTTGGTTTGCTTGGGAGACATGATTGACAGGGGGCCAAATTCGGCAGAACTTATTTCGTTCATTCGAAACCATGACAAAATCATATGCATCAAAGGAAATCATGAACAAATGGCAGTGCAATGCATCACAAAAGATGGAACCTTTGAGGCCTGGAAACCATGGATGGAACGTGGAGGAAAGTCAACATATGGTTCGTACATTGTTCAAGCAAATGGCGATTTGTGGAAAGCGAAGACAAAAATGATCGGAGATTTTGCTTGGCTTGATACATTACCAACGGAAATTGTTCTCGAACGCTTTCGATTTGTCCATGCGGGCTATGACCCTCATTTGCCAATGAACGAACAGAGCGAAGCTGAGCATTTATGGATTCGAAAGAAATGGTATCAATCTGATAGGGTTGTTGATGATAAGAGGACCATTTTCTATGGGCATTCGACTACAACAAAGTTTGGCCAAGGAGGCGATATCGTTCCATCCGAGCACAAAATCAGTGATGGACGCAGCGCATGGATTGCCGTCGATGTAGGTGCATACAATCATGTCTTACCATCGCTGGTCGCAGTTGATATTGAAACCCTAAGTGTCACCAGACAGCAAACAGTTCCCAGTGAGCAATGGTTTATCGATGGCATGGACATTGTCGTACAAAAGAAACCACAGCGTTGGAAGAGACCATCAATGAAAAAGGAATCTGACACAGCGATGCACTATGGACTTCAAATCTTGAGGGAACGATTGCACACGCATCCTCAAAGGGAACACATGGAAATGGCAAAATTACGTGCAACCGGTTTGCAATTTCACAAGGCTCGGCACGGGGGTCGTAGAAAAGTGGGTGGCTACAAATTTCGAGTGTACCCAAAGAAAACCAAATCTGTCCTCAATCATTCGATTCAATCGGCTAAAGTGGTGTGATTTTAACACCAAATTTGAATGATGCATCTTTGATGCAATCGAAACAACATATAAGTAGGTATACAGTGATAGTCAAATCATGACCGAAAAGTCGAGTGATTTAGGTAAAGATGACAGTTTGATGAAGGCTGTTTTCAAAGTCATGAAAGACAGAAAGATACACAGTGCAATGGTTCAATCGTCTAAGAATTGTGAAAAATATCTTGAAAAGAAAGGTCAAGGTCTATCATACTCAATTTATCTATTCTAAACAGAACAGTTTCCCTAGATTCAACCTTTTCTTTCGCTACGCATAAGTAAAGCAACCACGTCTATCGGCCATGGACATCGCTTGGGGAGTTCTCCTCCCTGCTGCAACGGTGTTCACGCTTGGAGCTATATCTCCAGGACCTAGTTTGCTCGTTGTCTTACGCAATACACTGATTGGTGGTCGTAGACGTGGAGTCGCTTGCGCATTGGGTCATGGCATTGGTTTTGGCATGTATGCTCTCTGTGCAGTTTTTGGCCTAATTTATTTGCTCGAAGAACACCCTTCCATTTTTCAAACCCTCCAAATATTTGGAGCAATTCTTCTGTTGTATTATGGTTATTCGTTATGGAAATCTGATTCTTTTGAAAAAAGAGATGATGCAATTGAATCGACACACAAAGGTTGGATTGAGGGATTTGCAATCGCCTTTTTTAATCCAAAAATCGCTTTGTTCCTTGTTGCTGTTCTCGCACAAGTGCTCGAACCAAATATGAATTTGGAAAGTAAAATTGCTGTTGGATTCATTGGGATGGTTATCGACACATCTTGGTATCTTATCGTTGCACTCCTGCTCACAGGGTCAAATTTTCTTGAAGTGATCCAAAGGAACAGTCGAGAAATTTACAGAACCACTGCTGTTGTGCTCTGGCTTTTTGCTGTTTCAGTTGTATGGACGCTTTGACTACGTTTGGCAACGTGGGCAAAGAAAAGTTGAACGTTGGCCTTGTGTAATTCGCTCAATAATACCGTGACATGTCTCTTTTAGACATGGTTCATCCTCTCGGCCATAGACTTGAAATTGATGAGAAAAATACCCTAAATTTCCATCCGTGTTCGAAAAATCGTTCAGTGAAGAACCACCTGCTTGAATAGCTTCTTCAAGGACTTGTTTTACCTCTGAAACAAGATGTTGGAGTTTTTTCATTGGTTTTCCATTTTTTGTCACAAGATTGTAACCTGGCGTTTTTGGAGATATTCCAGAACGATGCAAGGATTCACATGCATAGATGTTGCCAACACCCACCACTATTGTTTGCTCCAAAAGGAGGAGTTTGATTGCTCTTTTACTCCTCACAATTTTCTTGGCAAAATCTTCTGCCGACCATTCATCAAAAGGTTCAGGCCCTAAAATTGACAATCGGGGATGCTCTTCTTCATGGTCCTTGAAAAAAACATCAACAAAACCAAATCTTCGAGGGTCTGTGTACACTGCAATTGTCCCATCCTCGAAAATAAATTCGAGATGATCGTGTTTACCATCATAACCTGTTGTAGAACCAAATGAACTCTTTACTCCGCCGTTGGTTGTTTTCGGAAAAGCATGAGCGGTTTGATCTGGTGGGAAAATCGTATATCTCCCACTCATGCCCAAGTGAGAAAGCAAGACCATAGAGTGTTCAAAATCAAGCAGAAGGTACTTTGCTCGTCGTCGAATTCCAACCAATGTCTTTCCTTCTAATTCATGAATTGCATCGGGTACCTCAAACCGAAGTTGCTTTTTTCGGACGACGACATTGATGAGTTTCTTGCCGATGAGCGAGTGAGCTAATCCTGTACGTACGGTTTCAACTTCAGGTAACTCAGGCATCGTCATCACACAATTTTTGATATGACAAATAAGAAATGCTCATCCTCAAATCCCTGTAAATTTAGAATTTCGTTACATTCAAAACCAGACGATGCAATACGTTGTTCCATTGCATCTATTTGTGTCGTCTTCGCTTCATCAGACCAACGCTCACTCGCCATTTTGAAAGAAAAAAGAGCCCGTCCGGAAGGCTTGAGGTGCTTTGAAGAGACATCGAGAAATATATCCAGTTGTCCCGTTTGTGAAACATCTTGGAACAACCAATCCACTTGACCATGAATTGTATGCTCCCAAGTGCTTTTCCTCGCATCTGCTAACACTGGAATAAAACCAGGGCGTGACTTTGCAAGTCCGAGTAAGTCTCGAATGCATCTCGGCGAAATATCGATACCAACTATTCGTCCACCATTCTTGTTTTCTTGCCCGCAAACGATGTCATGGATATGGCTGATTGTCGTTCCGTGTCCTGCTCCTAAATACAAAACTTGAGAGCCAGGATGAGGCAGGAGTAACCGTGGGTCGTGCTGAGTTCGAAGCATGCCTGCTGCAATCTTTGAACGATAGGGGTCCCACTTGCGAAACTCTATCGATGCAAATCTACGGGTTTTTTCTCCATACACACGTTTTCCTGGCGTTGCATTTGCCGTCCATAATGTTGATTTTTCAATCACGAGAGAGTCCATATTTTTTTTATGATGATTCGACATTCAAATCATCTCTTTCGTTTTGGCTTACGGCGTGTGTTGCGAATTGCCTCAACTCGTCGTGTGATTTTTTCAAGATCTTCTTCGGTCCAAGATTCACCTTCAAAGGCATCAATTTTTGCGGCGATGCTGACCTTTGCTGCGAGCATTCTCGAAATTTTACCCCTCACCCATTTCGGAGAGTGTGAGATCCATGGATGCATGAAAATATGTCCGTGCTTTGGTGGTGGAGAGCCCGTTTTCAAGTGATGGAAAAATGCTTTTTCAGCACCCAAAACCTGAATCGTTCCGGATGGAAGTTTGCTTAATCGCTCACGTCCGTGGGCTTCAACACACATACGAGCAGCGAGAAGGGGGCCTAAAAGGAGAGAAACTGAAGGCAAATACTGATTTGATAATTCACGAAGAGCGTGCTCAATACGGTCAACATCACCCTTCTCCTTGACTGCTTGGTTTGCAGTTGCGGCCATGATGTTCCATTCCTTTTGAGGTACATCATGGGTTGGAACTTCGACATCAAATGTAGAACAAAAAGATTCAATGGTCTCACAACCCGCAACTTTTCGAAGAAAGTCTGTACGACTAGAGGCTGATTCAGCATAGGGGAAGACATCGCCAATCCATTCAATGCATCGATTTTCTAGTGTGATTTGACTTGACCGGAGTTCATCAGAAAGTCGCAATAAATGCTCCATCCGCCGATCTGGATGGCCACTTTCGCCTTGAATTTCCAGTGTTGTTTCAAGAATGAGCGCCTCATCAAACCGAAGGTTTTGCTCTTTTGTTGGTTCTGGGAAATCAGGTATTGGATTTTCAAATTCGTGCCTTTGGCGAGGTTTTGCGTCAGGGAATCGTGTTGATAATTCGTGTGCTTCGGGGGTAAGGTTATCATTTTTCATCGATTGAATTCTTTGAACAATATCCCTTGGTGACAAGAATCCATTGTGTTTCAAATCATCGATGATTTGACCATCATCATCAACAACAACTGCGGCCTGCCAATCAAAAACGAGCCACATGATTGCTCTAACACAATGATTTTCTTGACACTTCCGATGAGGTTCGATGAGTGATGCATTTATTGAGAAATATCAAAAAATTTGATATACGGTATTGCATCGAGAGAGGTAATGTTTTGCCCAAAATGTGGAACTCTATCCTTCCCGACCCCATCAGGAGACATTTCCTGCACCAATTACAAATGTGGATACAACGGACCTGCAAAGTTGATTGTCAAGGGTGCTGACGGCTCCAGTATTGATCTTTCAAAAGTCACAAGTCAAACAAAAACTGAGTCCCGTGAGTATGACATCATCAAAGAGGAAGATAACGTTCAGGGCATTCTCACAAAAGGCACCTACATGTGTCCGAAATGTGACCATACCAATGTGTACGCATATCTAGAGCAAACAAGATCTTCCGATGAACCTGAAACAAGAATGCTCACTTGTGCAAACAACGATTGTGGACATGGCTGGAGAGAATATTAGAGTTCATTCTCAACTCTAGGTGCAAGGAAATACTGGACTTCACCTGCACCTTCGTGGAAAGTAAATTGAAGCGACAATGGATAACTGTCTCCGAATCCAATGTGTACTGCATCGATGGACTTGAAGACCTTGGCAAGAGGAACCAAATATGTCAAAGAGTATTGACTACGAATTGGATTTTCACATGTAATTGATTCAAGTTCATCTTTCCCAAATTTAACAGTTACAGAATCGGATTGTCCGACCACGTGAATGGTAAAGTGGTCAGCATCAAGACTAAACGAAACGAGATCGCCGACTTGTCGGGCTGCTTGGAGGGCTGTGGCGAGGGCTGCACCCTGAATGGATACAGTCGATTTTTGTTCTAGCGGAGGGACTGCTGGTGAAACAATTGCTGATTCGTCAATTGGTCGCATCTTCTTGTCGATAATACCCAAATTGAGATTCATCTCACCGCTTGTGTCATTCCATGACATTTCAATCAAGTCCGTCGGTCCTCCAAGGCTTACGAATTCCTTGATTTTCTTTAATTCAATTCCAAGATTGACATCATCGAGTTCCCAAGTATCAAATGCAGCCGAATCAACATCGAGTTTGATCATCGCAACATGTGACGCATCAACAACTCTCATGTGCAAGCCATCGCTCTTGAACTCGAATTTTGCATCTTCAACTACAACTCCGAGAATATCAACAATCTTGCTCATTAACTCTTGACGGGCCGCGACGTTCATCATTTGAGATACACCCCTTATCCATCAGCCAATTACGACGGCTTATGAACTTATTATCAAAATTCAATGAAAACGGTGCACTGAAAAAGGATTTGAATAGTTTCAATATAGCCGTGAATTCTTAATGGCCCATGGCTTCGGCTCATCATGGCGGGAGACTCAAATTCAGGTGCTGAAATTGTTTGCCGTGAAGATGGAACGCCATACACAACAGCGGTTTTAATTCCAACGATCAACAACGCCGACGAATTAGATATCGTGCTAGAGCGATTATCAAAACAGACATATCCTCACTTTGACATCGTCATCTCAGATTCCAAATCGAGAGACCACACAAAAGATGTGTGCGAGAAATGGGGTGTAATTTGGATTGATGACCCTTCAAGAAATCGAGCAGATGCTTGTAACTATGCCTTGAAGCAGATGGATTATGACCTTGTCCTCTTCACAGATGATGATACGATTCCACCACTGAATTGGGTTGAAAACCTCGTACGATGGTTCAAAGACCCGAATGTCGGTGCAGTTGGAGGACCTAATTTCGCTCCTGATGAAGATTCATTTGGCTCAAAATGTGCTGATGTTGCATTTTGTACTCGATTCATGACTGCTGGAACCAGGTATGGTGCCCAACCAAAAGGCGAACTTGTACCCATCACTCACAATCCTGGTGTAAATTGCGCTCATCGCATGGAAAATCTAAGGGAGGTCAACTTCTTCGAAGTCGGATGTATTGGAGCGGAGGACGTTGTTCTCGATGCGAAAATTCAACGTGCAGGGCACAAGATATTCATTGACCCCTCAAACGTCATGCCGCACCGCAGAAGAAAACCATTCAAACCTTACATGAAACAAATGCGAAATTATGGTTACACACGAATGGTTGCGAACAAGCGTTGGCCTGAAATTGCAACATGGTCACACACTGCGATAGGGTTCTTTCCTTGGCTCACGATTGCCGGATTATTGATGCTGGGTATCGGCGGACTCAATGGTGGTGCGGATCTTGACCTCTGGTTCACCCTTGATGGAGAATGGGATGTTTTCAGAATGATGTTTCATGGCACCTTGGGCATCATCTCATTTTACATTTGTTTAGCATGGCTTGGTGCTGCGATTGGCACCTCACCGCATAGAAACATAGCTACTGTTTTTCTTGCACCTCTTTTTGTTTTTCTCGCCCACTGGGCATATGGTCAAGGCGTCAATAAGGCGTGGAGAGAAATTCGTCGAACAGGTGGCCGAGCAGGTGAAGGAGCCCAAATTGACGATAGAATTCGCACGGCCTGAATAAAAAACAGCCTAATTTGTGTCTTATCACAAACTTTGAGAGCAACCTCTTTGAGTGTAGAACGAAAATCAAGACCATGAGTTCCTCAAGGCTACTCCAACGATTTGAAGAATTGGACCAGCCGAATCACGTCGATGACATAACAGAAATTTGGAAGGGACTCCGTGGACTGCTCGTCGTTACAAGGGTCGTATTGATCTTTTCAATCATTCTTGTAGCTGAACTCTTCAATGAAATTTTTATTTCATCGCTAAGCCTTTCAATTTGGTCAATCATCATAGGACTACCGATGTTTTTGTTGATCTCAATCGGCATCATGGTTGGGGATGCATTCTATTCTGAAGATGATTCCGCCATTGAACCTGTTTGAATGTTCCATTGACTCGAATACACACCATCGTTTGAAAGCAACGCTTCATGCGTTCCTCTTTCAACCACAGCACCATCGACCATGGCAAGTATTTCGCTTGCATTCCGTATGGTGCTCAATCGATGAGCAACGGCAATTGTCGCTCTAGCTTTCCCTGTGGAGAGGAGATTTTCCTGAATTTTTCGCTCCGTTTCTGCGTCAAGAGCACTGCTTGCTTCATCGAGAATCAACAAACTAGGTGATTTCAGGAGAGCCCTCGCTAATGAGATACGGGCCCGTTGGCCTCCGCTTAATTTTACACCACGGTCTCCTACCATTGTTTCATATCCATCCTCGAGATTTTCAACGAACTCAAGAGCACCTGCAAGTTGAAGAGCGTGCTCAACTTCTTGGTCAGTAGCGTCTTGATTGTACACAACATTTTCCTTCAGCGTCCCGAAAAACAAGAATGGTTCTTGACTAACAAATCCGATTGCATTCCGAACGGAATCGAGCGTGAAGTCTGAAATCGATTCTCCATTGATGAGCACATCACCGCTATCCGGGGTATAATACCTCATTAAGAGTTTGAGAATCGTTGTTTTCCCTGCACCAGTGTGACCCATGATGCCCAAGAAATCGCCCCCTTCGACCTTGAATGAAATGCCACTAAGGACCTTTGTTGTCGTATTAGGATATGTGAAATGTACATCTCGAAACTCAATGGATTCAATCACACCATCAAGTTCCTTGGAGTCGTCTTTATCCGTTATTGTTGGTTCTAGGTCGACCACTGCAAAGACTCGAGTTGCTGCTGCCTCGCCACGTTGCAATTGATTGATGAGGATGCCAAAAATGAACATCGGCATGGTCATTCGAGTGCTGATGAGAAGAAAAGTGACAAATTGACCTGTTGTAATTTCTGGGTCAGGGGGTTGGACAAGAAAGCCACCTGCGGTGACAAGCAGACCAAATGCTACACCCGCTAGAGCGTAAATCATTGGTACAAATCTGTTCCTATCCTTGCTCGCCGCCATCGCTTGGTCTCGGTATTCTCCGGATTCATTGTCAACTCGATGTGCTTCCCATTCCTGTGCATTATATGCCTGAACGACTGAAATGCCTGAGATAAGATTCTCCAATACTGCGTGGATATCACCGGTTGACTCCCGTTGTTTTCGATACTTGCGTTGAACATTTGTTGAAAACCAATACACAATCGGCACGATAAAGATAATTGGTGCGAATAAAATGAGAGCTAATTTCCATGACATTAACACAAGAATAATGAATGCTGTAACGAAGGTGATTGTAATCCGAATGATGGATGTAGAGGAGTCACTGACGACATCTTCGAGTTGATTGACATCGCTCGATAGAATTGACATCAGTTGCCCGGTTTGCCTCAAGTCGTAATATGATGCTTCCATAGCAATGAGCGAACGAGTAGCATCCATTCGCAAATCATGCTGAATCTTGTAACCTAGTGTTTGCCATGCATACTCTGAGATACCTTGGAAGATGGCAAGGCATACAAAACTGAGAAAAATAAGCAGACCGTAACCTACTGCCGGTTCGTGATGAATCGAATTGACGACATCCTGGACTACTTGTGGGCCAGAAAGTGAATTCGATGTAAAAAAGTCGACTGCAAATCCAATGGCTACAAACGGAATAAGGTCGAAAAATCGTGCTGCTGCATTGGCAAACACGCCAACTGCAACACGCTTGGGATATCGCTTTGCATACGGGACAACCCGCCAAATCTGTCGACCTATGATTTGTTTATCTTCGTTGATTTCCTCTGGTTTAAGATGCTCTTGCTTGTTTCTAGATCTTGAACCAGTCATAGCCTAACCTACGGAAAGAGGTTTTTGAATGCTTTCTGCATTGTATCTAAAGATTTCAAGACAAATGTTTGATGAGGGAGGTCGGTCCACACAACAATGAGGGTAATCTATGCGAGTGAGTTTTTTTGTTGTTTTTTTGTTTTTGACACAACTTTTCCTACCAACAATAACGGTTCAAGGATTTGTTCAACCATCGATTGAAGCCAACACAGAAGCCGACTTAGATACTCTTGCCATCCTCAACATTTACCCAACTGCTGCAGTCGAATACGGATGGTCTTCCAATCAGTTCATAGAAGAGACGGTAGGATTTCTTTACCGAGACTCGGCACCATTAACGCCCTCGCAATATGTTATTGCGACAGGAAGCGACATCGTTTCTGGCTACCACATTCTCACCCACACCTACCCTGTGCCCACAAACTGGGTGAAGGACTTGGCCAACAATGGCATTGAATGTCACTCATTCCTCCCTCAAACCTCGTTTCATTGCGATGTGCCTGATATGAAGGCTACTGACCTTGCTGAACTCGACGTGATCGGCATCAGCAAAATGGACCCCACTGATAAAATCCGTACGAATCTCGCTAAGGGAATGACTGGTCAACAAATGATTTCTTTCAACCCGTATGTTTCCGTGGGTGAAGCATATGTCAACGTCGTCTTATCGGGAACGGAGTTACCAAGTGGAATTGAGAACGTCGACGATATTGTCGTCCAATCACACTCGACTCGATTTGCAACGATGTGGGCCAACTCAGATGGTGTGAAATGGCTCGTAGAGCATGATGAAATCGAGTGGGTTGAAGAAAAGCCGTACTTCTTTATCCTCAACAGTGAGGCCACCGAAGTCATGAAAGTCAACGATGTTTGGTCTTCGACAAATATGGCTAGTATCGATTCGAGTTGGACTGGTTTGGATGGTTCAGGCATCATCGTAACCGTTGCCGATACGGGTCTTGACAACGGTGTAAACAATTCAAACATGCATCCAGATTTCAAAGACCACATCACAGGAATTCTATCTTGGCCAATGTCGACCTCTACATGCAATTATTACATCAATAATGGATACACAGTTCCCTCAGGTTGTGCTGATGACGCAGAAGATTTACACGGCCATGGAACCCACGTTGCTGGCTCAGTTCTCGGCGATGGAACCGATAACACCATCGGCATCGTTGGCTCAGCACCAGAAGCCAATTTGCTCGTGCACTCGATTGCAACCACAGTCAGCGGCAACGAATTGCTTGCAGGGATTCCCGACGACCTTGACGATATGTTTAGCCTCGCTTGGGCAAATGGAAGCCAAATCCACACGAATTCGTGGGGTTCCGATGTCGCCGGCCTGTACACAACAAGTTCAATGCAAGCAGATGCGAGTGCACGGACACATGATGAAATGGTCATCATTTTTGCTGCTGCGAATGAGGGTGCTGATGCAAACAATGATGGGGAAGTTGATAATGATTCGTTAGGGTCTCCAGCGACCGCAAAAAATGTTCTCACCGTTGGTGCATCTGAAAACAACCGGCCTTCGATTTCAAACGTCTGGGGTTCAACAAATTACGGTTCACCCATTTCCACCGACAGATTGGCAGATGATATCGAAGGAATGGCAGCATTCTCAAGTCGCGGACCTGTCGATGATGACCGCATCAAACCCGATATCTCAGCCCCTGGTACGTACATTCTCTCAACAAAGTCAAGATCAGCAGGTAACTGTGGATGGGGCGGCTACAACACAAGTTACTGTTACATGGGTGGAACGAGCATGGCTACTCCCCTGACCGCTGGAGCAGTTGCCCTTTTGCTACAACATCTCGATGAAAACGAGAACTATGCTGCACCGACCTCTGCCCTCATCAAGGCGATTATGACTGCTTCTGCACACGACATGGAAGGTCAGTACTCAAGCGGCGGCGATGGGACAAACGGAGCAAAAGAAGCATCGCCCAATATTCACGAAGGATGGGGGCTTGTCAACATGTCAGCAGCAGTCAATGCATCATGGATTGACAAAGAGTCGCTTTCAACAAACGACGACCGTGGCTGGTCGTTTTCAATACCTGCAAACGCTGATGATTTCCAAATTATGCTCTCATGGACAGACCCTGCTTCGACAACAACTGCAAATGTCAATCTCGTGAACGACCTCGACTTAGCGGTGAAAGACCCCTCGGGTACATGGACGAATTTGTCAAACAACCTCGACAATCTCCGTGGATTAAAATTCACCAATCCTGCCCAAGGAACGTGGGAAGTGCACGTCCTTGGTTCAAACATCCCTACTGGCCCGCAATTTTTCTCCATTGCAATTAACGCCGATGTATCATTCACCAATTTGACGCAAGATGCCGATGGCGATGGCGTCATCGATTCGGCAGACGATTGTAGTTCCGTAGCAGGCTCTTCAACACAAGACCGAGATGGTTGCCCTGACACAGATGGTGACGGGTACTCAAACCCAGACTCTTCTTGGACGGTCAACAACGGTGCTGATGCTTTCCCTTCGGATAGCACCCAGTGGGCTGACACAGACTTCGACGGCTATGGCGACAACTCTGTAGGTACAAACCCAGATGGTTGTGTTACAACGGCTGGAAACTCAACTGCAGACAGGTTTGGTTGCACAGACACAGATGGTGACGGGTATTCAGATGCCGATTCATCATGGACGACATCAAATGGTGCCGATGCTTGTGAAACAACTGCAGGAGACTCTTATCGTGACCGGAATGGATGTACGGATTCCGATGGTGACGGAGCAAGCGATGGCGATTCATCTTGGACGACGTCAAACGGTGCAGATGCTTTCCCGAACGATAGTTCTCAATGGGAAGATTCCGATGGCGATGGATATGGTGACAATCCACCACCTGCCACAGACGGTGACGGATGCCCTGCGACATCAGGAACATCAACTGAAGATCGATTTGGCTGTACAGACACCGACGGCGACGGATACTCCGACCCCGATTCCTCGTGGACAGTCAGCAATGGTGCTGACGCCTTTGCTTCTGATTCAACACAGTGGATTGATTCTGATGGTGACGGATACGGAGACAATGCTTCAGGCAACAACCCCGATTCATGTCCAACAGCAACCGGCACCTCAACAGAACTCAACAGACTTGGTTGCCCTGATTCCGATGGCGATGGATACGCTGATCTCGATGATGATTTTGACAATGATGCAACTCAATTCGAAGATTCTGATGGTGATGGCTTTGGTGACAATTCCGCTGGAAATAACCCAGATGCTTGTCCAACTGTGAATGCGACCTCAAGTGTTGACCGAAACGGGTGCCTCGACACTGATGGTGACGGCGTCTCGGACCCCGACTCAAGTTGGACGGTCAGCAACGGAGCTGATGCTTTCCCAAACGATAGCACACAATCTGCAGATTCTGACGGTGATGGTTTCGGAGACAACCCTTCTGGAACAAATGGCGATAGTTGCCCTTCGACATCAGGAACGTCAATGAATGACCGAAATGGTTGTCCAGACACAGATAATGATGGATATTCAGACCCAGATTCAAGTTGGACTGCAAGCCAAGGAGCCGATGCATACCCCAACGATCCAAATGCATGGTCTGATGCTGATGGTGACGGATTCTCTGACCAAACTGAAGATGATTGCGACACTGTCTCGGGTACATCTGTCCATGACAGAATCGGTTGCCTTGATTCCGATGGTGATGGCTACTCCGACGCAAGTGGAAGCCATACAGTCGCCATGGGCGCTGATGCTTTCCCGAATGATGCAACGCAATGGAATGATTCTGATGGGGACGGATATGGTGATAACCCTTCAGGAAACAATCCTGACGCTTGTCCAACCGAATCTGGAACGTCTTGGACATCAGATGCTCTAGGCTGCCCAGATACCGACGGTGATGGCCGAGCAAATTCCATCGATGCATTCCCTAGTGATAACTCACAATGGAACGACACGGATGGCGACGGATTTGGAGACAATCCAGGCGGCACAACTGGAGATTCCTGTCCAACAACAGCTGGTAACTCAACCCAAGGAAACAGATACGGATGTCCGGATGATGATGGTGATGGTTGGGATAACCAAATCGATGAATTGCCCGATTCACCAACCCAATGGCTCGACCAAGATGGAGACGGTTACGGTGACAATGCATTCGGTGACGAACCCGATGGTTGCCCAGGTGTTCAAGGAAATTCCACACTCGACCAATATGGTTGCCCAGACGCCGACGGCGATGGTGTGTCCGATATCAATGATTCATTCCCGAATGACCCCACTCGTTCAATGGATTCAGACAATGATGGTTTTGATGACTTGGAAGATGCTTGCCCAAGCGTTTTAGGAAATTCGAGCATTGATAGAAACGGTTGTCTTGATACAGATGGCGATGGATATTCCAACGCTGAATCGGGGGTATGGAACACAACCGACGGTGCAGATGCCTTCGCAAATGACCCTACACAATGGGCAGATTCTGATGATGACGGATTCGGAGATGAGCCCAATGGACTCAATCCAGATGCTTGCCCGGCCACATCAGGTTCCTCGATTCATGATGTCTTTGGATGTGTAGACACAGATTCTGATGGATATTCAGATGATGGCGATGCCTTCCCGAACGAAGCAACGCAATGGAACGATACCGATAACGACGGTTATGGTGACGAAGCCAACGGATTCCAAGCCGACGAATGTCCAACCGACGCTGGTTCATCAACCATCGATCGGTTTGGATGCGTAGATACCGACGGTGACGGCATGAGTGATGAGAATGACCTCTGGCCAGACGATGCATCTCAATGGATGGATTCTGATGGTGACGGCTACGGGGACGAATCCGATGAAATTGATGGCGATGCGTGCCCAACAGAATTTGGTACTGCAACGGCAAACAACCTGTTTGGATGTCCCGATGCAGATGGTGATGCATACGCAGATTCTGATGATGCCTTCCCAGATGAAGCAACTCAGCATAGCGACGTCGATGGTGATGGATGGGGCGACAATGATATGCTTGGTTCGTATAAACCAGACCATTATCCAAATGACCCAAGCAGGAATTCTGCCGAGGGCGAATTGGTTTGTTCATCCGAGGAAATTGAAATTGATGTTGTCATGGAAACATCGTTTACCTTTTCATGCACCCTTTCAACCGATACAGAATCAGCTTTCTTTGCTAGGATTGAATGGCAGCCTATGTCCATCTTTATCAGTTCATCAACCGTCAAAGCACTCACCTTTGATGATACGACGGGAATGACACAGACCGTGACCTTTAGCGGAACAGTGCTGAAAACCGGAAAGGCAAATCTCGTCATTGTCGCTCGAGAACCTGGCTCCACTGTGCCTATGGATACCCATTCGATCAGATTGGTGGTCACAAACTCAACATTGGATGCTGAAGGAGATTCTGCATTCGGCTCAATCTTACAACAAGGTCTTGAAAACCCAATTGCACAAGCCTTCATCGGCATTCTTTCTCTTGCATTATTGATGGGATTGCTTGTGATGCGAGGCTCGAAGAAAAACAAGAAAATCGAGGAAGCTCGCTTGTTGAAGAAAGAAGAATTCTTGCGACAAAGGCAATTACAATCTCAACGATTCCCTCCGCCACCACCATCAAAATTCTGACAAACATTCGTATGTTTTTCAACATTTGAAGAAGTGGTTACATTGAGTTCAACCGATTTTTTCAAAGAGGAGATACTTGTCGGCTGAATTACCACATGCGGATGTGGTGTAGTGGTAGCACTCGAGCCTTCCAAGCTCGCTGCGCGGGTTCGACTCCCGCCATCCGCACTCTGACCTCTTTTTGAGTTCGCATGTCTTCGTTAAACACATAAATAACGGCATGCAGGGTTAGCCAATGGGATATGATGGTCAACGCGTGTTGTACGCATCTACAATGATGTGCCTCTTTCTTTTTGCATCGCTATCTGGATGTTTTGGTGAGGAGGAGATTGAGTCATTCGAAAGTGAGGACATCCTTCTCATCAATGGGATGAAATCCGATGATACTACGATGTTTCGAGGTGAATTGCACGACTTTATTCTTCGTGGAAAAAACATGGTCATGAGTACAGATGCACCCGATGTCTTGTTTTTCATCAACGGGAGCATTGTGCCAAGTGGAATGGTATCATCTGATGACACGGACGTCTTAAGTGGCCTCATCTTGACAACGCCTTACACTGAAGAAGTCACTCTTGAACTCATGAATGAAGATGGATTTAAGACCAGTGTGTTCATTCCAATCGAGAATGGTACACCAATTGTCAACGGTGAAGACTGGTATGAAAAGATGGAATTCATCACCTCAGTATGTTCGGATTCGTCTGAATGTGGAGGATATGTGAATCGTTGGATGGGGACACCAAACCCTGCGTTTGAGCGTGCTGCGTCTTTTTTCCAAGGACATTTTGAAGGTCTCGGTTACGACACCGACATTCTACGAGTCAATGACCACCTCAATCCATCTCAGCCGGAATCGCTCAATGTAATTGCTTGGAAGGAAGGTCGTAGTGACACCTGTGTCCAAGGTATGGGTGCACATTTCGATATCGCACCTCCAGGCGGACCTCCAGGAGGAGGCACATACGAGGGAGCATATGACAACACAGCTGGGACGGTGTCGATGATGCTTTTTGCCCGTGCTTTTGTTGACATGACATTTGAATGTGATACTTTCTTGGCACTGTGGTCATCGGAAGAAGAAGGACTGCGAGGTTCAAACGCATTTGCGAACAATGACTGTGATGCGTGTTTACCCCAAGACAAAGAATTGCGATTCTACATCAACATGGATATGATGGGCATTTCATGGCCCGCCTACAAACCGACTGGCGAACCTTATCCATACCACGCATGGTCTGGGCCAGATGATGATCCAAACGAACAGGATGTCGAAATCACTTCAATTCTTGACCATGTTCATAGAAATATTCTGAAGGCACCAATGAATATGACGATTGAAGGAACATATGGTGCAGGTTGCGATCAACACTGGGACGAGCATGAAAATCTCGTTATGGATGTGCACGAAGACACATTCGGGCGTTCAGACCACGTGACATTTAGGAACCTGGGTGCCCAAACTATCTTCCACTTGGGTGCATATGACGCTGACTATGATGCCTACCACTCACCTAGCGATACACTCGATAACATGATTCAAATGGTAGGTGGCGTTGATGAAATCCAAAAATCAATCGAATTCGTGATGTGGGCAGCAATGCTTGAATTCCTCATTGCAGACCAAACACCAGAAGTTCGAAACGTGAATTAAACCTCACCAAATCAAATCCGTTATCGAACACGACCTTGAACTCTAAAGATTGTTCCGCATTGTATTGCATCCAACCGACCATTCGGATGTTTTCATCGCATCTTTGGTTTCCTCAAGCAACGCATCTTCTGCGGTATGAGGTTGGTTGTTTCGTTCGGCAAGAGCAAGAGAGATTTGAAAGCCGTAATTTGCTGTATTTTCCAATTGAAATTTTAAATTTTCAATTGAAATATGCATGACATTCTTTTCAATTGGAACTTTGATTTTCCTTGGATTGAAATGCATCCCCTGCCCCATGCTTTTTTGCACGGCTTCTTTTACGGTCCAAAACATCAATGCATGTTCTGGGTGTGCATGAAGAAACCTGAGTTCATCTCCTGATGACATCAACTCATACACGCCGGGAGAGAGTTCTCTATCCAAAGGTTCGGCATCGATTCCTATTGACCAACCGGTTTCGCACAAAGCAACAAAAACATAGTCACCACTGTGTGCAATTGAAAATGATGGCAATGGTTGATTCTTCCAAACCCCTTGTATGAATCGAAGATAAGGTTCCCGTTTTTCTGTCCTCAGCACTTCGATGTCATCAAGTGTAGGCAGCCCCCACTTAGAAAGGGCAATCTCAAGAAGCCTTCGACCGTTGAAATGATCCATACGGCGTTTTTCAGTTGCGAAGGTTTTGACCTCATCAGGTTGAATCAAGTGTACATCTTGCTCAACGAGAGGTTGTTGACGCATGATGTACGATTCGACTCGGCAAGGATGTGTTGATGACCATGTGAGATTGATTATTTCATTTGACAAAGGTGCGTCCATGTCAATCATCGTTCAAATTCAAATGATTGTGCATCATCAATAGGAGCCATGGATTTCAACCTTAGATTCTTGAGGGCAAGGACTGGAGCATCATCTTCACCCACAATCAGTACTTGATGCGTCGTCACACCATCATCTGATTGGTCAACGAGGAGACTTCGAACCCTCAAGGATTCATTCTTTTCTGGTACCCTCAACATCGTTGACCACTCAATTCCAATTGGTAATGAGCTGAGACGTAGGAATTCCATGGCAACCAAGCCTGCGTTTTGGAAGCCTGCTTCAATCAACATTGGAAGTGACTCGAGGAAAACTGGTTCGCCTTTACCCTCACGTGCAAATAATTTGTCATTTGGTAACTGATGACGCATTAATGCAATTCCATCAATTCCAGGTGCATCGCTTGTGCCACATCCGCCAATCACTCCACCATGCGATTGAAATCGAGGTCCATGGAAGTACCGTGAATAGATAAATGAAGCATCTTCAACCGCTTTTCCGGCAGGTGGTGTTCCAAGATAGGGGGCTTGATCCAATTCTCGAGCAAACAACTCAGTAACCTCACCCTTTTCGACCATCCGAACTTTACCCACGTGGTGTTCTCGCTGGCCGAAGACTTCACCTTTAGAATTTGTAAGGTCGGACACCATTTTGCATGCAATTATCGTCACGCCATCATCACTCTTTTCCAAGCGTGCAATCGTTTGAACTGCAAGCGGCCCTTTCATTAATTTCACAGGTAAACCAAATTCAACTTCAGCGAATCCGGCGACAACGAGGTGTGGACAAACAAGGAGTGCATTTTGTGCAAAGGTCTCAAGAGCCATGACACCAGGATGATATGGCACGCCTTCGATGGCATGGTCGATAAGGAAGGGATACTCTTCTGTTGAGAGCGTGCATTGTGTCGTCACTTCAACACCCTGTTCGTACGAGATGACTTTGTCGATAAATGGAAAACGCTCAGGGTCAGCGAGTAAAGCCGCCATTTCTGCAGGGAGTTTCAACGGTGGTTCCCTGAAGGCATTGAATTTGTCCATCATACCAAGTGAACCACAACCGAGTACTCTTCGCTTTCCTCCACGTAATACTTCATCGACGAAAATCGACACCCCAGCCTCAACTGAAAGCGTTTCGATACCTGCAGCTTCAAAGACGGCTTCAATAGAACCACGTGTGGCCATCCCAATGTCTTGCCAGCCTGTCCATGCTATGGCAATACCTCTTCCATGGCCGCTCGCTGTGATTCTTGCCATTTCTGCGTCAAGCACACTGTTGGCTGCTGCATAATCGGTTTGGCCACCGTTCCCAAACCGACCTGCGACGCTTGTAAAGCAGCATGCAACGGAAGGATATTCAACCCCTGAAGCATGTACTGCACCGAGAAGTGCTCGCCAGCCATCGACTTTCACTCGAACAACATTGTCGAATGTTTCGTGCGATTTGTCAGTCACAAGTTTGGAATCTTCGAGGCCAGCTCCGTGAATGATCCCGGTAATTTTGCGACCACATGATGAACCAAATGCTTCGAGTGAGCCAATATCTGTCACATCCATTGCTTGATATTCTGCCGTGTTTCCTGTAGCATGAATATGTGATAAGGTCAGATATACGTCCCTCGACCTCGTGAATTTCTGCCATGCTGAATTCCATTCGACCATAGTGACTTTACCATCTTCGGTACCTGTGACCAATTCTTCCCGAAGTGCCATTTTTCGTTCGCTGAGTTGCTCTTCACTCCATTCCAGCCATGTTTGAGTCTCTTCGATGAGCGATGAACGACCGAGCAGAATGAAATGAGCACCACTGCCCTGGCTAGCGCGCGCAAGACCGATGACTGAGGCAGCAGTCACCCCAGAGCCGCCTCCGGATACGATGTAACAATCCGCTGCAGAAAGAGATGTGGTATCTTCAACGAGGTCCTCTGCAAAGGCTACAAGTGTCCATCGACGATGGTCTCTATCGAGACCGATTTCAACTTCGCCTCCGTATTTCGAGACATCTTCTATGATATGTTGTGCTGCAATCGGTGCTTCAAGCATCAATTCAGGATGAATGTCAAGTGCACGACAGCGGAGTTCTGGTCGTTCGAATGCATACGATTTCGTCACACCAGAAGCGGCACATTGTATCGCATTGAAGCGCTCACCATGATTCCCATGTCGACCATCCATAGCCGTTACAGATACAACAACTGCTGAATCTGTAAGCAATTCGCCACATCCTTTCAGAAGGCCAAACCAACCGTGGGCAGATAGAGCGATTTGAGAAGAAGGTATAGCATCGTCGAGCATGGTTTCAGATGCTAACTTCATAGGTGATAGATGGAACAAACCACCAATCTTCTTTCCTGCAAGTTGGGAACAAACCCACTGAACATGCTGTGGTATTGCTGGGTCTGCACGGTAGACTGTTCGACCTTGTTCTTGCTGAACTGAGGGGTCGCGAATACCACTTTCAAATCCAATGCGTACGCTTTCTAAGTTCAAGGCGTCAAATTCCTTGCACATTGCTTCAGCGATGCCCCAATCGTCGTCAGTGATGACCATCGTATCACTGAGTATTTGAGGAGATTCGAGGCCCGGACAATCCTCAATTTCAACTTGCCAACGTCGACAGCCTACATTGTATGATGTTGTTTTTGAAGGAACAGGCGAAGCCGCAGGAGGTGATTGACCATCTTCTTCGACTGAAACTTGAGATTGCCCCCCACCTTTCATCTTCGTAATGTATGCGATGAAATGATTCAACGTTGGGTGGTCTGCAAGAATGAAATCTTCATCGACAGGGAGTTCAAAAATCGTTCGAATCTCGGCCATTATTTCTGCTTGCTTGACCGTATCAATGCCAAGTTCTCCCTCGAGGTCTTGATCCAGTTCGATGAAATCCTCTGGATATCCGGTGTGTTTAACCACAACTTGAATCAGCGTTGGAGAGATTGATGGGTCTGCAGATGAAACAATAGGCTCAGTTGGTTGCGAAACTGTTTGAGGAGGAACCTCGGGCTGTGCCTGTACCTGTGTCGGTTCAGATGGTGCATTCGGTTGCGGTACCGACCCTCCTTTCATTTTCTGAATATAACCAATCATATGATTCAGGGTTGGGTGGTCGGCGAGAACGAAGTCTTCGTCAACGGGCAAGTCGAAACCCGAGCGAATGTCTGCCATAATCTCTGCTTGCTTCACCGTATCAATGCCTAGTTCGCCTTCGAGGTCTTGGTCCAGTTCAATGAAATCTTCAGGGTATCCAGTGTGCTTCACCACTACCTCGACAACCGCTGCAGCCATATCTCCGTCGACAGGTGATTGAGTGGGTTGTGGTACAGGTTCAGAACCTTGTGTGGTAGGCTCTGGAGCGGCTTTTTGAACAGGTGCAACTTCAGAATTGGGGTCATGAACAACAACGCTCTGAGCCGAAGAGCCTGTATCTGATCCACCCATCCTTCCGATGTACTCGATCATATGATTGAGGGTTGGATGGTCGGAGAGAATGAAGTCTTCATCGACGGGTAGGGAAAATGCTGAGCGAATTTCAGCCATAATTTCTGCCTGTTTGACCGTGTCAATACCAAGTTCACCTTCGAGGTCCTGGTCGAGTTCAACAAAGTCAGCTGGATACCCGGTATGCTTAACGACAACATCGATGACGGTCTGAACAACATCACCGCTTACATCGCCTGATGATTTTGGAACGGGTTCTGCTTTCACGTTTTGAGCAACAGCAGAAGGTGCCGGTTCAGATTTTGGTGGTTCGGGTTTTATTGGTTCAGGCGATGCTTGAACTGGCGATGTTTCGATTGGTTTGCCTTCAAATGCCATTGTTGGCAGATAGCTTTCACCTTGAATTCCTCCATGGAGGTTATTTTCACCATCAACATAGGTCACGAGTTTTTTCTGTAATATGCGCAGAACAACATCATCATGCCCGGCGAGAGAACGAAGCCAAGAAAGCAATTGTTTTCCATCAATCCTCTCACCTTGAACAGGCCACTTTCGAACCAACGATAAGGCGATTTGAGAACCAAAACCTGCACCGAATCTCAAACCGTATTGCAGGTCTGGATAATCACCGCCTTTTGATAGATTGAGGTTACCTAATTCTGGGTCGATTTCTTTGTGGTTTGCTATTGGTGGAATTCGCCCTGTGAGCATTCCGTAAAACATGCTCGCATCTTCGATGCCCACCCCCATTGGATGACCTGTGAATCCTTTTGTGTTGGCGATAACCATCTTATCTGCACTTGCTCCAAAGGTATCTCGAAGTGCTTTGACTTCTGATTGTGCTGATCCCCCGCGAGCAGGCGTGTAGGTTTCGTGAGAAAAGAAAGCGAGACGTGGTGCTATTTCATGACGGTCGATGGCCCATTCCGCCTCCATTCTCGACATGAAATTGTCAACGGTTTGCGCTACGTGCTCGACATCTAATCGTGTACCGTGGTATGCCGAGTTTGAAATTTGAGCTCCAAGCACCTCTGCAATTGGTTGAACCCCTCGTATCTCAGCCTCTGATTTTCGTTCAACGACGAACGCTGCAGCACCCATGCCTAAAATCAGGCCATTTCTTCTCTTGTCGAAAGGCAATGCAGTTTCTTCAACCACGTTGTGCGTCGCCGCTGCACCTGAGGCTGCAAATCCACTGCCAATCCATTCCCACAAATCATCGCCAGTGACATCGTCGGAACTGACGATAATGACGCGGTCAACCCTGTTTGAGTGGAGCCAATCCTCTGCAACTGTAAACGCCGCAGTTGCGGAGGCACATGCGAGATTGAGCGTTGTATTTGGCCCCCGAATACCAGTGAATTGGGCAAATTGTGAATGACCCATGTTGAGAACTTGGAATAGATATCTTCGGTCAAACCGGCCTTCGCCATCATCACCGTTGGTCTTTGCATGTTTCATCGCCATTTGTAAACCGGGGAAACACGAGGCAAACACAATACCTGTACGTTCTCGATACAATTGTGGAACTTCCCAGCCAGTGATTAGCCGTAGCCCACCCTTCCCGACCTGTTCAACTGGAGTGAGTGGAATCCCAGCATCACGAAGTGCAAGCAGGCCAGCTCCTAGTGCGAGTTGTGTTGTGACGTCCCAAGCAAGAATGCTCTTTGGGTCAATCCCGAATTCTTCTGCTAAATCAAAAGCACCTTTCATACCGGCTAATTGAGGGATGTCACCGAAGACTTCCGCTTGACTCATATTCACTGAGCCATCTCGACCTTTGATGAGTCGGACAATATTTTTGTCGAGAAGACGCTGTTTGTATTCATCACTCACCTCAGAAATGCAGGTTTTTCCTTCGACTAGGTGCTCAAAGGTTTCATCTGAAAATACCTTGTCCATGCCGGGTAAACCAAGAGAAATGCCCGTTACGACATACGGGTCCGCATGTCGTGCGGTTGTCGTAGATTGATGTGTTTTCGTCTGATTTGTAGAAATACTTGCCTTTGGCTTTGAAATAGAGTATGATGAAGGTGGAGTGACAACCCATCGATGCAGGTCGCCAGCAGTTTTGGCACCGCTTACGTCATACTCAGCATCTGTTGTTGCTTCACGTCGAAGTTGTTCGATGATTGAGGCGACCGATTGTGAGGAGATCTTCAATCCTTCAACCAAACTCACAGCCCCATGACAAAATGATGATGGATAGGGGGAATGCTTCCCGATCACATCACAAACATATCTTGTTTTCACCAGTTCCTGGTCCATCGCATCCGCTGATTCCACAAACACTTGGGTGACTTGAGGCGGAGCGACTGCTTGCATTGTGGATTCTTTGTCGACCACGTTGCTTTGCTCATAGGCCTCCAATGGGCCTGCTGCAAATGCCTCAGCATAGGCATCACTATCAAACGATGGCCAGTTAGGTCGTCGACCAGCTAGGGCCAAAGCACCAATAGCGGTGAAAAAGGATTGGATGCCGCCTTGTTTAGGGTGATTCGACATCATGGCAAGATGTGGTTGTTGTTCGAGAATTTGGCTTGCAAAGACGGTGAGGGCTCTTTTTGGGCCGACTTCAATAAAAATACGAGCACCATGAGCGTACATTGTTTCAATTTGTTTGGTCCATTCAACCGATGAGGCCATCTGTGGTGCCAATTTTGAGAGGACATCTTGTTTGGAATCTGAGCCTGAATTAGGATAAAATTCGCCATCGACATTCGCAGTAATTGGGATTGAAGGGTAACGTATCTCCAGAGTTTCCAAGAATCTGCGAAGCGGTTCGTTTGCTGGTGCGACAATTCTTGAATGGAAGGCATGGGATGTTGCGAGTGTGACTGCTTGGTACCCCGCTTGCTCAAATCGAGCAATAGCCTCTTTGACAGCTGTTGTCTCTCCGGCGATCACCGTCATTTTTGGTGAATTCTTGTTCGCTGAAATGACATAACCATCGATTTGCTCAAGGATAGATTCAATCTCTTCAAAAGGCGCAGTAATGCTTGCCATGAGGCCTCGATCATCAATTTCAACCGAACCCATCTCCGTTCCACGTGCTGCTGATGCACGCAGAGCACCATCCATGTCAAGAATGCCTGAAGCCATCAATGCTGCATATTCCCCAAGCGAGTGACCGGCTACCATGTTTGGTCGATGACCGAAGGCGTTGAACACCTGTTCAATCGCTAGATCAGCTGTAAGCATCGCTGGTTGAGTGTATTCGGTCTGTTTGAGTTTCTCTTCGGCTTCTTTGCTTTCTTCCTTGGTTAAATTTTCTCGCAGAACAAAGCCTGAAAGCGTTTCACCACCCAAAACATCGACCATGGTGACATCAGCTTGCGACCAAACATCTGCAGCACATGCAAACCGGCGTGAAAGGTCATAAGTCATTCCAACATATTGACTGCCTTGACCAGGGTAAAGGTGGGCTACTTTTGCTTCTGAAGGCATTGGTGCATCGTCAGTGATAAGAACACCTTGTGCCTGTAAAAAGCTCCACTTTTCTTTCTCTTCGATTGAAGAGGTTGCTAATTGCTGGCGTTTTTCAAATTCTTTCCATGTGGTTGCCACCAATGCCAATCGAACTGGTGCATCGGGTTCAAAATCTAAACTCCAATCTTGAAGTTGCTGGCTCAAACGTACACCCGTCGGGTTGGTGTCGAAATTTTTGCTCGGTGCTGATATCGACGACAATTGTGATTTCATCTCTCCAATCGAGGTTGCAGAAAGAAGGAGAACGCCCCCCTCAATCGATTTCATTTCATCATGAGACATTGTTGGGGTAAGGCCACCTGCCAAAATTGATGCTGCGGAGGGACTGGCTACGCTTTTTTGACCGGAATATGCTAGCCATCGGTCGTTCCAATGCTCAGCCAAGTGCCGATGATAGTCTGGTTCGTAGGCTTCGAGAGCAACGTGGAAGTTTGTGCCACCAAAACCGAAAGCAGAGACACCGGCACGTTGTGGATGTCCTTGAGGGCGAACCCACGGTGTTGGTTCTGTCGGAACATAAAACGGAATATTTGACCAATCAACTGTCGGATTTGGTTCTGTAAAACCAGCACTTGGTGGAATGGTTTTGGTATGGAGGGCCATGACCGTTTTCATGACACCCGCAATGCCTGCGGCTGCTTTGAGGTGACCGATTTGAGATTTGATTGAGCCAACAGCAACACGTTGTTGCCCGCCGACACCCATCCATAATTGTGAAAGGGTCGAAAGTTCAGTGGCGTCTCCCACTTTAGTCGATGTTCCATGGGCCTCAACAAGTTCAACACTCGAGGCTGGATAACCGGCCTGTTCATATGCTCGGGCAATCGCTTGAACTTGACCGCGTTGACTTGGAGCAGTAATGCCTTTTCCTCTACCATCTGAAGAACCACCAATGCCGCGAATAACCGAGTAAATCTCATCACCATCATCAATGGCATCCTTAAGCCTCTTGAGCAGAAGAACACCCGCACCTTCACCCATCACAAAGCCGTTGGCCTTGGCGTCGAATGGTGTGGAATGGGATGGAGACAAGGCTCCGATTGCAGAAAATTTTGCATACGTTGCTGGGTCCATTGTTCGATCAGCTGCTCCTGCGAGCATCGTGTCGACCTGTCGCATTTGGAGCAACCTGCATGCATCTAATATTGCAGCCATTGATGATGCACATGCTGCATCCATTGCATGGTTTGGCCCCTGAAGATCGAGAAGATTCGCCACACGGCCAGACACCACATTGGCCAATTCACCGGGCATTGTATCTTCGTCGACCCTTGGTGTGAGTTCATTAATCTCATCCTGGAAAGCATTGGCTGCTTCGCTTGGAAGGCCATGAGACATTGCGACTTCTTTGGTATGGTTTGACCATACACGAATGTTGGATAGGTTACGATTCTCACCTCCGAGAGCATTTGCAAAGACAACACCTGTTCTTGACCGGTCAATGTCTTTTGATTCGCCGTCATACCCGGCGTGCTCCAAAGCATCAGCAGAAACAGTCACTGCCCAAAGTTGGCATGGGTCGATTTGGGGTAAGGTGCCGGGCGGTTGCCTCCACCGTCGCCAGTCGAACTCATAATTTTGAACAAAGGCACCAATTTTTGCATATGTAAAGCCTTCAGTATGCTGCCCAGGCCCGCCTTCTTTCCAAAAATGCTCAGTCGCCCCAGGCCAACGCCCGTCGGGAATTGGGATGATGCTCACTTTTTGGTCAACAATGTTCGACCAAAACTGCTCGATTGTGTCGGCATCAGGCATAAGGGCAGCAATACCGATGACCGCTATCGGCTCAAACGGTCCTTGGTCAAGGCCATCGACCGTTTTTCCATCTGCTGTTGTCATCGACATGTGCTCACTCCATGATGCTATGGGGAACCATAGTGATTGAATATCCTGCATCGACATGGATACATTGTCCTGTTACGCCCCTCGATAGAGGGCTTGCTAGCCAAAGTGTTGTTCCTGCAACATCATCTTGGGTTACATTTCGTCGGAGTGGTGCATTTTGCTCGACGTGGTCCAGAATTTTATCAAATCCAGGAATGCCTCCTGCCGCAATTGTACGAACCGGGCCACTCGATATTGCATTGATTCGATGTCCTTCGGGGCCGAGATGACAGGCTAGTTCCCTTGTCCAGCACTCAAGGGCCGCTTTTGCCATCGACATAATCCCATAATTCGGTACATATCTGGTTGAGGCCGCATAGGTCAATGTGATTGTGGACGAGCCATGATTCAGATAGGGTAAAGCAAATTTGAGACATCGTTGCAAAGAATTAGCTGATATTGTCATCGCAGTATTGATGTCGGCATCTTCAACGAACAAAATTGGCCTATCGAAACAAGTCCTTGGTGCAAATCCAATAGCATGAATGAGAATATCTGCTTTCTTTCCTGGGTGGTCTTTCTCAAAAGCGTCAAAGAATTCCTTCGTAGTTTCATCGGATGCGACATCTAAGGGATAAAATCCATCAATTGCTGGAAGTTGGTCTTTGAGTTGGAAAATCCTACTCATGAACCGTTTTTGGTACCCCAGGTACAGTGTGGCACCTGCAGCTGCTAATTGCTTGCAAATCGCCCAGGCAATGGAGTCCTCACTTGCAACTCCGAAAACAAAGGCAATTTTTCCTTCAAGTTCAAGCATATCGCCACCTCAGCCTATCTTTAACGACGGATAAGTCAGCCTTTGACTGTTACCATGGGAAGAAGGGAAAAAATGCGATTCTGCATGGCATCCAAGTACGCCAAATTAGAATTCATCCAATTCGGATTCAAAGTCATCGACTTCATCAAATTCAGACAGACTATCGAGGAGGTCATCGAAGTCATCTTCTTCGTCTTCAACTTCAATTGGGGCTGGCTCTTCAAACACAACTTTGTTGTTTGAATTACGACCCGCACTCTTCACTGCTAAAATAAGGATGATCAAGGCGAGCAGTATTGCACCTGCTATTCCTCCGTACTTGATGACATCATCTTTGCTTACCTCATCGAGATTAGCATTGATTCCGGAACCGCTTGATGATGCTTCAAGATTCACGGAAATTTTAATTTCACTTGTTGCGGCATTTGCATCATTTTTGCTTTTAGCAACGAGGACAATGTTGATTGTTTCTGAGGATGTAATTTCCTTTGGTGAACGAATCGAAAGTTCTCTTTCTTGTGATTGAGAATTCTCATCAACATCCTCTGCGACAAATGTGCCTAAAGGAAATGAGAACCCCTTTTCAAGAAGCTCTGCTTCATTCTTGACCGTCACCTCAATCTTATCTCGATCATTTCCATTGTTTCTGAACACAAACTGAAACGAAGTTTCCTCGGAGTCTGACATCGTGATCGTTGATACACCTTTTCGCTCAAGTTCGACCATGCCATACTGTTCTACACCGAGTTTACCAGTGACCTCTGCTGAGGTATTTACCGCATCCCATGGGAGGCCAGGTGAAACTTGAGTGATTCTAGCAACCAACGAGAAATCGAGTGAAATTGTTGCCGATAGCCTTGTTTGAGAGGATGAGAACACAACTTGGAAGGACTCTTCTTCACCTCCGGCTAATGTGAAACTATCTTCACTTAGAACCATATCGATACTTGGTTGGCCATCGTCAAGATCTTTTTCGATGTCAATTTGTTCTTCGACGTCTGAGGTATTTCGAACCGTGCATGTGATGGTCACGGACTCATGGTCTACCGGGTGCACATTGAGTTTGGGAGATTTGTTGTTACAATCGATTTCAACAGCGGGAATGATGTTCACTTGGGCAGATGCCAGCACTGAGCCACTCAAAACAAAAAACAGGAGCAGTGCAACAACTCGACAACCTGCATGCCTGCCCGCCATGGCCTTTGGTTTCATTTATATTTCATCAATGTGATGGAAATTTGAAACTGAATGGTGGAAATTCATCGACCTTCTTCCCCGTACAATTCATTGGGCAAATCGTGATGAGTGCGCCATAGGATTTCATCTTCAAGCCCTCGTTCAATGAGCTGTTTTGTTCTCTTTGGTACTGTCTTTGGTCCTAGAACCGCACCTGGTCGACGTAGGTCGTCCATATAGTCGGTTTCAAGCATGAATCCGTGTGTGCTCTCTCTGCATGTTTCAACAAGCTCATCCAGTGCACCCTTACCAATCAACACACTCGGAGTAAGACCGTGGGTGTATTCTTTGGAAACATTTGGAGGCGAATAATGACGAATAAGGGACTTCAACGGCATACCTTGCCTTTGTGCCATTGCGGATAACTCTGGATACGTATCATCAGAATCACCCTCAACATGGAGTTGTAGTGGGATGCTGTGTTGTGCTGCAAGATGAAATGTCTCTTCGAGCAACATGTTTGAGAGGTCCCAAATCTCATCACTTACCGCCCAATGAGGCCTTCCAACCTCACCGATTGCATGGGCTTGTCCTTCGTTGACAAAATGAAGTGCCGCATCGATTGATTGCCGGTAATTCTCAATAGCTCGCTCCTTACCAAAGTCGCCATCTTGCTCAACCCATTTCACAAATTGATGGGCAAAAGCCGCTGGGTGAGGACCGAGAACAACACGCACATGCAAGTCGGTTACATCTCGAACTTCTTGAGCGATGTTGATGGTGTCCAAATATGTGTCATGATGACCTTGGCGTGTGGTTGGAGGGGCTGAAAAATCGGGGCAGTGGACCAAAACTAAATGGGTGCCTCCTGCTTTTTGGAATTCCCTCGCTGCATTGAGGCATAATCCATTTCGATTCAAATGGAAATGATTGTCAAGGATAGGGCCGTCGTATGTCATGAGTGATCATCACGTGCAATATACACAAATCCATGTTCTTCTAAGGTTGTACGCCAATATCGAACTGCGATATCAACCATGGAATGATGACGAGCAGATGTGACAACACATGCCCCATTTGCAAACAAGAGCATTGACATATTGTGTCGCTTGTCATCGATTTTACATCCGCCAAGTCGGCTATCGAATTCCAATGTGGATTGACCAATGGTGGTATTCATTTCGGCTACATGAAAACCACAATCAAAGGTGTAACTCGCTTGGATTGGTCCATTTTCTGTTTGCAGACCCTTGTCATCCATGCCCAAACGAAGCAGAAATTGACGCGCTACGCTCCTCGCGACCTCTGTTTTGTATGTACCATGAACGGTGATTCGTCCTTCTTTGTCAACCATGATCGTTGCACGGGGTGAATCAATAATTTTGATGACCACATCCCCATTTTGTTGACCGTTAAGAATCTCGATGACATCTTCTTGGGATACTGGAGTTTTTGGAATGAAGCGAACAAGTTGATTTTCTACGACAACTTTGCCAACACCCTTCGACATCTCATTCCTCCTCCGAATCATGCCCGCCTGTTCGACTTGATGAAATCTCCTCTGGATTCGAAGAATCAAATGCATTGACAATTTGGTTTAGCCAGGGTGCCAAAATTGGAACTATGAGTGTAACATCATCACGCTCGTGGAATTTTGCTAAATCGAGAGCAGCCCCGTGGATTCTCGCAGCCATTCGTTGATTTCTTCGCTCCGATAGCGTTGTCCCAAGAAGCCATTCTTTGCAATCCCACCATGCAGAAGATAGTGCGTATGCAGTAGCATACTCATCTGTAAGTTCTTGTGGTGGAATTGGGACGTGGGATAAGTGAAATTTTAATCGCTTACGAAATCTGCGGCCGGGAGCAACCATGCCAAGCAATTTCCTCCAATTCGACATCGTTTTTGCTGACTTTTCCATGTAATCAACCCAGTCTTCATCGTGATACGATGGTTCGATGAAATAGATAGGTCGTTCGTGTCGTTGTGCATTTCGACAAAATCGGCGAGGTTCAGGGTCTGGAAACACACCGGACTGAAGGTCTGGGAGGAGAGTAAATCCTGACATCATCAAACCAAAGATTCCTCCTTGGACCCTTGCCATTTCAGCATTCACGCCCTTCGAAGCACGCTCATCCTTCTCTTCTTCCTCCCATACGGAAAGAATATCTTCAATTTCCATTAAGGCAAGGCCATCCCACTTGGTTCTCGGCCGTCGTTTTTGAGGATAGACAATCGTCGGCAGTGTAGGGTGAAAAACTACTTTGGAACCGTTTGATGTGGTTCGAACCACATCTTCCCATGAGTACTCATGAGACATTTTGGCTCACGTATTAGTTGCTGTTCACCCAATCCTGCAATTGCTCTACAGACCATCCTTGGTCAAAGTAACCTTGGATGTCTGCCTCTGTCCACTGCGGGAACAGGTCGAGCGCTCTTTGCATTTCAGGGTCTGCAGAAGTTCGATTTGTTGGGATGTCGACAAGTGCTTTCGCATCTTCTTCGTAGTCATCATCATCGTCATCGTAATCATCATCGAGGAGATTTTCACCGTCACTGTTTCTTCGTAGCAGGACGACAACAAGCGTTCCAAGGACTGCAAGCACAACACCCATGATTGAGATAATCATAACCAGTCCGCCACTTGAGTCATCTTGTGAAGCGACTTTGACATTGAAGAACACACCATTGTCCTTACCGTTCCAAAGTTGTTCATTTGTTTCCTCATTGTAGATAATGTAGTACATACCTGTTGTTTCTCTACCGAATTTCTCAAGGTCGATGGACACATATTCAAATCCATCAACTTGAATAGGAACTGAAGTCACATTTCCTTCTCTATTCGGAATACCGCCATCGATGACTGATCGGACTTCAAGCGTGACCTGTCCATCCAAAGTACCGCTATTCACAACTCGAATTCGAAGTGTTGGCGTATCGCCAACCTCTGGTGAGGAAGGTGTCATGCTGACATCAGAAGCTCCAATCTGGAACACCGCTCGCTCGTATGTGAAATCAAAGACGCCCAGGTTTTGATTTGTTCCAACGAATTGGGCGACTGAGCCATCCTCATTTGGCCCACCGCCCAAAATCACCGATGAACCTGTCGAATCCACACCCTGAATCCATATTGCAACTTCGATACCGAGGATGGATTCTTGCTCAGGGTCAAATTCGCCATTTTCTAGAGGCCATAAGTCCAAACATGTCGCTGAAGCGGTGTAAACACCGTTACCTGAAGGTACAAGGGTTAGTGGCTCCATTTGAGGCTCAGCAGATCCAAAGTGTGTTTGGTATTTGTTCCAAACAATACCGTTGTCAGCATCCGTGTAGAACATCCAACCAACTTGAACATCGCCTGCAAGCAAGCCTTCTCGTTCAATCAGCAGACCGTTGATGTCAAGACAGTGATAATTTGCTGTGGAGATTGGCGTCGTTTCAGTAATTTGGTCACCTGTTGCTCCTTTCTTGACTGTTAATGATGTAACTGATGGAGCGTTACCATCTACTTTGAGTTTGAATGTAGCACATCCATAGGTGTTTGAGTTTGCACAGAAACTTGATGTGAGGTCAACTGCGTTCTCTGGTAGGTTGACCAATTCAAACTCATAGGTATACTCATTTGTCACAGATGGCACAATCACAGAGATGTTGAACTGACCTCCTGTGAAGTTATGGAGGGTAGGTTGACCAAAGTCCATGGTTGCATCTGCACCACCGGCTGGGTATGATGAATACCCTTTGGTTCCATCTGCGGCTGCTGCCAGTCGTGTTACTTTCAATGTCAGTTCGGTTTCTGGATTCATGAACACTGTTGGATATCCGTCTTGGAAGACATACTGTCCGGTAAACCAAACAGTATCTCCAGTGTATACGAAGCCTTCTCGAACATCACGAGTAATCGTACCAGTGCTATCGGCAAAGTATGGTGAAATCATCATGTTATTCGTGAAATCATCTCGAACATCGAGGCGAAGGTCACTTCCGTAGTACCAAGATTGAATGTATCGGCCAGGTGCAGGCAACATTCTGTACTCTGGGTTATCCAAATCTTTCATGTAAAGAACTGGTGTATTTGCAACCCCACCTTCGCCTAAAATACCCCAATCGACTCGTATTGGGAGGTCAAGGTAGAAGTCGGAGATAAACGGATTTACAAGGGCACTACCGTCCATCTTTCGAAGTGTAGGTCCGTCATTATCATCATCTTCTTGAACGATGGTAATGTGTGGGGAGTCGGTCCAAGCAGTTTGATTTCGTGGGAAATAATACACTGACATATCGTTTCGTGCATCGTCAAGGTCAACTTGTATGTAATCCACATCACGCCATCCATTGTCGTCGTTTGCTTCAACGAGGAGATGGTATGTATTTCCAGCGTACATGGTCATATTCCATTCACCTTCGTACTGTTGTGAATTGGAATTAAGGAAACGTTCACCTTTCGAATTTTCTATGAAAAAGTTTCGAATCACAGGACTTTCAGATTGCATAGAAACATAGGTGATCTTATCGTTATCAAATCCTGCAGTTCCTCCATCGATTGCATTACCAGCCAAGTCAAACCCAACAATGTAGATTGAAACGAGGCCTTCGGGGTCGAGTCCAAGATTTGCGTTATCGCTGAAGTTTCCGTAATATGTCGCATTTGGTGCATTACCATCGCTGTAAAGTGTAAGCACGATGTATTCGTCTTCATCAGGAATGCGGTCATCATTTGCATCATGGTCGTTTTCCACCCAGTAATACATGTCAAGCGTTGCTGGAGGTGATGGCAAATCTTGAGCTGTCATTCGGATGCTTTGGGTAGCTGATGGAACGACCCAAGTGTCGTCGTAAAGCGTTCTCCAGTTTGAATCGATGTTACGGTCAGTATCCTTGCTCAAGACTTGAATTTGCATGAGGTTTGGTTCATAGGTATCGATAGAGATGTTAAATGGAATTGAACATGTTTCATCTGGTCGTAGGCTCGATGCTGGACAGAGTGAATTTCCACCTTCGTAACCACGCATACCAAAGCGGTATGTTTCATCACCGGCGACGGACCCTAGGTCAATCTCAAGGTTGAAATCACCACCGATAACACCAGTGAAGTTCTCAACTTCTTCCCACTCAATTGAAATGTCTTCACCAGTGATGTTAACGTGCTTGAGTTCGAGAACAAGGTTGTACGCTGCAGGGTCTGGAGCGACATCCAAGTCTTCAAGACGCACTGAACCAACGAGGTTAATCGTTTGACCTGATTCAGCTGCGTCAAGGTCTTGGGCAACACCGACTGTGTTTTGCAACTCGAAAGAGATGATTCCCGCATCATTTTCAACTGCGTTTCCGATTTGAGGAGCGAACAAAATTGCGTCAGGTAGTCCATTGACACCATTGGCTGCTGTAAGCCCAGCATAAACTCGAACTTCTCCAGCGTCTTCCCATTCAGGATTCACGGAGAATCTCCAAATGATTTGCTTGCCATCAGTGATGTCTGAGACCGTAGACGGCTCTAGTGTGATGAGGTCTCCATAGCCCAAATTGTCCTTCGAAAAGGATGCAAAGTCAGAGTACTTCAAGATGGTATGGCCTGATTTTGATTCGAATGAGAGCCATGCCTCCGACATCGATGTACCTGTAATGTCAGATACGGTATGCTCGGTTGTGAATTCATAGATTTCCCCATTTGGATATAGGCCAACTGGGTTACCCGTATCGATGAAGGTGTTCGAGAAACCTGAACTTGTTGAGACACTCAGTGTGCCGAAGTTCGCACCTCCGCCTGTCGAGGAATACACTCCGACTGGAACCGTGGCTGTAGAACCACCAGTCCAAAGTGCAACACCTTGGTTCAGTTCGGTGTCAAAGCCGTAGTCTTCATCAAACGTCATGGTGTAGTCATAGACGATGTCAAGACCAGTAGCTACAGCCGATGTACCTGTTAGAGCGGAAGGTGCACTTGCTTTGAACCGGAAGGTCATCCATTCTCCACATGTATTGCACCCATATGCATCGTAGTGGCTTGTTGGCGTCAGTGGATTTGTCAGCAAGGCATTGATTGCATCCTTTAGATCAAGTGGTGATGAAAGGAAATCATTTGTGATAATGCTCAAATTCTGAATTGTCCCAAGGCTTTCAGATTGGGTACCCGAAAGGAGTTCGAGTGAGAACGCTTCAGTCAAATCCGATGATGATAGGATTGAGTTTTGGTCAAATGAAACTTCAGCATAGGTGACAACCGCACCCTTTGGAAGCATGAAATATCCGCCTTCTGCTTCACCGTTTTGGTTGAGGGTCAGGGTGGTCTTGTCTGTTCCATAGTTCACGCCGTTAACTTTGTTCAGCAAGAACTTGTTTTGATGTCCAAACGCACCAAATGCAGGTTCATCGAAGCCCCAGTCTTTGTCACCATCTTCGGCAACGTCAATGCTCAACATCTCGGGATGGTGGGCGAATTCAAGGTCAAACCAAATGCCAGCAACACCACATGGATTGACATACGATACGGCTGCTGAGAATCCGAAAATATAGGAGTCGAGAGTGTACTTGGTTCCATCTGTCAAGTTGATTGAACCTGTAATTCCTGGTGAACTCACTTCAATCGACGGACTCTCTGAACAATCATCTTGGATATAGGGTTTGATTGAAGCGATTGGATAGGCAAACGACGAGCGTTCAAGTGGGGGGTTAAACGCACTATCCATCGTCGTTGGTGAAAACATGAATGGCATATTCCCACCTTGTGAATTCCAGACACCGTTTGTAATTGAAGTCGGTCCGGCCATCTGTGTCCCATTAAAGCCAGTACCAACACGAGTTCCTAAACTGAAACCATGAAGCACTGCAGAAGAGAGCCTTGCTGGTCCCGAATTAAAGACAAATTTGAGATTCACCGTTGGGTTGAGTGTGGAATTAATGTTCCACAATTCAATGACCTCGCCTTCCAAATTCTCCATTACGGAGCCATCCCGACCAACCACGAGGTTGCCGTTCAAGTCCATGACGTCAACCGTGAGTGAACCCTTTCGTGCCATCTCCGCTTCGAGTGTGAGAAGGCCGTACCCGTTCGGGTGGTTAGCACCACCGAGAACAGATGGTGTAATTCCACGAACGGTCATCGATTCTTCTTGTGCGAGTTTGTCACCTAATCGAACGTCATCAATGTACCATCCCGAAAGGTTCCAATCCAACGTTTGACCTGGTACGAGTGTATTGTGTTCCATCACAAATCGAATTTGGACGTATTGGTCAACATAGGTCGAAAGATCAATGGCCAATGTTCCCCAACCGTTCTGTCGGTTTGATGAGGTTGATGAACCTCCTAGGCCGTAGTTGAAATTACTTCCACTGCTCGAGGGTACGCCACCACAACGGTAGTTGATTTGGCCGTTTGATGAACCTGTGCTTCGCTGATAAAGTCCATCACCTTGGTTAAAGTCTGAGCCTGAACCTGAGCCGTAACTGAATGCGACGTAGTCATAATCTTGGTCACCGATAGGGAAATTGTTTTCTAAATTTGAACGAATTTCAACATATCCACAGTCGATGTACTGTTTTGAGTTTGGTTGGCTTCCTGCAACTGCTCGGAAATTGAACCACGTTTCAAAAGTGAGATTGAAATTCTTGAGCGAGTTTGCCACAAACATGGGCTCAGCTTCAAGGATGTACTCGAATGCTTGACCTCCGTTGTCATCGGTATAGTTTGTATCACTCATTCCAGTACCCCAGCATTCATCGCCGGAGGAGCAAGAAGCAGGGTGTGTACTACCAACTGAGATTGAACCATGGTTCCATCCTGTTTGAAAAAAAGGAGGCGGACTGGTGTCTCTGAAGTTTGCAGTTGTTCCTTCAAAATCTGTCACAAAACCATCCGTCTTGAGCGTTACAGGCAACGCCTCGGCCGATTCGGATTCATATTCAAACGCCGAAGCGTCACTAAAGGAGGTGAGTTGATTGTTTTGTGCAGGATTCCATACTCTTGGCATGGTGTAGAGGTCGATTCTTTGATGTGCAGCGTGAAGCGAAGGTTCAGTTGAAATTTGCATCGATGCCGCGGTCACTGTTTGACCATCTGGCAAATCAATAGATGCATCAACATCGTCAAAAAAGATTGAACCGTCACGCAAATCAACGATTGCGTTGCTATTGCCGTTGGCAAATGTCGTTACGACAGCCGCTGCAAGCGGTGTTAAAATCATCATTCCAATTAAAAACAATGCTGTTGTTGTATTCCTATTTATGCTACGCACATCATCACCTGTGTCATCGCCAATGTTTCACAACATATAATTCGGTCGCTTTGATGGTTCGATTTTTAAATATAATTTTCCAAAGTTGAAGCGTAATGTTTTCTTAAAAAATCACTGAGAGAAGCATAATTTCGTCATGAGAGTTATGAGGGAGAACACCGTCCTATTGCCATGGAACCATATTCTAAGGAGCCTGTAACCCTTATCGAAGAGGTCTTTCCTCAAGATACAAATGCATACGACACCCTTTTTGGAGGACGATTGTTATCTCTGATGGACAAGGCTGGTGGCATTGCATGCGCCAAATTTGCACATCGCGAATTTGTGACAATATCCATTGATACCCTCAAATTCATTGCTCCCGCTCGACAGGGAGACCTGCTCGAAGTTATTGGAAAAGTTGTCTTTACAAGCCAACACACAGCCTGTGCAAAAGTGACAGCATACACGATGAGCAAAGCAACATGGGAGCGGACGAAAATCTGTGAAGGTTTCTTTTTCTTTGTAGCCATCGATTCGATGATGCGACCTATTCCAATTCCTCAATTCAAAGCAGAAACCGAGGATGAAGAAACTGATTGGAACAAAGCCCAGGCTATCCGGACAAATATGTTGAATGGGTGAGAACACCTTCATCAACAGGAGGTCACACGGCGGAATATGACCGTCTTGAATGTGGCCATGGTTGGCAGCGATGATTTAGCACGCTCCATTGCAAAGGCATCCGACCAACGTGATGTTCACACCTATGTGCACAAAGAAATGACCCCACATGGCACGAAAATTATCTCCTTGATCCGACCAGCAAAATATCCAGAGCGATTGAGGCCTTTTCTTAATGCACTCTCCACCTCAAGAGCTGGCATAATCGAGGTTGAGGCTATCGATGCCACGCTTGGAGAGGCCCTCGTCGCCTTCGCGTCAGCCGGAATTGAAGAGGGTTTGGCCATCATAGCACCTAAAGACGGTGCGTGGATTGATGAAGACCAAGTAAAGACGCTATTTTCTCAGGCTGGTTTAAAGAAGTGGACATTTGAACAGCAGGATGGAATCATACTGCGAGAACGACTGTATGATATCCTAGCCAAAATGGAGTCCGTTCTTGAAGAAATCAAGGAACACCCACTCGTCGTACCTATCGACCAACATTTCAATGTCAAAGGCATTGGCTTGGTCGCCATTGGATATGTTCAATCCGGTACAATTCGTGTCCACGATGAAGTCACTCTCCTTCCAGCAAATGGTTCTGGCGATGTAAAATCGCTTCAAGTCATGGATGACGATGTTGACTCTGCCACCGCCGGAGACCGTGTAGGTATCGCACTTCGGAACGCAAAAGAGGAACATTTGAACGGAGATACGATGATCGTTCACCCTGAAGTCAACGATAAACGCACAGGTACAACGATACCACTTTCACTCGATGCACACAACATTTCTGATGTTCGTCTGATCCGAAGTCCGTTTCAGAAAAAAGAACTCCAAGTTGGCGATGTCGTCCATGCATGTGTCGACCTACAATTTGTAGTTGGGCGAATTCAGGAGTGTGAGGGTGACAACTTTGTGGTACAATGGGAACATCCACTCTACATTCGTTCGCATCAACCGCCTTCTGTGCTCCTTGCTCAACTCGATTCAAAACCAAGAATCATGGGCTCTTGTTCGATTAAACAGAGAAACACATCGGCGTCTTGATTGGTGTCTTAGAACACAATCTTCGTCGCTTAATCTAACGGTGGTTTGATAACCTCGGGAGTATCGCTCAGCGCGGGATGCAAGGAGATGGATACGGAGAGTATCCAAACGAAGATGGGAACAAAGAACTGATTCATAATCTACGATTGGATGACTCAATACGCAAGGTGAAATTGACCTTGGATGAGCGTATGCTGCGAATTGAACAGCAATATGGCGTCACCGTCGACATCAACATCCATCATATTGCTCGGCTTCAACACCACTCAAGTCATCTCATCCCACTTTGGACATTTGTTCCTGCTTTGGTGAGTATTTGGGCTGGCATGAGGATTGTTACTGATGTTTTGATTCAAATCGGACTCGTTTTGTTTGGTGCGTCGTTTATCGTCGGTCGATTCATGACAAGCAAACCAACGCTGACCATTCAAACCCACGATCTCGATGGTTACTCACTGTATGGGAACGACGCTGAACTCTTACGGTTGATCAATTTACTTCGTCGATTGCAGGATGGTCAAACACTCGAACAAGCACGATTAGGACTTGAAATGTTAGAACGAGGTGGTTCAATAGCCGTGCCTGTTGCTGAACCAACCTCACTTGAACCTTCAACATCAATTGGGACATTTTTGGATGAGGAGACGACTGAAGAAACAATTGACAATTTTTTGCCTGAATGGAATCCATTGGAAGCAGATGATCCCAGCCCAGTCGTTCATTACCCTGACGACCACAGGCCACAACCAGTCGCCGGCCCGGTTCTCGTACCGACATCATGGCATATGCCAACGCATCCGCCTTCTGTTCACGTTCCGATGTATCAAGCAGAACAACCACACATGTCAGCCATGCAAACACCGCATGGATTCATGCCATCGTATATCACAGGGAATCAAGTCCATATTCCTCAATACCTCCAAGAAGAACAACCTGAACCTGAAACACCAGAATTCGAAGAGGATGTTTTAGAGGCTGAGTTATTTGACTTTGAAGAAGAAGTCGAACAGCCGCAACAAGTTCAACCCCAACAGCAACCCGTTCTTCGACCGAGAATTCGACGAGAAGAAAACCAACACCTCCTCAGGAAAAGAGTCCGTAGGAACCCGACGAAGAAGGCTCGAGGTGCAAAGGCTCTTTTTGGTACAGTGGGGCGAACCTTACGAAATTCGAGGTCGTTTTTATCGAACCGTTCTTCAATACATAATGGGACAAATTTCCAATCTCCATCCACAGCAGCAAGACTTCATCAACGCTCTCAGGACAATGCTAGAGACGCTATGGAACAACTCTCGAGCGAACTACCAGACGATGTTATGAATGAAATCAATGATCGAATTTCCCGGCGTCGTGAAGTCATGGATTCCATGCAAAATGGTAACCGCGATGAATTGGATTCGATGTCTTTTGGAGAGTTACAAGCTACATCTCCGCGAGAACACATTCGAATCCGTTCAATTGAAGAAATCAATGATTAAGTCGTTCTGAAAATATTGAACATTGCTTCTCATACTGCTCCTTTGTCAATTGTTGTAATGCATTGGTTCCAAATGTTGACAGATTCATGCTTGCAGTTACAGTGGCGTGCATCATTGCATCCTTCAGTTCTTGTGAGGTCACTTCGCCTTCTCCTTTGACAAGATGAGCGGCAAGCGTTCCAGCAAAACTGTCCCCGCAGCCTGTAGGATCGACCGCATCAATTGGGACGTGACTTGGGAGTTCAATCATCACTCCGTCAACCAGAGCAACAGACCCTTTACTTCCTTTTTTTATCACAAATATCTTGTCGCCAACCTCTGCCTTCAAAGCATCGATGGCTGCAGGAATGTCTGTTTGATTAGTGAGTTGTGCGATTTCCCCTTCATTGATGATGATCAAGTCTACCCTCTTCATCACCGCAATGAGTTCATCCCGTGCAATTGAAATCCATAGATTCATCGAATCTAAAATTTTGAGACGGCATGATGTGATTTGGTCAAGAACGGTCGATTGAATCAACGGATGCAAATTGGCACAAAAAACAATTTTTGAATCAGTATAATGAGGAGGTATCTTTGGAGAGAAATGCTCAAACACATTCAAGTCGGTTTGCAACGTAATTGCTTCATCCATTTCACCCTCATATTTGCCTTGCCAACGGAAAGTCTCCCCCGGTGAAATTTCGATACCGTCGATACAGATTCCTTTGCTCATGAGCATTTCTTGATGTTGAACATCAAAGTCTTCACCAACTACGCCAACAATTTGGGTTTTTTCTTTTGAGTTGCTACGTAGATGAAATTGACAAGCTAGAGACCCGTAAACCGCAGAGCCACCCAACTCATCTTCAACGATTCCTCTGGGCGTCTCGACACTGTCAAATGCGATTGAACCGACGATGAGAACACTCAAACAAATCACCTCATCCTAGAAGTTCTCGATGCTCATCGATATACTGTATAGTGATGTTTCCATCGTTGTAATCCTTTTCATCCATAATTCGTCGGTGCAGAGGTATCAAGTGTTCTACACCTGTGATCAAGGTTTCATCCAAAGCTGTCTTCATCCGCCGGACTGCATCCTCTCTATCTTTACCCCAGGTTAACAACTTGGCGAGAAGAGAGTCAAAGCATCCCGGCATATCATAGCCCGGATGGGCATGAGTATCGCATCGAATACCATAGCCAGATGGGAAATGGCATTCCCAAAGTCTGCCTGGACTTGGAATGAATTCTCTTGGGTCTTCAGCATTTAATCTGCATTGAATGGCGTGGCCTTTCCACTCGATATCTTCTTGTTTGAGCGGTAATGATTCACCTTGTGCAACTCGGATTCCAAGTTCAACGAGGTTGTGTCCTGTAATCAATTCAGTCACAGTGTGCTCGACCTGAACTCGGGGGTTGACCTCAAGGAAATAGAAGTCTCCATGTGCATCACGAAGGAATTCAAACGTCGCCAGTCCTTTGTATCCAACAGATTCAGCGCCTTTGCAGACAAGCGAACCTATCTCCTCTCTTTTTGCATCATCGAGCCATGGGCCTTCTTCAATCAATTTTTGATGACGGCGTTGGATCGAACAGAATCGCTCACCAAAGTGAATAGCGTTTTTTCCATCTGCTAGAACTTGAAACTCGACGTGTTGTGCCCCTTCAATGTACTTTTCAACGAAGACCCGTTCATCACCAAATGCTGATTTGGCTCGAGATTGGCAGAGTTTTAGCGCGCTCTCAAATTCGTTGGCTTGGTGAACAATTTGCATACCAATACCACCGCCACCTGCAGCAGCTTTGATGATGACAGGATAGCCAATGTCATCAGCAAGTGCACTTGCCACTGCGGCATCTGAAATGGGTTCAGATGAACCCTTCGCAGTAGGTAATCCAGCAGCTTCCATCGCCGCTCTTGCTTCGATTTTATCACCGAGGAGTGTAATGACATCGGCCGATGGTCCAATGAAGGTAATACCCTCTTCTTCGAGTCGACGTACAAAATTTGCATTTTCAGCAAGGAAGCCATACCCCGGATGAACAGCATCACAATTCATTTCTTTGGCAGCAGCGACGACGGATTCAATATCGAGATATGAGTCGAGTGGATTTGGTCGTGAATTATCGTAGGCGACATCTGAAAGACGCACTGGAAGTGATAATCTGTCTTCCCTTCCGTGAATTATTGCTGCTTCAATACCCATATCTCTGAGTGTTCTGAGAATTCGGAGAGCGATTTCGCCACGGTTTGCAATGAGAACGCGCTTGAACGCCATGCTACCTGCCATGTCAAACATGTCTATGATGAAAGCGGTCGGAAATTGAGGAATTTTTCATATTTTTAACCGTTGAAAATTATTGATATTTGGTCCATTCGCTTTGAGAATCTCTTTGGCGATACCAATGATTTCCACCCTCTGTATACCATTCAAATCCATGCTCGTCATAAGATGTAGGCGTTGATTCGAGTGGCGGAACATATTCCGCTGCTTCATTCTGTTCAGGTTGAGATGAATTGACCACAGATTCGGGTGTTGGTTCAATTGTATGTTCAAATTGGTCATTGAAGTCTTTTTCGTCAATAATCGCGGCCTCTTCTGATTCATCCAACGGCTTTTGCTTCAACAATCGAACTGTAAAGACGGAACCTCCGAGAAATGCGATGAGAAGCAAGGCGAGAATCAAGATCATGTTGCCGGAATCATCTGATGCTGAGGTTGAAACGTCATCATCGTCAACCTCGTCGACGACATCATCTGTAATGGTGCGGGAAAGGAGATTTGTTCCTGTGTTGATATTATATTCATCCCCGAAGTCATGCAGAGCAAAAATCGAGTATGTGTAGGAGAGATTGAATGAAGTAGTGCCATTCAAAAGCATCAGTTGTATTGTATCAATTTCACCGGGTGAAAGTTCCACCGATTGGCCCGATGCAAGTGAAGACAACGAATGATTGAACCCAACAGTCGTTGTGACTTCTCCGTTGTTGACAACCTGACACTGAACGAGCAACAATTCATCCGAAGTTTCGGTTTCAACATTGGAAGACTCACACATAGCGTCGACGTCGATGTCAAAGGCTGCTTCAAAGGAGAGATTGACCGACATCGATTCACACTGGTCACTTGATTCACGATCGCAAGCCGTGAGATTGAACATAAGGAAAGGACTTGGAGGTTCACCGAGGTCGAAGATTTGCATAAATACACCGTTTGTCAATTCCACTTGTTCTGACCATTGACTATTCTCCAATTGAACATCAATCGTACCAGAACCACTTCGCCAATCGATTTGGCCTGACAACAATACTTCGGTCAGGTTCACAGTTTCTAATGAATAACTGCCCGTAATGAACGGTGGTTGAATTTCAAAGGTGTGCTCTTGGTCGCCAATGTACCTCGAGTTCCCGTGTTCATCTGTCAAATACACATGAATCGAATACATTCCATCAAGCACATCGAGAAGGTCGAACTGAACCGCTGCTGAGGTTTGGGTCGTTGGCAATATCGTCTTGTTTTGAACCTCGCCGCCTTCACCTTGTATCGAAATCCATCCGGATACGCTTTCACCTTCATTTCCATCCCATTCGATTTGAACCAATTGAGATTCATCGAGTTGAATGACTGGCTCGTAATCAATGCTCGTTAATACTGGTTCGGAATTATCCATCAGTGTGATCAACGCATCGACATCAACAGTTACGCCGTCTGGGTCTGAAGCTTGTAAACCATCGACCTCCATCATCACAACCTCAACGCCCCATTGACCTATGTCTTCTCGAACTGGCGTCCATATTCCCGAGTACGATGTTGTTGCTTGATTCCATTGAAGCGGCACTTGGTAACTTGAACCAGCATCTCTTTGCACATTCAATTCAACAGAGAGGTCGGAACGGTTGTAAGCTGAAGTAACATCGAATTCAAACATTGAGGACTCGACCTCCCAAACACCGTTCAATTCTGTACCTGAAATGATGGTTGTTCCATTGATGTCGAGAGATGTCACCTCCGGATCTGCGGGAGAGAGTGTCATCGAATAGGTTGGCCTAGGAAATAGTTCATTTTCGTGAGCATCGAGTACTCGAAAGGTCATGTTGACGGTATGTGAGGTGGTTGGGTCATACGATGTTGTATCAAAGTACAGATAGTAGCCCTCAAGAATTGAGGTGTATGTCATCGTGATTGCATTTTCAAATCCATCTTCCTCTGCCCAGTCATTTCCGAGATACTCAACGGTCAAGTCATCTTCTATTGCAACATCATACACAAGAAGACTGAATGTTTCCATAACCCTTACATCAGGATATGGCACGGTACCTTTTCGATGTTCTATTGATAGCACTTGAGGCGATATATCGTCAACAAATTCCAAATCCACATCTGAAAATGTATATTCAAATGCAGGTGCACCAGAAGGATTGCTCTGTCCACTGACGGTCAAGGGATGGGAAAGGTCGGTTCCCAAGCAGGTTTGTGCCGTTGAAAGATAGATTGAACCACAGGATGCAACGACTGCATCGTTGACTGCTGATGTAAGGTTCACATGAGTCTGGAGAGAGTATGGCATCCAAACCTCAGCAACTGAAATCGATGTCGTGTCTGAAAAAGATAGGTCGATGAGAAGAGTTCTCCATTCAAGGCCATCTGGTCCGGCCCAGGCGTCTCCAAAAAATTGTGAGTTCAATGTTGTGTGATCGAGAATGATATCATGACCTTCTTCAAGTGGGGAGAGAACTTGGCCCCACACCGACACGCTGTCGATGCTCGCATCGAGCAAATTCACATTTCCCGCAGAATTGTCCCAATTCAACCAAAACCGTACGTCTTCTAGAATCGTAGCATCACTCGGCAAATGTATGCTTACTGCATGATTCTGTCCCGAAGAATTGTCTGAGATTTGGTCAATAAAACCGACGTCGGTTTGCTGGATTGAAAGCGATGTAGCGAATCCATCATAACTCACCTGTGCATTTGAGAGGGTTGCCCACCTTGATGTTTCAAATTGTATCGATGTCAATGTTGGTGAGTTGGGGCCGGTTCGATTGAACGTGTAGGCAAATTGGACCCATTTCATCCTCGGGTATTGCGTGACGGACGAATTGACATCTTGCCATGAACTCCACTGCGAAAATGATGTGTTCGTTCCGTTGATTGTCCACCTGTATTGAAGTTCGAGCGATGAATCTGCAGGTACGGCGACATTATGCGTAACAAAGGTTGGCGAAAGTGTTCCAGATTGAACAAAGAGAGGCTCTGAGATGAAGGACCCATCGTTGGTCGTCAAGTTGGACTGTGAGACATAACCTTGCCATGTTTGAGTTGTTACGACGCCATTCGAACCGGATGTACCGTCAATGCCATCAACGCCAGTGCCGTACTTGAGACCTTTACTACCACCTGCTCCACCAAGGGCTTGAATTGCACCACTGTTGGAAAGACCTCCTGATTGAGTGCGTACGATGATGCGTCCACCGGCACCTCCGCCACCGCCGTCACCACCGTCATACATGCCGAAGCCTGGACCATTTTGGGCACCATCAGCACCATCGCCACCATCACCACCATTGCTTTTGATTGAACCATATGTCCCAACATCGAGCGTGTTAGTTTGGATGTAGATGGACCCCCCTGAGCCCCCGCCGCCACCGGAACCGCCTGGCCCGGTTCCAGATGATGCTTGACTGCCAGCGTCACCGATGCCACCGTTGGCTTGAATACTACCGTTAACGTAGATTGCGTCAGCAAAAATTCGAATGTATCCTCCTCCAAGACCACCAGAAACCGCAGAATGATAACTGCTCGAGACTCCACCACCTTGGCTACCCCGTTCAGAACCGTTGCCGTACGAAGAACCACCTGAACCTCCATTGGTTCCACCACCGGCACCTCCTGCACCACCGTGGCCTGCACCACCACCGCCATCGTTTCGTCCGTTGCTCGGTGTCGTGGTGCTCGATCCAACACCGGTGCCCCCAGTAATGAGGTCATCCGCTTCGATCATCGAGCCTTGTTCAACGATGAGTGTGTTGACATACATGGTTAGATCGCCGTTTGCAATAATCTTACCACAAGAAGATATACCACAACGAAGTTCGAGCGTTGAATAATTATGTGTCCCCGACCAAGTGACTGTGTTGAACAGTTGAGAGGAGTTGGTGCCTGCACCAGGAGGCCCACTGCTCATAGACATGAGTTGAATCGAAGTCCCGTCGCTGACGGTATCGGTCAACGTGCCGTTCAAGGTACCTGAAGCGACCGAATAGGTTTGAGTCGAGATTATTTTCTCACCTTCGAGTGTAACGTTCATCGAACCGTGGTCAAGACGATAACCTGCTTCGAGCGGAATTGATGCTGATGGATTCGTGCCAACATCTGCTGAGAGTTCGCTTGCACCGTTTGAAAATGTTGACTTTGAGGAAGTTCCGACATTGCTTGTCGAATGTTGCTCGGGAAGACTTGGTTGAGGTGACTCTAGGATTTGTGACCAACTCATCGTCAGCAAGAGAAGTG
>CAZTGO010000002.1:136145-235585 GCA_964613395.1 uncultured Candidatus Poseidoniales archaeon | reverse complement strand
GTCGTAACAAGGTATCTGTAGGGGAACCTGCAGATGGATCACCTCCTAAGAAACCCGGAGACGGGGAGCTTCGGCTCCCCGTTTCCACCCTTTTTTTTATTTCATTGATTGCTCAAGAACTTGAGTCATCGTTTCTCTAAATGTGTACAAATGAAGCGGGGGCGCATCGAGATTCACTGTGATTGTAGCACCACGGTTAAAATGAACTTCATCCCAACCATCCGGGACAACATACCCTCGGTGCATATCTGAAGTGATATTTGTTGCTTGGTTTGTCCAATCAAGCCATGCCCACGAATGCTCTTCACGTTCGTGATGTGGAATATCACGAGCAACAACGAAATAATGTGATTGTTCTTGGCCATCTCCATAGCGAGAACGTATGACATCAAATTCATCCTTGTTCAAGACATGTCGAAACCATGCACCTTGACCAAACCATGTTGAGAAGAGTAAGCCGCTGCTATGTTGTTCCTTATTCTTTGAACCTCTTCGGACATGGTATTTGCTTGGAGCATATTGGTGCGTATTTGCGATGAGGAGGTCATTCATCGCGGGATCTGTCGTGAACTTATTTCCAGACGTGCCTTCAATGACCGCTTGAAGCCGTGGTAGAATATTCTCGATTGCCTTGCCCTCAAAGACCGAGATGATATCTTGCTCAAATAAATCAATAGAAGAGCCCATGTAAAATCCAAAACTTCCTTCGGGGTCGCTTGATCGTGGATGTGAATTTACACCCATAACCGGTGTCTTTGAATCAACGTTATGAGATATTGAGGTCAATGTGCCATCACCGCCGAGCACAATGACCAAATCTCTTCCGATGAAATCTGAACGCCGTACCAGTTCTCTAGCCTTGTATTGCACATCAAAATCGAACCTATGTTGAATGGTTGAGAGAATATCTTTCATCTGTTGCAAACTCGAATCGTGGACAGATTCAAAATTTTTCTTGTAGACTGCAAGAATATTCATGGTCCGCCCTAGCATTACGAAACGGTACTTCTTCAAGAACACATTCTTTTGAACCAATGTTGAAATCCTATCATGAATTCGACCGTCTATGGAAGGAGCCCCCAAGGACGACGAACTTTCAACATTCACAATGATTGAAAACAATACTGATTCAAACCCTCCGAATACAATTTTAATCGGCGATACAGGCCTTAGTCAAACTTCCTTCTCTCCATTTGGACCTGGAGCAATTCCTGTTCATGGAAAATCAAACTTAGCCTCGATTATCGGTGTCTGCGTCTTCATTGTTGGAATGATCAATCTTATTGCATCAGCATTCGTACTGTCAAGCGGTTTGCCAAGTCAAACTGCAATGAGATTAACTGGTATCTTAGCTGTTCCCGTTTCAATCGCCCTCATCTATGGAGGATTTGAAATGACAAAATACAAAAAACGCGGGGTACAAATAGCACTTCTTTCGATTGTGTGTATGGCTATCTTCGGGGTTGTTGAAGCACAATTCACAGACGAAATCATTGATGAGCAATGTGAAGAGGGTCAATTAACCCAAGAAGAATGTGACAACTTAGCGGCAGTAAGTTCAAGCGGAATTATCACAACATTATCAACGGTTTTATTGGTGGTTTGTTACGGTTTTTGTGGCCTATTGGTCGCCATTCCACTCATGATGGTCAATGGTGGTCTAGATGATACATCGTTGTTTAAATCGTGACGCATTCTTCATAGATTGATTGCTCACATTTTGTCACATGGGGCACAGAACGACTGGAACCTTTGCAACTTATGTTGAAGAATTAACAATACAAACACCTGAACGATATCAAATACAATGCATCACACAAGATGTCGAGCGGGTCGTCCGAGAGAGCGGCATTGATGATGGGCTCGTTCTCGTCAATCCAATGCATATCACCGCATCTTGTTATGTCAATGATTTAGAATATGGCCTTCATCATGATATCATGCAATGGCTCGAGAAAATAGCTCCATTCCACGGCATTCATGGTAAAGATGGCGAAGAATATCAACATCATCGTACTGGCGAAGATAATGGTGATGCACACCTCAAACGCCAACTTCTAGGACAACAAGTCACGATGCCAGTTCAGAACGGCCGCCTCCATTTAGGAACTTGGGAACAAATACACTATGCTGAATTTGATGGACAGCGAAACAAACGCATTCTCATCAAAGTGATAGGAGTGCTCAAAAATGACTGATTCACCATTCTCAGAACCACCAGAATTGTCAGGTATGGCACAAATGATGGGGATTCGCCTCGTAGATTGGAAGCCAGGGCATGTCCAATTTGAAGTGGAAGTGAATTCCACACACCTCAATAAAGGAGGCGTCGCTCACGGTGGACTCATAATGACAATGCTCGATTCAGCTTTGGGAGGAAGTTTGGTGTCTCAACTTCCAAAAGAAGAGTGGTGTGCAACGACTCAACTTGTGACCAATTTCATATCTCCGCTCAACAATGGAGATCGCGCCATTGCAAAGGGTAGAGTCATTCGAAGGGGAAAGAACGTAGCACATCTCGCAGGAGAAATCCATGTTGATTCAAGATTAGTCGCCACCGCAGCAGGAACTTGGGTTATTTGGCAATCGAAACCCGAGAGTTTACCAGGAAGGTCGTAGCCATACAAAAAATACAATCGTTGAGATTATGAATCGCACTCTTGTGGACAATTTATGGTCGAAGATGTTGTCATTGTAGGTGGAGCCCGTACCCCTTTTTGTGAATGGGCTGGAGGGAAAACTGGTGCTGGAAAATCAGGTGGTGCATTAGCAAGTGTTTCTGCTCAACAACTCGGAGCAATTGCAATTCAAGGTGCACTTGAAAGAACGAACACATCACCCGAGTCTGTCGACCATGTGGTTATGGGGTACGCTCTACAAACCTGTTCACAATCAATCTACGGAGCACGTCATGCTGGACTACAAGCTGGAATTCCACAGGAAGTACCTATGCTAACACTCTCTCGCATTTGCGGCTCAGGTATTCAATCCATTATTTCAGGTGCACAAATGATTCAACTCGGAGAGGCAAAAACTGTCGTTTCTGGAGGTATGGAAAATCTATCTCAAGCCCCACATGTACTTCGAGGAGCACGCCAAGGATGGAAATTAGGGCGTTCACCCCCTGTTGAAGATTATATGATGACCAACCTCCAAGATATGACGTGTGGACTTTTCATGGCACAAACTTCAGATGAATTGTGCAAAAGAAAAAATGTTGACCGAGAAAGCATCGACGAATTTGCCGCTTTATCACATCAACGAACTGCAGACTCGATCGATAACGATGTCTTTGAGCAGGAGATTGTTCCTGTCACAATTTCTTCAAGGCGCGGCGATACCATCATCACACACAAGGATGAAGACCATGTCGTTCGTGGCACGACAAAGGAAAGTTTGGGTGGACTACCCACTGCTTTTGGAAAGGATTCGTTTGTGACGGCCGGAAACGCATCAGGTGTCGTTGATGGTGCTGCTGCAGTGGTCATCAAATCTGAATCGAAAGCAAAAGAGGATGGGGACCAGCCTCTTGCTCGAATCATCAATTGGGGCATCGTTGGACTTGAACCTGCAATCATGGCATATGGCCCAGTACCTGCTTCACTCAAAGCACTTGAAAGAGCGGGAATGAATGTTGAAGATATTGACCGTTGGGAGATCAACGAAGCATTTGCAGGACAAGCCGTCGCATGTATTCGTGATTTGGGCCTCGATGTTGAAAAAGTCAATGTAAACGGTGGAGCTGTTGGCCTAGGACATCCACTCGCTGCGACTGGTACACGACTCGTCTTAACTCTCGCTCATGAATTAAAGCGTTCAAACAGCCGTTATGGTATAGCAACTGCATGCATTGGCGGTGGACAAGGCATCGCTATCATTCTTGAGTCGCTGTAACTTGTTGAAACGTGTGTGGACAGGTGTTGCGCCCCATCATTGTGTAAAACGGACAATAACCTAAGACGGATGTAATAAGGCCCCAAGCCCCGATACCCAAGAGAATGAGTTCCCAAGTTGAGTTCGCAAAATAATCAATAGCGAGTAAAGAAGAGCCACCCATGAATCGTATGACTCTGTCTCTCCCTCCGACATTCATGTGTTAAAATCCGATTTGAAAGGTATAACTCTTTGTTTCAACTGATTTGACATTACGTTGAACGTATGATATGGAAGAGAATGAAGAATCGATTAAGGAAAGTATCAATAAGGAAATTCATGTACCGAGCATCATGGATACAAATGTCATAATTGGAATTGTTGCGGGAATTATCGTCCTGATGTTTTTAGGTTGGTTTATTTCGACATGGAATCGATTAACAAATCTTGAGGAGAATGCAATTAAATCATGGGCAGACATTGATGTCATCCTCAATCAACGATATGACATGATTCCAAATTTGGTGAACACTGTCAAGGGTTATGCAGAACACGAAGCAAGCATCTTCGAGGAGTTTGCTAAGGCACGTCAAGCAGCAGCTGGTGCACTTCAACAAGGCGATGTGCGAGGCGTCGCTGCAGCTGAAGGTGTGCTTTCTGGTATGCTGCCACGAATCAACATGTTGTCGGAACAGTATCCTGACCTTAAAGCAAACCAAAACTTCTTGCAACTCCAAGGTGAACTCGTTTCAATAGAAAACCAACTCGCTGATCGAAGAGAATTTTACAACGCATCTTCAACAAGTTTCAACAAAGCAATACGAATGATTCCAACGAACATCGTTGCGAACATGAAAGGTTGCGAGCGCAAAGAATTATGGGAAGTTGCAGCACACGTTCGTGAAAACGTACAAATTCAATTTTGAATTCAGTTTGAACGCACATGCCATTTGTAGATTTGGGGCCAAGGATTCGAGTCCTTGGAACTGCTCATGTATCGCAAAAATCAGTGGATGAGGTCCGGCAACATATTGAAGAATTTGAGCCAGATATAGTAGCAGTCGAACTTTGTCAGGCAAGACACGACGCCCTATTACAGGAAAGAAGGTTTGACAAAGAGGGTTTGTTGAAGGTCATTAAAGATGGAAAAGCACCCCTTGTCTTGTTACAATCAATGTTGAGTGCTGAACAACGGCGCTTGGGTTTAGATGAAAATCTGCAGCCGGGTGCAGAGTTGTTGGCTGCGGTGGAAGAGGGAAAAAATGCCGGAAAGGAAATTGCTCTCATCGATAGAGATATTCAAGTCACATTGCGAAGGGCTTGGAAACGAATGACTTTTTTTCAAAAAGTACGACTACTTATGGGCATGTTATTCGAAGAAGATGATGAAGAGGAAGAAATTGACATTGATGAATTGCTACAAAACACTGACCTTCTTTCGTCTTTGATGGAAGAACTCAAATCATTTTCACCAGGTGCTGGCGAGGTGCTCATCGATGAACGGGATCAGTACCTTGCTGGAAAAATCATGCGATTGCCATCAGATAAGAAAATACTCGCAGTTGTTGGTGCAGGTCATATGGATGGCATTGGTCTGCAAATTGAATCGAAAACAATAGATGAAGCACGCATGGAATCAATATCTTTGCCACCGAAGCGTGGTATTTTTGGAAAGCTTTTGCCTTGGTTGATACCTCTAGCATTTCTCATTTTCATTGGATGGGGCATTTGGTCGAATCAAGACATCAATTGGTTGGAACTGTTCACTATTTGGACAATTTCGAATGCAGTCTTTGCAGCAATTGCCTGTATCTTGGCAAGAGGCCATCCTTTTGCCGTCCTTACGGCTGCTCTAGCATCGCCGATCACGTCATTGAACCCGGCACTAGCAGCCGGATGGTTTGCCGGTTATGTTCAACTCAAAGTCAATGAGCCAACCACCAAAGATTTGCAAGAATTTCTGAAGTTGGAGGAAATTTCTCAATTTTGGAAAAATCCTGCTGGGAAAGTGTTGCTTGTTACTGCCTTGACCAATCTAGGATCGATGGTGGGTGCTTGGGTTGCAACCGCTGGCTATCTTGGCGGATGGCGGCTGTGACCCTGCAGTGTTGAAAGGACAGAAAACAAGTCAGCATGCTCCTTCACATCATGAACACGTAAAATATCGATGCCCTTTAACATGGCAAATGCAGCAACACCCAAGGTGCCTGCAAGGCGATGTTGAGGAGATTCTTGACCTGTGAGAGCACCAATAATCGACTTTCTAGACACCCCCCACAACAGTGAAATCTCAGGTTGGGGCGAGAATGACTGGCCTGCTTGCAGCAACTCAACGTTGTGTTCTGTTAATTTACCAAATCCGATACCAGGGTCAACAACAATATTCTCAATTGGAAACCCTCGGAGAAGAAGTTCTTCAACGCGTTGTCCAATCTCAAACGAGACCTCTTTGACGACATCGCTGTACTCTACAATTGATTGCATCGTTTTTGGTTCACCAAGCATATGCATAATGCAAACAGGACATTGGTGATCGACTACAAGGTCGACCATTTCTGGATTTCGAAGTCCTGTGACATCGTTGACCATATCCGCTCCTGCTTCAAGTGCTGCTCTTGCGGTTTCAACATGCCGTGTATCGATAGAGATGAGGCCATTTGGACGATGTCGCCTTAGCCCTTCAATAATTGGAATGACACGTTCAATTTCCTCAAGTACCGTGACCTCATCTGCTCCAGGTCGAGTTGATTCACCCCCAACATCGATCCATGTTGCACCTTCATCCCACATTTGAAGGCCTTTATGAATGGCCATATCGATGTGTTCCACTCGACTTTCTTCGTAGAATGAATCGGGTGTGGCATTTAACACGCCCATGAGTACAGGTACGCCCTCTTGTTTCTTTAGTGCAGAAGCATAACCAAGTTGGCGATTTCTCTTGCCTTCCATATTCGACATAAATCGGGGACATCAAAGGCAGGTTTCATAAATTGTGATTGCGAAGGTTGCGTCATGTCGGATGCTGAGAATTTTCTCGAACCTCCCGGCATGGCTATCAATCCACAAACAAATGCCGTTGAAGGCCACACCGATGAGGATTTTGACCTCGCCATTCGTATTTTGAAGCAATTCGAGCCTAAAGATCAAAGTCAATTGTTCGAACTCGCATCAAAATATGGCACTTGGGGAGGCATGGCCCTAACGGGAACGTTTGTCTTCTGGTGGCTTCTTGTGTACGGTTCAGATGACAACATGAGTGTTGGCACATCAGTCTTCTTTGGATTCAACTTCTCGCAAGTGGCGTTGGTCGTCTTGATCCTATGCACACTCTCTACGATATTAGCTGATGCAAGTCGAGTTGGAGGTTCATTCATGCTATCTCCCGTATCAGGCGGCATGTTGATTCTTTGCATGCTCTACATCGCAGAACCGTTGGCTGCATCTGTTATCTTTGGCAAATATGATGCCAGTGTAGGATTGTGGCGTAGCGTACGATTAGGAATCCTCTGGTCAGGTGCACGTATCGGTTCTGTATTGTTTGGACTCTCAGTAAAATTGGGATGGGTGAAAAAATTCTGCGAGAAATGGGGCTATGAAATGAATAGTCTAGCAACAACTGAATTCAGTTCGGATTCTAAGGCCTGAACCATTGGTGATCGTGTGAGTGAACAATCCGTTCATGTTGTTCGAATTGGGTACAGATTAGGACGTGATCCCCGAATCACAACCCACTTGGGATTGGTATCACGTGCATGGGGTGCAAAGCACTTCCATGTTTTTGGCGATGAGGATAACAAATTGTTTTCCTCAATTGAACAAGTGAACCAACGGTTCGGGGGAGTCATGGAATGTCATCATCAAAAGGGATTGAATCGATGGTTGAAGAACTTTCAAGGGAGTGAAAATAATGGTATAGTTGTTCATTTAACGATGTATGGAGAGCATTACAAAGAGGTCATCCCAAACATCGAACACGATAGGCCATTAGCAATAGTGGTCGGTGGTGCAAAAGTACCTGGAGAGGTGTTCAAAATATCGAATTTTAATGTCTCCATTGGAACCCAACCTCATTCTGAGGTGGCTGCATTAGCTTTGTTTTTGGAAGAGTTGAATTCTAATCGGAATTTTAAACCAACATTTGAAAATTCAAAGATGGTTATTGAGCCCTCCGCCGATGGTAAAATCGTTCACATGACGAATGAATTTGAAGAAGAGTAATTTTTAACTTACTTAGGCATCAGAAGACTTGAAATACTTTTTTTCATGGATGTATACAGGTCAGAAAAAACAATTTTCCCACACCCAATAATTATGACCTACCGTTTCTGAAAGAAGTTGATGTCAGAGGTCCTTGATGCTGATTCAAGCATTGAAGCGACTCACTTTGTTTCAGACCGACTGGAGAATTTACCACTTCCAGACGCAACTGATGGGTTAAATCTTGAGAGTTTACCTCCGTCTGCTACCGGTAAAGGCGTCCTTTTAACAGCAGATGGGCAACGGTATGAAGGCGACCTCTTTGGTGCAACTGGATGGGCTGAAGGTGAACTTGTTTTTACAACCGGTATGATGGGATACCAGGAATCACTCACAGACCCCTCTTTCGCCGGTCAAATTCTAACATTTACATATCCACTCATCGGAAATTATGGCATCCACGATGGCAAATCCGAATCATCTAAAATTTGGCCAAGAGGCGTCATTGTTCGACACGCAACGGCTATACCAGACCACAGAGATAGCATAGCAAATGTCGATGAATTCCTAAGGCATCATGGTGTTCCGGGTATTGAAGGGGTTGATACTCGTTCAATCACTCGTCATGTTCGAGAGCTTGGAACAGTGTTATGCATTTTTGGTCCCCTTGAAGATGAAAAGCAAATGATGCAACGTTTAGGACAATTAACTTCACCTGACCTAGAGGATCTTGTGGATGAAGTTTCAATTAGCGAACCAATTCATTTAGGCCATAGTTATGTCAATGAAGTGTACGATGAACGGCCACGATTGGGTGTTCTTGATTGCGGCATTAAGTACAACATTCTTCGTCATCTGTGTGCATATTTTGATGTTGTTTGGTGCCCCCCAGATATCGATTACGACGAACTTCAAACCACATACAACATCGAGGCGCTCTTCTGTTCAAATGGTCCGGGTGACCCTGCACATGCAGGAAAAGCGACAGAAGCAAGAAAAACGCTTGCAAGAGCGGTGCAAGACAACATACCGGTTATGGGCATTTGTCTTGGCCACCAACTAATGGGACTTGCTTCCGGACTACAAACCTACAAAATGCGATATGGTCATCGAGGTGCAAATCAACCTGTGGTTGATTTAGCCGATGGCACGGTGGCTATTACAAGCCAAAACCACGGTTTTGCTGTCGCCCATCCGAACGATGGGATGCTGGCTGCACACCCCTCTGGAGCAACTTCACCGAAAGTTGAAAATTTGCATGGCTCGGAAGTCAAGGTTCGATATATCAATGCAAATGATGGTACAGTCGAAGGACTTGATGTCATCGGTAAGCCATGTTTTACAGTTCAGTTTCATCCTGAAGCCTGCCCTGGACCTCATGATGCATCACCACTTTTCAAGCGGTTCAGACATGTTGTTGATTCACATTATGGGAGGATGAAGTAATGCCTCGACGCGATGACTTAACCACGATTTGCGTCCTTGGAAGCGGACCGATAAAAATCGGCCAAGCCGCTGAATTTGATTTCTCTGGTTCACAGGCTGTTCGTGCTTTGAGAGAGGATGGTTATCGAGTCATTCTTGTCAATTCCAATCCAGCAACGATTCAAAATGACCCTGAAATGGCTGATGTGGTCTACATCGAACCCCTATTACCTTCGACTGTCCGAAGAATTCTTGAGATTGAGAAGCCATGTGCACTTCTGGCTGGAATGGGCGGTCAAACCGCATTAAACATCGCTAGTGAATTAGCCCATGACGGAACTTTAGAAAGGCTTGGCGTCGAACTCATCGGTTCAGATTTAGATGCTATCGATAAAGCAGAAGATAGGGAATTGTTCAATCAAGTGTGTGATTCCATAGAATTGCCAATCAGTCAAGCAATAGCATGTAACTCCATCGAAGAAGTCATTCAAGCTGCGAATACTATTGGCTCTTGGCCAATTCTCGTTCGTCCCGCATTTACATTAGGTGGATTAGGAGGAGGAACGGCATGGGACATGGGTGAACTGGTTGAAATCTCCCAACTTGGCCTTCGAAATTCCCGTATTTCTCAAGTCCTCATTGAAGAATCAATTTTGGGTTGGCAGGAACTCGAATACGAAGTGATGAGAGACGCTGCTGACAATGCAATCATCGTTTGTACCATGGAAAACATCGACCCAATGGGAGTCCACACGGGAGAATCAACAGTTGTTGCACCATTACAATCTTTCAGTGATGCAGATCACCAAATCCTTCGTGACCAAGCTCTTGCCTTGATACGGGCGCTCAACATCAAAGGCGGATGCAACGTACAGTTCGCATTTAATCAATCCACAGGAGAGATTCGCGTGATTGAAGTAAACCCAAGAGTGTCAAGGTCCTCTGCTCTTGCCTCAAAGGCCACAGGATATCCGATTGCTAGAATGGCAGCGAAAATTGCCGTTGGTTATACCCTTGATGAATTACCAAATCCTATCACCGGTGAAGGCACGACTGCAGCGTTTGAACCAACGCTCGATTATTGTGTCGTCAAAATTCCAAGATGGCCATTTGACAAGTTCCGTACAGCAGACAGAACTCTTGGAACATCAATGAAGTCAACCGGAGAGGTCATGGCAATTGGACGTAATTTCGAAGAAGCGTTTCTGAAAGCATGGGCATCGCTTGAACAAGGTTGCCCACACCCTAGGCCACTCACAAGAGCCGATGAATCTGAAGGTGAAGGCATGAGTGAACGGGCACTTGAACAACTACCGGATGAAACACTCGAAGAATGGTGCAGAGTTGCGACTGACAGGCGAATGGGTGCGTTAATCGAAGCGTTTCGAAGGGGATGGTCCATCGAGCAAGTCTATGAGATCACCAGCATCACTCGATGGTTTTTACATCGATTCCAAAAGATTGCAATGATGGAAAAAGAAATCATTGACGCCCGCATTTCACCTGCTGAAATATCTATAGAATCGATGATACGGTGGAAATCTCACGGATTCACCGACGCACATATTGCTGATGGATTGTCTGGCTTTCCCCCTGAAGGATACAAATCAATGCCAAAAGGCATGGACGAACGTGCAGTTATGCTGCGAAGGCATGAATTAGGCATTCATCCGCGATACAGAATGGTCGACTCTTGTGCTGCTGAATTTGCTGCAAAAACTCCGTATTATTACTCCACATATGAAACTCATACTCAATTTGGCATTGACCTCTTACCGAACATTGAATCGAGGACGAAAGAAAGAATCGTTACTATTGGTAGTGGTCCAATACGAATTGGGCAAGGCATCGAATTCGATTATGGGTGTGTCCATGCAGTAAAAGCCATTCGAGAAAGTGGAAAAGATGCAATTCTCATCAACAACAATCCAGAAACGGTATCCACTGATTTTGACACATCAGACAGACTGTATTTCGACCCATTAACCCTTGAGTTTGTGAGCGAAATCTTGCTCAGAGAAATGGCTCATGGTATTTTGCTTCAGTTTGGAGGGCAGACCGCTATTAACCTCGCCGAACCGCTCGAACGCCGTCTCCCTGACCTGCGGACACAAGGTTTGAATTTGGAGATCATTGGAACATCGTGCGACGCCATCGATGAAGCAAGTGATAGGGAACGATTTGAGGCATTTGCATCCAGAGCCGGTTTGAAAATGCCGAAAGGGGCTACTGGTTCATCTTCAGATGACATTCGTGCAGCCGTGAAAGAAATTGGATTTCCAGTACTTATCCGACCCTCATACGTCCTTGGGGGTAGAGGAATGGAAATTCTTGCTACGGAGACGCAACTTGAAAACTACCTCAAAGAAGCGTATATCGCTCCTGACAAACCACTTTTGATAGACGAATATTTGGGCCACGCAACCGAACTTGATGTTGATGCTGCTGCGGATGGGAACGAAGTTCTTGTTGGAGCGATTATGGAACATCTAGAGGAAGCAGGTATTCATTCAGGTGACTCGACTTGTTTTATCCCTGCTCAAAACATATCGGAAGAACTCCTGAAACAAGTTGAAGAACAAACAAAAATCATTGGCCTTGGCCTCAAAATTAAGGGTTGCTTCAACATACAATTCGCTATACAGAATGATACATTGTATGTTCTTGAAGTCAATCCCCGTTCCTCAAGAACGGTGCCCTTCGTAGCAAAAGCCTCTGGTTTACCACTCGCCCGAATTGCTGCAATGGTCACCATCGGACATCCACTATCCTCTCAAACAATTCCAAGGAGAACCAGTGGCCAAGTCTGTGTCAAGGCCCCAGTGTTCCCGTTCATCAAATTGAGAGGTCTCGATCCTGCTCCCGGTCCTGAAATGAAATCAACAGGCGAAGTGTATGGTTCCGATAAGAGAGCGGATTTTGCCTACCTCAAGGCACGATTGGCAACAGAAGTTCCTGTTGCTACGAAGGGTGGAGTCTATCTTACTGTTCGCGATGAAGATAAAAAAGGACTCATTCCTATCGCTGAAGAATTACAACAATTAGGATTCACGCTCTACGCCACACCCGGAACTGCCGACGCATTACGTGACGGAGGAATTCAAGTTACAACAGTGTATCGAATTGCAGAAGGAAAACACCCAGACGCATTGGACCTTATGAGACAAGGAAAGGTGTCCTTTATCATCAATGTTCCAACGATTTCCGGAGGTGCCGTTCGAGATGGAAATATGATGAGACGATTGGCGGTTGAATTGAATATACCGTTTGTCACTACAATCCGTGGTGCAGACATGGAAGTCGCTGCAATGCGGGCTCATCAACATGATACTTTGGAGCCGAGGCAACTCACAGTTCATTATTGATCAGCATTTATCGAATGCTTCAATGAGGTATTTTGTCACTGGGCTTGTGTGAGCAAGTTCTGGAATTTCGCCTTCACCTTTCTCTGCATACGTGAGAATAACGTCCTTGACACGAACATTTCCATCTGAAGACCGTGCGAGAATTGTGTTTGGTTTCAAAACTTTTCCAGTACCATGTGGGTCATACACTGTATCCAGTGCTTCTTTGAGGAACCATTCTGCCTTTCCCCCTGGTTCGCCCTCGTAAGTTCTTTTGGGTTTCTTTGCACCAAACATTCCACCTGATTTTTTCTTCGGTTCCGGCTTCTTTTCTGGTTTTGGCTCTTTCTTCTCCTCTACCTTCTCTAATTTCTTGGGCTCCTCATCATCGGTTTTCTTTTCTTCTTGCTTTGGTTTGGTTTCAGATGCAGGTTTTTCAGATGTAGGTTTTTCAGATGTACTTGGCTTAGCAGATGATGCATTTGATTCAAGCTGTTCAATGGTGTCTTTTAGTGTTCGAATCTCATCAATGTATGATGATGCTGCGTGCATAAGAGCAGCAGACATACTAGCTTCAAGTTGAATTGCAAGCAAATCATTGTTGAGACCTTGCCACTTTTTCCATTGGAACATCGTATTTTCGATGATATCTGAACCACATTTTGGGCAGAAACTCTTTTTCGGTGGTTTCATGATTGGGATGTCTGTCATCGAATCTTTCATTTTATCAAGGGCTTTCAGTTGAGTAACTTCGAGTAATTTGTGTAATGTCTTCAACCCTATATCCATCGACTCGTTGATCAAATCTTGATGGGAGTCAAATTTTCCTGATGTTACAGTATTGCTAAATGAATCATTTTCGAAGGCTGAGAGAATAATTTCCCTTGGCGTTTCCGATGAACCCCAACTTATTGATGATAGAGAAGTTGGCACTTCCATTTGTTCTGCAACTGCAAAAGCCTCATCCAGTCCAGCTCCACCGTCATCGTCAGCTGCTGCTGCAATTCCTAACTCAATCGGGTTTGCTCCGTTTTCAATCTGGCCAATCATATCAAATTTTTCAGCCATTGACAAATCGTCTCTCATTCGAATTGCTTCTTTGAGTTGATTTAGATCATGACCTGTCGAAGTGATGGGGCCCTGGCGGTTCAAATCATGACCGCATGTGAGACAATAGGTTGCAATTACCTCTACTTTTGACTCACAGGTTGGACAATAGACCCCCGCCATGAGTCCCAATAACCTCAACGGTTTTTCAATCATTTCCGAAAAAAAATTCATTCAAGGCGTAACCAATGATAGAATCTCTACATCAAGTTCATCTGAGGGCTTGTTCAAGAAGGGCAAGAACGCTCTCTCTATTCCAAGCTTCTAAAATTGGTGCAAGCCTTGGGCCTTTTTCAGAGCCTAAAAAAAGCAAGTATGACGCCTTATACACGTTCCTAATCGGCAATCCCGAAGCATTTGAAACTTGACCAAAAATCGATTGAAGTTCATCAGACTTCCAAAGGACATCCTGGAATAATACTTTCATTTCTGAATAAATTCGTTTGTCCTCATCCGTTCTTGATGCAATAAAGTCATGACTAAGAGTCGACTGTAATTGTATTTTCATTTCTTCTGGGAAATGTTGTGAAGATGTCCAGTATCTCATCCGGTGAAGTCTCTCCTTGAGTGAATCTGAGACGTTTTCGATCATACCGGATTCCTGAAGTAAAGCAAAGACATCATCGTCTACTGTACGGATTTGGGCTAACATAGCGAGATGACGAAATGAAACTGATTCAGAGACAGCCTCCTCGCCGTGAGCAACCACTGAATAACGCAGTGCAGCTTGAGCATCTTCTACCTGAACTTTTTGTCGACGGCTCAAATTATCCTGGGCAAGTTCTTGCTCAAAATCTCGCGATGCAAGACGTTCATATTCATCCGCGATGGTGACAAGCCCCATGCCTGTATCAAATTCGATTGCCTTGTTTGGTTTGGTTTTTGTGACGAGTAGACGCAATATTTCCGGAGGAACGAGGCGAAGGGCTTCCATGGGGCCAATTGTGTTACCAACCGATGAAGACATTGCACCCTGTCCTTTGAGGCTAATCCATTCATATGTCAAAGGTTCAGGGGCTTGGTACCCAAAAAATGCTGATAATTCCTTCCCTGTATCGTATGATCCGCCAGAGGTCCCGTGATCTTTACCGAATGGCTCCATCGTTATTTCGTTGAATGACCATCGTGCAGGCCAATCAATTCTCCATGGTAATTTTCCTTCTCCTTTAGAAATATCTGATGTGCCAACAACTCCATCGTTTTGGACAAAAGTGACAATTGGATGCTGATAATCTGTAATGCTCACATCTCCAAGTTTTCCGTTCGTATCGAGTGGAGTCCAAGGGAACCAGTCATCAGGAAGTTCTCGACCTGACACCCTCTCGATAATTTCTCGTACAACGTCAATATTCTCGCATGCCATTTTTGCGAATGGCTCGAATTTTCCCATACGGTACATTTCAAGATTATCCACAATTCTTGGCCGAACACCTATCTCTGCAAGTGCCTCGAGGAATGGCTCAAGGAAAAATTGGGCATATGTCAATCCGTTTGAAAATGCTTCGTGGTCTGGACGGCCATTGTGGTCTGGTGGAGGGATGTTCCCAATTTGGTGTCCGATGTAATTTGAATAATCTTCGTGTAAAAATGGGTAGACTTTGCGAAGCGGGTCTGCTGAATCCACGATGAAAATAAAATCGACTTCAAGGCCTAGATGATGACATGCTCTTGATATGATCTCTCCAGTAAGAATCTCACGAATATGGCCGATATGAAATTCTCCACTCGGAGTAATACCGGCTGCTATGATGTGCTTGTTGCCTCGCTCGGCTAATCTTGATGCTGCAACATCAGCCCAGTGCATAAGAACCACCTAGACAGAAACGGCACGAATAATTCCACGTAGAGGGACATCATCAATTTCATTTCTCGTGGTTTTATTCACGAGTACGACAGCCAGTAAGACCTCTCCACCTTTTTCGCGAATTGATTCAATCGTTTTTGACATGGTCACGCCAGAAGAGAGCACGTCATCGATAATGACGACCGATTTGCCTGACACTTGACCGTATTTATTTGATAGAGAACCGTGCCCAGTGCCTTCGTCCGTTGTTCTATAGACTGTCATCTCGACGCCTAGACTCCTTGCAACCTCATATGCAAATGTGATACCATTAATCGATATACCAACGATTGTATCCGCAGCTTCACCCAGTTCTTCGATAACCACATCAGCCATGATATCTCCTATCGCAGAGATTCGCTCTGGCCGAACCCCAATGGTCCTCCAGCCAATACGCACGTCAGATGGGCGGTCGACCTCGTTCGCGTCGGTGAGTAGCCATGCTATTGTGTCTTGAGAAAGTGACATTTCATCAGCAATTTGCTGAGGGTTCAACCCTTCTTTTCTCAAATTTAACGCCATGGCTTTGAGTTCTTCAATACTTAGCACCATCTTACTCATTGCTCGGGGTGAGAAGTTGATACTTCAACTCTTCCCACAATTCGACATTGCAACATTTGAAGAACTGGAACTTTGACGATGCCACATGGGCGATTTCGATTATGAGGCGTTGCTCGATAAAGCGAGAGAGAATATTCCTGAAGAAATCTCAAATCGTTCCCGTTGGCAGTTACCTGCACCTCAAATTCTCATTGAAGGTGCAAACACGATTTTTCGAAATTTCAATGAAGTTGTATCCATGATGGAAAGGGACGATAATCACGTCTACCAATATCTTCTCAATGACTTGGGTACCTCCGGATCTCGTGATGGGCCAAGAGCCAGGTTCAAAGGACGGATTCCTCCAAAAAGAATCAAATCAGCAATTGTCAGTTATGTCAACACGTACATCAAGTGCAATCAATGTTCAGCACCCGATACTCACTTCATCAAAGAAGACCGTACGACGTTGCTCAAATGTCAAGCATGTGGTGCAACACGGCCTGTAAAACTTTGATAATCGTTCTAATCGTCAATTTGCATGATTAATTTGTCAGCAATCGTACCGCTTCGTAGATGCTCAACAAGGTCGCTTAAATGCGCATCATCCTTTAGAGAATACCATGTTCCTTCAGGGTATACAACACAACTAATTCCTTGTTCACAATAATCCAAACAACCTGATTTTTGAACTCGAATATTCTTCAAGCCAGCTTCCCTAGTTAGCATCTTCAATTGAGAAAGAAGTTCCATACTTCCACGACCTTGGCAATGTGGACGAGCAGACCCTTCTTGCCGTTCATGACCACAAATGAAAAGATGGCGAGTGTAGCCAGGCGTCTCTCGATTTTTTGCATCCATCTCAAACTCTCCGTTCGATTTCTGAAATTCGTTGAGCCAAGGAGATATCACGTGATGTTATCTTGTTTTCATCGTGTGAAAACAGCTCAAGCGACACATACCCCCAACCGAATTTGATGTCTGGATGATGATTTTGAATCTCGGCAAGGATGGACACTTCGTCAACGAATTTTTTTGCGGTGTCGAAATTGGGAAATTTAAAATTACAAATTAATTTTTCATCTAGAACTCGCCACGGCGAGGGAACATCCAATGGCTCATCCCCATAGATGCGAGTCCGTATCGCCCGCGCTCTCTTTTTCGACTTTCTCATGAAGTTTAGACCGACGCTTCATGTCTTCCCGTTCGAAAGAAAGTAATTCTTTGTCGTCGATGTATGCGGGTCGGGTGTGGGCAATGAGTGTGATTTTTACGATCACATCTCGAGAAATGAATTGACGCGTTCCGTCCTCACACAACACTTCCAGACTCCCTTTTCCAGTCGAGACGAGTACTCCTCGCAACATGAGGTCAGCACCGTCAGTGAATGCTCGTGCATCAAGAAGGATTTCCACAATGTCATCTTTCCTTAATCCATGCCTTCGCTCCAACAAATCACCATGTAATGTCGCTTGAACATCTGAGAGATTTGGTGAACCCATACTTTCCCAAATTGGGACAGCCCAGTTAGGTAATTGAAAGTCGGACTTTTTCTTGGCCATGTTTCTTACACTTTGCGACCGTTTTTCAACCTCTCTATTGCACCTCATTCAAGGAAAAATGACCCCATCAGTTCATGAACACGGAGGATTTCGAAGCGAATGAGGCAGACGGATGAAGGTATCATGGAAATCGCTGCCAACCGTTTTGCTTGAGGATGAAATCCTTGACAAAGGATTCTCCCGTGCCAAAAAAGCAGCGGATAGGGTCGAAGACCAGGATAGGATCTTCCGAGTCAGAAAGCAATTAACTCGTATGGTGCAAACGTCAGCGGATGTTATTTCTACTCAGTTATTGGATACAGTCAATTCTTGGCCATCCCTCGACCAAACACCTCAGTTTGACTTTGCACTCATCGATGCCTGTGTCGGATGTGATGAATATCGCCACCACCTCTCAAATCTTCAATGGGCTGCAAATCAAATCATGAAGGTGAGTTCACAAAATGCAAAGAAAATAACTCGAACAGCAAGAACGGAACTCATGCATGAGGCGAGGAAGGAAGCTTACGGTCGAATCTCGTCCCTCGTGGGCCAGGTGAGTAAATCGTTACTTTGGTTGAATGAAGCCAGGGAGACACTCAAAAAATTACCAACTGTCGATCAGAGTTTGCCGGTTATTGTCGTTTGTGGAGCACCCAATGTAGGTAAATCTGCATTTATTTCCGCACTTTCGACAGGAACCATGGAAGTGAATCATTATCCATTCACAACGAAACAAATTCACGTAGGGCATTTCACCCATCGAAGACTACCATATCAAATGGTCGATACACCGGGCCTGCTTGACCGTCCAATGATTCAACGTAACGATATTGAGATGCAAGCCATTGCGGCATTGGAAAATATTGGCTCGTTGGTTTTGTTCATCATCGATAAAAGTGAGCATTGTGGCACTGGTTTACAAGAACAATTGCATTTGCTGGAGGACGTGAAGGAACTCTTAGGCGATACACCAACAATCGTGGTGACATCCAAAGCAGATTTATTGAATCCACGCCCTTCTGAATGGCAGCATGTCAAAGATGCGGAAGAAGAGTGGAGGAACGATGGGTCAAAAGGCACTCCGGAACTTCCTCTTCTTTTCGATGATGAAAAAACTGTAACAATGTCCGCTATCGAAAATGTTGGACTTGACGCAATGCGACTTGAACTCATCCGTCTTGTTCAACAAAAATGGGCTGCCGATCCGCTACAACTTCCAGATGGTTGGCATAGAGAATAACTCACATTGATTCAAGTGGTACGATACCAAGGCCTGTAAGGCCTTTATTCAGAGCAAGTTTTGCAACCTCTGAAATCTTGAGATATGAGAGTTGTAGATTTGAACCATCGATGATATGACAATCACGGTAAAATGCATGATATGCAGTAGCAAGTTGTAACATATATGTTGCAAAAATATGTGGGCGGTTTTCGTTGACTGCTGATTTCAATTGGTCTTGAAACAAGAGAAGGTTTCGAAGCAATATTTCACAACCCTCTGGTACGTCGTTCCAATTTGTAATCTCTATTTGACTTAGACCTGTTTCAGTTTTAACTTTCTGTTCAATCGAACATGCACGGGTATGTGCATACATCACAAATGGAGCAGAACCCGCTTCAAATGCGAGGGCGTCTTCCCACTTGAAGGTAAAACCTTTTTCTGGACTCACTTTTATGATGTTAAAGCGGACTGCCGAAGTACCTACGGCTTCTGCAATTTTCGCCACCTCATCCTCAGTGTAATCAGGTCGTAATTCTTTGACAACATGAGCTGCGTGGGCATGAGCCTCCTCAAGAAGATCATCCATGAAAACGACATTGCCTTTTCTTGTTGACATTTTTCCTTCGGGTAATTTGATGAATGAATAAAAAACAATTTCGGGAGATTTCGATTCGATCTCTTCCAATGTCAAACCAACTTGCTTTGCTTGTAATTTATGGTCTTCACCTAGAATGTTAACCAAATGATTACTTTGCTCCCATTTCCAAAGATGATATGCGATATCCCTTGTTGCATACAGCGAAGAACCATCGCCTCTGCAATAGAAAAATTCTGTTTTACCTTTCAAACCTCGCGGTTCTAAATCAAGGAAGTATGCACCATTCTCTGCCTCTGAGTGTAATTCTGACTGCTTCAAACGATTGATGAGGTTGGCGACATCGCCATTAATGACGAAGGTTGATTCTTTAGTAAAGCGGTCAAATGAAATCCCTAACCGTTGAAGCGTTTCTAACATCCCATCGAGCACCGGCTGATATGCATCTTCAAATTGAGCCAAAACGCCCTCGTCCCCATGTTCACTTGCGTGAACCATTTTTGCAATTGCTTGCTCGATCTCGTCCTTATTCTCTGATGATTGTCGAAGAAGTTGAGCGGCTTGATACCAACGAACTGATTGGTGATCAGATTTTCCTTCCCACATATCAGATTCTTCGCCTCTATCACTCAAAAGTGAATCAACGCGTTCTTTGCTCAAATTTTCTAATGCCCACGCCAACACAGCAACCTGTTTGCCCATATCATCAACATAATACTCCGCGGTCACTTCATGACCTGCTAAACGATGAAGGCGGACAAGCGTATCACCTAAAATTGCATTTCGAGCACGTCCAACATGAAACGGCCCATTTGGGTTGGCGGACGTATGTTCAATGAGAATATGTTTGTGTTCCAAAGGAGGATTTGTGCATTCATCGAGTTGTTGAAACATCCATTCATTTGATGCACGAAAATTCACATATCCATTCACTGCATTACACTCATGAATCTCAGGTAGGCTTGGAAAAGTATTTGCTATTGATTCCGCAATTTCGATTGGGCTTTTCTTCAATTGCTTGGCCAATGGGAAACATGGAAGTGAAACATCGCCTTGACTCACCTCTCTTGATTGTTGAAGATGTTGTGCCCAATGTTCCTCTTCAAGATTCATGTCCTCAAACTGTGAACGAAGATGTTCGATAATGACATGCTTGAGCCGTTCCATCTTCTCCCCTCACATCAAGGCATATCGAAGTAATGCAGCCATGCCGCCAAATCCTTGCAACAGTTGAGAACCCTCCTCTGTGTCGCTTGAAATGAATGAAATTGAACTGTTGCCTTTTGCCGAAAGAGTGGTAAACTCATCAATCAGTGATTCTGAATGCACCTCCTCGACGTCCGAACTTTTGCATGCATTACAATTGGGTAACTCTTCAGTTCGTCCAAGCGTTACATTCCATTCGGTTGAACATTGACCACATTTAAGATGAATTCGGCTTTTTCGAAGGCCCTCTGATACCAAGAGGCGATCAACAGCACCTTGCTCTAATGCATCACGGACCATCATTTCACCATAGGTTGCCTTTGGATGAGCCCTAGATAATTCAGCGAGAAATTGATTCATAAGTTGTCGCTCGGCATCCAATTCAATCTCCCCCATCAGTGAACCTGCGTTATCGACCAGTTCACGGATACCAGATTCGTTGGAATAACCAACGTCGAATGTTGTTTTTGCAATCTTCTTCGCAATTTCATGGTGAAAATAGTCATTCTTGACAACGAAATCTTTTGTTGCACCCGGCCCGCCAATGATTACTGCCTGTATGTTTTCTAGATGTGGAAGCCAATAATCAGATGCATGTTCAGTTGCACGCTTGAAGAAATTATGGGCTGCTTCTTCAATCAAACGTTCAAATCGTTGTGCTGATTGACCACCTTGCCGGTGTTTTCCCATGATGTTTGACGTTAGATGTTCCTGCACATGAATTCGTTTTCCAGTGGCAACACCATATGCTGCTTCAGAGCGGTCGATCACGAATAGGGCGTATGATTTCTTATCAACGAGCATCTCTTCAAGTTGCGTCAATTCAAATGTTGAATCACAACGATATCGGAATGAGATTAATTCTTGAGGTGGGTCTTCTACAACGACGTTCACCATTCTCGTCTTATTGTTTCCTACAATAATAGAACCTACAAAAATGGCAATACCGTTTTCACCAGGCGTTTTGTAACGCGAAAGTGTGGAAATGGCTGATTCAATAGCACCTTGAACATTTTTTCTCGTCCCCTTTGACTTGATGTTTGCTGCTTGACCATGTTCATTCTGAAGCATTGTTCTAGCATCATGAATTTGTCGGTCTGGAGGTATGATGAGAGTGACGAGTTCAGTTCCGAAACCCTTCATTTCACGCAGGTCTTCGAGGGCAAGTTTCAATTTTAACCGTCGAGCGGATAGTGATGCTTCCTCCGACATGTGAGCCCCCGTTCTATTGGGCTAAGCCTAATCTCTTGAATCCTCCCCTATAACAAGTGGTAATCAGGGCTATGTCAACATGGAAATGATGAAGAAGTGAACGGCCTATGAGAGAACATGGGTGAAGTTCAGGTGATTGCGTTAGGAGGCAGCCTCTTACGGCCCGACTCCGAACACGACCGCCATGATTGGATTGAAAAAATAATGATACTCTTGAAACATGGAATTTCTTCAGGTATGAAATTTATTTTAGTCGTTGGCGGAGGTGCTCCTGCGAGAGAACACATTTCAATCGCAAAACAGTTTGTCACATCACCTGATCGACTCGACACAATAGGAATTGCTGCTACTCGATTGAATGCAACGATGTTGCAACAAATTTTTGCAGCAAATTCATTCGATGTTTCAGCAGAAATTCCTACAACTTCCGACCAAGTGAATGATATGATTTCGAATCATTCGATGGTTTTGATGGGGGGCACAGTGCCTGGACAAACAACCGATACTGTAGCGGTAAATGTCGCTTGTAAAACAGGGGCTGAACATTGTATTATCGCAACGAATGTTTCACATGTATACTCAAAGGACCCACGTGTACACCAAGATGCAAGTCCAATCACATCTCTTTCCCTTCACGAACTCTTGGAATTGACTGGAGAGCGACTTGAACCCGGTGCTTCTGCAGTCGTTGACCCAGTTGCTATCAAAAAGGCAATTGAAGGCCGATTGAAAATTCTTGTTCTCGATGGACGACAACCCGATCTCATTGGAGCAGCAACTAAGAACGAGCATTTTGACGGAACGACCATCCTACCATGAGGTGAGCATGTGGTTGATGCTGAAAAAATAAAAAATATTGTCAAGAAAACCGGAAAGAACATTGTGAGTTCAACCCAAAAAATACCTGCACACAAGCACTGCAGGATCTGCCATGAGCCCATTCCTGTGAATGTTGAATTACGAGTTTGTAAAAATCAAGACTGTATTGAAAAACATGAAAAAGATGAGAAAAATCAAAGGGTCGTCAGAATCGCAATGTTTGTCTTTTTCGGATTGTTTGCTTTACCTTACCTATTTGCCTTGGGAATGCAGGTTATTGGTTAACAAAAAACAAGTTCACATACCTGCTGCGTCTGCCTCACTCGCTTTTTCATGCAACATTTTCATTGCATCTGATAACGTTTCTGTTTGACCTGAAAATTGAACGGGAGGCCAACCATAATGAACTTCTTCCTCTGATTTTTCTTCAATCCATGCTAAACATGCAACTTGGTGACATTGACCTTTTGATGAGTCAAAATCAATCCAAAATGTCCTTCTTCGGCATGCTGGACATTCTCTGCAGTTTAGACTTGTTTGGATTTCAAATCCTTCTTCACCGGGAACATCAAGGATCCATTTCACTATGCTCGCTGAGCTATACTGTTCTTGGAGGTCACTTCTCAAATGAGTTTTTAGAACATCCCAGGCCAATTCCTCTGAAGAAAAACATCCCAGTGCATTTGATTCATCTTGATTTGAAATGAGACTTGGAACAAACACCTCGGTGTATTCTCCGGTCATGAATGGAGCATCTGCTTTATCCTCTTAAGTTTGGTTTTCCTTTTCCCATTTCATCTCAATGTATGGTAGGCCACCTGGGTGTGGCAAAGGAGCATTTGGCTTTTCAATTCGTATCCAGATGAGTTGTATATTTCCCGTTTGTTTTAATTCTTCAATAATGGACCAACCTAGAACTTCAAGAAGACGTATCGGTTGTTGACTTTCGAGAAACACATGGTCGACGACCCGTTGTAATTCTCCATAATCGGTTGTCTGTTCGAGGTCATGCACACCATTATCTGAGCAGAATTCAACTTTTAATGAAACGACAAACGGTTGAGGTTCTACATGTTCTTCGTCATAATACCCATGGATTGCACATACTTCATACGCATCAAGGCCGACTGTGAACTTCATCAAAGCACCTACTTTTCTTCACGTTCATGAACCCAGATTAGGTGATATCCAAATTTTGTTTTTACTGGATCCGAAGTCTGTTGGAGAGGAGTTTCCCACACTGCAACATCGAATTCTGGCACCATTTGTCCTTGTCGAAACCATCCTAAATCACCACCTTTTTGACGAGATGGACAAGTACTTTTCTTTCGAGCAGCCTTCTGAAAATCTTTCAATTTGCTAATTTTTTGCTTTAATTGAATCGCCTCGGATTTTGATTCAACAAGAATGTGTGATGCCCATGCACTCGGTTTTACCATGTCAATCATCTCCTTCAACATCACATATCTGGATTGTATGCAAGATACCGCATGTATGTGCCGTATATCGTAACTGAAACACCAAGTGATTCTTCGTTAAATCTGTCAAGCGTATCGAGATAGGTATGGTATTCCCAACTGCCACTTCCGTAGCAGACAACTGCTCTTCCACGGTACGATTCGGATATATCATACACAAACGGACCGTGGTCTGAGTTGTATGGCATTCCATTTTGCTCTCCTTTCTGACCTTGTAACAGCAATGTATCAATTTCATATTTTGTTGCGACATTAGAACGCTCCTCTTTGTATAACTTCGTTATTCGCACGATGTGGTCATAATCATCAGCATTGTTTGTAAATAATCGAAGCGAATTGCCTCGATTTTCAAAATCTGCGTCAACGTGATTCATGTCCAAGTTCACATACAATCGCAAATCATCTTTGAGTTCGGCCTTGAATTTATCGACATAGGCCCTGCTGCCGTAAAGTCCTTCTTCTTCACCACCCCATGTGCAAAATCGGATTGTCCTGTCTGGCATTCCGGTTTGATTAACAATTGAACTGATTTGACGAGCCATTTCTAGCACGCTTGCAGTTCCAGATGTGTCATCGATGGCACCTTGCCCATGGTAGACGGTGTCATGGTGTCCGCCCGCAATGACAACCTCGCTGGTTTTACCTTCGATTTCACCGCATGGGACGTAGATTGTTCGTTGCTGATCATTTGTTACATCGAAAAGAAATTCGACAACCGCATTGCCGCTTCCGTTGAAAATGAGACTCTCAAACATTTCACCCGCATCCCTCGACATTGCAATAAATGGGATATCGGTTGGGACAGAGCCTCCATTTGCTTCTGTTATTGCGTCTATAGAGGATCCTTTGAAGATTGGTACGCAATCAGTGCCTTCGATTTTTCCACAATTGTAATCCTTGTTGACTCTGATGAGCCCGGCAAGGTCGTTTTCAACCGCTTTCACATACATATCCGTGTTTCCAGTGATTGTCCCTCCGCTTCGAACGTATCCAATGGTGCCAGTTGCTTGACTCCAGAGGCTGTCATCACTTCCGTTACCTAAGTCTGTGACTTGAACATCTTGATTGAATGTGTATTCTGATTGGCCTGAAAATCCTTGAATGACATAATCAACTCGGTGTTGAAATGAAGTAACATCTGAACCAACAGCCAAAAATCCATCGCATGGGTTGACATTGAATCCTCGCAAGCAGACGCGGAAACTTGGTTCTGAATTAACATGGTGCATAGGCACTTCAAACGAGTGCAATGTTCCTTTCATGCCCATGGATTCAAATTCTGAAAGAATATATTCAGAGACATTTCGTTCTTCAGAGGTGCCACTCATTCTACCCTCCCAATCGCCATGGCCGTAAGACACAAGATTTTCTGCAAATTGTCGTGCAATATTTTGGTCGTAATCGATGAGTTCGTAATTATAATCTTCTCCAAAACCTAACCACGCTGGACGAACGATAAGAACGGTACTCACGAGCATGATTGCTATCCCAAAAGCAATCACTCCTCCGAGAGATATTGGGCCTAAAGCAGGTTCCCTTAATCGCTGCTTAATCTCAATAAATTTTGATTGTGAATCAATCATTTCATTGGCATTCGATGAAGCCACATCATTTTCGACCAATCGTTCAATCAATTGAGCTTTCGTGCCCGATACAGGAAGGCTACGTTTCTTTGCCTCCTCCCGCAATTCGTGCAGAGTAAACGGTGAGTAACCTCCGGACATATCAACCGCCTCGGTTTATTCCATTTCATCATCGTTCATGAAATGCATGGTTTTGTTTCGAGAATAAAAACAACCAGATAGGAAGAAATAGATGTATCAGATTTCTTCTCCAGTCCATCGTTCCGACAAGTCGATATCAAGGCCAAGGTGGTCGAGAATCCTTGCGACGATGAAATCGATGAGGTCATCAATTGTAGTCGGATGATGATAGAACCCTGGGGACGCTGGAATGATGATAGTGTCCCATGAGGATATTTTTGCCATATTTTCAAGGTGCACGGTGGCATAAGGGGCTTCGCGAGGAACGATGATGAGTTTCCTACGTTCCTTCATTGCGACGATTGCAGAGCGTGTAATGAGATTGTCACTTATGCCCGCTGCCAATTTTCCGATAGTCGTACCCGAGCAAGGACATATGATGACTGCATCTATTTTAGCGGAGCCTGATGCCGATTTTGCTGCAACGTTATCTGCATGTTCAAGGAATGCTCCGGTATTCTTAGCAATCTCTTCTGGAGTTGTATTGCATTCGTGTTGAAGGGTTAACCTTCCTGAATCTGAAACAACCAGCCGAACAGAATGGCCTTGCGTTGTGAGAATTTCAACGAGGCGAAGACCATAGATTGCCCCAGAGGCACCAGAAATACAGACAACATAGTCTCCCATGACTCGTGGTCGCCCTCATCCCTTTTATTGTGTTGTTCGACACAAGACTCATTGTAACTCCAACCATGCGAGGAATATCACAATTGGTAAGCTTAACAAAACCATTTTTTCAATCTTATTTGATTTCTCGACTTGAGAATGAACAGTCGGTGGCATGACTTCAATCGATGATGTCGTTCGCTTTACTCTCGTTGAGGGGATGTCTTTCTCAATATAGCCCAAAACATGGTTTCGTAAATCGGGATTTCGGCTTGTTTTAGAACCACGCCCCACGATAAATCGAATTGGATGTTTATTCGAGAGTTTCAAGGAAGTTTTGACCACACCACGAATGTTCGACAAATTGTTTAGATCGATTCGAAGCATTCGTCCATCGGATTGAACATGACTAACAGTTCGCCAATTTCCTTGTCCCTCATTGTATTCTTCAAGGATTACTCTAGCTTCATGGAGGGGATTGACATAAGGAATGTCGGGGATTTTTCGAAGCCCGAGCATTGGACCAAGGGTGAAGGCGAAAACTATTGGAAAAAGGCAAAACAATCTGAGATGACGAAATAGATCATCTGGGCGGGTTAAGGCTGAGACTACGGCTACGGAAAATCCAACATATAGCCCAAGGACTGCACCAGCTTGAACGCCAGTCGAGATTCCAACACGTTTGAGAGGAATTTCATCCACAAACAGCCCAAGGCGACAAGACCTTTAGATTTCATGCTAAATTCAATAAACTCCGCAATGCATATATCATCATGAGCGAGAAAAATGGGCTAGGCCATCGAGAGCGGGAGACGAAGTTCTCGTTTTGGTCATCTGTCGTTATTGGAATTCTCCTCGTATCTTTTTTTCTTGCACCGCTCTCGTTGGATGAGGGGACTGTGAGCAACCTCTCTGGAAACGCCAACATGTTTGATTATGTATCAGATGATGAATCATCATGGGGCAGTGCAGGGAATGAGAACACTGGACCTCACGACCATGGTGATGACGGCATCGTCCAACACAAGGAATTTGCATGGTCTGATCTGCATTTTTTTGCAGCCTTTATCTACGGCTTTGGAGACCTAAATTGCCACCAAAAGCATGAACGAAGTTGGGAAGTGAATGAAAATCAGATGCCTGTTTGTGCTAGGGATGTTGGAATATTCTTTGGTCTCTTTCTCGGAAGCGTAGCATTCTATTTCCGAGGAGTGAACAGGTGGACTGTTCGTGACACGTGCCTTTCAATCATACCGGACAAATGGTTAGAATCTACGTACACAAAAAACAAGAGAACAATGGCATGGCTTGGTCTGGGCACACTTCTTTGCCTGCCACTCATTTTTGATGGATTTTATCAACTCCTCACATCGTATGAGTCAACAAATCCACTTCGATTAATCACCGGTATTCCGTTTGGCTTCGGAATTGCCATTTTGTTCATTGGCATGTATTGTGCAAGGTCCCAATTTTTCGAAAACGCCGCTTCCGTCAACTTACCCGGTGGTGTAAAATTCATATTAGCATCAAATGAGGAATCAGAGTGAAGGTGGTTCGACTGACCACCAAACAACCATTTCTTCTAAATTCCTTGGAACAGGGCACCCTGTATGACCACTTGTGAGAATTTCAAGTCGTTTTGAGATTTGACCTACAATTCGTTGATGTACAGCACTCATGTTTGATGAGTCGGAACCAAAAATCGAATCAAAGGCATCAGTCCACGATGACGAAGGATTTGCTCTTCTCCAGGATGAAAATAGATGTCTTGCTGGCCACATCGCAAGGGTTAATCTAGAAAAACCAACGGTATCGTCGCGCAATTTGAACACTTGAGCATCAACAAAAGGAGTGTGAGATTGCTGTTTGTGAATCCATTTTTCCTCAACCAACCACTTCACTAGTCGTTGCGTATGTCGTTTTGTGACCATCCTCGATGGTCCGAATGAGGAGTACAACCGAGGTATCTCACAAGAGCCCCCCATCAGAGATAACGTACCAAGCACCGACCAACATGAGTGTGCAAATGGAGTTGCAGGGACATCATGTTCTCTTGCAGAATCTGGATTCCATCGGCTTTCTGCATGCTCAAACCACCAAGAAGGAGATTTACCATTCAACCAATCTGTATGTAATTCTGTTTTTTCCATTGGTGCCCCTGGTAATCTTCGTTGCATTTGCACAGACTCGACGAGTCTCGATAACAACACCCTATCAACATCGTCGGATGAAACATTGAGCGGTTCCATTCGTTTGTTGAAAAACCGCCTCAATTCTTCCTTTAATTTTGATTTCAAATCATCAAGGCCGCCTTCGTTTGCTATTGGGCCAACAATTTGACATTTATCGAACGGTGGTGGTACAAGAATCTCACCGGAGAGAAGTTGGTGAAAGCCATTTCGAATTTTAATTTGAATCTCAGTGGTTTCAAAATATTCTTGTTTCCCGCTCGTCATACGCAACGTCCCTGTTTGAATCCGTTTCATCGCTTTTTCGGGATCGCAATCAATCCAAAAAACGATATCTGGTATCATAGCCGCAGCATTCATTTTGACCACCTGTTGAATACCCAAATCACCTACAACGCCTTGGTAGATGAGTGATGAGTGAACATTTCGGTCCGACACCACAACTGAACCTTGCTCAAGGTGGGGTAAGATGAATGTGTGAGAATGATCTAATCGATCTGCAGCAAACAAACCAGCCTCCTCGAGCGGCGTCTTCGTTCCATGTTTGACGGCATCTAAGGCAAGTTTTCCAAGTTCGCTTTGACGTCTTGGTTCATGTGTTGAAATCACATCATAAAAGGGGTAATCCGCCAATAATTCGGTTAGAATTCGTGCAGCTTCACCTTTACCAGAGCCATCACCGCCCTCAACAGAAATGAGGTACATGGTCACACACCTGTTTGATCTTCAAATTCCTCTCGGATAAATGTGATGAGAATCATACCAAGTAAGATGAGGAGAGGGCCGAATATGATGAGCCCTCGGCTGAATAAACCGATTCCAGACAGATAATGGCAACGTCTGTAGTGCCGTGCCCTTCGAACTTCAACTGCACCCTGAATACCAATAAATCCACAAGAGATCGTGATGATTCCAATAATGCTAGATAGACCTACTGCTAAATCTAGACTCCAGCCGTCTTGGTTGGTTCGAAAATCTTCCGAACGGATACCATCGCCTTGGCTCATTGTTGCTGGCAAAGAAGTTCCTCCATCAGGGTCAAATGTACGCTCAATAGACTGATAACTTTCTTTAGAAAATACGAGAATGTGTGTGCTTGTTGTTACATTTTCAAACCTGTAATAACCGTCTGAGTTCGAAGTTGTTGTTTGTACTGTGACACCATCTTCATTTTGAAGTTCGATGAGAACATCGACAAGCCCTCCGCCATCTTCATCAAACAAAACAACTCCAGTTACATCGACGGTTTCGGTTTCAGAGAAGAAAGAAGAAGCCAAGAGATCGCCAGGATTCCCTTGAAAGATAAGAATCCCACTAATGACACCGAGAATACTTCCGAGCAAAATACACATTGAAGCAACCGATTGAACTCTGTTTGAATCTTCTTTGACGAAGGAATAGATTTGATCGGCACGGTTCAACGTTTGAGAGTCCTGAACGATGAGTTCATCCGAAGAAACCACAATTTCATTCTCCGAATTATCTTGTTGGAGTTGTTTTTTGACACGTTCTCGGAGAGCTTGTTTACGCTGCTCTCGGTCAATATCCATTACCTCACCTACCTAATCCACTGCATACGCGGATATGAGACCTTGCATTACTTACCGCGCACGAGATGTTGATCTTCTGTATATTATAGCGATAAAACACAATATTGGCACGGAAATGAGCAATGTCATTTGATATACACTTGACGAAGAATGACCCGAAGTTGTTGTATTTTGTTCGATTTGGCTCGAATTGCTCTCAACCTCATTTATCGTTTTATTTGGCGTGTAGAAATCAATGAACATGTCATTAAGTAGACCATATTCTACAATTCTACCTACAGCTAGCAGGGATTCAGGTGAAACATTGTCAATTGTGTCATTCATCGTGTGCCACAAAGATCCGAAACCGTTGGTCGTTTCATTTCCGTACACAGGGTCCATGATGTCGATTGAAGGAATACCGAGTTGATGGGGATGAACATGGTCATCAAATACAAAGGATGTGTTGGAGTAATCCAAAATCCCTAAGGGAAAATCAGTCTGGCAGGTGGAAGCATTCGCATACCCGAGTATGTGTGCAATTGATGATATCTGAGTGTAGAGTGAATCATTGCCTGGACTGATTTTTTGGAGTCTTAGATCCCTGTCACCCACCATATCAAGCAGAATAAACGAATCAATTGATTCAATTTCTTCTCGGGTTAAATTCTCAGCCCATGCTTTTGCTCCAAGAGTAAAATTAGAATCTTGGTCTTCTGCATCAGTCCATAAAAGTTCAATCGTGTATTGTAAGTCAAGCATTGGAATTAATCTTGCAATTTCCATGAGAACCGCAGTGCCACTTCCGCCATCATTGGCACCATCGATTGGTTGTGAATGGTAACTTACATTCGCATCACGGTCAGCATGATTCCTCGAATCATAATGGGCAGATAACACAACTCGAGGTAGTTCACTTGAATTGTTTGTTAATGGAGAATATCTTGCTTGAACGTTTGTAAAGTTATAATTTTGATGTTGATGCTCGTTGAGTTGAACTTCAAACCCAAGATCAAGAAGCATGCTCGAAAGATTTTCTCTGAAGTTTAGTGATGCGATGCTTTCGGGCAATCTCGGGCCGAGGGAAATTTGCCATTCGATATCAGAATAAGCGCGTGTTCCGTTGAAATCCAATTCATTTAGAATTGAGCAGTCTTCATTTTGTGCTGAATAATAAAGCTTTGAGTTGCCCACCGTAGCCAATGGAGAATACAACACAGCAACAAGAAAAATGAAGCAAACAGACAACATTCGGCCTTGCATCAGGTGATGCTTTAATGACGGACACTTAAATACCTCCTTTCATGTCGTAAAAAAAGAGAGCATGCTCTCAATATGTTGAGGTGACAGAATGTATGATTTTCGCTCCAAAAAGGCTTTATTCATCATTCTACTTTTCGCATGTTCAATTTTCCTCCCAATTGTACCTGCTTCAGCAGATAGCGACGATATTCGACCTGAATATGATGCTCCAATTGGAACAATTCTCGGTGATTTGAATGATTTCGACCCATCGACAGGCTCACAATACCTCTTTATTGACGAAGAACAACCAGTCGTATCTGCAACTCAATTCATGAGACAGGCCTGGATTGATGCTGGTCGGCCTGGAGTAGAAGACATGGTGATTGATCCCCAAACATCGGGACGTTCTTCTGCACGAGCATGTTCTCAACATGTCGTTGGAGACACGCTAAATGTCAACACAGCGGGAGGACAAATCAGTGCATACGTAGCAAAGACGACTCAATCCGTAGCATTCATCGTCGAAAGTGGCCGGACATTGTCCTCAACCGTATTGAACAACTTGGCGAGCACTTGGGACAACACAATTTACCCAACGATGACAACCTATTACGGAAAGGATTACCAAGATGGCCGAGGGCTTGCTCCACCGGATGTTGACAACAATTGCCAAATTCAAATTGTCATCTATGCCATTGACGGAGCGTACAACACAGGAGGCTACTTTGCACCTTCATTCGCTAGCTCAAGAGAAGCTATCTTTGTTGATTTTGCCGACATAACACTAAGTTGGGGGAAATCGATTCTTGCTCACGAATTAGAGCATCTGCTTCACAACGCACTCGACCCATATGAAAATTTGTGGTTGGATGAAGGTAATGCTGATGTTGCCATTTACCTCTGCTTCGGTGTCGATTCAACCTTAGTAAGCCACGTCAATCAGTGGACCGCCGCCCCTGAACTTTCTGTGCGATGGTGGAATCAACGGTTCGCAGACTATGGTGCTGGTTACCTTTTTACCATGTACCTGCAAGACCACCTCGGCGGAGGACCTGCAGTTCGTCAACTCGTTCAAGACCCTGCCACAGGTGGTGCAGGTGTACGAAATCTTCTGTTATCTCCTCTTGCCGGACAAGTTGGCATGCTCGGGAGAACTATGGGTGAAGCATTTGCTAACTTTTCAATAGCTGTCACACTTGACTCAGACCAAGGCATCTATGGATTCCCAAATCTCAATCTCAATCCAGTTTGTTCTTCTGGTGCGTTTTGTAGGGCACAACCAACTGAGATAAACAGCGATTGGACGACACCGTGGTCCTCGACCGGTAATTCAGTTGAAGGATGGGGCATTCGCTCGTTCAAATTCACCCCAGGTAGTGCATCACCTGCACCACTGACCATTCGAGCAACAGCATCTGTGAGTAATTTCGATGGCGTCGTTGTCACAAAAGCCACAACTGATGGATTGTGGAGCGTGACCGATCTCAATTTTAACAACAATGTTGCCACAGCCCTTATACCAGGTTTCGGGAATCTGACCGACGAAGTATGGGTCATTACTTGGTACGCTAGCACAGTCGCAGACTGCGATTACACATCTTGCGGGCCAAGTTACCCCCAGGGTACAGTTGACATCGAAGCAGCACGAATCACATCCCCAGCGACCCTAAGCGTAAACACAACAGAGGTTGCTGACCGTGATGGAGACGGTACTGGCGACACCATGGAAATTGGATACGACATTCTCTCAAATGCGTTCTTTGAAGACCTTGATGTTGAGTTTAATGTGCGGGACAACAATGGAACTGTCGTTGACACATTGACCCGCAGAGTCCAAGCAGGTGGTGGCTCACCTGTTTCTAACACGGTGTATTTCACAGCACCAAAAGACAACCAGTATCGAATTGATTTCTCAATGACCGACGTTATCGGCACTCAAGTAGATACCGTAACCACGTCGCCTACATCGCTTGGTAATATGGCTCCAACTGCCAACGGCTCACTTTCTCAAAGCGATGTCCAAACTTGGGAAAATATCCAGTTTATAGGTTCAGGATTCGATGCATGGGGGTTGTCTAACGAAAACAACACATTACCGTATCGAGACCAGCCCACAGCATACTACTGGAACTTTGGAGACAATCAAACCTCGAATTTGAAATCACCGTTACGTTCGTACAAGGATATTGGACAATACAATGCAACACTTCGAGTTCAAGATCAGGGCGGAACATGGTCTGATGTCGATGTTGAACAACTCAATGTTACTGATGACTCGGACCCGTTACCTATTATTTCAGTCAACAATGTCGTTATCGACGAATCTATTTCACTCATGACAAATCAAAGAATCCTCTTCTCTGCCGGACGCTCTGTCGACAATGTGCCAATCGAGAATCTTTACTTTGAATGGGACTGGGGTGATGGGACAGTTGACTCAGGCATTGGTGCGTATCTTCAACAACATGAATGGGGAGACATACAAGCTGAAAACGAAACCTTCACGCTCACACTTTCAGTCTCCGATGGAATGAATACAGGAACGAAAGAAATTGAAGTTACCATTAACAACCGACTGCCGATTCAAATCTACTCCGAACAACTCTCGACATCCACGTATATTCCTCTTCAGATGCCAAACATCTTTGTTGATGATGATGGTGAAATTGTCTCGTACCTTTGGACATTCGAAGATGGAGTCTATTTAGGGAGCAAAGCCCCTTCTCGTGCTGACGATTTCATCATGACCACTTCGATTGATCCAAATCCCTATGTGTCATGGGATACCCCTGGACAAAAATCAGTCACACTACAAGTTACAGACGATGACGGTAGTCAAGTTACCGCACAGTTGTATGTCAACGTGTATAACCAGCAACCAATAGCTCAATTTTCGGTACGAACTTCTACGACTTCAGGTTCAGTTCCTGTTGATTTCCGCTCTGAAGATGCAAAAATCGACACTGCATACACATTCGATGGTCGATTAAGTATGGACCCCGACGGTCAAATCGGTGATTCTTCAGATATTACATTCAACTGGACCTTTTCCGATGGGTCAACATACGATCGACCTCAAGTCACTCACTCATTTTCTACCCCTGGCACACACACAGTTACTCTCATCGTAACCGATGCAGACAATGAACAAAGTTTCCCTCGAATAGTGACCCTCCATGTCGAAAATCCAAAGCCAATCATTTCAGTCAAAATCCTCGATGCGTGGATTGATGAAGAACAAGTCACCAGTTCGACGTCGTTTACCAACACAACACAAATCGATTACTTTACCCACACGTTCGATGATGAAAATCGAATCTATACCTCACCGAACAACATGTTGTATTTCGATTCATATGGTACAAGAGATGCCGATCGAATGTATGAAGGAAAATTCTCTCCACTCATTTCAAACACTGAAGAATGGAACGGTATAGTTGAGTACTCTTGGGATTTTGGTGATGCAACACCTGTTGACCACAGCCCAATGCCATACCACGCATACATTCTTCCAGGAATTTACGAAGCAACATTAACTGTTCGTGATAGTTTTGGTACTGGCGATGTGAGCAGAGCAACATTTTCAATTATCGTAGCACACCCTCCAACGATTGAAGAAATTGTCTTCCCAGACGATGTTTACGTCGAGACTGCAAATGCTGTGTATGCGAAAATCAGTAATGAAAATGGTCCACTCTACTTAGGCGACATTTACCGTGACATGAACATCGAAGATGGTTCAATTGTCGACAGGGATGAACGTATTTCACAGGAGTTTGAAGTCCTGTGGGATTTCAATATCGAAGTTGATGAAAATGCAAATGGCAACCCCGAAGATGATTTTGTTTCCCCACTTGCAGGTTCTGTATCAAGGGCAAGCACAAACTGGGAAGAACCCGGAACCTACACTGTCCTCGTCTTAGTATGCGATGGTTTTGGAACATGTTCATCGATGTACAGTGAAGTTGAAGTTACTATTGAACCATCAAGCCGGCCATCGTTATCAGAATTTAGTGCAGATGAATGGAAATCCTGGCTTGCAGACGCAGGATCGGAATTTGCTAAATTCATGGGTCTGATTATTGTTGCACTGATTCTTGGATACTTGTGGCTACGAGAGCCATCAGAAATTGAAGAAGCAGCCAAAGAAGCTGCAGAAACGTACAATGATTTAGAACGTGTTGAAAATCAAGGTGGAATGCTTGGAATGGATCACCATAAACCACCGCCTGCTCCCAAAATCTTGTCGAAAGACGAACGTAGAAATTCAGATAGTGGATATGTTCGGCCTCTACGCAGAAGGTGAAGGTGCGGGAAAAATGAGGAATGAAAGGGTATTGATTTCATTCTGTAGTGAAAGAATGAAAGCATTTGCTCTCTCATATTTTTTCATATCAGTACTTGGATTTGCAATCATTTCATCTCCGGTTGCCTCTGCATCGAACCATGAATGCGAAGGGAATGTTCAACCTGCTTCCTGGAATGAAACTTTTGCAAAACACGCCCTTGTACCCCATTATCAAGGCGAGTTGTTCTTCGACGGAAGAGGATTCAATGGAAGAGGAGATGCTGTTGTTGTCGAAGATGATATGGAAACAAATGAAGAATCCACAAATGTTGACCTCAGCATCAATCCCGAAGAACGCTGGATGTACGTAAATCCTTACTCTGCACCACTTGAGACATTAACTTCGAACCACTTCATTCAAACTGTTGTAGGAAACGATAGTGCCGGAGCAATTCGCATCAACTTATCATCAACACATCGCACAACATTTTGTGTAAGTCTTCTATCAAATAATGCTACATCTACGCCCAACCTCATCGGCGATGTGTACTTGATGACATCATCTGAGTTTCAGAAATACCAAACATCATACTGGATGGAACATGATTCGTACTTTTACGATTATGATATGAGGGATTTCGATGATGAACCTAGCCCACCTGAGTGGCAAAATTTCGATATTACATCGTGGAAGAGCTTTCGAGATGTTCACGAATATGAAAATGTAAAAGAGACGGTTTTTTCAGTAAATCTTGATGCTCCCGAGGTCTATTCATCCATTTTTGGAGAAACGATTTGGGATGAATTTTATCTTGTCATCGATGGGTGGGACAACGGGCACACTGATGATGGCCAAGCATTAGGTGAACCTGTGTATGCAGACATTACCATACTTACGACGCCTCGCTCATTTGTACTTCCTAATTGGACGGTGTCGCTTGTATTTTTCATCTTCTGTGCTAGCCTAATTGCGGTCCCCGTCATTTTAAATCAACGATACATGAAAGCAGGTTTACAAGAGAAACAGGACAAAACATTCGTTCCAACGATCACTAAAGAATACCCGGAAGAGTATAATCAACAAGATGCGACTATTGAAGAAGAATAATCAATATTCCAATAAGACCCATGCATCTTTCAAATCACGAACATTGACAAGGCCTTTGTTGCTGAGTCTGTGTTCTGTGCTCAGTGAAGCATAGACGAGTTCTTGTCCGAAGATTGGTGCATGCAGACGAGCCCAGTCGCCTCCGTTGCCAACACCCATCAAAGCGAATTTTGATGATGAATCTTTGAGTAATTGACAAGCCTCAACGATTTGCAAGGCATCTTGATGGTCATTGATTGTGGAACAAAATTTCACAATATCTCCCTTCTCTGCATTGGCTTGAACAATGTCGAGAATCTCGTCTGCAGAAGGGGTTCCATTGATATCATGTTTTGAACCAATGATTTGAATACCTTTCTTTTTTGCTGATGCTGAAAGTTCATCTCTTGTTTTTTCATCGATTTCAAGTTCGAGGTCAATCCAAGAAACTTTAGATGCGATCGCTGAATTAAGAATTGAAATGCGTTCATCCTCTGTTCCTGGGAAAAATCCCCCTTCTGAAGGTGAACGAACTGTAAAAATGACTGGGAGAGGAATTCGTTCCTTGAGTTGAGAAATAGTTTCTTCAACGTCGATTTCCGAAATTGATTTTCTCGACCATTCATCTTCTGGAGGTGTGATTGATTTGGTTTCTCCATCCTCTCCTTCGATTTCAACAGGTTCCATAGGTATCAAGTACAACCTGTCAAAACGAAGTTCAACCATATCTGCACCAGATAAATTAGCCCTAGCGGCTTCATCGGCCATTTGTTCAACATTTGTGCCATCCAAAGTTACACAGACTTTTGGGTCAGCCATGAAACTGCGACTTTAGACCCATTCTTAACCATCTCGGATAGATTCGACCTAATTTCTTGACGATGATGAGTCAAGGTTAATTCTTGAATGGAAATTAGGCACAATACGTCATTTTTTACTTTTTTTAATCACTACCTTTACAAACCTTCGATACTGTGAAAATATTAAGGAAAAAGGTGTAATTAACCCTAAATTTTTGAGCGGATTTTTTCGACGAAAAAAATGAGAATTCACACCAGGATGGGAATATGTCAAGCGAATATGACTCTTCAAGTATTCAAATTTTAGAAGGCCTCGAAGCCGTGCGGAAGCGCCCTGGAATGTATCTCGGCGACCCACACGATGGCTCCGCTTTACACCATTGTATCTGGGAGGTTGTGGATAATGCTGTTGATGAGCATCTTGCTGGCCATAACCCTACAGTAGAGGTCATTCTCAATCCAGATGGTTCCGTCACTGTCCGAGACCATGGACGTGGCATACCTGTCGATATTCACAAAGAAGAAGGCGTGAGCGCAGCACAGGTCATAATGACCAAACTTCACGCTGGTGGCAAATTCGATAATGAAGCGTACAAAGTTGCGGGGGGATTGCACGGCGTCGGCGTGAGTGCTGTAAACGCTGTTTCAGAATATCTGAAATTAAAAATTTACAAATCCGGTCGGATTTACACACAAGAATACGAACGTGGAAACCCTCTACAAGATCTCCAAGAAGGAGGAGATACAAGCGAGAAAGGGACTGAAATCTCATTCAAACCTGACTTAACAATCTTTAGCGATGTTGTCGATTTTGATTTTGAACAAATCAACACCCGGTTACGAAGAACAGCATTCCTTAATGCAGGGCTGGAAATTAAATTCCTCGATGCCAGAAAAGAGGGTGCTGAAGTCATCCGACACAAATATGACGGAGGGCTCAAAGAATATGTTGAATGGATGAACGCAAACAGAGAAGCATTGCATTCTGAACCAGTCCACATTTTAGGAAGTCGAGTAGGGGACAAAGGCGAAGTCCATGTTGAAGTTGCTCTTCAATGGACTGCGGCATATTCTGAATCGATTCATTGTTTCACCAACATCATCCACAATGCAGACGGAGGAACACACTTATCTGGACTAAGAAGTGCATTGACAAAAACGATTAACTCCTACGCCCAATCGAGAAATTTGCTGAAGAGTTCAAGCGGCCTCAGTGGCGAAGACATACGAGAGGGTATCTCTGCGGTTGTTTCGATTAAACATCCCGACCCATCGTTCAATGCTCAAACGAAAGCGAAACTTGTGACGAGCGAAGTGCAAGGCATTGTCGAGGCGGTCATCAACGAGAAACTCAAAGAATACATGGAAGAAAATCCATCTGCAGCAAAAGCAGTTGTTGAGAAGGCAGTCCTTTCAAGCAAAGCTAGAGAAGCAGCGAGAAAGGCAAGAGAACTCACTCGAAGAAAAGGCGTCCTTGAGGGCGGTGGCCTTCCTGGAAAATTAGCGGATTGCCAATCAAAAGACCCGTCCGAATGTGAGATTTATCTTGTGGAAGGTGATTCTGCAGGCGGCTCTGCAAAAACCGGAAGAGACCGAAGAATCCAAGCCATCCTACCTCTGCGGGGTAAAATTTTGAACGTTGAGCGTCAAAAGAGCAATATTGCGAAGGTCTTTCAAAACCAAGAGATTCAAACAATCATTCGTGCACTTGGGGCAGGTGTGGGCAACAATGAAGATGACGAAGGGGCATTTAACCCTAGTAAACTACGATATTCAAAAATCATTATCATGACCGACGCGGACGTTGATGGTGCACATATTCGTACCCTCATGCTCACATTTCTCTGGCGGTTCATGAAAAAAGCAATTATGGATGGTCATGTCTTCATCGCTCAACCACCACTTTATCAAGTCTCAAAGGGGAGATCGACACAGTATGCATACTCGGATGCACAGCGAGATGAAATTATCGAACAATTCAAAGACGGAAATGAAAACGCAAAAATCGGTATCCAAAGATACAAGGGTCTTGGTGAAATGAATCCTGAACAACTTTGGGATACCACAATGAATCCAGACACGAGAACAATGCTGCAGGTCACGGTCAAAGAGGCTGAAGAAACCGACCGGCTGTTCGAAATTCTCATGGGCGAAGATGTTCCTGACCGAAGAGCGTTTATTGAACGAAATGCAAAGGAGGTGACCAACCTTGACATCTGAAGACGAACAACCGCAAGAAGAAGTGAAATTTCGTTCGTTGGGAAATACTGTATCTCACAGAATAAATGACGAAATGCGTTCTTCTTACATCAATTACGCCATGTCAGTCATCATCGGAAGAGCTTTGCCCGATGCACGAGATGGCTTAAAACCGGTTCATAGAAGAGTATTGTACGGCATGCACGAAGGCGGCCACACCTCAGATAAGAAATTCAGTAAATCTGCTCGATCGGTTGGTGAAGTCATGGGTAAATATCACCCTCACGGCGATCAATCAATTTATGATACAATGGTTCGAATGGCCCAAGAGTTTTCATTGCGGTACCCACTTATTGATGGGCAAGGTAACTTTGGTTCAATCGATGGCGATCCTCCTGCTGCGATGCGATATACAGAAAGTCGTCTCGATAAAATCTCAAAACACATGCTAGAAGATATCGATAAAAACACGGTCAACTTTGAACCAAATTTTGATGATTCTGAACAAGAACCGACGGTTTTGCCTTCAAGGCTTCCAAATCTTTTGCTCAATGGTAGCGACGGTATCGCAGTTGGAATGGCGACAAGAATACCACCGCATAATTTGACCGAAGTTGCCGGTGCAATAGAAATGCATGTCGATGAAATTATACAACAAAATGTAGCACCTGGCGTATTGCCTTCAATCTCTATAGAGCGTTACATGGAGCATGTCAAAGGGCCAGATTTTCCCACTGGTGCAACAATCTATGGCATTGATGGAATCAACGATATGTACACGACTGGAAAAGGGCGATTTCACGTTCGAGCACGCTGTGAAGTCTTTGAAGATGGTGAAGGGAAAAGAATCATCATCACAGAAATTCCATACCAAGTTAAGAAATCAGACATGCTTGAACACATCGCTGATTTGGTTAACAAAGAAACCGTGGTTGGCATTCGTGATATTCGCGACGAGTCTTCAAAGGAAGGTATCCGGGTTGTCATTGAAGTCAAAAACAATGCAGACCCACATGCTGTTCTCAATCAACTCTACAAATCATCGAGGTTACAAGAATCATATTCTGCGAACATGATGGCTATTTTGGACGGGCGACCAGTTCTCATGACTTTACCTGTTATGCTCCAAACCTATGTTGCTCACAGAGAAGAAGTCATTGAAAGAAGAGCACGCTTCGACTTGGATAAAGCGGAAAGTAGAGCTCACATACTCGAGGGCTTAGTACGAGCACAAGACCGCATCGATGATGTGGTTGAAGTTGGAAAACGAAGCGAAAGCAGAGAACAATTTGAGGCCGTCCTCAACGGAAGAGAGGTCATGGCTCCAATCGCTGTTTTCGACTTTAGTGAAGCCCAAGCAAAAGCAATAGCAGAACGAAGATTGTATCAATTAAGTCGACTTGATGTGAACAAAGTCATCAATGAGCACGAAGAACTAAAACGTACAATTGCAGACTTAAATGAAATCCTTGGATCTCGTTCAAGGCGATTGAACATTCTTATGACAGAATTGAAGGAGGTCGTTGAGAAGCATGGCGATGAACGACGTTCGGATATCAATGACATGCCACTCTCGATGGACCGAGAAGATCTCATTCAAGAGCGCGCCATCGTCATCACACTTTCTGAAGACAATTATATTCGACATACACCGGTGGAATCCTTCCGAATCCAAAACCGCGGTGGCAAAGGACTGAAAGGTGTTACCACAAAAGAAGAAGATTCACCTCAAGCCATCGTTACTTGTTTTAGCAAAGACAGGTTGCTCATTTTCACCAGCAAAGGTCGAGTGTACGGACTAAAGGCATGGGAAACTCCTTTAGGAAGTAGATTGAGTCGTGGAACTCACATTCGGAACCTCCTTGAAGAGCTCCAAGAAGATGAAGACATCATCACAATTCTCCCATTGCCGAGAGAGTTGGTTGATGATGTGACAGAGCGATGTTTGAATATCAAATTAGAACCAGGAGAAAAACGACCTCCTTCTGGCCACTACCTCTTGTTTGCTACCAAGTTAGGTCTCGTCAAGAAAACAGATTTGTATGAATATGTACGAATCAATAAAAACGGAAAATACGCACTTCGATTTAAGATCGATGAGGATGAACTTGTGAATGTTCGTCGTTCGACAGATGAACATGATATTGTGATGATATCGAGTACGGGTTATGCATGTCGTTTCAAGTGTGCATCAATTCGTCCATCGGGCCGTGTTTCAGGTGGCGTTTACGGCATCAAAGTCGGTGAAAGGAAAGGCTCCGGCGGCGGTGTTGTTGTCGGCATGGTTTCAATTCTTGACCCATCAACACAAATTCTAACGATCTCAAAATATGGCATGGCAAAACGAAGTCGGCTAGGAACAGCCTTGCGAATTCCTGATGTTGATGCACAAGGTGAGCAAAAATACGACGATGAAGGAAATGCAAAGATGGTCACTGATGGCTATCGGTCAACTAAACCTGGCGCAAAGGGCGTTCGTACAATGAAACTTGATGAAGAATTCAATGATTCCATCGTAAGTGTTCGTATTATCCCCAACGAACTGGACCAACTGTTTATCCTCACCAAAAAAGGAATGCTCATTCGAATCCGAACGAGTCAAACAAAAGAAACAACTGGTAAAGCAACAAGGGGAACACGGGTGATGGAATTGAGAAACGTTTCGAAGACTGGATTTGATGATGAAATCATCTTTACTTCTCGCCTTCCTGCCGAATTAATTGAGGAAGAATTGGAACAAGCCGAGGAATCTACTGGTGAAGAGGAATAATCGGTGATTTGAAACGACATGAGATATTCGCTTCCATCGAGCAAACATCAAGGGAGGTTGCTTCATGGCCGACAACACACTCATTTACGACTGGAACACCATTGAATATGATATTCAGAGAAATCCTGCAAACCACCCTCACGATGTTTGGTTTGACGATGAGACATTGCGCGATGGCTTACAAAGCCCAAGTGCTCGTAATCCAACGATTGAAGAGAAAATTGAATTACTCACTTACATGGAAAGACTCGGGCTCCAAAAAGTGGATTTGGGCTTGCCAGGGGCTGGGCCTTTCCACAGAGAGCATATTAGTGCAATGTTATCACATATCAATGAGAATTCGTTCAATATACGACCTGGTGCAGCGGTTCGGACACTCATGGGCGATATTGAACCTCTCGTTGAGATGCAAGCACAACATGAAATGGAAATTCAAGCATCTGCTTTTCTAGGCACAAGTCCAATTCGACAATTCACAGAAGGATGGACCATGGAAAAACTGATGTCAACCATGGAAAAAGCGGTTTCTTTTGCCGTGGAAAACGATGTCCCCGTGATGTTTGTTACCGAGGACACGACACGATCAAAACCTGAAGATGTCAAAATGATCTATCAAAGGGCGATGGAGCTCGGCGTTCGCCGAATATGTGTCTGCGACACCTGCGGACACGTCACTCCAAATGGTGTGAAGAAACTGCTTCATTTCATTGATGAAGAGGTCATTAAAGACGCAGGTTATCATCGAAGTGAAATTGAAGTCAATTGGCATGGCCATCAAGATAGAGGACTTGGGGTTGCGAACAATATCGCTGCGGTTGAAGCCGGGGCGGATGTGATTCACGGCACTGCTTTGGGTGTTGGTGAGCGAGCTGGAAACGCACCATTAGACCAGACCCTAGTGAATCTCAAACTCATGGGCGTTATTGATAACGATCTATCGTTACTTGATGAATATGTGAGAAAGGCCAACGAATACATCGAAGTTCCACTACCTCGAAACTACCCTGTTTTCGGGAACGATGCATTTGAGACAGGAACTGGTGTTCACGCCTCCGCAGTGATCAAAGCAATGCGAAAGGGCGATGATTGGCTTGCAGACAGAGTATATTCTGGAGTACCCGCTGGCGATTTTGGCTTAAAGCAAATTATTCGAATAGGTCATATGTCTGGTCGATCGAACATCATCTGGTGGCTTGAGCAAAACGGAATTGATGCAGATGAGAACTTGGTTGAGCATTTGTTTGAAGTCGCAAAGCAACAAAAGCGAAACATGCTCGACAGTGAAATTTTCGATGCTATAACTGCTTTTCACACCGCATGATTACTTCTTGTCGGGGTCTGATTCTTCGCTTTCAACCTCTTCGGCATATTTACCAGCCCATTCTGAATCAACACTTCCACCACTCCATTCACCAATGAGTTCTATTTCATTCACATCTGTTTCATCTCGCCAAACAGGATCTTCTGTGCTTCCACTGACAATAAGAGAACCATTTTTGTCGATTTGTTCCTCGAGTAAATGGAAATGTTTGGAAATAGGCAGGAAATGGCCAACTGGCATACCAGGTGCGGTGAATGGGTTGGTTGCTGCACCGATGATCAAACCATCTTCGGGAGCAACGATATCAACCGATATGCCTGGTGTAGCAGGGTCAGAAATCATGGCGACAACCTCGCCTTCCTTCATGACACTTCCAGAACTCACGAACATATCCAAAAGTCCCCCTTCTGCCGCTCTTAACCACGATGAACCACTCGCCATAATTCTGAACCTTGGGCGTTGAGGTTGCCCTGGTATCATACGAAGTGACCTCAATACATTGAGAACACCGTGGACTGCAACCTTCACGGATTGGTTACCTAGAAAATCAGCACCGCCTCCTTCATACGTGACGCACGGAATATCGACATCATTTGCCGAATAACGAAGTGAACCCTTTGGTGGCGATGAATCCAAGATGATTTCAATACCAAAAGATTTTGCAAGTAAGTGTGAACTTGCATGTGACAAGTTGGCTCGGATTTGCGGCATATTGGTTCTGCCTTTTGCAGCACTATGCAAATCAATAATCGCATCAGAATCTTGAATTAAATTTTCAAACAATTGGTGAGCGACACGTTTTGTTGTCGAGCCTCTTGGATTGCCGGGAAATTGTCGATTGAGGTCTCGACCATCTGGAAAATAACGGGATTTCGACCTGTAACCTGGCAAATTCACAACGGGCACAATTCGAATTGTGCCAGCTAATGTTTTGGGGTCGAGTGCCCCCCCATCATCTGTAAACACATTGGATAAGAGATTCGTGCAAGCAGAAGGCCCAGTCAACTCATCGCCGTGGATTCCTCCAAGGACAGTAATGCATGGGCCAGGTCGATTTCCATGAAGAATAGTTACGGGAATAGGCCACTGGTCACCTAGGGTTACATTGAGAAGTGGAAGATGTATTGTCCGCATGGTGCCAGGTTTAATTTTTCTTCGGAAAAAGCGAATTTCGCCCCAATCTGCATCCCTGTCCCACTCTGGTCTGTCTTCGCTCTTGTGTTGTTCGAGGGCTTTTGAAATTTCCATTTTTCGCTTCCTTGGAAGTTCATGGGCAAGACGGATTGGTTTCTTCCCTCCTTCTTCACCCATGCCTCTGCTAATCTGTTTAAGGACATGAATACTACGATGATTTGACCATACAATCAAAGACTTTCAAGGTAACAGACGACCATGGAAGATTTGGGAGTGCAGAGGAAATATGCCCCATCATCGATCTGCTTTGGATGTGGACCAGCAAATGATGTTGGACTTCAAATCGATTCACATCGAATCGAAAATGGACTCATCCTTCATTTTACACCCAAAGAACACCACCAAGCATTTCCCGGAATGATAAATGGTGGAATTATTGGTACGTTACTGGATTGTCATGGAAATTGGACTGCTGCAGTCGGTTTGATGGATGCATGGGGAGACGACGAACCTCCGTGTACTGTTACCGCATCATATGAAGTTAAATTACGCAGGCCAACTCCACTACATGTCGAACTTGTGATTACAAGCCAAATCACAGAAATCGATGGTAAAAAAGTTCATGTTGATATGATGATGGAAGCGAATGGAAAAGTCTGTGCAACCGGCCATGGCGTATTTGTTGCCGTAGAAGAAGGTCATCCTGCATATCATCGCTGGTCATGAGGGATTCCATGGTGCTACCGGATGAAGACCAGCTTCATCGTCTGCGGTACCTTCGACAAGATGTATTGAGAACGATGACCGAAATCAATGACTTTGATACGACAAGATTCGAGGTGCTTGAAACCATTCCTCTTGGCGTGTTGCGCAAGAATGCAACCCAAAAGCACGGCGTAACAAAATGGAAACAACATCAAAATTATCTTGAAATTGAATCTGTCGAGATTCACCCTGAACTTTTAAAAAGAAGATGGAATGATTATGCAAAATTTGTTCTTTATCATGAATTTCTACACGCTATTGGATTCAAAGATCATGATGCCATTTTTAGGCATCTTGAAGCGAGATGGCCAATTGAAAATCCAAGAAAATCTGGAAGAGAATTTACACTTTTTTTACAAGAAAAAAGCGCTTCATGGAAATGGTTTTGCGATTCATGTGGATTAACGGTGTTTAGGAAAAAATCTACACATGGAAAATACAAATGTAAATCTTGTAACATCGTTCTTCGCGATGAGCCTGTATCTTCACAATAGGCATTAATTCATATGTTCACGGTTCGTGGAGTCAATGATAGACATGATGAGGAAGACGGTCTTGAATCTCATCATCCTCTTTCTTATCTTGCCCATACAAAGCGTTGAGGGGAATATGAATCAATCGCAAGGAGGCGGACGATTTTACCTATCGTGTGTGGATGACACGACATGTCAACTAACGCCCACTCCAATCGGAGAAGAGACGATTTCTGGCCAGTCTATGGCGAACATCATACAAAAAGAAACATTAAATTTTGAATTCTATATCTCACCACAACAAAGTCATATTGCCATGCTCCCCAACACGCTCGATCGACTTACAATCGACTTTATGCAACAAACGGAGACCCTCGGTGTGTTTCGACCAGAAGCAGAAATACGACTCATCACGGGCGACAATGTACACATCTGGCAATTTCAATCGACGACATTTTCAACGCCTTCAGCATACGAACCATACGAGGTCAACAATGAGCCTCTCACATTTTCAGATTCTGGCGTTCTTTGGCCAGGTCAACAAGTCAAACTTTTTGTCTCCATTGTTCTTGAACAACCAGGAACATGGGAATTAAATTTACGTGGTAGTTCGTTTCTCGAACTCAATATACCATGGTCTATAGACCCTACAATTGCCGATGTTGATGAACCATCATCACAACTTGAACCTGTAGATACGGAGTTCGAGACCATCCATTATGGAGCGTTGGTTCAAAATGACATGGATTGTTGGAGGTTCGAAGTTGAGACAAACGAAATTATGAGGCTCTACATCGATTGGATTGAGGTACCCTTAGTTGTAGAACAGCCGCACAGTGTACCTCTCGTTTTTGATTCGATTGGTAAGGAGTTGCCCTATCCAGAAATTGTAAGTGAGTTTGATGAAGGAAAATTGAGAATTGTCTACAGGTGGCGTGCAGTACCAGTTGATGTGTATACTGCATGTTTTTCGGGCGTAGACGACAAATTTCAGCAGTATGAATGGGGCGGTTCATTTGGTTTCGAGAGTTTGGGTCCAGTAAATCCTGATGGGTTCCAACCCTTCTCTTATTATCCAGCAGGCTCAAGTTTCTTGGGCGACACAAACTCGAAAGTCACCCTTGAAGAACAGGGCTTGGGAGGACTTGTGTTCTTTGCATTTGTCTTTGTGTTTGCTTGTCTTTTGTTTACACAACCCACCACAAACTTCTCATTAAGGTACATGGTTTTCTTACCTGGTGTTTTGATGATTTTAACTGGGGGCGTTATATTCCCTCTTATTTCAGTGGCTGGGCAATTGGAATCTGAAGATACGATAACATTCGATGACCTCATCGATATGCGTTTACATCAACTTTGGGATGTTGCTGCACCCGGAATACCTGAGCAAAATTTGTACAGGCACAGCGGCGCATCATTTGGATTGCTCGATGGTGATTCATTCACACTGCGACTTACAATTCAGCAGGCCTTCAAAACGAATGATGGACGTTGGCAGTTACAAATAGAGGAATTGCAATCATTTCGTATCGATGAGGCCATCTTCAGCCAAATATCAAAAGGAGGCACTCAACTAAATGAAAATGGAATGTTAGAAGATCATACCGTTAAATTTGCTTTGTTATCTGGTCGCTCACTATTACTTGATTTACTGTTACTTGAATCCATGATGGTTGTCGAGGAAATGCCACAATCTTCAGTTTTTGACATCCAATTTGATATGGTAAGCACGACGCCAGTCGGATCATTGAATGCTCCTGCATGGGCAACTCGTCCCTCGAGTATTTCTGAAACAGATTGGTCGAGAATGCAATCTTCGTTATTTCCTGAACGGTTAACTATTTCTCTGTGTGATTGTGAATTAGACCTCATTGATGTTCGGTTTGAGCCATCCATTCGATTTGATTCTACGGATGTACCTTCTGCAACGTATGTGCAGAACAATGCAAATGCCCCAACATTAATGTGGATGATTTCATTTTTCGGATTCCTTCTTTGCTTAATTGCCGGTTCAATTGAAATGAAGAGACTCTCAAATGCTAGAAGTCTCGCAATACGCTCGAGGCAAATCGACAGCGAATGGAATTAACTCACTCTTTTTTCTTGGCTTTGGATTCTGCGTCCTCAATCACTTGGTCAACATCCATCTTCGCTTCGGAAGCGGCTTTTTCAATCATTGAACGCTCGGCATCTGTGATCTCACCATCTTTTGCAGCTGACTTAATCGCTGCTTCTACGTTCATCTTTGCAGCATCTTCATCAGAGATGCCCAATGCCTTTTGGAACGATTTCAGTTCTTCATATTCAGAGTCAGAAATGACTCCATCTTCCCATGCTGAGTCATAAGCACTCATCAAAAATTCAGTGTATGCTTCTGGATTAAGTAACACATCACGAATCAATCCGTGGTTGATATCTTCAGATTGGTTTGCGATGTCCATGAGTGCAATTGAGCGACGAACTTCTTTCACTGCCATGTCCTTTAATCCATGCCCGGCCCAAATTGCTCCGGCTGCAACAACAGCGGAAGCAAACCATCTCATAATATTCTCATCAACGAGATTACCTGGGCTGACTAGATGGAATATTCCTAGCACTGCCATCGCAGCACCGCACATGATTTCGACCCAGTCATTAAGGTCTGGTTCATCATCAAAAACCGAAAGTCGTTGGTCAACCAGTTCTTCCATCTCATCGCTCATGGTTAGTACTGACACCGAAGAAGGTCTTAGGTATGTCGGCCAAAATTTCATCCGTTTTCCTTTTGGACTATTGACACTTGTCTCTCAACATGACAATTGAAGGGACAACGATAAATTCCCTTTCAATCGATGAAAAGTTCAAGAAATTTCTAACGAAAAAGTGGGGTATTGAACAATTATATCCCCCTCAGTCCCAGGCGATTGAACCCATTCTAGAGGGGAAGAATACTTTGGTATGTATTCCTACTGCGTCAGGAAAATCATTACTCGCATATTGTGGCATTGTTCATTCGATTCGGGATACACAACTCGCAAAAGCAATTTACATCGTTCCACTCAAAGCTTTGGCGAGTGAAAAATATGAGGAATTGGTTGAGATTGGTACGCATCTAGGCCTACAAATTGGACTTGCGATTGGTGACGCATCTTCTGAAACAAGAAATATTGACAAAGCCGACATCATTGTCTGCACATCCGAAAAATTAGACTCATTATTGCGACACAGAAGTGAGTTGTTTGAACACTTAAAATGCATCGTGGCAGACGAATTCCACCTCATGAATGACGCAACACGAGGACCTACGCTTGAGATGAACCTCACAAGGTTGCGACTACACTATCCCCATGCACAAATCATTGCATTATCAGCGACAGTGGGTAATGTCAAAGACCTAGCCTTTTGGCTCGAGGCCGAACTGATCGTGTCCGAATGGCGACCCGTTGACCTGGAATATTCGACATTTCACAACTTTCATGTTGAGCCGAGAAAAATTCAAGGTCATGGGGCTCAAGAAAGAACTCTTTCACCACCACGTACGTTGGAAGGTTTAGTGTCTCACCCGGTATGGAGTGTTGTCGACGATGCAATGAATGAGGATTCACAGGTTCTATTGTTTGTAGGCACTCGTAAGAGCGCACAGGCAGAAGCACGAAATCTAGCAAAACGAGTTCTCAAGCGGCTAAAAAAGGAAAATTCATTCAAACTTCAACGCCTTGAAGAATTGAGCAAACAGATTTCTAAATCCTCCTCACAATCAAGTATTTCAGACCACCTTGCCGATGCAGTTCGTGGTGGCGTCGCTTTTCATCACGCTGGATTAACGCACCAACAAAGGAAATTGATTGAAAATTCCTTCAAAAACGGTGAACTCATTGCACTCACTGCGACACCAACATTGGCTGCAGGTGTGAATCTACCAGCCCGCAGAGTCCTTATTCGTGATTTAAAAAGATGGGATGATGGTTTCAATCGGCCTTTACCCATCATGGAGGTTCGACAAATGATGGGCAGGGCTGGTCGCCCAAAATATGACACAAAGGGCGAAGCATGGATCTACTGCAAGAATTCTGACGGATGGGAAGAGGCAGATGCAGTTGCACAACGTTATTTCTTTGGGCAGGTGGAAAATATTTCATCCAAACTAGCATCTGAACCTGCATTACGAATGCACCTTCTCGCTCTTATCTCAACAGGAGGATACCACCACAAAGGCCGTATCCTTGAATTTTTTAAACACACATTTCTTGGTACATCCCTCCCGTTCTCGCAATTAGAAGAACGAATAACTCAAATGATTCAATGGCTTATCGATGAACGCTTTATTCGCGACCTTGGCCCAGATAACGAATATATCGAATCTGAGGTGATCCTCAACACAAGTGCTGAGAATGATGAGCCATGGGATGACTCCATCCCATCCTGGGTGACTGCAGCTCAAGAAACCGAAGGTGTCGTTTATGGAACGAACAAAGAGGATGCAAAAACGAGTGCTCATTCATCTCCTGTGTTTGGCTTTCAAACAGCACAACGGATGCAAAACTCAGATGAAGTCGTTGCCCAATATTCAAACGATTACAACTTTCAATTTGAAGGGACGGAATTGGGCATTCGAATATCTCAGATGTACATTGATCCTTTATCCGCCACAATACTTCGAAAGGGTTTGAGGCGACTTGTTCGCCGTTCAGTACGTCAAGACGGACCTATCACAACCCTCGGGATACTTCATCTTGTTTGTTCAACCCCTGATTTCCCATCTCTTTGGGCGAAATCGAAAGATTTGGAACCAAATTCAAAAATCTTCTTGAAAATGAACAGTGCTGAGGATGAATTTGTTCTTGACCAAACGTATCTTGAGGATATGATTGGAAGAGTAAAAAGTGCTTGGATGCTTGAACAATGGTGCGAAGAGGACTCATTTCGAACACTAGAACAGTTGTTTGATGTTGCCCCAGGCGATGTTCATCACCGAACATCAATCTCTGAATGGCTTCTGTATTGCTCAAAAGAAATCCTTCTCCTCGATGATGTTTTTTCGCATGAGCATTCGACACACATCGCAGAAATTGCACAATTGTTTGGACTTGCTAAGCAAAGAATTCGGCATGGGTGTAAAGAGGATCTGCTTCAACTCGTCAACATTCGTAATGTAGGTCGTCAGCGCGCCCGAGAATTGGCTCAAATGAATTTGCGGACACCAAAAGATGTGATGGCGATGAATTCTCATCAACGTGCTGAACTCGAAAGCAAAAGAGGATGGGGCCCGGTTTTAGTCGAATCAATTCTGAATGAAATACGAAAAGTAACGAAAGCAAGCCGGAAGAAAGGGAAACCTCGATTCGATGATACACCTCTTGAAGGTGAACGAAGCGACTGATTCAAAAACATGAAGATGGAGGGAGAAGCATGCAACAATTTCCCAAGTTTGCTTGGAAAAAGAACGATGGTGAATTCGACCGGGACATTATACAACAATTCATCGATGTTCGGCCAAATCACCACTGGGTCCTCTGCAACAATGATGTGGTCATCTCCGATTTACAACTGTGGACTGCATGGGAAGCCTGTACTCGTCGTTTTCACAGAAAATCTTCACTCGCCCGCACAATAGACGCCGAATTTCTTCGTTATTTGTCTGGAACACATCATGTCTCTGAAGCATTTGCTCGTTCTGGAGTTAATCTCAATGATGAACAAGGGTGGTTACTTTTTTTACCACATGCTATTTTTTCCGACGATACAGAGACTCAACATGTCATCGATGTGGTCGATGAAGATGTTCAAGATGTTGCAGTCCAAATCCTCGAACAAATGCAATGTTATCTTGAAGATAGAAAGCCAGCCCCCTCCACATCAAGTTTGACCCAACTTGGTATTTCTAACGACATTCAGTCAATGGATATCGAGCAATGTTCAATTGCACACATTCACCAAGCGGACTTACAGTCCTAAGCACATTTTAGGAGGGTTAAAGGACTCCACCACTCTAGGCTTGTCATGGTCATTTCTTCCGAAAGGAACTCCAGTGAAGTGAAATCGAATCGCTATCTCGATGCTAAAAAAATTGGAAGAGCAATCGACATGGCAATCCAAGAAGGAGCACAATATGCAGAAGCAAGGCTGGTTGCACTCACCGAAACAGATATTCGGATGAAAGACAGTCAAATCGAATCTGCGGTTCCAGGCCAGCAGGTTGGACTAACCTTACGAGTTCTTGTCGATGGTTCCTGGGGGATTCATTCAACTACTGATTATCATCAAATTCACGAGCAAGTTCCCTCCACCGTAAAACTCGCAAAGGCAGTTGCTAATCGCAGAGCTGCAAACATGAAGCCTATCGATTTAGCAGAAGTACCAATCTACCAAGATGAAGTACATTGGGAAGCGAAAAAGGATGTTCGATTTACTGAACTTGATGAGAAATTATCTCACATGCGTGAATTCACTTCGTCGGTAAAGCACGATTCTATCCAATCCGTAAAATGCGGATGGATGGATGAACACATCCACACAGAACTCATCACATCGGAAGGAATGGATAGGGTCTGGTCATTTCAAAGAACACTCATGCATGCCACCTTAGAGGGAAGAGATGGAGATAACGTGATGTCATACAGGACTCGTGTTGGCGGAGAGGGCGGCGTAGAATTGATTGATGACGCAGATATCGATGCGCTCGCAACCAAAGCGGAAAAGGCAACTCTTCGACTTCTTCATGCATCATCTGCACCTTCTGGAAAAATGCCTCTTGTTGCTGACCCAGATCTCACTGGCGTCTACATCCATGAAGCACTTGGCCACCCATGTGAAGCGGATCTCGTTGCAGCAGGCGACTCGTGCCTCGATGGCAAACTTGGACAGAAAATTGGCAGTGAGATCGTAACCGTGGTTGATGATCCAACAATACGAGGAGGATATGGTGCCTTTCCAATCGACGACGAGGGCTTGAACACAAGAGAAAAATTACTCATTAAAAACGGTGTATTAACCGAATATCTCAATCACAGAGAAACAGCGCATCACTTTGAACTTGAGCCAAATGCCGGTGCCCGTGCTCAAGATGGTTTGCATCACCCTATGGTCAGAATGTCGAACACCATCATTCAAGGTGGTCACCACAAAGACCTCGACGATCTTCTCGAAGACATCCAATACGGTGTGTACGCATGTGGCTCTCGTGGAGGACAAGTCGATACAGGACGGGGGTCCTTCCAATTCTCAGCCCAAGAATCATGGCTTATCGAAAATGGGGAATTGACAACACCACTCAAAGATGTAAGTGTCAGCGGAATGACGCTTGAAATTCTGAAGAACGTTGATGGTTTGACAAAAGATGCCATGATTGCCTCCCCCGGATTCTGTGGAAAAGGGCAAACAGTTCCAGTGGGTGATGGCGGACCGTTGATGAGAATTCGAGAAGCACTGGTTGGTTGAACAATGATTCCAACTGATGCACTCGATAGGCTGATGGAAAAGGCTGATGTTATTTCACAAGCATGTCGCCAATCGGATGTTGAGCAGTGGGATATTGTCGGAATTCAAGGCTACAATGAAGAAGTTGAAATTGAAGCTGGAAAAATCAGTCTTGCTGGCGGTGGAGGAGAAGGCGGCTTTGGCATTCGAGTCGTCGAAGATGGACGCTTTGGATTTGCTCATGTCGTTGATGTTAGTAATGTGAATGCTGCGATCGAACTTGCACAAAAAATCGCAAAAATCTCTCCTAAAATTGATGGTTTTGAACTACCATCTCTTGAACCCACATCAAAAGTCGGTGGCATGTATGATGATGCTATCGTCAAAACAAGTTCAGAAGAACTTCTCCAAAACGCTGATGATATCTTATCTCACGTAGCATCATTAAATGAAAACGCAGTTGTCACAGGAGGGGGTATTGAAATTTCTTCAACCGCTTCTTGTCTTATCTCAAGTTCAGGGATTGAAGAGTCTGGTCAATCCACTATGAATTCTATTGGAGTGCAACTTTCTATAGACAAAGAAACTTTCTCTTCGAGTTACGATCACCAATCATCTCGTAAAAAATTAAAGGCGATTCCTGAATGTATTGATAACGCTCTATACTGGGCTGAAGCTACACAAAATCCATTGAAACATACACTTCAATCCGAAGATTCCAAGGTCGTTTTCACCCCCTCCTCGTTTTCAAGTTTGTTTCGATACATTGTTCCAAATTCAGTAATAGGCGAAAGGTTAGCAAGGAATATTTCAGTGTGGTCGAACAAAGTTGGTGAGCAAGTCATTGACCCAGCGATTTCAATTACAAATCATGGACGATTAGAAGGAGGGTTGGCATCATCTTCTCGTGACGACGAGGGTGTTCCTACACAAATATTGCCGTTAATTCAAGGTGGCAAATTAGCTAATTCACTTTGGTCGGTCAGGGATGCTGCTGAAATGATACAAGATGGCAAAGTTGAATCCGCAAAATCAACTGGTTCTGCTTTTCGTTCCAGTTACCAATCACCACCATCAACATCCTGCTCTGAAATGATTTTTGAAACCTCAAACAATCAACATAGCAGAGAAGCATTACTCGAAATCATTGATACTGGATATCTTATTCAAAGCGTCATGGGTGCACACACAGCAAATCCAACTTCAGGTGATTTCTCCGTGACTTCAAGCACCATACTTCGAATTGAAAACGGAGAAATTGTCGGACCGCTCTCCCAAGCTGGTATCTCGGGAAACCTCGTCGCCGCCCTTCAATCAAATGTCGAATTAGGAAATGAGACTTCTGTGCGGGGAAGATACCACCTGCCCGATGTTGCATTACAATCCAGTATTAGAGTTAATCCTGCTTAATTGCTCGACCTTGATGCAATAATTTCCAATGAAATTGTTTATACCCTGTCGTCGAAGGAGGATTAGTCTATGGAGGTAAATGGAGTGTACTGTCTTCCCCAACCCGCACGAATAACCATAGCCTGTCCTCTCGTCAGGCCCGAAAAAATATTGCTTGGCGGAGGCATTTTTCATGTCTGATTCGAAGTATTCCGATTATATCGAAGCGGTATTGAAAGAAATACCCGAAGCATCTGCTGATGACATCCATGCAGCGTTTGAAAAATATGAAAATGAGTTTTACATTCCGCCGCAAGATGCACTTCGATCAGTATTAAGGAAGTTTCAAAGCGATTCTGATGCCCCATCACAATCAAAACCGAGACAGCAACGTCAAACGAAGAAAGTAGCTCAGTTAAGTGAATTGGGAAGCGAGGACAAAGATGTTGAAATTGAGGTAATGGTCGTCACTCACAACCTTCGTCAACAACTCATTCGAGGAGAAGAACGTCAAATCGCTTTTGGAATGTTACAAGATTTACCATGGGAGAATGAGGAAAAAAGGACGCAATGGGAATACAAAGATTGGGGAAGCAATTCTCAATTGCTCCCAGGTAGTATTGTGCGAATTGAAGGAGCTTCCGTCAATGAATATAACGGCAAAAGGTCTCTCAACATCAACCAAAGTTCAAGAATTGTTCTTTTACAAGAAGGGTCTGGTTCTTCACTCAAGACAGAAGACCCAATTGATATTTCAGCACTACCGAATGATGGATATGTCACTGTTGTTGGCCGAGTGCTATCAACAAAAAATGACCAAATTCATCGCAAAGATGGTTCGGGTTCGATCGATATTGTTCGCGGTCGTATTGCAGATGACTCCGGGCATATTGGATTTCTCTCATGGGAACCGTTTAGTCAGGAAGTAGGGGCTCTCATCAAAATCACAGGTGCCCAAGTACGAACATTTAGAGATACACCCGAATTAAACTTTGGTAGAACAACAAAGATTGAACCATATCATGACTCAAAATTTGCTTCCATCGATGACCTCAAAAAATCTTCTTTTGCTACAATATCTGACTTGCGAGATGGATCAAGAGATACAGACATCATCGTACAGGTCACAGAGATCATGCAACGAAAATTTGAACGCGATGGTCAAGAAAAGCACCTTTGGTCTGCACAAGTTATCGACCCAACTGGGCAGTGCAAAATGACAATCTGGGATGATATATCATTTAGTGAAGAAGACCTTCCAGTCTTTCTCAAAGTAACTTCGGCTCGAATCACTGCTTGGCAAGGCATACCCGACATTACAGTTGATTCATCTCACCAAATCACGATGTTGGATGAGCCTGCTTGGGAAGGTGAGATAGACCCGAATTCTCATTTCGTTGAGGCTCCTCTGGATGAACTTGCTGCTGGAGGATCAAGGGTTGGAATACAAACGAAAGGCATCGTTGTCAGTGTCAAAGAAGATTCTGGCATGATTAGTCGATGCCCGGAATGTCGAAGAGTCATGAGAGAGGGTTCGTGCTTTGAGCATGGTGAAAGAGAGGGTGTTGAAGATATCCGATTGCGTCTCATCATCGATGATAACGGAACGACATCATCTCTTCTCGTCAACAAAGAGATTTCCTTGAAACTCTCGGAGATGTCAGAAGCAGATTTCAAGAAATCTGCAATTGAAGGACACGATGCGTTGATTATGGATCTACGTTCCAAGTTACTCACAAATTTCCTTGAAGTAAAGGGTAGAACGATTATTGACGAACAGGGTATGATGATTATAGCAACAGATGTGGATGTACCGTCAAGGGATCCGCAACTCCGTGCAACTGAACTTCGTGCCGCATGGGGGTGGAATTGATGCAGGCTAGGAGAATTGTTCGACAACCAAGCGAGTTGATGCTCGCATCAGAATTTGCCAGTTCACACCTTCATGAAAAAGGTCCAGGAGAGTATGACCCTACGTTTATTATCACAAAATTAGGCTGTAAGGTGAACAGAATTGTTGTCTCAGGTTTGCTCGAACGTCTCGAAGTTCGTGAAACTTCAAATGGCACTCAGATGTATCAAGGTCAAATTCGAGATCCAACTGGATTGTTCTATTTTTCAGTTGGAGAATACTCACCACTCCCGTTACAGGAACTGATTCATCAACTTCACGAAAGGGTATCCTCTAGCGAACCCATTCTGGTAGGGATGGTTGCAAAAACCCGTTGGTATCAATCGGAAGATGGTGGAGTGTACACCTCGCTTCGACCTGAGGAAATCACTGAGATTACTCGACAACGGTATGCAAATTGGCTGCTCGATGCTGCGGAGGCAACATATTTGCGCATTGAACATTGGTCCCAATCGCTCGAAGTTGATGCAACGATGGAAGGGTTATCCACGACAAGTATACCTCAACGATCTCACCAATCTATTGTGGCAGCTCGTCACCATTACGGTGAGGTGGACCTTGAGATATTCAAACTCAATGTAATGCAGGCACTTGACATTGCCGAGGGTAAAATTGAGGCCGTGACGACTCCACCACCAGAAATTCGCCTTCCAGAGGCCGAAGGTGAGGGCGAAACCTCTAACCAATCCGTTGAGGAAATCATCCGAATGGTCATTTCTCATTTTGACCAAGGAGAAGGTGTACAGTATCAGACAATTATGTCAAACGCAATGTCAAAAGGCCACGATAGAGAATCCACTGAAGAAGGCCTAGACCAATTGATTCACCAAGGTGTCATCGAAGAGCCTCGATTTGGTTGGTTCGTTTTCGTTCAAACCCAATAGATTGACCCGTCAAATTGAATACCTTCGCTTGACCTCCTGTGGTCAATGGCTGGAATTGATTTCTTTATTCGTCCCGCGACTGCGAGTTCAAGTTCGGACTGGATACGAATTGCTAACGCTGATATGCACGTCCGAATGACACGAAGACTCACCCGTACAGTTATTCGAGGTGGGGAAGGCGATGACTTACATGATGAAGGCTCAGAATCGTCTGTGTATCGAGTTCGTGGAGAAATTTCAATCGACGAATATAAGAAAATCGTAGCAATATTTCGAACTGGTCAGCCGTTTATCCACGACCCATTTGATGAAAGAGATGTAAAAGTTATCTTTTCAGTCCTCGAATACGACAGTCAAGATGAATCATTTATGTTTGAATTCATTGAAGATGTAATTTGAAGGTGAGATCATGCGAAGTCTGCAAGAAAAGAGAGAACTGCTTTATGTTATTCGTACACTTGACGTTCTCATTTCTTCAGGAGTGGGTTTAGAAGCAGCACTTCACACAATTGGAAAAGGAGGTTATGGAGTCATCTCAACTGACTTCCAAAACATGATGGAGCGATTGACTTCTGGAAAAACAAGAGGTTTGAGTGACGAACTAAAATCACTCCAGAAAAAAGCCGAATCAAAAGGATATCAACGATTACTCAACACCCTCTACACGAATGTTACACAAAACACTGACCTCGTTGATACCCTCAAAAAACAAGGTGCAAGAATGGAGGAAGAACGAACCGAAGAAGTCGAAAAATACATCGAGACTCTTGGTGGAGTTCCTGAGTCCTTGTTGTCAATTGGAATGATTGGACCAATTATCTTGTCGATCGTTGGACTTGTTCCACAAATCATGTCAGGTGATTTGGGAGCATTCATGAGTTTACCTGAAGCAAGCACAATGAATTTAGTCGTGAATGTTGGATTAGTTGGCACCTTGCTCGCTATGTTTTTCATCGGATTGAAAGCTCACACAAAGGATCCAGGTTTGTGATAGAAAATGATTATTCGAATTCTGGAATCCTTCAACGATTCGCCAATGATGCTGTATATTCTCATTGTTGCAATCGCTTGTATTGGAGGAGGAATCCCACCTATGCTTGAGAGGAGAAGAAGGAGAGAAATCGAGAATCAACTTCCCGGATTTCTAGAGGCACTATCCGATTCGGTAGGGGCGGGCCGTGGATTGCAAGAGGCGATGATGGAACAAGCTGAATCATCTCCCGGTCTTCTCACAACCATACTCAAAGAAACGCTTCGAGAAGCACATTCGTCATCTTTTGAGGCTATGCTTGCTTCATTTGCCGCAAAGACGAGGTCGACGCAAGTCCAACGTGTCATGGTTCTCATCGACACAGCATTGGAACAAGACGCACCACTCCAACCAATCCTTTCTGACCTCAGCCGAGATTATGAACGTCTTAACGACTTAATGAATCTCCGTGAAGTCGAACTCCAAGGCCGAGGTATCCTCATCATCCTCTTTGTAAGCATTGGCTTACCAGTTCTGATTGCCTTCATCGTCGGTCTATTTGCACCTGCGAGCAAAGGGTATCAAATCACAGAATTTAACTCGACATTTGCGTTGTTTTTTGCTGTTGCTTCAGTCATAGGCGTAGGTGTTACAGGTCGAATGCTTGGGAGGCTCAAGGACATGCTCTGGTGGTTACCACTGTGGATGGTCCTTTCCATGGCACTTTACCTTGGAGCAGTAAAAGCAGTAGGAGGTTAAACACATGTCAGAACAAATTTTAGATCAATACGGAAGAGTTACAATTTATACAGAACCAAATCATCCATCACCAATTTATCACGTGGACGGCGATATTCAAGCAAATCCCTACGGTGATTTAGCTGCATTGCTTGAAGATGATGCACTAGAAGAAGTCATGTACAACGGTGGCACGCAGTGTGTAAAAGTGGCACATCGCGACCATGGAATGTGTCGTACGAATATTTGGATTGACGATGAGTCTGGTGAAATCATATCAAAAAATATTGCATCATTTACAAATGTTCCACTTGGAGATGGTCCAGGAATGGTCCCAATTTTTGATGGACGATTACCTGACGGCTCTCGTGTCAATGGCACGATTCCCCCCGTATCCCCCGATGGACCTACCTTGACAATTCGAAAATTTAGGGAAGATCCACTTACCATGATTGATCTAGTTAAATTTGGCACTGTGAACTCAAGACTCGCAGCGATGATGTGGGTTTGGATTGAAGGGCTCGATAGCAGACCTGCGAATTTCGTTATTGCCGGTGGAACTGGTTCAGGTAAAACAACAACACTCAATTGTCTAGGGATGTATATTCCATGGCACAGAAGACTACTTACAGTCGAAGATACGGCTGAATTGCAAGTCTATCACGACCACTGGTTACGAATGGAAACAAGAAGAGAAAGACCCGATGGAACATCTGAAATTGACATGAATGATTGCTTAAAATCGAGTCTTCGTATGCGGCCTGACCGAATTATTGTTGGTGAGGTACGAGGTCCAGAATGTGCTACACTCCTCACTGCAATGAACACTGGTCACGATGGTTCATTTGGTTCACTCCACGCAAACACTGCTCAGGAAACAGTCACCAGAATGATCAATCCACCGATGAATGTGCCACCAATCATGTTGACTGGCCTCGATTTAATCATCATCCAAGCTCGTTTACATGTCAATGGCAGAACTGCTCGTAAGATTACCGAAGTCGCAGAAATTGCGGGAATGGAAGGAGATAAGCCGAGGTTGAATGCAATTTGGAAATACAACGCTGCAACCGACCAAATCGAAGAAACTGGTATCCCATCGAAACTAAGAGAAACCATTTGTAGTGCAGCCGGTGTAACGCCCGACGTGTTTGAGAAACATGTGAGTCAACGACAACAGATCATTGAAAATTTGCTCGAACGAGATGTTCGAGACATTGCTACCGTTACACAAGTCATCCAGAATTTTTATGCCTCACAACATTGATTATCCTTGTAGTCGATGAAGTATATCATCAATTTTCGATAATCGGTTCCTGGCCTGCTCTACGTGTTGGTATGCTGAACTGACGGCCTCGGCTACTTCTTGCTCGGGTTCGATTTCTTTACCGTCGTTCTGTTTAAATTTCGCTGCGAGGGCTTTGAGCTCGTTTACAATCGAGTCAACCTCCGTTTCCGTCACCACAATACCCGGTGCGATTCGAGGAATTTCAGAAGGCGAAATATAACCTAATTCAGCACCTATGATCCCCGCAGATGCGAGAATTCGAGGTCGAAGATTTGCAGTGTTCACCTCATACCCTTTCTTTTCTAAGAATCGTATGATAAGGGCTTGATGGTTTTCATGAAATCCATCATCAATCGAATCCATGACAGTTTGCACCAACTCTTCGAAAGATTCAATATTCCGTTCCAGTCTAGAAATCGTTTGACGTTCTTCTTCTGGAAAATGAACTGCTCCTTGGTGTAAAATCTTGAGGATACGGTTCCTTCGTTGAATGGTTGGGTCATGCATGGCCTGTGTTTCAGCAAGTTCAAGATGGAGATCAAAAAGTGCATGCAACCGACCTGATACTCCTGGTACTCTCAAATCAAGACCATGTTCTCTTCCTAGTTGCTCAAACTCAACTCTTGCTTTCACAATGTCATTTCCGTGAAGGGCGAGAATGTTCTCCAACTGATCACGAAGGAGACCACGAATGCCTTCAAACGTTCGTAGAGCCTCTCGTTCCGCCCAAGAATCCGGTCGGCTTGAAATGCGTTGATCTTCTTGTTTTGTGCGATAATCCATTTCCATGATGATATTACGAATTTCATGTTGAACTGCTTGTATTTCTGTTGAGAAACCATGTGATTGCAAAGAAACAAGAAAACTTTGGAGGTCGTTTTCGTTGCTTGTTGAGCTTATAGACAAGAAATCTCTTGCCATTGCATCAATTTCTGCACGGCGGTCACGGACCTCAATTAACGCAGTTTCTACTTCCAAAGAATGTGTGCCAGTTGTTTCAATTGTTTGAATCATTGGAGGAATTGAGGTTTCTACGGTTTCTTGATTAGTGTCTAATTGTTCTTGAACAAAACTATCGATATCAGAACGAGTTGATGGAATTGAATCCGAAGAAACAGTCGCTCTCAACTCAACCTCTTGTTCAAAAGTCCAATCCCCATCATGCTCTTCAACAAACTCCTCCACTGTTTCGGCCATGCTTTGTTTGGGTATCTCTTTGGCAACAGGTATTGAACGAACGGGGATCTTAATTTCCTCCTTAGGACGACGTAAACTCTTTTTCACCTTCCCCCATGCACCTTCTTGGGAAGCTAGAACGCCTGCAACTCTTGCAAGAAGAGCTTGCTTTGTCCCCGACAAAGGCAATTCGAACACCTTACACATCGCATGCAATTCATCCCTCGTCATGTCGTCCAACTTTTCTGCAATAAATTGCTTTGGATCGTGGTTTAAATGGAGGTAAAGTCGTTGTCTTCTCGCCTTTATTGAACCTGATTTTTTTATGCCAAAAATACCTAGTAATTCACCCAAATCAAAATTTGACATATCTCGAATTGATTCAAGGCTTAAATCCCAATCTGAAAGAACAAGTTGAGATATGAGCCTCATTCGGAGGGTTTCGACCGATCCTGATTTCAAAATTGAATGATTTGATGCCAATTCTTTGAGTTCCTCAAATCGAGCTTGATACAAGGTTGCGAGCAATTCAGCTTTATCTTGCACCTTGACCACCGGCCTTATTGCAGTGATTGAAGTATAAGTGTTTTCGGTGTCCTATGAGGTAAAAACGGCCTACTTTTCATCTAAATTCTATTCACGGTTCTCATTTTCATGCAATTTGAACAATTTACCCCTTGCATATTTGTATTCTTCTGGAAGTGTTTCAGGTGCTCGCTTAAGTTCTTCGAAATCTGTACTTAACTGAAGGCCAATCGATTCAAATTCTCTTAAAATATTGATTGTTCCAAGACGCATGCTTTCTATTTCTATGACTTTGTAACATCCAAAAGAAACCCTGCCTCGATGGTCTAAACACTCTAAAAAAACCTCAATCTGAGGCCCTGAACGAATTGGTTTGTTCTCCGTATCGATATAGAACTTTTCAAAAAAACCATCATTGTTTTTCTTTGATTCATTCATGAGGGAACCGAGTTTCCTCTGTTCCACAAAAATACCTGTCAGGTCCCTAAATTCTTCTGGTAAATTATTCATGAGCATACATTCGACATCGTATGCAACCATCGCAGACTGCTCACACAAGGATTCGACCTTATTAGAAGGGAAGCCAACTCTGCCGACGAGGAGCGTAAAACCATGCATGGGTGGAGGAATAAATCGCTCACGCAAACCTTTTGGCTGCTCCCTTTGCAATCCAAGTGTGTGCCTTCTTGAGCGTATGTTCAGCATTGAATATAGGGCCCTCGGGACAATGTATCCATCAATTTTCCCTTCGATACGCAATTGTTCTATGGACATCCACACTTCTCGTTCATCTCGACCAGAATCATCAATCACCATTGCAGAATGTCGTATTGTCGAATCGGGACGAACACGTCGAAATTGCCGGGACATCAATTCGGAATCACACACAACCAATGGTTCCTTAACTAAGCGGTCAGGATTATCATCGCTCACCAAAACCCACGTTGGTTCCCTCCGTGGTAAAATACCAACCAAGGCAAAACGGTCGTCAGAAATATGATCCCACTCTTCTGGACTCATTGCGATGAGATCGCCCGAACCTGAGTCCAAAAGGTGCACAGCATCATCTAAACTCGGAAGTTGTTTGAGAAGTAAATCAAGGTTTTTTCCTTTTGATTCAACGGTTTGCTCAATGTGCCTTCGGACTCCGTCGGATTTCGACGGTGTCGTAAAAATCACAATCCGACTATCATCTTCCATCGAAACCACCCGGCGGATACAATGACCCGCAAAACTTGGCGAATAACGACCGCTTAAGAAGTCAACCCTCATAGAAAGCACCATGGGCGAGGAATCTGAGTTTCAATCCACACTCGCCTCACTTCAAGAAAAAGTAAACCAACTTCTCGAAACGCATCTTGATAAACAAATCGAAAAGGGTGCAGGAGAGGTTGCAGTTGAATCTAAAAGAGTCGTCATGGCTGGTGGAAAACGTCTTCGACCGGTGATTATGATTCTTGCGTATCAAGCATGTGGTGGAAAAATCGATGACGATATTTTACCGCTTGCAATAGCCTTCGAATTAATTCACGCTGCAACGCTTGTGCATGATGACATCTATGACGATGCGGAAAAAAGACGCGGGGTTGAAACAATTCATTCAGCAAAAGGACTGGCAAAAGGCGTTATTGCAGGTGATTGGTTGTTTGTGCAGGGCTTTGGATTGGGAGGGAAATATCAAGAAGAAATTGTAGATTTGGTTTCGGAGTATTGCTCTAACATCGCCCAGTCAGAATTCCTTCAACTCGATCGTGTTATGGACCTCAAAACTTCACCTGAAGATTATCTTAGCATTGTGATTGGAAAAACAGCTGGCCCCTTTGCTGCAGCTTGTAAAGCAGCTGCAATTTTGGCTGAAACCTCTATAGAACAACAAATACAAATGGAAACATTTGGTAAAGAAATCGGTATAGCGTTTCAATTGGTCGACGATCTCCTCGATATCCGAGGGGATGAGCGAATGGGCAAACCACGAGGTGCAGACATACATGAAGGTAAGATGACGTTGCCGCTCATACACTCACTCACTCTTTCACATGGTGAACGAAGAACAAAATTAGCGTATCTTATCGAACATTTTGAAGACCGATATTTCGATGAATTCATTGCATTACTCAATGCAAGTGATAGTCTCAACTATACAGAAATTTTAATTCAAAATCATATTGAACGAGCAAAAAATGCAATTCTTTCACTTCCACAAAACAAAGCTACTGAAATTTTGATTTGGCTAACAGACTTCCTAAAATACCGAGAGGTTTGAACATGGCAAAGCGACCTTTAGAGCATCATCAGGTCATTGTTGTCGGTGCAGGTCCCGCCGGTTCTGCATGTGCACAGAGAATTGCAGAATTAGGACTTGACGTTTTGGTCCTGGAAAGAAGGACAATCATAGGTAACCCAGCACAATGTGGTGAATGTATTCCGAATTGGGGCGAAGTCATTCAAACATTCTCAAACATTGAGAGCGATGAATGGCTCCGAGAATATTTTGAATTTCCAACATGGCTCAAACTCCACCGATTAGATTACATGAGAGTTTTTTTACCATCTGGAAAATCATATGGTTTTGAATTGGATGCATTCGCAGGACATCGTCTACATTTTGATGGCTACCTTGCCGATAAAGCAATTCGAGCCGGTGCAATAATCAAAACAGATACGCCAGTTCTCAATATGATACATCAAAAGTCAAAGAATAGAGACGTGTTGGTGACCAAAGATGCACGATACTCGTTCGATTACCTCGTTGATGCGAGTGGGTCGCTAGCCCATATGATGCGCCTCAAGCACGGGAAAGACGCAAAGGTTCGACCTGGCGATCAGGTTCCCACCGCATATGCACAAGTTCACGGCAATGTACCCGAAACATTTGATGTGTTTTTGGGCTCTGTTGCTCCATCTGGTTATGCTTGGATTATTCCTAAGGGTCCTAATTTTGCAAATGTTGGTATTGGAGCAAGAGCAGGCAAACTTCGTCATCCAGTCAAAAAACATCTGATTGACTTTTGCAATGATCTAAACTTTGAGATACTTTCCATCGGTGGGGGTTGGATTCCTATGGGGGGGCCCACGAAATCAATGGTTTCGGGTAATATTCTCGCTGTAGGTGATGCGGCTGGCCTCGTCATGCCTAGTAATGGAGGGGGAATATCTCAAGCGATTATATCGGGCTACTTTGCAGCGGAAAGCATTTCAAATCATCTTACAAATAAAATTCCACTCGATTCCTATCAAAAAAGAGTTCATGCGAGTATGGGCAGAGCTCTCAAAAATTCACTACGAACAAAAAATATGGGATACGCATTTCTTCGAGGGGATTTCATGACAGAACTCGTCTTACGGACCTTGGGCCCGATTGGCGGAATCAAGAGAGCAATGGAATGTGATAAGCCACTTTACATCCTGTAACTACAATTTTTTTTGATATGGAGCGATTGGTTGAAGTCCTTTAGCGACCAGGCATTACCATGGGCAGATGTGTAAATGACGATGAAGCCGTCAGCCCAGTCATTGCTACAGTTCTGCTCCTCGCTATTACTGTCATGCTTTCAAGCATGGTTTTCGTGATGATGCAAGGTGCCTTGACTGCAACGGACAAAGCCCCCCCACAAGCAACGGTGAGTGTTCGAGCCCTCGACAATGGATTCCATGTGATTCGAATCACCTCGCTCGACCAAAGTATTGATCCAATGCGTTTGCAATACACCCTTGCACCACTCAACACATCTGCAGGCCAACTCATCGATGGAAAAATAGGTGATTCAGATGTGTATGGCGTCATTGGTACAAACATTTCATTTCAAGACCGCGATGCTGGATTCTCTGTAACCCAAGGCGATTATATTGTCATCGACTCTGAACGAATTGGTTCAACAGATGGAAAGTGGCAATTTACCCTTATCGACCTAACATCGAACGCTGTTATTGCACGTGTGAACTTACCTGCAATGGCCTAATTAGCCACCAATAAATGACATCTCAGGCTTTTTCTGTTGAGCATCGAAGTTTGCCCTCAATTCAGAATATCGATCTCTTCTCTTGCTCCAAATTGAAGAAATGAAGGTTTGAACATCGCTAGGTGTTGTTCGTATCACATTCTTAATATCATGATGTTCGTCAGAAAAAAGACATGTGTATAATCTCCCGTTTGCTGATAAACGTAGGCGACTACATGTTGAGCAGAACGGCTTTGAAACGGATTCAATACATCCGAAGACATAGTCATTGGTTAATTTCCATTGTCTTGCCACAGCAGAGGGTTTTGTTTGCACTTGTTGACATTCACCAAACTCACTGGAAATGATTTTTCGAATTTCAGCCCCCGTGATAACTTCATCGAGGTTCCAATTATTTGTTTGACCAACATCCATGAATTCAATAAATCGAATTTCCACATCAAGATCCATCATCGCTTTGATAAGAGGAAGAATCTGATGTTCATTGACTCCTTTTCGAATCACCGCATTGACCTTCGCCGGTACGTTATTTTGTTTGCAAAACGCAATGCTATCGAGAACATCTTGGGATGAAAAAATTTGATTGTCTGCCATCGATTGAAATATTTCATTCTCGACAGCATCGAGACTGATCGTAACTCTAGAAAGGCCTGCATTCACAAGTTTGGGCAATGCTTGTTTCAATAGAACACCATTGGTAGTCATGGCAATGTCCAGATCATCTGAAAGTTCACGGAAGAGGTGGACAAGATGCTCAATATCCTTACGAAGGAGTGGTTCGCCACCCGTAAGTCGTACTTTTTTGAGACCAAAAGGAAGAAGTTCTTGAACAAGAAATTGTAACTCTTCAAAATTGAGTAATTCACTTCGTGGTAGAAATTTATATTCTCGGCCGTAGACTGATTTAGGCATGCAATACGTACAACGAAAATTGCATTTATCCGTCAAAGAAATCCGTATATCTTCGATAGGCCGTTGAAGCATATCGAGGACCGTCATGTCTAGACCAAGTGCCTGCCTTTTTTCAAGTTAAAGAGCAAGGGTTCTTGATGAGGCGATTCATCATACCTCTATGGCCGATGGGTGGAAGCGTAAATGGGCCCCATCCGGCAAAAACAGTAAATTGAGCCTTATTCCTGTGCTTGAAGTTCAACCGTTTCGCACAAAGAAAGAGATGAAATGGACCTTACCAATTTCGAAAAGCCATGCTCTACGCTATCTCATCTTAGCTGCTCAATCAGAAGATGTGGTGAGATTTTCAAAAATGGAAAATGTTGGTGAAGACATTATCGCGATGAAAGATTGCCTCATTCAACTCGGTGTTAAAATTGAAGAAAAAGAGGGAGACTGGGAAGTACACGGAGTTGGCCCTCATGGTTTTTCACCATCGAAAACAGTGCTGAATGCGAGAAACTCAGGTGTAACATTGCGATGTTTGCTCGCACTATGTTCTCGAATCGAAGGGATTTCTATGCTTGATGGAGACTCAAGTCTTCGGAATCGTCCTCACGACAAAATTTTACAAACGCTTGAACAACTAGGAATTGTCATTTCTGTTGGTGAACGTGAAGAGGCATTACCTGTGCTGTTCAACGGCATTCAACACGACAGGGCCACAATTTCGATTGATGGTTCAACATCGAGTCAACCAATTACCGCATGGATATGCTCGTCTCCTGGATTTTCTTCAGGACTAGAAATCAAATTGAGTGGTGACCTGGTTTCGACACGTCATAGTCAACTTTCGATTGATATAGCAAAAAACCATGGTGCAGAAATCCGCATGCAAGGACAAAATATTGAGATTCCTCCATGGGTCCCGAATTTCTCAAATCACACATCCAGAATAAGCATCCCATCAGATGCATCGATGTTCAGTTTTGCACTTCTCGCAGCAAAAGTGCTGAAGACCAACATTCACGTTGGAAACATACCCGAAGATTCGGAAAGCATTGGTCATGAATTGCTTTATGATAAATCGACATCATTTGGTTTGAAGATTGATGGCCCTCTTATTTCTCACCTCGATGAATCACATGAGGCTGAATTTGATTTGATCGATGCCAATGACCTTATCACTCCACTATCTGCACTTCTTGCACTTTCAAACGGGGGCAAGATTTCATCGATTCATCATGCACAACACAAAGAAAGTAACCGAATCAAATCGACAATCGCGCTCCTTAATCAATTTGGATTACGAGCAAACATGACTGATGATGGTCGTCTATCTATACCCGGAGGACAATCGCTTGTGACACCAAAAAAACTTGTTCGAACACATTTGGACCATCGAATTCAGATGACTGCGATGATTCTTGCTCTTGGTTGCGATGGAAGTGTATTCCTCGAAGGTAGTGAATTACATAGGGTGGCAGACCCAGACGCCGTCAACCGATTGAAAGAATCTGGAGCAGAAATCAAGCAAATTTTGTTCAATCCCAATAAACATTAGCCATGACGACCAAAATGATGGTCGAGGGCATCGATTGAAAGTTTTAACGAAGTTGGCCGTCCATGCACACACGCCCAAGGATTTGGAATATTCTTCATATCATCGAGTAATCGGCGCATTTCAGCGAGTGACAATTTTTCATTTGCTTTCACTGCTCCTCTGCATGCTTGTAGGAATGCCACATGATCTTTCATTTTTTCAATGGTGGGAATCGTATGTGCATCTTCCGACAAATCGTTGAGAATATCAATCAATACCTCTTCTATATGATCTCCTTTGATTGCCATCGGATAAGCGAGGACATTCCATTCTTGGTCATGATTTGAAAATTCAAATCCAATGTCATGCAACATCTCAATATTAGCTTCCAAAAATGCTTGTTGTCTTGCTGTTAAATCCACTTTTTGTGGAACGATGCGATGTTGTTTCTCCCAATCTTGGTCTTGATACCGTATGCGCTCATATCGAATCCTTTCATGAAGTGCATGCTGATCAATAAGAAGAAGATCATCATTCGATTGGACGAGAATATACGATTCTGCAAATTGTGCGAGCGGTTCCATGTGAGGCAAGTCGTTTATTGCTTCAGGGAGGGGGGGCTCATTTTGTGGTGATATGGTTTCTTGAATTGAACCATATCGGTGTAATTCTCTTTCTCTAGACGACAAAGGAGGCGACACTATCCTGCCATCTGATGTCGGCAATGTAGCTTGAGCGAGTGGAGAGGTTGAGATGGGGCGTGGTTCTTTTTTTGCTGGCTCTGGTTCATCTTTGGATTCTCCCTGCAAATTTAATTGCAAGCCGGCAGATGCCACCCATGCTGGTGGTTGTGGCTTAACTGGAGCAGTTGATGAATCAGTTTGTTCATCTTGCACAAGCTGTGGACTGGTCACTGGTGATGGTTTTGGTTGTTGAACAATATAATCGAGTCCGGGAAGAGATGCGGATGCATCAGGAAGGGTTGGAATGGCAAGGAGCGTATGGGCAATTGCTCTCTCGAGTCGCTCTAAAATTCTCCAAGAATGACGTAATCGCACCTCCCTTTTGGTAGGATGCACATTGACATCTACATCCTTTGGAGGGCATTCTAAATACAACACCGCAATTGGATGACGGCCTTGCATAAGTCTTGTTTTGTATCCTTTTCGAATTGAATTTAGGAATGGTGTTGAAGCTATTGGACGACCATTCACAAGGATGTGAATTTCGTCACCTTTGCCACGAGTTGTTTCAGGGGTGCTGATGTAACCTCTCCATTTCTCAAACCCTGGGACACTATCATCTTCTGGTGGAGAAAGAAGTTCGACCATTTCAGCCGCCTGTGCTCCTAGGATGTCGTATAAGCGATCTCTATCATCTTCATTTTTTGGAATGTTCAAAAGGGTTCGACCATCACTGTTGAGAACGAATGCTATGCTTGGATTTGCTAAAGCATGACCTACAACAGCATCAATAATTTTTGCAACCTCAGACTGAGGCCGTTTTTGGAACGCCAACCTTGCTGGTGTGTTTGAAAATAAATCTCGAACTGAAACATTTGTCCCAACAGGCATCCCACATTGTTCGACCTCACCAAGATCACCATACTTCATCGATATTGAAAAGCCGTCTGACCCTTCTCGCCGGCTGGATAATTCCATCTCAGATACGATTCCTATACTCGCTAATGCTTCACCCCGAAATCCTAACGAAAAAATTTCTTCTAAGTCTGATTGCTGTTGTAATTTTGACGTTGCATGTCGCTGAAATGCAATCTTCAAATCATCATGATGTATGCCTTTGCCGTTGTCAATAACCTCTATAGAAGAAAAGCCTCCGTTTTGTATATTCACTACCACACTCGTACTTTGAGCATCGATACTGTTCTCAAGTAATTCCTTAATCACTTGTGCTGGACGCTCAACAACCTCTCCAGCTGCAATATGGCCGATGGTGTCATCATCAAGCTGAAGAATACGGCCATTTCCCATTTAATCACCTTTTATTTTATTTGACAACGAATACAAGAACTGAAGTGCATCCAAAGGTGACATCTGTTCGAGATTTACCTCTTGAATAGATTGGATTATTTCACTTGAAATGGAGGATTCCTCGACACTTGGTTGCGCTGCATAGATGCCAAAGAGACTCTTTTGTAAATGGTCTCTCGCGACAGGAGCGTACTTTTCACCGGCTCGTGCTCCCGAAGCTTGTTGTTCCAAGAACTTCAGAACATCCAGTGAGCGTTCGACAACATGTTGGGGGACGCCTGCTAATGCGGCAACTTGGATACCGTACGAATCATCGCAAGGCCCGTCGGTAACTGAATGTAAGAATTCTAATTTTCCAGAAGATTGTGAAACTTGAACATGAATGTTCTTGAAACCGGGTAATTCACCTTCGAGCCCTGTCAGTTGATGGTAGTGGGTAGCAAAAAGTGTTCTTGTGCCCAAGCGATTTGAGATATCTTCGCATATCGACCAAGCAAGGGACAAACCATCAAAGGTCGATGTGCCTCTTCCAACCTCATCCAGTAAGACGAGTGAATCGTTCGTTGCGTTTTTCAGAATGTGTGCGACTTCAATCATTTCAACCATGAAAGTAGAGCGACCTCTCATCAAATCATCACTCGCACCAACTCGGGTGAAGATTCGATCGACAAGTCCAATTTTCGCTTTTTGTGCGGGTAAAAATGAGCCTACCTGAGCAAGTATTGTTAGAAGTGCAACAGTTCGTAAATAGGTTGATTTTCCACCCATATTCGGACCCGTCATTAACAAAAATGATTCTTTTGAATTCATTGAGATATCATTTGGGACAAATGTGGGTGAATCTAAAACTGGATGTCTAGCTTTTGAAATGGAAATTTGCTTCGATGATGTGATTTCTGGACGCGTCCATTGATTGTTTCGAGCGACCGTCGCAAAACATTGAAGCACATCAATCGCTGCTATCTTCCGCCCGATGCTCGAAAGTTCACTTGTGAACTCCCGACAGTATCCTCGAAGTTCCAAAAATTTACGATACTCTATTTCTTTTAATCTCGATTCCGCATTCATAAGAACGTCATCTCGTGAAGCAAGTTCTTCTGTTGTATAACGAGATCCGTTTGTCATCTGTTGCTTCCGATGCCAATTCGCCGGGATTTTAGATTCATGAGTTTTGGTGACTTCGATGTACCAACCAATTTGTCGATTCATCCTCACCTTTAACGAAGGAATCTCAAGACTCGTACGCAATTCATTTTCTAAGGATTGAAACCATGAAACTCCTTCTTCAGATTGTCTCCTCAACTGGTCAATTTCTTCATCAACACCACTCCGTATGAGGCCTCCATCCCGGAGACTTAATGGCGGATTCTCCTCAAGCACTGCATGTATTTGCTTACCAATTTCTTCCAACGAATCCAAATTTTTTGAGAGGTTCGTCAGCAGAGTATCGTTTGTTTCCTCACACCATGATATGATGGCTGGCATACGTCCTAAAGCATCAGAGGTTGCGACAAGGTCACGTGCATTTGCACGACCATAAGCCAATTGGGTGGAAAGGCGTTCCAGATCTCGAACGCCCTTGAGTGATTCGCGTAAACCATCAAGTCGTCGTCCTGAACGTTGTAACGAACTCACAGCATTTTGACGAAGTTCGATTGACTCTGCGTCAAGTAATGGTTGTAAAATCCATTCACGAAGTAATCGACGACCCATTGCTGTTCTACATTTATTGAGTTTTGACAATAAGCTACCTTCGAATTCACCTGCTAGTGTAGAGGTGAGTTCAAGATTACGAAGAGTGGTTTGATCGAGAATAAGATGTTTTGAATCTGAGCGGATGATAAATTCGGAAAAAGACAAGTCATTAGTTACATGGAGGAACGAGAGGTAATCAGCTCCTAAACCAACTGCTTGACTCATAGCAGGGTGCGAATCAACATCGATTTGACTCACATCGGTTTGTTTTACAATTGCATCTAATCTACTTTTTATGACGTTTGGAGCAACAAAATGTGTGCTTAATACACATGAGTCAAGTTGTTGTGCAATCTGAAGCAGCACAGGGTTCGATGCATCTTTGATGTTCACCACCAGTTCGCTAGGCTGCCAGGTCAAACAATCATCAATCAGTTGATTCAACTCTGATGCTTGATATGTACTCCCCCAAATTTGACCTGTAGACGCATCAAACATTCCTAGCCCCAATATGTTCTCGGACAACACAAGAGATAGGAGAATTGCCCGCTCATTTTGTTGCAACAAGCCTTCCTCATACAACGTACCAGGTGTGTAGACCCTGGTTACGACACGCTCGAGAATTTTTGCACCTTCCCTGAGTTCCTCCTCTTGTTCTGCAATCGTTACTTTATATCCAGCAAGTAACATCTTGCGAAGATGTTCTTCAAGTGCATGCCATGGAAATCCTGCCATTGGAATTGGTGTCTCTGCATTTTTGTCTCTTGATGTCAAGGCGAGTCCTAGGACCTCGGATGCGACTTCTGCGTCGTGATAAAATAATTCATAGAAATCGCCCATTCTGAAGAACAAAATCGTATCTTGATGTGCTTGTTTGATTTCATCAAACTGGTCCATCATTCCCCTCTTTGCCATGAACATCCGTCCTCATTTCGCCGTGCAGGTTTGCCGTCTCCGACGATAGCACATGAAGATTCTTCACCATCAACTTGGAATCGCTGGATTCAGCGGTCTGTTCAATACTTTTTCCAAACAAGAGAGATGTTCCAAATCATGACGCCAAAAATAATTGTGGAAACAAAAATGAAACTCGCATTCAAGAAACCTCGACCGCTTTGTATAGAGCCATCCAGTGTTGTATCAAATTGATAGACAATATCCTGACCGAACATATCTTGCCCGTGAATGTAAATCATGTTGTCAACAAAACCAGAAACTGAAGGCTGCAATGGTAATTTCATAGAAAGTTGACGATGTAAGATTCCATCATCAGAGAATATTCCCACTTGTTTAGAATCTAAATCGTTGAAAAACCATACAGAGCTTCCATCTGAAATCGAAATCGATGAACTTAATTCAAACGAATGAATTTGAGCTGAGTCATCAACGAGAAGAAAGTGGGTTGTTCCAGATGCGACGATTGAGCCGTTGTCAAGGACATGCACCGAATGAATTTGACTGGGCTCAAATGTTTGTTTGGAGAACATGACCGGGGTGGATGAGGTCCCATCCCATTCAACAAAACCCACGGTCATGTAGGTAAGCGGCGAGTTAGGGTTTGAAACTCCACTCGCGATATGCATTCCAAGAACGACCCAGACATCGCCGTGAAGATGTTCAATTGATATCCAGTCGTCTTGAGTTGAAGACGACATTGCTGATGTTAGATCAGAATCAATTGAGGGAAGACCTCGGAGAGTTTTCATGCCGTCTTCATACACAAGGAGAAGTGTTTCTCCGTTCGCATTGACTTGAGCATCGTTAATCACGAATTCACTGTCTTCGGGAGTTGAAAGATAGTGGTCTTCAACTGAATTCGGGAAAGCAAAAGATAGTGTATTATCGCGGTATGAAAAGACAATTGAATCATTGTCGAGTTGTTTTAGAAATGTCACATGAGTATTTGCACCGGTGTTCGCTGGATGCAGGAGAAATTCACTCTCACCATCTGATTTTTCCCACATTAATGCGTATCCAAAATCGGCCTTGTATGTTGATGAAATTAAGTCCCTATTCTCCGTGTACACGATATCGAGAACCTGAAGACCATCATGTGAATGTTCCGATGTATCGATTGAACCACCAGAGTAATGTTCAGTTGCTGAAATAGCAAATGCACCGCCGAGAACAAAGAGGAAAAATATGAACAATGAAAGCCATTGATGTTCAGATTCTTGGCGAAGGAAATTTCTTAATTTCTCCACCATGTTTGTTGGGATTCTCTATGAGTCCATGAATGCTTTGATGAAGAACTTCCAAAACTTTGTCATTTCGTCACGCTGAATAAGCATCGTAGGTATGATAAAGGGAACATGATTCGCATGACATGCAAGAGGTCTGATTATGGCACGCAAACCAGCTTCAATGTACCGACAACTCAAGGGTCCTGCGTTTACCCGTCGCAAATACATGGGTGGTGTACCCAACAACAGAATCCACCAATTCCATGTTGGAAATCGCCGTGCTGCAGAAACTGGTCAATTTCCAGTCATCATCGAATTGCGTGCAGACAATGATTGTCAAATTCGACACACTGCTCTCGAAGCCGCTCGTGTTGTTTCAAACTCCACCATCAGAAAACAGGCAGGTCCACAAGGATACTCACTTCGGATTCACACGTTCCCACACCATGTCTTGAGAGAAAACAAACAAGCTACAGGTGCTGGTGCAGACCGTGTTTCCCAAGGTATGCGATGTGCTTTTGGAAAAAATGTTGGCACTGCGGCTCGGGTCAATCGTGGACAACGAGTAATCACCATCCAAGTCCACCCTCAACATTACCTCACAGCAAGAGATGCTCTTCGCAAGGCTGGAATGAAATTCCCTACACCTTGCACTATTCGCCTTATCAAAGGCCATGAGCACCTCAAGGGCTTAATTTGAGGAGGTCCACGGCCCACTCGGGCTGGACAAAACATTGCCTACGGTGGTTCGTATGAGAGTAGCAGTTCTCAAAGAAGACAACTGCCAACCAAAAAAGTGCAATGATGAATGCTATGTTTATTGCCCCCCTGTTCGCAACGGTCAAGAATGTATTATTCTGGATGACAAAACTGGAAAACCACACATTTCAGAATCTCTCTGCATCGGGTGCGGAATATGCATCAACAAGTGCCCACATGATGCACTTATTATCGAAAATTTGCCATCTGAACTCGAAACTGACATGATTCACCGATATTCAATGAACGGTTTCAGGCTGTTTCGACTTCCAACACCAACCAAAGAAAGTGTCGTTGGCATATTAGGACCAAACGGGATGGGTAAATCGACTGCAATCAACGTCTTATCTGGTCGAGTCACACCTAATTTAGGAGAGTGGACCAACACCGAGCCTGATTGGTCGGACGTCATTGAGTCATTACCAAAGGGCGAACTTCGTGATTTTCTAGGCGAGGTTCAAGGCGATAGTGTGAAAATATCAGTCAAACCACAAAGCGTAGATAAGTTGCCAAAGCGAATCAAAGGCAAGGTTTCAGAACTCCTCAAGAAAGTTGACGAACGAGGAATGTATGATGACTTGTGCTCAAAACTTGGTATCGTTCATGTGCTTGATAGAACTATGCAGCAACTTTCTGGTGGTGAATTACAACGTGTCGCAATATGTGCAGCAATGCTTCGAGATGCTGATGTTTACTTTTTCGATGAGCCATCATCATACCTCGATATTCATGAACGTATGAGAATTGTAAGAATTCTTCAGGAGCTGTCTCAAACAAAGCGCGTAATTGTTATTGAACACGATCTAGCGGTGCTTGACGTACTCGCTGACCTTGTTCACATCGTTTACGGAAAAAAGGGAGCCTTTGGAATCTTCACACCTGCACGTTCTACACGTCAAGCAATCAATTCCTATCTCGACGGATTTTTGCCAGAAGAAAATGTTCGTATTCGGGAAAAGCCAATCAAATTCTTGAAGCATAGAGACCGAGTTCAAGAGATTGGCTCTCCGGTCATCGAATGGGGGCAATTAAAGAAAAGTTTAGGTGACTTTGAATTGGAATCCGGCGATGGAAGCGTACATCGAGCAGAAGTTATTGGCGTCGTAGGACCAAATGGGACAGGAAAAACTACGATGATTAAGATGCTTGCTCATGAGATTGAGTATGATGAAGGTTGGATCACATCTGATGCTACAATTTCTTACAAACCCCAACATATTGATGTTGATATTGATGGTTCAGTTCAATTATGGCTCGATAGCGAACTCGGGGCAAAATGGCGAAGCGGCGAATTTCATGTCAATGTCATCAAAGCACTCGGTGTCGACCAACTTCTTCCAAAACGAGTGAAGAAATTATCTGGTGGCGAACGCCAAGCCGTTTGTATTGCCATATGTCTTGGAAGAGAAGCTGATGTCTATTTGTTGGATGAGCCAAGTGCACATTTAGATGCAAATGCTCGAATGGAAGCGGCCAAAGCAATTCGTCGAACCATGGAGTCAAACGAAAAATCAGCATTCGTTATCGACCACGACGTCTACTTCATTGACATAGTAAGTGATTCGTTACTCGTATTTGATGGCGAGGGCGGAAAGAAAGGAATTGCAAATGGTCCGTTCAATCTTCGAGATGGCATGAATCGATTTCTTTCGAATGTTGACATCACATTCCGAAGAGACCACGATTCTCGAAGACCAAGAATAAACAAATCCGACAGTCGTAAGGATAGAGAACAACAAGCAAGTGGAGATTATTATTCATTTGACTCATGATGGAGATGCTCATGCCAGTGAATAAACCACCGCACGGAGGGCATATTGGAAGGTCAAGACGACGCCTATCTGCCTCATCATTGACAACGTTTGAGCGATGCAAAGGCCAATGGTTGCTGAAGACTCAGGTTGGTTTGCAACAGCCGGTCAACATGCCTATGATTCGAGGACATGTTGTGGAAGAAGCGATTTGTGAACTGCTCATGAGACACCCACCGCAATGTCATCAAAGGGATGACTTGTTTCAGTGGGCTGAAAATGAACTTGACTCAATTGTACAATTAGCAATCGAGAATTTTAAACATCGATTGGATAGTTTGCCAAAAAATTCAACGGAAATCAGTTCATTGGAGATTGATTCAGATGATCTAAGAAATAGGATAACACATGGTTTACACTTTATTTTTGAACAAGTTCAACTATGCTTTGAAGCAAATGGCGGACCATTTTTACAAGATTTTCGAAATGAAACTCAAATCTTTGAAACTCCATCGCCTCAGTACAGCCAACCACCTTCACATCCATTTCCGGAGTATGTGCAATCATCTCAATTCACATATGAAGGTGCACAACCACAGTGGCAAGAAAATGGTGTTCCGCTTACGTGGAGTGAAGCATGGGAAATTTCTCGACCTTGGTTCAAAGACCCACGCATCTTTCAACCACAGCGATTGTACCACCCGAATGATTGGGCCTCTGGCGAACTCGACATTGTGTACCGTTGGTCTGGCGAAATTCACATCATTGACATCAAGTCAGGTAACTCAACTTCCCCCTTCGCATCTTCATTACAATCACAATTAGAATTTTATTCTTGGCTGTGGTCATGTTGTTTTGAAGGTGAGATCCCAAAATATATCTCGGGATGGTATTTAGGCGATGGGAAGCGAATAGAATTTCAACCTCTTGACAAAATAGAAGTAGAAAAAAGAGATATCTCCTATATGGAAACACACCAAGAAATGAAAAAACTAGTTGAAGGAGTAGTTCAATTTCCACTCTCTGAGCAATTGAGATGTAAGGCCAAACATGCAGGTTGTTCATGGTGCTCATCAAATTTTGATGGTGAAGTTTTACAATTCAAGAGCAAACATGATGACTTTCCCGTTGAAAAATTCAGTATTTCTCCACCATTCCAAAAATTGTCTGAAATTCAGTCAAGAGTGAATGTGCGTGGAAAATTAACAGGAGGATGGGGGCCTCTGCCGAACCATTATGGAGAGCATGTGCTCGGTTGTGTGTTGGTAGCAGGGGATAAGCACGTTGTTGTTGAGGAAAATGAGCCAGGACTCTATCCATCTTTGCACACTTACTTAGAGCAGGATGTTTTCATTGAATCAGCATCATCTGGTGTTTGGAGAAACCAACCAAGATTGTATTTGGACGATAAATCTCAAATTTCTACGTCTGATAATGAACAACGAGAAGATCGAACAAGACTAGGTTTACTACAAACAAGAGCGAATGTCGAAGGCATCATTCTCTCGTTCCAGCATCAATCTGGAATTCGTTTGACTGGGAAACCTTGGTCAATGCTTTCATTTTCTCTCTGGGATGGGGAGCACGCAGCAGAAGTCGTTGCTTTTGGCTCCTCAATTTCAAACACATTGTTGGACCTTCAGCTTGGAATGCGTGTTCGAATCATGTCAGCAGAAATTGGTTGGAGAAACGGTCTGCTTCAACTTCGGTTCGATTCAAGGAAAACACGAATTGAAGTTCAATAACATCCATCATGGAATTCAAGAACAGTCGAGGGCTGGTCTTACCATGCCAGTGAATTCTCTTGACCATACAGATGACACCATAGGGCAATACAACCGATTATCTGCGAGTCAAGTGATCACGTATGAGGGGTGTCAAAGGCAGTGGTTTTATGAAAAGGTGTACAAATTTCAAATCCCTCAGTACCCGGTTATGTACGTTGGAAAAGCAGTTGAAGAAGCGTTCTGTCGGGTTCTAATTGAATCTCCTTTTCTCATTCCAGCAGAAGCACACAGGGATACGATGCAACCCACTCCATTGGATGAAATGGGTCGACCTTCAACTGATACAACAATCATGTTTCCTGCTCAACACCTTATCCCACTCGATAAGAATGTCATACCAAGCACAATTGAGGAACTTACGGATTGGGCTATGCGTCGGGTAGAAGTTCACTTTGAAACCTGCCTACTAAAGCAACAAATGGAATGGGAGAAGCATCCAAGGAAAACAGGTGAATGGAGTTCTGTATCATTTGAACAGTGTCAAACGATGGTGAAAAATGCTATTAAATTTCATCTCGAAGAAATCCAATCATGTATAAGCAGCATTTCAGATGAAGAATTACATTCATGGCGAACTGGTCAACGTGATTTGGTACCTAGCCCGGATGGATTTGGAGTCAAATTTCCAAATAATTCACACCCGTTTGCTCAACATGGCCAATTGACTTTTACTGAAGCATGGGAAATCACTCGTCCCTGGTTTGTTGATCCTCATGCTGCACCATTTTCACTGAATGCAATTCACCCTGACTTTTGGTTTCAAGGCGAATATGATTTGGTCTATAGATGGGGTGGCAGAACGAAGATTGTGGACTTGAAGGCAAGCGATGGAACCTCGTTTCGTTCTGAAGGATATCAACATCAATTGGAAATGTACGCCATGCTGTGGTGGGCGACCCATGACAGAACGACCGTTGTCGATGAATTAGAAATATGGTATGTCGGCCACCCTTCGAAAAAATCTGTTCTCGTCCCATCGATTGCAGAACTCCAAGACCTTGAGACGAGATTACATGACCTCTTTAACACAATTAAATTTGAAACACCCTCGATGAATGATTGCAAACCATCGCCCAAACCAATTCAAAATTTTAACCGAGGAGGCATACATGATGGTCCTTCTGCAGATGTACGATGCAAACAATGTTCGTGGACAAAAATTTGTCCGGGGTCAGGTGGTCGGGACCCAGAAATTCCTGCTACGACTCAACTTGCTGGAACAAATCACATCGTCGATATTACACCAATTGGGGATACAAAGGTTCGTTCTCATATCAAATGCAAAGTTTTCAGCACCATGCCGAGAGGTGAGGGAACCTTACCCTCAATACGTGTCATTCAAGACCAAGCATTTGCACAATTGCAGTTGAGAACAATAAAAAACGACGACACTCGATATGAATTAATACAAAGTCTTCGAAAGGATGACGAAATAATCATTGAAAATGCTATCATACAGAGTACTTTCAAAGGAGAAATCAACATTAAATTTGATCCTTGGACTCAGATTCATTTTGAAAATGATGAACTTGAATTGTCAACACTTCTTGGTCACCGCACGAGATGGAATGTTGGTGGCAAGGTTGCATACACATTCAGCAAAAGTGGGATAGGAGCAAATGGAAAGCCGTGGCATCGAAAAGGCCTAGTCCTCTTCGACAACACTGGTTCAATACAAATTGACGGATGGGAAAATCAATGGGGGCCTCAATACGACATGATTGAGCAAGGTGATTCACTTATTTTTGTGAACATTTCTTTGGATGCCTGGGCATCTCAACTCCGAGGCGATATGCAACACAACACATCATTCAAACGGATTTAACCACCTGATGATATGGTAATGACTTCAAGTGCAATCTCCTGTTGAAGGAGGGTGGAGTGTGGGAGAATTCGATCATTGTAACAAACGATGACCGTCGAAGACAGGATGTTTGCTTTTTGCAGAACTTGAGCAATAGATGTTCCAACATCAACATCAAGAGTGATATCGCCTTCTTTCCATAACAATTGAACATTCATCACTCAACGCACAATCATCATGCTTATCATGGTGACGCTAAAGCACCATTCAAGCCGAGGTCGCATAGCCCGGTATTGCGGTGGATTCGAAATCCACTGTCCCTTGGACGCGGGGGTTCAAATCCCTCTCTCGGCGCTTACATATACGACGTGTCGTGTGTCATCATTTCCTTAACAAAATCCGTTTCTGAGCCAGTTGATTCACCCAACTTTGCACGTAATCTTAAGTTCAACATTTCCTCATTTGGTATGTTCAAATCAAATCCAAACCAATCATTCAATGCCGTGAGCAATCGAAGTGAAGACATGACATCCTTGCTCGTACCAACAGTTGAAGAAATAACACAACATGATTCTAAATCATACACCGGTGCTAAACTTGCAACCAGAGCTGAAACACCAATTGCTCCAGATCTCGGCTCATCAGTTCGTACATGAACACCCATGTTGAGCATTTTTTCCTGTGTTTCAATCGATGTTGAAACAACAAAGATTTCTTTTCTTTCAGGTTCGTCCATAAGTCCTGCAAAAACAAAAATTTGTCGAATCATGGAATCTTTAAGGAATTCGAGTATTTGTCGAGCAAGCATTGTTTGTTCTATGGCTTGATTGGGTTGAGAATGACCGCTCAGAGTATACAACACTTCATCGCTTTTGGTTGCAACACGATGTACCTTGATGTGAGGTGGGGCTAGAAGCCCTTGACCATCCAATTCTGCTATCGGTGGTAAACCAATTGGGTGCAACCGAAGAACTTCATCGTGTTCATTTGATTGAAGAAGTTCTTCAATAGCACATTTACCGACATTGCCCACTCCAGGAAATGCAACGAAAATCGTGGCATGTTTTACTAATTCGGATTGGTCACCAATCCATTGCTTAAGCAATGTCATAAAGCGATAGATTCGCATCAGCAGTATAATGTTTGAGTTTATTTTTCTCAATTAAGGTTGATAATTTCAATTGTCAAAAAACCTGAACTTCAAAGTGTTGGGAGTTTTAAAATCCAATCATCAGAGCCAACATCATTCATTTTTCTTCGGATTGAAGCGCGCTTGTCCTCTGGCGACCACTTCAATGGTGCAGCTGCTGCAGCCACACCCCCGCAGTGAGTGCATGTTATGTGTAAACTCCAATTCAAACACGAGGAACAATATTGCAAAAGTTGTTTTGCCATGATATCACCTAATCTCTCCAGGCATTTCCTTCTCCGCCATGTTCGTTGAAATACATAATCGCACTCTTGGTCGAATTTTCCCAAATCTTTTCGGCTGTTTTGAAATCTGGAGCCTTTAATTCAATTCGATAATTTGGTGCACCATCGTAATGACATGAAACACTGACTTCATTTTTCTCATCTGAGAATTCTTCGATTTTCAAGAGGGTGTCTCTTATGAGATGAATGCCTTGCTGAGAGGTCGTGTTTAATTCAATGATCCCTCTCAATTCCACGAAGGGCGGAATAATGTTTTCGACCGCTAATGTGGTGAATTCTTCAATCCACTGTCCTTCAAAACCAGCATTGACCAGAACATTTTCGCCAAGTGCTGCTTCTTCAAAAGCAGTGTATAAGGTGCCAAACACATCGACAAGTTGTTCTCCGAGTTCCTGTGTCTTTTCTTGATTCATTCCTATTTTGTCGGATAAAAAACGAAGCAGTTGATTCGCACGTTGTTCGTTTTTCCATTCCTGAAGTCGATCTCTTCGACGTTCTTCAGTAACTGATTTAAGTGACAATTCAATAGCAGAGGTGTCTTTTTTTGCTTTAATTACTTTACAAACAATGCGTTGGCCTTCTCGAACAACACTACGGATGTTCTTAACCCAACCACTTGCAAGTTCACCAATGAAGATGAAGCCTTCTCGGCCTTCATATTCATCTAAATCGACATAAACACCATTTTGTTTCACATTTTTTACTGTAACAATAACAAATTCACCTTCTTCCGGTGAATTGTCGTTGATTGAAGAACTAATGGGGAATCCCCCTTCAATCCAAATATTCTACAATTTGACATCCAACAAGTTCCGATTTTCCACCAGTCGATTTTGTAAGTGTTGCACTGCATGTTGAGCAAATGACTTGAGTTGTAGCTCTTGAGAAGAGAATCGTCTCTTGACCACAATCTTTGCAACTAACACGAATGAATGAATTTGCCATACTTTGCCACCTCACTTGTCTACCAATTCGAATTTCTTTGCTCGCTTACATGGAGCATAGTGAGCCTTACCAGTCTCAGTGCATCTGTAGAGAATGTTGACCCTCTTGGTAGGCTTTTCACGTCCTTCGGGTCGAGGTCTTGGGAAACCACGGTAACCTGCCATCACCTTTCGGAACCTTCGCTGACCCCAACGAAGTTCAGATGCTCGCTTCTTTTTCACTCTCTCAACAGTGTGAACTGTGTGCTTACCAGCTGCAGGGCTGTAGCGTTTGACTTGTCGTGGTCGTTTTACCATGTTGAGCACCTTAGGCATTCGACCCACTGTGGTCTTGTATTTATGCGTGTTGATGGAAAAACGGATGCACTCTACGAGGTTTACCTCGTGGTAATTGTAATTTACATTAACATCTTGGTTGAGCCATGGCAAGCGATTTTAGCGCTATCGTCTTTTTTTGGTTGCCAGGAATCGTACTTGTATCATGCGTTTTTTATTCACTTCTGAAGAAAAATTCACTGGATAAAAGACGTGGCGTTATTGGAGCATCTGTTTGCCTCATCCTTATTCTCGCATCTCCGTGGACGATAACAGGATCTGATTCCAGTGCCTTCGGACATTTACTTGGCGTGCTCATAGGGCCTCTTGTTCTCATTCTATTGGGAATGTACAACATCATTTTTTCGATTCAGCCAGGAACGTTTCAAATTGCAAAGAATGAGAGAACTTTAGGACAAATCATGTTATTGATTGGAATTTTTTGGCTCCTAGCTTTTCATTGGATAGGATACACACCTTCGTATAATGGCGAGATTAATCGTTATTGGATTATATTCTTGACAACAATACTCATTCTTTCACCACTTCTCTTTTTTGCATTTGCAATACTTGTCTCGATTTTGGGTCATGAGCGAAAGAAGGTTTCGTGGTTCATGGGCTTCATAGGTTTTCTTGCCTTTCAAATCCTCATCATTTCAATGTTGCTGGATGGATTCTCAATATCATCAATCGACTTTAGTCAGCATCTGGCAGTAGGCCTGCTTGAGATTATCGGGTATGGCATCGGTTTCCTCCTCGCAGCAATTGTATTTTCAGTTGTGATTAGTTTGTATGAAAAAAGTCTTCCAATGATGGCTCAACTCGAGCCTCCAAATCAAGAAGAACTCAAATATGCTCGAGATATTATCAAACTTCATTTGGAAGGAGGTCATGAAGATGAATAGTTTAAACATCAAAAAAGCGATGAGTCTCCTTCTACTTCTCGTTCTTACGTATTGTGTTCTTGTCTTTTCATTGGCAGATAATCTCAATGATACAACATCGAAGTTGTATGAACGGCGATTTTGGAATGCCATCCTCACATCTTTTATGATCGGGTCGTTTATGTTGCTGTTGACACTCATCATGTATGCTGAATCTCGTCGAGTTCGGCTTCCTCCAGCTGCAGGAATGCTTGGTTCTGGTGCCATCGGTGCACTGTTGATGTTGTGGCTCTTGCCAAGTCTTGATGTCCAACTTCTTGAAGGAAATGGAACGCCTCTCGCCCAGTTGCTGTCAAATGTGTTGAGATATTCTGCAACGCTTCTTGGTGCGTTGGTATCGCTGATTATCGGTTTTGGTCTATTTTATTCTGTAATGTTACCATCAAAATCAAGTCTTGATTGGCCGTCCCATCAAGAAGAGGAATGATGAGTTTTCCGTTGCTTTCATAAACAAGAGGTCGGTGGCCGAACTGTCGGTGATTCAATGTCAAAGGGTACTCCATCAATGGGACGTCGTCAAAAGACGACCCACATTCCATGTCGACGATGTGGAAGAAATGCGTTTCACAAGCAAAAATCAGTATGTGCATCATGTGGTTATGGAGAGACAGCACGTATGAGAAAATTCAATTGGTCCAAAAAATCTCACCGACCCAAGGCGTGATTTCTGAAACAAAACTGTTAGATGTCAAGAACATCTGCCATTCAATGAGGGGCAGAGCATGTGCGGGATTATCGGCATCGTTGCCCAACCAAATGTGCATGTTAATCATCTCATTTACGATGGACTAACTGTCCTGCAACATAGGGGTCAAGATGCCGCAGGAATTCTTTCTGATGACAATGGGCATTTTCATTTACGCAAATCAAACGGACTGGTTTCAGATATTTTTTACAAACGCCACATGATGCAACTCAAAGGAAATTTAGGAATTGGTCACGTACGTTATCCTACAGCTGGTTCGTCCTCTGCTGCGGAAGCTCAACCTTTCTATGTCAATTCACCATACGGTCTAGCCTTAGCACACAATGGAAATCTTACCAACGCCGAAGAACTTCGGAATTCACTTGAAAACAAGCACTTGAGGCACATGAACACATCAAGTGATTCCGAATTGTTATTGAACATGCTTGCCGTTGAACTTACAAAAAGAGCAAGAGACCTCATTATTGACGGTGCACCACACCTCAATGTAGAACACGTCTTTGATGCCATTAAAGATGTCCACAAGCAAGTCAAAGGAGCATATGCTTGTGTCGCTGTTTTGGCAGGTTATGGCTTACTAGCATTCAGAGACCCCAATGGCATCCGGCCACTTATTTTTGGGAAGCGAGTTGTTGACGGGCATGACGAATACGTCGTTGCGAGTGAATCCGTTGCAATCACTGCCCTTGGATTTGAGATTGTAAGAGATGTTGCTCCAGGAGAAGCAATTTTTATTTCAAATTCAGGATATTTGTTTTCGAAAGAATGTTCTGAGAGCACCATGCAAAGCCCTTGTATCTTTGAATACGTCTATTTTGCAAGACCTGATTCTGTGATCGATGGCATTTCTGTCTATGAAGCAAGATCGAATCAAGGCCACCGACTTGCATCAAGAATTCTTGATGATTGGCCAGACCATGATATCGATGTGGTGATTCCAGTGCCTGATTCAGGCCGTATCTCTGCATTAGAAATGGCAAGAACACTCCGTGTACCCTACCGTGAAGGATTTGTAAAGAATAGATATGTTGGTCGAACATTTATCATGCCTGGTCAAGCAATGAGACAAAAATCAGTGCGAAGAAAATTAAATGCAATCGAAGCAGAATTCCGTGGAAAAAACGTGTTGCTTGTTGATGACTCAATTGTGAGAGGGACGACGAGTGCTCAGATTATTGAGATGGCGAGAGATGTCGGGGCCAACAAAGTGTACTTTGCATCCGCTGCACCACCGGTTCGACACCCAAATGTGTATGGCATCGACATGCCTGCTGTAGATGAATTCATTGCGAATGGAAAAAACATTGATGAAATAAATTCTACAATCGGTAGCGACCGATTGTTCTATCAAACTCTTGAGGATTTGATTGATTCAACAAAGGGTGCTCAACAGAAGATCAAATATTTCGATTCAAGCTGTTTCAATGGCGAGTACATCACCGGCGATGTAACCGAGGAGTACCTTGAGAAATTGCACCAGCAACGCAATGACAGCGCAAAGCAAATGCGAAACTCTGATGATTTCGAGAATGAAGCCGAAGATGAACAACAATAATTCTCAGGTGGCATATAAGTTGATACTTACAAAGCCAACTATTCGTTTCCACCAACACGATTCAAACTGTCTCGCCCTTTTTGTTGATGAAGAAGAAAACTGCTTATTGAGTGGATTCCAAAATGGTACTGTCAAATGCTTTGATACTCAAAAGACAAGTGAACTTCGTTGGGAGCGGCACTTTTTGAGTGAAATATCATCAATGACGAAATTCAATCAGAAATACCTCGTGGGAAATCAAGATGGTATCCACATATTAGATAAAAATGGGCAAATCCTAGATGACATATCTTCGGATGCTGGTGTTTTTTCTATCAATGTACTTGATTCAAAAGCAATCATCTTTGATAATTTTGGTCGTGTCAGCCAACTTCTAGAGGAAGGAGAGGACAATGCCCTCGTTCCGCTTTTTCAAGATATAGAAATCGAACATTTTTTCTTTACTGAATACAGTTTATTCCTCATTCATCAAGGTCGAGTGGCTCAAACGAGAAATGGTGAAATCATTTGGTCTCGAGAGCAACGCGGGGATTATGGTGAAAGAATCTTGAACATTGTTGAGACAAAAAGTGGAACCATAGCAATTTGCAGAGAAGGCCATGCCTACGTCGATGGTGAAGAAGAAGTCTTAGAGATTGAATGGTGGCAGAATCAAAAATGTGTACATCGGATGGATGTTCAAGCAAGTATTACCGCATCTAAGGTTCTCGAAGATGATGTGTTGTTTGGATGTGATGATGGGACGATCGCAAAATCTAACGCCTCGGGACTTTGGGAAGTTCTTGCAAAAAAGGAATTTCCGATTCAAAACATTGTTGTCTTTGGAGATCAAACTCTTTTTTCTTGGTGGTTTTATTTGACTGGTCTCGAGCACCAAAAAGAGTGGGTTGTCGAACACAGCGGCATGATGCAAATTTTAGCTCTAAGTTCTAAATCAGGAGCATTATTTTTCTCGGGTTCAGACCAAAATGATTACACTGATAGTGAACCCATTGGCATGATACGTTTGGGAGAAGAAACCCTTGAGGTCGATAAAAGTGAGTTGACATCATGGTTTGAAAGCGGATTTCAAGAACTCTCATCTGATGAAATTTACTCGTCGGACGACGAAATGCTGCAACATTTATCAAAACAAGAACAAGACTTGTTTCATAGTGAACCTCAATCAAACACCCACTTTCATTCACTCCTCGATGCAATGAATGAAGATGTAGAGCAATTGACTGAAATTGAGGCATCGAACGAGGATGACATTCTTATTGACCTTCTTCTCGATGAATCTTCATTACAAAATCCAACACCAAACGCAGGTGAAGACTCTGTAGTAAAATGCGATGAACAAGGGAATGCTATCATTCATCTCGACGCATCAAACACCCAAGACATTGATGAACAAATTGATTCGATGCAATGGGTCGACCATCTCGGAAATACAATTTCAACATCTTTTCAATGCAAAGTAAAATTACCAATTGGCACCTATCGCTTCGAATTCCGAATCCGTGACAAAAGTGGAATTTGGTCAACTGACAGTATTAGTGTCAAGGTTGAGAGGTGATGTCATGCAGCGACTATACATCGAACACTTCCTCGTCGGTGCTTTACAAATGAGGTGTTCTGTCGTCACAGACTTGAACAGTGGCGATACCCTCATCGTTGATGGAGGGGAAGAATTCGATCGAATTTCAACATGGATTGATTCATTTCAAGGCCTTGGCCCCGATTGGATGAACATCAATATGACAGAAGACATTTGGCGTGATGAAGGGTTTCCTCAAAGAAAAGTATGCGGGCTCATCAATACCCATGCGCATTTCGACCATACAGGACACATTCCTTATTTTTTGCAACACTATCAAGTCGATTGGTATCTCCACGAAGATGACTATTTCCTGCAATCTTTAGCACAACAGTCAGCGAAGCGTTGGGGTTTTGATATTCCTGAACCTGCAACTGCGACAAAATCATTTTCAGATGGTGAACATGTCATACTCGGTTCTCTAAAATTTACTGTACACCACACACCAGGTCATACGCTTGGAGGTTGCTGCTTAGAGTTTGAGAACGCTGAGGGTGCAAGTCATTTGTTCGCTGGCGACACCATTTTTGCAGGTTCAGTCGGTCGAACTGATTTGCCACATTCAGGTGGAGATTTTGAACTACTTGCAACATCAATTCGAGAAAAATTATGGCCACTACCACACACGACGATCATACATCCTGGGCATGGACCTTTAACGACGGTCGGGAAAGAATTCGAAACAAATCCGTATGTTGGGAAAAGCGCCGGTGAATTCGGCACCTATGGTTTTGGAAAGTACGCTTAATTCATCATACCTTGGAAAGCTGATTTTAGCACCGGAAGTGCTTCTTCCCATGTAGCAACAATGCCATAATCAGCATGCTGGAAAATTGGGGCATCAGCATCTTTGTTGATCGCCACAATGTATTTTGATGAACGCATTCCTGCGAGATGTTGAATTGCACCAGAAATTCCAACTGCAATGTACAGATTTGGATTCACGGTTTTTCCTGTTTGGCCAACTTGCATGGAGTGAGGAATTTCATCCCATGTGTCGACTGCTGCTCTGGATGCACCGACTGCGGCACCGATTACATCTGCAATTTCCTCGAGATGTGAAAAGTTTGATGGATTACCCATACCTCTTCCACCAGAGATAATGATATTGGCTTCTGCCACGTCGAGTCGCTGAGATGCACGGGCAATCATTTCCTTGACCGCAGTCGCAACTTGGCCGGATGTATCAACCACTTGAATTGAATTTGAGGCCCCATTTGATACTTGACCAAACACATTTGCTCGTACGGTGATGACTGCGTCACCATTGCATCGAACGGTTTGCATTGCTTTTCCGGAATATATCGGACTTGTTAATTCACCATTTTCAACAGCAACGACATCTTGAACAACCGAAATGTTTCGTAGGGCAGCTAATCTTGCTGCCAAATCTTTGGATTGTTGGGTTGCTGCGGCGACAATTGTACCTTGGGGCATGACTGCGTCGAGGGCACTGGCCCATGCTGCTGCATCGTAGGACGAAAACACCGATGACTTGGCGGCGAGGACTTGACTTACACCGTCAAATGAAGAGGCTTCATCGGCAATCGATGCATCTGAACAGGGGACGACGAGAACCGGTTGACCCTCTATAGAGTGGGCTGCTGTGATGAGTTCTTTTGTTGAGTCGTGGATCTTGTTGTTGTTGATTTCTGCTATTACGATTGTTGCCATCATATCACCTCATAGAATATTTGCTTCCTCTCTCAAAAGTTTTGCAACTTCATTGGCGGAATCTCCGCCTTGAAACGTTTTACCTGCTGGCTTGGATGGTGGCATCGAGTGTCGTACGAGTTGAACTGTCGACAGTGGTGGGGTTGAAGATACCACTTGTACCGTTGCCTTTTTTGCAGCCATTATTCCTTTGACGTTCGCTTTTCGTACTTTGACATCGCCCTTATCGCAAGAAATAACTGCTGGAACTGAAACTTCAATTTTTGCACTTGAACTGCCCATGGGAGCAACGACGCAAAGTGGAGAACTATATTCGATTCCAACGACGTTGGAAACGGATGGCCAGCCAAGACGTTGTGCAATTCCTGGACCTGTGGAACCGGCCCCTGTATCCGCTGCAGATTTGCCACAATAAACAACCTCTGCACCCAAGCCTTGAATGGCATCAACAAGGACCTGCTGTAACGCATTTGAGTCCATTTCTTCGCCGACATCAACACGAATCAAGTCATCAACTCCAATTGCTTTCGCATCCTTGAGAATTTTATCTGCAGATGAATCGCCAACGGTAATTGCGGTAACTGTTCCACCATGGGCTTCTTTGTGCTGCAGTGCACTTTCAATAGCAAATTCATCGTATGGACTGATGACCATCTTAACGCCAGATAGATCGACTCTATCACCTGATTGAACTACGATTTTTGCGTTTGTATCCGGGACTTGTTTGACAAGAACTGCAATGTTCACCATGAAATTCACCTTTGTGTGATTTTTCCCAAAGTCAACCGATTGATGAACCTTGTTCTTTCAATTTGCGACAAAAATTGTAGAATTTAGCAACATGACATTCATTAACTTCAACCTCTCGTGTTAATTATGGTTCGGAGTCGTAAGATTGGAATGCAAGATAACGACATGGATATGCTTCATGATTGGCGAATCTTGTTGGAAGAATATAGCGATAAAATCTCATCCTTCGAACATTCAGAAGAACATGTCGTAGGTTTTGAAATAGAATACAGTGACATTGAAAACAATTCTCGATTACATACTTCTCTACTTAACTGGACTGATAAATGCCTTGAACATGGGAATCGTGTGCTTTTTGAACATTTTCAGAAATTTGGTATCCATTCCCGCCCAGTACTACGGATCGTAAATTATCACAGCTCAGCATACCGTACTTTAGAATCTTTAAGAATGCGGGACAGAGGCCGAATCATTTCAACAAAAATACGTGTGAAAAAGGCAAAAGAGTACATGGGATGGCTGAAAGTAGCCACATACTACTGCCGTGATTGTAGAACTGAGCAAGAAATACCTCAACGATTGGGACGTAACAGAAAACGTCCCTATCATTGCAACACATGTTTTGAAGCATTTATGAGACGTGATCCACCTCCTGAAATAGGTGACATCATTCGTTTCAACTCAGAATTTGAATTTGATGTAGAAAAATGCAGTTATGAGGACATTCAGTATTTGGAAATTCAATCAACAGAACATGATGATTGTCGACTTACTGCTTTTGTGAGGGACGAAATGGTTGGAGAATTCAAAGAAGGTGATGAGTTGGAAGTTCTTGTCCTTGTGCGCCTTGACCACATAGCAAAACGTAATTTTGAAGAGGATACTCGCCGGGTTTTGTTATTAGAAATCTTGAATTCAAAACAAGTTTGAGTTATCACTTTTCAACGAACGATGTAACCTTGTTCAATAATTCTGGATGTTTTGCAAAGTAATCTGCCACATTTTCAAGTCCTTTTGCGAGGCCGTCCGCAACCGCAAACTTTGCGTCAAGAGGGTGAAGTTCTCCTGACATAACTGCTTGCTTGAAATCTGAAAGATTTGTCCAATCGCTCGGAGTGCCAAATTTGGGGTCTGGTCGAACTTCAACAACACCAAATTCAGGTAACACAACATGTTCTACAAGTTCATACACAGGCGAATTTTCATCGCTTGGGTCAAGGTATGCTTTCCTCATCTTCTTACGAATCTGTTCTGGGGTGTCGTGTAAGATCAGTGCTGCATTCGGTTCTGACTTGGACATTTTGTGGTCGAATGATTCCATTCGAACACCTGTTGACTTAAGAGACGAGATAATATGAGTGTGAAAGCAGGTTGCTTTCTTCCAACCATATTTCGAGGCGACATCTCGCATGTACATGTGCGCTTTGCGTTGGTCCATGCCTCCTATTGCGACATCAATGTTCATCTCAAAAATATCTGCTGCCTGCATGGCTGGATAGTAAAATCTTGACAAGTCGTGGTCTGATGAAGCTTCATCTCTACCCATGATTGTGAACGTCTTTCGAACCATGGCTAAGGTTGCACCTTTTGAACATCGCAAGACTCTAGCCCAATAATCCATTGAATCCATAATGTTCGATGCCCAAACAAATTGGAGTTGCCCCGGCCCATCACCTTCCGGTGGATGATGAAGCAATGCCCGAAATGTATCTTCCATATACCTTGCAGTGGTTTGAATAGACTCTAAATCACCTTTGAATTTATCATTAACCCAAGCGTGCCAATCAGCCAAGAAGATGATGACGTTTGCGTTTGCATCCAACATCTTTCTCATTTGTAAAGACAAAACTTTCCATCCGATATGGGCTTTACCACTTGGTTCAATACCAACGTAGCATCGAATCGTATTGTCGCCCCCGAATGTCGGTTTTCCAGAAAGGCAGTTCACGAGATGTTCCAATCCTACGACTTCTTGGACACCACCGGTCATTAATTCAAGACGTGCACGGTCAATTTCAGATAATGCTGATATTTTGGACTCAATATCGTTCGCATCTGAGGCAGACATGCTCATCACTTAGAAGAGATCATTGAGTTTCTTGACTTTGGATTCGGGTGGCGTTTGCCCACCATCCAGCATTGATTGGATTTCTTCAATGAGTGAATTTGCGGCATCTATTTTCTCTTGTTCGACATTTTTAATGAGTTCCATTGACTTCTTCGCCATATTGATTGCAGATTTTGCCTTTGATAATTTCTTAGCGTCTTCTTTGGCTTTATCTCCACGTTGCTTAGCAGTGTAGCCCGTCGCAACATCGAGAAACGATGACCATCGCTTTCTAGATTCCATCGCAAGTTCTCGGCCGCCATCGGATGCTAAAAATTCACCAAGTTCGTCGCCTTTCATTTGTTCAACCTCGACAACCAGTTTTCCATCTTCATACGATCCTACAACTTTCGTCATAATTCCAAATGAACCTGTGAACTGCCCATCACCAGTTGCACTAATGTTGTCAAAATATTCAGCGGCCTTCTTACACAAACCTGCATTTCCACCCATCGATTTTTCGATGCCTCTCTTAACAGCAAATCGCTCCATATCTCGTCGAGCCATCATCGAGTCATAAGGTTCACCGTCAAATAGCGTGAAGACCAAGTGAATGAAAGGTGTTTTGAGTTCAAACTTTACCGACCGATTCATGAGACGAATCGCATATGTCTTGGTTCTCTTGCTCCTTCTGCCTATCGTTCAGGCGAGTGAGACCATGCAAACCGTTGATTTGTCGCTCGAGAGAACAATTCAATCAAATGACATAGGCATCATTTCAGGAGCGATATCCCCAGATAAAAATGATGTCCTATTGGTCGGTGAAAATGGTTTCTTGATGCTCATTGATGCCGATGAGCCTGATGAAAAGAGTCGTGACCTTTTCCTAGAAACAAATCGCAACGTGGCGATTCGTTCTGCTGATTGGCACCCACGGGGAAACACAGCACTCATCGCAGGTGACAGTGGTACCGCTATGAGATACGATACATCTGATAATTCTGTCTCGATGCTCAATGGGTCGTTCCAATTGGCTGGTCTGGATTTGAAGACTGTCACTTGGAGACCTGGTGGTGACTTTGCTTATTTTGGAGCAGATGATGGCAGCATTTGGAAATTCGCAGAATTCTATGGATTTGAACCACTCAATGACACAAAGGATTCTCAAATCAGCGACATCTCTTGCCATCGCACCTACAATATATGTTTCGTAACAACATTAGGTGATGGAATCGCTGTGATTTCTCAAGACCATGAAGTTTCGTGGGTTGCAGGAACTAATCAAGATTCATGGATAGGAGTCGATTGTGCTGACCCCACACTGAATGAGTGCGTTGCATTCGGAAGTAATCTCAACACGATCGCCATCAAAATAAACCTCATCGAAGCATCAAATTCAGAAGCATTGGGGACGAGTTATCTCGATTCAAAATACATCGAAGGCGGCATGAGCGGGATTGCAAAGGGACACGACTCGACAACCCTCGTGTTCCTTTCACCAATTGGCTTGTTTAGGAACAATCCAATGACGAATGATGCTTATTCAATGGTACAGGGCTCGCACATCACCGAATGGGATGTCGCCATTGGATCTCGTGCAGTCGTTTTTGCTTGGGAAATTTCAACCAACAATGGTTTCTTCATCACAGATTTTGGCCATGTCATTTCGTTTAACCCTCTGACTGAAGAAGTGGATGCAGGCATTATGACCATCATCATCTTTGCAGCGGTCGCAGTTTCCGTACCTGGGGTCATCATCGGACTCCTGTACATGAATAGCCCATTTCTTCAACGAAAATACAAAGAATTTCGAAATCGAAAGAAGAAGCAGCAATCTCGCAAAGGCTAATTGGATACCTTCTTGAGTCTCCTTCGGCACGAAGGGTTGAGGCGAGGTTATGGAGCGGTTCGAGGGCGTTGATTTTTACGACATTGAAAGCCTACTCACAGAAGAAGAAATCATGATTCGCGACATGGTTCGCGAGTGGGTCGACGAGGCCGTGCTTCCCAAGATTGAGCACGCATGTGCAGATGGCGTCTTTCTCGATGAATGGAGAAAAGACCTCGGTGAAATGGGTGTTCTAGGGGCGCCGCTCAAAGGCTACGGATGCCCCGGACTTTCCTATATTGCCTACGGCCTTATCTGTCAAGAACTAGAACGTGGCGACTCAGGTCTCCGTTCCTTTGCGTCTGTCCAGGGTTCTCTTGCCATGTATCCAATTTGGGATTTTGGTTCTGAAGAGCAAAAAGAATACTATTTGCCAAAGATGGCCTCTGGCGAATGGATCGGTTGTTTTGGCCTTACTGAACCTGACTACGGCTCAAACCCAGGTGACATGATCACAAAAGCCGAGGATATGGGCGACCATTACCTCCTCAACGGTGCGAAAATGTGGATTACCAACGGGACGATTGCTGACCTTGCAGTCGTATGGGCAAAACTCGACGGTGTCATTCGTGGCTTCATCGTTGAAAAGGGCGATGAAGGATTTTCAGCTCCAGAAATGAAAGGAAAACATTCACTCAAGGCAAGCGTCACAAGTGAACTAGTGTTTCAAGACTGTAAGATTCCCAAAGACCGAATGCTTCCAAATGTAAAAGGACTCCGAGGACCATTTTCTTGCTTGAACAATGCGCGTTATGGTATTTCGTGGGGTGCTCTTGGAGCAGCCATGGCTTGTTTCCACAGCGCGAAAACATACGCTTTGTCTCGAATTCAATTTGGTGAACCGATTGCTTCATACCAACTTGTGCAAAACAAATTGGCTTGGATGCTCCGAGAAATCACAAAAGGACAACTTCTTGCTTATCACTTGGGCAAGAAAAAAGATGATGGCTCATGGATTAATGAGCAAATATCTCTTGCAAAAATGAACAACGTGGACATTGCACTCGAAATCGCTCGTGTCGCACGAGACATCCATGGTGCGAATGGGATTCTCGATGAATATCCAGTTATGCGCCACATGGCGAATCTTGAGTCAGTAAAAACTTACGAAGGCACCCACGACATACATAACCTCATCCTTGGACGATACATTACTGGAATTCAAGCATTTACTCGAAACAGTTGACATCGCCGTCAAATATACACGTCATTCTCATGAATAACTGTTTGACATGTTAAACCAGATTCCATCGCTGCTTTGATTAATCGCTTGCCTTCATCATTTTTGACATAGGTTGCTATACCTGGACTCACGTGCTTATTCCAGTTTGCCTCAAAGATTTTTGCATCCTTTTTACGTTGACATAGGGCCGTAGGTATTCGGTGGTACATGACGAGTTTTACTGATTTTTTGCGAATATATTTTGCAATGACTTCAGGCATGAATTTTGAAAGAAGTGTGTCTTCGAAGAACATCGCTGACCTATCGATGACATACCTTGCATCATCAAGTGGCCCCATGGCTTCATGCATCGCTGTGGTAAAAATCTCAGCCTGTTCTTGTGTTGCTCCCTTGAGATAATAACGAAGCCAGCCCCCTCCTCTTCCACCGCCTCCAAGTTGTACAGATTTGTTGATCATGCCGAGGTCCCACATGGTTCTCGAGATGGCCATGGCAATATAACGTGCAAGAATGTCGTCCTTCAGAGCGGTTCTGTTTTTTCCAAATGAGAATCCTTTTCCAAATCCTGAACTTGGCTTTATGTTGATGGCTCGACTTGATTCCGCAGCGAAGGGTTTGCCTATCCCCCACAGTTCTCGAACGTTCATTCGTTGTTTTGAACGCTCAAGCATCTCTTTGTTGAACAGTCCCATACTCTCATTGACCACTTCTGGTTTCAATTCTGTGAATGCAGAATGAACGTGGGCAACTCCTTTTTCGATTGAGCCGTCATCACAGACACCGTACAATTGCACATGTTTTTTCTTGAATCGAGTATAATCATCGTATCCCTTGATGAATTCCTCAGCGAGACAAATGACATCCCAATTGTTTGCAACTTTTTCTGGCCATAGTTTGTCGAGGCGTATTGAGCGACCCCTAAGTTGATTGATGCTCATGTTTGTTGTCACTGATGTTAAATCAAGAAGGACATTTATTCTCGACGCATCCCACCCTTCGCCCAACAGCCCTCTCGTTCCAACAAGACATTGTGTGTGACCCAATTGGAAGAATTCGGTGATGATTGTGGAATAATATCGTGGTGCCCAATCTTTTCCGGAGCCATGAATTTGATGGAATCCATGGATCAACTCATCTTTAATTTCGATGTTTAGATTGTGCTCAGCAATCCAATTTTTCATAAATTCAATGAATGTTGGTGCTAAATCGTCGTCAACAAACACCGTGCTCCCAGTCATCAAGACTGGATTGAGCAGGTCAGTTGTTTCGTCTGCGACGAGTGCTTTGTAAATTGAAATTGCACCTCCAACCTCATTATCATGGATGCCTTCAACTACAGCTGTCGATGAAGTTTTTTCATAATCTGTAACAATGACTGCTCGCATATCTTGTTTTAATTCTTGATATTCGTTGCCTAAGATCGTGAGGACTGCATCTGTTTTTGCTTTACTGTAGGCAAGAATTCTCGAAACAGGAGAAGCGCAAGGCGTAGCCCCGCCATCACTGATTTGGACGCCAATCAACCGCATCCTTTTCTTCACTTGTTCAGCAAGTTGATGGTCTGTTTCATGCGTTGACCGAATGAGTACATACCTTGTGTAATAATCAATGATAGAGACAAAAGACATGATTCTATTCTGTAAGGATTGCTCAAAATTATTGACGACTTCATCTTTTGATGTCTTGACAATATACTTCTCATATTCATATGGAATTGATGTTTCAGAATATGAAAACCATGCAGATAGATTAGAACTGAGAGATGATTCTTTTTTCAAAAATTCTTCTGGTGATGAATACGACCGGTTCAACAATGTCCTTGTGTTCATGGTTTCAAGAATCCACTCATGAATCGTTGGACGAGTTTCATTTGGTTCATTGAGCAGGTCTAAAATTTCGTAAACATCTTCATCTGCCTTTGAAATATATTCAATCTCATCCAACGTTGGTCGTACAAAATAACACAAGTCCTGATATGGCGAAAGATTTGACTCGCGAACTAATGCAGGTATTGGCACCTCATAATCGATTTCCCCAAGCATGTTCTTGTATAAATTTGATTCATCCGTAAATGCATGATCTGGTGGCGTTGCGGTTAAACCCAAAACAAATGGATGACCCAAATATTCAATCAATTCAATAAGAACCTCTCCCCAATGCTCCGTTAAATGATGGCATTCATCAAAGATAACGAGTCCAATGTTTTTTGATTTCAATTCCTCAATTGTCTCTTTTGAAGATGGATTTAGCCAATTCAAAATACCTTCTTCTTGGCTAAGGACTTCACGTTCCGCTTTCTTGTATTTTTTCATATTGCGTTCATATTCTTTCTTATTGGAAGAAGCTAAACTTGCAATCCAATCCATTGCTTGCACCTCTGAAGTTGCTTCTTCTTTGACGATCAATGATTGGGCCCAACGCATCATTGCTCTATCATCAAGCGTATCTGATTTGGTGCGAGGCATCGTTACTGACTGATATGTAAGAGAGGTCAGTAATCCTGGTTTCTTTCCATCGAGGCTCAATTGATCTTCATGCCCATCCAAATCAAAAAGCGAGGTACGAGCAAGCCATTGCGCTTGTATTGCTGAATTTGGAGAGAGAACAAGGGCTGGTTTTTTCACCAACTCTGCCCATACATACAATCCCAAGATTGTTTTTCCAGAACCTGGTGGTGCTACGATATGAAGTTTCTTTTCACCTTGTTCTATTTGAGGTAGAATAACCGAAACAGCGGCTTCTTGTGAAGGCCGAAGCGTGCCTTTGAAGGTGATTTTGGGAAATTTATTGGATGATTCCATGCATCCACCTTAGCCTTGATTACTTTCGAGGGCCAGGAGGACCGCCTTTCTTCGGTCCAGGGGGACCGCCACTTGGGCCGCCTTTTGGAGGACCACCTTTCTTCGGGCCGGGAGGACCGCCGCTAGGACCACCTTTTGGAGGGCCGCCTTTGCTCGGGCCTGGAGGGCCGCCACTAGGGCCACCTTTTGGAGGGCCACCTTTACTCGGTCCGGGTGGGCCACCACCAGAGCCGCCTTTCTTCGGTCCAGGAGGGCCACCGCTAGGGCCACCTTTCGGGGGGCCGCCCTTGCTCGGACCTGGAGGTCCGTCACGTTTTGGAGGACCGCTTTTACTTGGTCCGGGAGGGCCGCCCTTGCTTGGACCGGGTGGGCCACCACTACGACTTGGACCACGAGGGCCTCCGCC
>CAZTGO010000002.1:30161-136045 GCA_964613395.1 uncultured Candidatus Poseidoniales archaeon | reverse complement strand
CCTTGCTTGGACCGGGTGGGCCACCACTACGACTTGGACCACGAGGGCCTCCGCCCTTGCTTGGACCGGGTGGGCCACCACTACGACTTGGACCACGAGGGCCTCCGCCTTTACTCGGACCGGGTGGACCGCCACTACGACTGGGGCCACGAGGGGCTCCGCCTTTGCTTGGACCTGGAGGTCCGCCACTGCGTTGCGGGCTTGATTCAGATGATGGTTCTTCATCTTCTTCCTCAAACATTGCACCGCAATGAGGGCAAACAGGATCGGTTTCTTTGACAAGCCCATCACACATTTCACATGCGAACATGTCCTCTTCGGATTCATCCTCTCCAATTTTTTCTGTCTTTCCATCTTTGTTTCTAAAGAGTTGAATTTCAGCAGAAAAGTCGTAACCCTTCAAGGCAATTTCAGTTTGGATGGCTTGTTCAAAAGCTTGTGTTAAATCTTCAGGAGTATCAAGAACTCTTCCATCATCAACATACGTCAAATTCACTGTCATGATGTCATCAACGAGTTTTACCTGAGGCGACTCAACTGCTACGCCTCGCTTCCTAGCAACTCGTCTGGAAGCAACTTCTGCAATCCTCCTCAACAATGCATCATTAGGTGCATCTTCAACATTTGAGCCCGATAGAATTTGAGCAGCATTCACCTCAGAAGCACCTTTGCTCTTGAGATGTGAAGGGATGTCGCCACCGAGACTAGAAAGAACGTCAGATGCTGCATTTTGATTCATGTTCAACCATTGTGACCTTCGCTCATCTTTGACTGCTCGTTCAGCTTCTGCCAGACGATTGACCATTGCATCTGTCTGAGACACTTCAGGGTTGTGAGCAATCATCGTACCGCCGGAATGTGCCGGGTCGAATTGACCACGGTTAGCGGTTGGAACTGCTCCGCTACCAAGACTCGGACCTCGGATTCCTTTTGGCATGTCAGATGATTGTGTTGAAGGAACATTGACCATTTGATTGTTCATCGGTACAACATTTTGTGTTCGCCCCATCGGTATGGATTGATTCTGCATCGGTTGGTTTCCCATAGGCATATTATGGTTGGTCATGGGTTGGTTTCCCATGGGCATGTTTTGATTTGGAAATCCCATCTGATTTTGTTGATACATATTCGGTGGAAGGTTTTGATTTTGCTGAATGTTTTGAGCCATGTTTTGATATTGTTCTGGCTGCATATTTGGAAATGTTCCCATGTTAGCCTCTTGTTGCATTCGAGCATTCATTCCGGTCACGGGCTCAAAATCACGCTGCGGCATCGGCTGTTGGAATGAACCTGCAATTGATGTGTCTTGGCGAGCCCCGCATTCAGTACAAAACATGCTGTCATCGGGAATCATTTCATTGCATGACCCACAATTCATCTCGCACCCTCTCTGTTTAGTGGTTCTGCTCCTTAGTCTAAAGCATTGTGATATTTAGAGTTGAAAGAGCATCAACATCAAGGTCTCTTTCCATGACTATTTGTAAACCTTCATCTTCGCACATCATGGTGGGATTCTTGGAAACCGATGATGTTATTGTCGTTGGCGGAGGATTGGCGGGAGTCTCGTGTGCCTTGGCATTAGCTGATGCTGGCAAATCAGTTGCCCTTATCGAAGCAAGACGTTTTCTCGGTGGCAGAGTTGCTAGCGTGGAACATCCGCGATTACATTTCCAAATGGACAATTGCCAACACGCAGCGTTTAGAATATACTCACGATTTTTTCAATTTTTATTCAGATGTAATGCTCAACGGGCAATGAAAATTCAGAAGAAAACGGTGCTTCCTTTTTTTGACCCAAAAACACAAAAGTTTGCTTCCTTAAAATCTGGGAAATTAAATCCACCGAATCATATGGCGAGATCTATGCTCAAATTCCCGTTTTTAGGATTAAAGGATAAACTGGCCATGAGGAAAATAATCAAAAAGTTAGACAAGATGACTGAAGAAGAAATCTGGTCGCTCGATGACATTTCGTTCTATGACTGGCTTATTGAGCATGGACAAACGTTTGAGGCCATTGAACGATTTTGGGGATTTTTCATTCTCGCAGCACTCAACATCGAGGTCAAGGAAGCAAGTGCGGCACAAGGTTGCATGCTCTACAAAACTGGAATATTCGGCTCGAGTGATGCATTTGATGTTGCTTGTTTTCAACATCATCTTTCTCATATTTTTCAATCCGAAATTCTTGAAACTCTTCAAGACGCTGGTGTGAACGTCGAATTGTCCTCTTCAGTCAATAGCGTTGAGGTCGACACGAAAGGTGAATGCACGGTGAGTACGAATCGAAAAACATACCATGCACAAAAGGTTGTTTTGGCAACGCCCCCACATATCACAAGAAAATTACTTGGATCCTCAGGGTCGATTTTGACAACCTCGAGAGAAAAATTGGAAACATTTGAGGATATTGAGTACACCGCACTCATGGGCATTCATGCATTCTATAGAGGAGAAAAAGTACCGAAAACCTTTGCATTTTCTGCTATTATTGATGAACCTTTAATTCAAATGGTGTTCAACAGAAATCACGAATTACAGGAACAAATCGCTCCCGGAATTCAATGGATTTCAGTCCCTGTGAGTCATGCTGATGATTTTTTGAATCTAAACGATGAAGAAATGCTTGTCGAATTGGAGCGAGTTTTGGGTAAAATGTTTCCTGAAACAAAGGACAATTTGCCTGTTGAGACTCTTGTCGTACGAATGCCGAAAGCAACCTTTGCACCAAGACCAGGAACAGCAAGACTCCGACCTAAGCCGGATTACATTCATTCATCTGTTCTGCTTGCTGGCTGCTATACTGCGACAAAATGGCCCAGTACGATGGAAGGTGCTGTTCGGTCCGGATGTATTGCTGCAGCAGAAATTCTTGGCCAACAATGGAACCCAGATTCAAATTGGGAGACATGGCCTAGCCCACCTGAAAGGAAAGATGACACCATTGCTGAATGGAGGTTCACCCATGGCTGAGAAATTTGATTGGGGCCAGCATACGATCAACGAACATGGTGTGACATTGGCAGGATGGGATACCCACCAAAGCATCGATGAAGCACAAGCATACTGTGAGAAAATAGCTAAAGCACATTATGAGAATTTTATCATTACCAATCACTTTACACCACCAGAAGTCCGAAACCATATTCAGAATGTTTACGCTTTTTGCAGGTATGGTGACGATTTGGGCGATGATGCACCATTTCCACCAGATGAAAGAATGATGCTCTTACAAGCATGGCTTGAAGATTTGAGAATAGCTCACGATGACAACTGGAATGGAACACCGCGTCATCCAATTTTAATCGCCTTAGCCCATACGTCGAAGACGTTCAACATACCCATCAAGCCCTATGAAAAACTCATTACTGCATTTATGTGGGACCAAGAGAGAATACAATATTCGTCTTGGGATGAATTGAAGCAGTATTGTGAACATTCTGCTGACCCAGTTGGCCATCTCTTCCTCTATGTGTATGGTCATGACAATGATGAGTTACGACATCTCGCCGACTCGACGTGCACGGCCCTACAACTTGCAAATCACTGGCAAGATATTCGTCGAGATTTGGTTCAAGGAAGAAGATATTTGCCGTTAGAGACTATGGAAAAATACCAATACACCATTGAAGATTACAACAACATGATCTATGATGAGCGTTGGGTAAAGATACTGAAGGAAGAAGTCGATCGAGCCCAAGCACTGTTTGACGAAGGGAAGAAATTGTGGTCTAAAGTGGACGCTCACCTCGCAGTCGACCTAGAGATGTTCACGCTTGGGGGAGAGGAGATTCTCAAATCAATTCGAAAGCAAAGGTACAATACTTGGGTGAAGCGGCCCAAAGTAAGTAAATTCAAACAAATTAGACTGCTCTTCTATGCAAAGCGAAAATGGCGGAAAATTTCAAATAAAAAATGAGTAATTATACGGCACGAAATGTTTCAACAAATCGGCAATGAAATCCTAGCCCGGAAAAAGAAAGGAATCAAAAAGGAAAACACCTAGGCTAAATCGATTGGGATGTTGGAGCGCAGAAAACCTTTGGATTTGCTCTTCCCACTCAAGGGAAACGCACGTTCAGAGATTAGCACCGATACCTCTCGACCGACCACGCTTTCTAGATTCCGAGCGGGTGTGACGCTTGCAAAGGATGCCGTGAAAGCAGTAAGTGTGACTGCGATGGAAGCCATCCGAGAGGGTGCACAATACATTGGTATTGTTGGAGAGAAAAATGAGTTAGTCGACCCGTTCGCTCATCTTGATGCACCGATATGGTCTGAAAATCCACCCGCTGAACTCTACAAACTTGCATACAAGTACTGTGAGGAATTGACAATGAGAGAAGCTGGTAATTTCTATCATTCCTTCAAATATCTTCCAGAGGATCAACGCTTCGCAATGTGTGCAATCTACGCGTTTTGTCGAAGAGCAGATGACATCGCTGATGGTGACTGGAGTGACCGATTCCCCGGCAGTCGAGGTGCACTCGACCCAGAGGCAGTAGAGTACCGAGAGAAACTCGAAAATCTTCAAGATTTATCCACAATCATTGATGAAGAAGCCTACGAGAAGAAGATTAGTCAACTCTTTTTCTTTAGAAAGAAATTGTCCACGTGTTACACTGATGTCTATTCAACCGACCCTGTATTCTTAGCACTCAAAGACACTGTGACAAGATTCGACATCTCAAAACAACATTTTGACGACCTCATCACCGGAATGGAAGATGACTTGTATCACAACAGGTATCGCACATTTGACGAACTCTATCTTTACTGCTACAGAGTAGCATCTGTTGTAGGACTCATGTGCATCGAAATTTATGGTTATGAAGACCCTCAAGCAAAGAAATTTGCAGAGTCATGGGGTATTTTCATGCAACTCACAAACGTTCTGCGCGACGTTGGGGAAGACATTCAACGGGACCGAATCTACCTTCCACTAGATGAAATTGAGCGAAATAAAATGAGTGCTGAGGAATTGGATGGTCGAATTGTTGTCAACAAGCACTGGGAACCGTATTGCCACCATTACGCAAAGCGTGCAAGAACATACCTCGAAGAAGCTCGTCAACTCCTGCCACTCCTTCCACGGCGTTCTCGATACTCGCCTGCTGCTATGATCGCATTCTACGACAAAATTTTGAGGCAAATCGAGAAGCAACAAGGCGATGTATTCACAAATCGGGTGAAACTCAACAAAGTTCAGAAAATTTCTCTTGCTGCCGCTGTCTATCTACGACATAGATTCCTGCCTGCTTTCCTTGATCCTATTTGGGCAGGGCTTGCTCGAATTGGTATCCTACCAGCTGTTTGAACTTCTATTGGATTCACCATAGGGTAGCGTTTGCACCGACCGACTGCAAGCCCTTTGTATCATAAAATAAAATGCAAAGGGGTTTCGGATAAACCCTTACCATCTATAAATTGGGATTAATTGGGGAAATTATGGCAGATGTTGAGTCGGCGATTCAGGACTCTGTAGTAACAGGGGATGTGCATGTTGGTGATGTACACCATAATATCCAAAATACACATGTTGACAAATCTACAAATGTCGAACTGCCAAGTTTAGATGATGTAGGCGAAAAGGTTTCAGTGGCTGCAAAGAATGTATTTGATTTTGTTAAGGGAATTATCAATAGAGCCCTGTTATTTGCGACTGTTACTGTTTTAGTTTGTGGATTTTTAATCTACAATGGTAATGTTGATGTTAACGAATTAATCAGAGATTTGAACTGAAATGCGAAGGGCCCCCTTGCTCAGATGGGTGAGCAGTGGGCACCCTCTGCTTGCACGGGTCATCAAAGGGGCCCCTCTGCTTATCCACTATCACGAGAGTGATGGATGTGAGTTTAACTGTTCATTTTAATTTTCGATTAGATATTTCTTCGTGTAATTTGTAATTTCACGATTGAAGTATACCACCGAAAACGATCGTAATTACGATGAGTGCTAAAGATGCGATGAACGATCTAGTTGCTCCTTTCTTTCGGTTCTCGTTTCCTTTCGTATTATAATAATAAATAAAAATTAGCGATATAATAGGCCAAAATACCATTGTCATAGCGAATGCAGGAACTATACCCCATGGATCGTCGGCAGTTAATGTCCCGAAAACCATGAAAAAACAGAAGGTAACAAAGGCTGGCATCAAGAAGCCGGTAACGACTTCACCCGCACTGTTGTCTGGTTCTTCATTTTCTTGTTTCAGGTGGTTTCTTTGCCATTTTTTCATGGCTGGGGTTTGGAATTTAATTGATTCTTTCCGCCCGGTTTTTCCTGACATATTGTAAATTCAAAACTCTAAATTAAAAAAAAATTCCCGACCAAGAAATATATTTTGAGGATAGAGTGAAAAACGAATACATGGGTTTATCTCGACACCATTGCTCAGGTATTGGCAAATCAAAGGGCTTGCAGTGGGTCTTTTCAAACGCCACGCTATGATTAGGTAGCCAATGTTCTGCAAGCCTAATTTGCTCTTCGCCTGTAGAAATTCAAGACCCAAACTATGCTTGAGCCTGTTCAGTTCGGGTCGTAGTCAATGATTGAGGCGAGCCAATATTCGACCTCTCTTCGTGGTATTTGTTTGCGTTGTGCCAAATCCATAACCTGCCCTTCATCAATTCGATTGACGCCGAAATAGATGGCTTCCGGATGACCAAAATACAATCCTGAAACACTGGATGCAGGTGATGTTGCACATGATTCAGTGAGTTGGAATCCGTGAGTTTCGGCCTCCAAGAGAGCAAAGAGAGAGCGTTTATCGCTGTGGTCAGGACAAGCAGGGTAGCCAAAGGCCGGCCGGATCGAACGGTAATCAGCCATCATCAAGCGTTCGTGAGTCATGTCTTCATCGTCAGGGAAACCCCACTCTGCTCGAATGATTTGGTGCAACTTTTCAGCGCTAGCTTCAGCAAGGCGGTCTGATATCGCTTTGATCATGATTGCGTTGTAATCATCTTGCTCATCCTCAAAGGCTTTTGCGAGCGCTTCTGTCCCGTGAATAGCGACCGCGAATGCTCCCACATGATCTTGAATTTGATCCTGAGGTGCCACAAAGTCGGCAAGGCAAACATTCTGTTCTCCAACACTCCGTTGTTGTCTCAAGAACGCAAACCTGTGTTCTTTCTGCCCTTGAATAATGACATCATCGCCTTCTGAATAGGCTGGCCAAAAACCGGCGATAGCCTTGACATGCAACGACTGATTTTGTATAACCTCAACCAGCATTTTCTTGCCGTTTTCAAAAACATCCATAGCTGCCTCACCTTTCTCAGGGTGGGTGAGGATAGCGGGATAAGCGCCCTTCATGTTCCATGCGGTGAAAAAGAAATTCCAGTCAATATATGGCTCAACATCTTCAAGGTTGAGCGAGAATTCTCTCACACCTGTAAATGGAGGCTTGGCACATGTCTGCTCGTTAAACTCGAGGACAGGTTTTCGTTGTCTTGCTTTTTCCAAGGTGAGAAGAGGCTGGTTGATTTTTCGCTCGTAAAGATTCGTCAATCGTTCGTTTTCTTCATCCAGTGATTTCTTGAATTCAATTCGTTTTTCATCATCAAGCAATTGATTGAGTACCCCTGAAATAAGGGAGGCGTCCTTCACGTGCACAACCTCTGCTTCGTAAGCAGGGTTGATTCTCACGGCGGTATGCTGGCGTGAGGTGGTAGCACCTCCAATCAATAATGGGATGGTCATGCCCCTTCGTTGCATTTCCTTGGCCACTTCAATCATTTCATCAAGGGAGGGTGTGATGAGGCCAGACAAGCCGAGAACATCGGCCTGCACCTCTTCCACTTTGTCCAATATGGTGGAAAGAGGCACCATGACGCCGAGGTCATGGACGGCGTAGTCGTTGCATTGCAATACGATACCCACGATATTTTTTCCAATATCATGAACGTCTCCTTTGACGGTTGCGAGCACGACATCTGCTCGTTTTTTCTGCTCGGTGTCATCATGATGCATGTGGGGTTCCAACCATGCAACCGCCTTCTTCATAACACGGGCACTTTTCACGACTTGTGGAAGAAACATTTTGCCCGAACCAAACAAATCTCCAACAATGTTCATGCCGTCCATGAGAGGGCCCTCAATGATACTCAACGCATCGCCAACATCTTCGTAGGCCTCAGCGACATCCTGTTCGATGAATTCGGTGATTCCATGAATCAAGGCATGAGCCAAGCGTGTTGCGACGTCCTGTTCTCTCCATTCTTTCGCATCTTGATGGATGCTTCTTTGTTTTGAAAAACGGTCGGCCATGGACACAAGGCGTTCGGTTGCATCGGGGCGACGATTGAGAATTACATCCTCAACCATCTCAAGTAACGAATCTTCAATGTCTTCATAGATGGTTAGATGGGAGGGGTTCACAATGCCCATCGTTAGACCTGCACTGATTGCGTGATGCAAGAATACGGCATGCATGGCTTGGCGAACTGTATCGTTTCCTCGAAACGAAAATGAGAGGTTGCTAATACCTCCGCTTACCATGGATTGTGGACATGTTTCACGGATAATCCTCGTTGCCTCGATATAGTGTTTTGCGAAGTCATTATGCTCCGACATACCAGTTGCTACGGCGAGTACATTTGGGTCATGAATGATGTCTGATGGGTGAAAACCAACGCGTTCAACCAGGAGTTGTTGAGCCCTCAGTGCGATTTCTACTTTCCTTTCCACACTTTCTGCTTGGCCATTCTCATCAAAACCCATCACGACCACGGCTGCACCATAGCGATGAATCTTCTTCGCTTGCTCAAGGAAGACTGTTTCGCCTTCTTTGAGGGAAATAGAGTTGACAATGGGTTTGCCTTGAATGCATTTGAGGCCAGCTTCGAGCACACTCCATTTTGATGAATCTATCATGATGGGGACAGAAGCAATTTCTGGCTCTGTGGCAATCATGTTGAGGAAACGGGTCATGACCTCTTCGCTTTCTATTAATCCCTCATCCATGTTGACATCGATGATGTTGGCACCGTTTTGCACTTGGTCCCGTGCTACTTCCACAGCGTTTTCAAAATCTAAAGCGGTTACAAGCCTGCGAAATTGAGCTGAACCCGTAACGTTCGTCCGCTCTCCAATCATGATGAGGTTAGAATCAGGAAGGATGGTACAGGTATCCAAACCGGCGTACGTCGGCACCTGGTTTGGTTCACCTGGGACTCGGGGGTGCAATCCTTGAACCGAATCGTGAATGGCTTGGATGTGTTCAGGGGTTGTTCCGCAGCATCCTCCAACAAGATTGAGCAACCCGTCTTGAACCAGTGAGGCGATGTGGGAAGCTGTAATGTGCGGCGTTTCATCAAAGCCTGAGGGTGAAAGTGGGTTGGGTAATCCAGCGTTTGGATAGATGTGAGTCCGAGTGTCACAGATGTTAGCAAGGGTGAATAGCTTGCTTCGTAAACCCGATGCTCCCAATCCACAATTAATGCCGATGCTGAACGGTTTTGCATGCTTGACGGTAGTCCAAAAGGCTTCCACGCTTTGTCCGAATACGGTACGGTCTCCTTTTTCTTGAATGAACGTCACCGAGATGATGATGGGCAATTCAATCTGTTTCATCTCAAAGGCATCAAGCGTTGCCTTGATAGCGGCTTTTGCGTTGAGAACATCAAAAATAGTCTCGATGAGGATGATGTCGCAGCCGCCTTCGATGAGGACAAGAATTTGTTCAAGGTATGCTTGGTAAACTTCATCCCAGTTCGCCGCTCTTGCAGCGGGATCATCCACATCCGAAGAGGCAGAAAGCGTGACATTTGTTGGTCCAATGGCTCCAGCCACCCAACAACGTTTACCGGTTTTTTCCTGATGCTTTCTCACGGCTTCTTTCGCAATCTTCGCTGCTCGCTCGTTCATTTCAACAACACGGTCGCTTAAACCGTATTCCGATTGTGCAATGCTGGTTGCACCAAACGTGTTTGTTTCGATGATGTCGGCTCCAGCTTGAAGGTATTGAGTATGAATGGTCTCAATGAGATGGGGTTGTGTGATGTTGAGCATCTCGTTGTTGCCTTTCAAATCTATAGAATGGCTCTTTAAGGAACCATCACGAAAGTCTTCTTCCTTCAAGGGATGCTGCTGAATCATGGTTCCCATGGCACCATCGATGATGAGTATTCGATCCTTGGACATCCTCTCCAATTCATCCTTCGGAGACATGGCCTTTCACCCCTGGAACTCTCGGAGAATCTGGTTGAACACACTGCTGTTGTTCATAGTGAAGAAGTGCACGCCAGTTACGCCATAATCGAGCAAATCTCGTACTTGGTGAACTGCATGTGCAATGCCAACCTGCCTCACTTCGTCATCAGTTTCACAGGCATTGACATCGTCAATGAGGTTCTGAGGTAGGCTTGTTCCGAAAATTTCTGGCAAGACCGTGAGTTGTTGTTTCGAGGTGATGACCTTTATTCCTGGAATGAGCGGTACATCGATGCCTACCTTCCGACATGATTTCTCAAACCGAAAGAAGCATTCGTTATCAAAGAACATCTGGGTGATCACAAACGATGCTCCAGCGTCAATTTTTCTCTTGATGTTGGTAATCTCCTCTTCCAAATCACGAGCTTCCGCATGGACTTCGGGATACCCTCCTACGCCAATTTCAAAGTTTGTGGCTCGAGCTTCGCTCACATCTTCCAGATATTTTCCTGCGTTCATATCCATGATTTGCTCGACCAACTCGTTTGCGTATGTGTTCCCGTACGGATGGGGAATGAAATACGGTTCTGTCTTGTTTGGGTCGCCGCGAAGTGCTAACACATGGTTGAAACCAAGATAATCCAAATCCACCAAAAAATCCTCGGATTCAAACTTAGAAAAACCACCGCAAATAACATGGGGTATAACATCAAGGCCGTACTGAAACTTAAGCATGGCGCAGACACCTAGCGTGCCGGGTTTTTTCCGATTCCAAATTCTCTCCGTTTGGCCGTGTTCATTGATACGGTCTATTTTGTGCGCTTGGTGGTATGTGACACTAGCAAATGCAGGCAGCCACCCATCAAGGCTGTTGAAAAAATCGTGAATGTTTTCAAGGCCAAGTCCTCGGTTTGGGGGAAGAATCTCCAACGAAAATGGAAGGCCGCTTGCAGCATTCCTGTACAATGAAGCGACGTCCATGCTTGGCGGACGGCATCATCGTTTTGAACCCTTCACAATTTTTTAGATATGAGATTGCCAAGAAGTTTGGACCACTGAATGCCCTCTGATTTATTGTGAGGGGTGTACACTTAACTCATATTGATGGATCCATTGGTCTGGAGTCATTCTTGTACATAGCATTCCAATGAAATCATAGGGAATCTTGTTGATGTTTTTGAAGCGAATACAACTTTTACCCATGTCTAATTTTGTCGTGCTATGTTTCGGATATTCTTGTTTGACCCACTCAAGCAACGTCGGATTGGAATACACACCCATGTGATACAAAGCTACGTGATTTTTTTGTGAGGCTACGTTCAAAAAAGGTAATGGCAAACTTGGGTCCACATGATATCCATTTGGATACCTTGAATGTGGCACCACCCAACCAGGCATGTTGTACATGAAGCACTCTTGAAATCCATCAGGTATATGTTCTCGTATTGTGCTTAGAATGTGTGAAATGACTTCTTTACGTTCATCTGGGAGAGCCAAGACATACTGCTCAACAGAATCCATTGATATCTCTAAAGAGTCAATGATATAACAATTGAACTGCAATTCGTTCTTGGTAAATCACGAACCGCACATTAGGCAATCGTCAGGGCTATCGAGACTGCACGCAATTGCATCCATAGAATCAACTTCTTCTGCCCGATTGGCAAGCCCGTTCACAGTCTGATCGTCTTTACCTTTGGCTTCAACTGTAAATTGAATTGCATCGGCTGCAGCTTTTGTTCTCAAGTAGTACATACCGGTCTTCAATCCCAATCTCCATCCATAGAAATGCATGGATGATACCTTTGCAGGATTTGCATCGACCATGTGAATGTTGAGAGATTGGCTTTGGTCAATGTATGCACCACGATCTGCAGCCATTTCCAAAATTGTTTTTTGTTTGATTTCCCATGTTGTTTTGTAAATATCTTTAATTCGATCTGGTATTGAAGGGATTTGTTGAATTGAACCTTTTTGTATCAGGATTTGGTCTTTTAATTCGACACTCCAAATACCTTCGGAAATCAAATCGTTCACAAGGTGCTTGTTAAGGACAATGAATTCACCAGACAACGTTCTTCGAACATAGAGATTTGATGTAAAGGCCTCAAAACACTCATTATTACCAAGAATTTGTGAGGTTGATGCGGTCGGCATTGGAGCAAGGAGAAGTGAATTTCGCATTCCGTGTTCAATGATCTCAGCTTTCAGCGAATCCCAATCCCATCGACCGCTGTGTTCATTCATGTCCCACAAATCAAATTGAAGAATTCCTTTGCTTGCCGGTGAGCCTTCGAAAGTAGAATATGGCCCTTCGACTTTAGCTAGGTCTTTGGATGATGCACATGCTGCATAATAGATGGTCTCGAAAATATCTTTGTTCAACGCCTTTGCTTCAGGACTCTCAAATGCCATTCCAAGCATTGCGAACGTATCTGCAAGACCTTGGACGCCCAGTCCGATAGGCCTGTGCCTCATGTTTGAGTTTCGTGCCTCTGGAACGGGGTAGTAATTTACATCGATGACTCGGTTTAAGTTACCTGTCACGTGGTATGTTACATCATACAATAATTGATGGTCGAACTCTTTCGTTTCGAGATTGACATACTTGGGGAGAGCGATTGATGCTAGATTACAAACTGCAACTTCGTCTTTGGACGTGTATTCCATGATTTCAGTGCAAAGATTTGACGAACGAATTGTCCCCAAATTCTTCTGATTTGATTTCTGGTTTGCAGCGTCTTTGTACAACATGTAAGGTGTTCCCGTCTCAATCTGTGCTTCAACGATTTTGTCCCATACCTCTCTGGCAGGCATTGTTTTTCTTGCAAGGCCCTCTGATTCATATTTCTCATAGAGTGCTTTGAACTCTTCACCGTACACATCTTGCAATCCTGGACATTCATTAGGGCACAAAAACGACCAATTTCCATTTTCTTCAACACGTTGCATGAACAAATCTGGGGTCCAAAGAGCATAGAACAAATCTCTTGCACGCATTTCTTCTTTTCCGTGGTTCTTACGTAGGTTCAAGAAATCGAGGAGATCTGGATGCCAAGGTTCGAGGTATATCGCTATTGAACCTTTTCGCTTGCCACCGCCTTGGTCAACATATCGTGCTGTATCATTGAACACACGAAGCATAGGAACAATTCCATTTGACGTGCCATTCGTTCCTTTGATGTACGAGCCCTGTGACCGAATGTGGTGGATTGACAAGCCAATACCACCTGCGGATTTCGAGATTAATGCACACTGTTTGAGCGTATCATAAATTCCATCCAGTGAGTCGTCTTGCATAGTGAGCAAGAAACAAGAAGACATTTGTGGCATTGGTGTGGCTGAATTGAAAAGTGTAGGCGTGGCGTGCGTAAAGTAGCCTTCGCTCATCAAATCGTAGGTTTGGAGTGCCTTCTCAATATCTGTATGATGAATACCAACGGCGACTCGCATGAGCATATCTTGAGGTCGCTCTGCAATTTCTCCATTGAGTCGAAGAAGGTAAGAGCGTTCAAGAGTTTTGAAACCAAAATAATCGTAGTTGTTGTCTCGCTTGTAATCAATATGGTTGTTGAGGACATCACTGTTTGCCATGATGATATCAAAAACTTCTTCGGAAATGAGAGGTGCATGTTTTCCAGATTCAGGGTCGATATACTCCCTCAAATCTTTGATGACATCAGTGAAGACACCTTTAGTGGAACGATGCAAATCATCAACACAAATACGGGCTGCAAGTCGGCTGTAATCAGGATGTTGCGAAGTAAGTGATGCGGCTGTTTCTGCAGCAAGCATGTCGAGTTCCCTCGTTGTGACACCATCATACAAACCTTCGATGGTCAACTTCGTGACCATACCTGGGTCGATCCATTCATTGTTCAGGTCTTCACAAAGCCGAGTGAGTTTTTCTAAAATAGCATCGAAGCGAACTGCTTCTTTCTCTCCATTTCTCTTGATTACCTGCATTGTCATTTTATCACCGTTTTGTGTTCAAGTTGAGCGCAACAACGCTCTTCGTGCGCGGACAGTTCAAAAGTCTTCGTCTACCGAAAACCTTTGTTGTACACTTCCTAGAGATGCACCGTCCATAACACCAGCTTTCTGATATTCTGCGACCCGCTTCTCGAAGAAGTTGGTTTTACCCTGCATGGAAATCATTTCCATCCATGGGAACGGATTGCTCGAATTGTAAATCTTCGAACAATTCAGAGAAACAAGCAATCGGTCCGCAACAAACTCGATGTATTGTTTCATTAACTCTGCATTCATACCGATAAGATTGACCGGTAATGCAGTGGTCACGAATTCAATTTCAATTTCAACAGCCTCTGCAATGACTCGTCGAATCACATTTTCACCTGCACCTCGAATAAGTTTATTGTGCAATAAACAGGCAAAATCGCAGTGAAGCCCTTCATCTCTTGAAATCAATTCGTTTGAAAATGTTAGCCCTGGCATCAATCCTCGCTTTTTGAGCCAGAAGATTGCGCAGAATGAACCCGAAAAGAAAATGCCCTCAACAGCGGCAAACGCCACAAGTCGCTCCGCAAAAGAGCCTCGCTTTCTAGAAAGCCATCGTAGTGCCCATTCGCCCTTCTTTTGAACCGATGGGACTGTTTCAAGTGCTTTAAACAAGTGATCTTTTTCCTTTTCGTCAGAAATGTATGTGTCAATAAGCAAGGAATATGTTTCAGCGTGAATATTTTCCATCATAATCTGAAAACCATAGAACGCACGTGCTTCAGGCCAGCAGACTTCATTTGAGAAATTCATGACAAGATTCTCGTTAACGATACCATCGCTTGCTGCAAAAAATGCAAGGACATGTTTAAGGAAATGGCGTTCATCATTGTTCAAATTCTCCCAATCTTTTTTGTCTTGTGCTAAGTCGATTTCTTCTGCTGTCCAAAACGATGCTTGCTCCTGTTTGTACATCTTCCAAATATCGTGGTGCTGAATAGGAAATAGAACGAATCGATCTAAATTCTCCTGAAGCATAGGCTCGATATGCTCTTGCGACAAGTCAATCTCAATGTTTGAATCCGATGATGCCTTATCCATAACCACATTCTTCACCTCCCGTCGACACGGATTTGTTCTTCACTCGTATAGGGTTTATATTTCTTGCACATGCTGAAGATAAAATATTACTGATTTTGAACCCTTGCATTTGTTAGGAATCAACAGACTGCAAAAAAGAATTTACTTTTCATTCGTTTTAATTTCACTCTGAAAAAATAACATTTTACCTCGGAAATTGCTTATTCTAACGAAATTTCAGCAAGTGGGTATCGATTTACTTTAGCAAAAAGTTCAATCGGGGAATTTACTTGAGAGATATATGAGCCGAGATGAACTCCATATTCAAATTTCAAAATTGCATGAAGATGCAATACTGCCAACCCAAGGTTCAGCGGAAGCGGCAGGTTGGGATTTGTACGCATTAGAACAAACTGCGGTACGGAAAAATGCCACAGTACTCATACCAACTGGTCTTGCGATTGCCATCCCTGTCGGCTGGGAGGGTCAACTCCGGTGCCGCTCATCTTTAGGAAAGAGAGGTATGATGCTTCCAAATGGAGTTGGAACAATTGATTCAGATTACAGAGGTGAATTGAAAGTTCTTGCATCGTTCATCGGCGATGGTGAATCGATGACTATTGAGAAGGGAGAACGCGTCGCTCAATTGATTTTTGCAAAAGTTCCAAAGGTAACATTGGTGGAAGTTGAGAAAGAACACCTTGGTGACACAACTCGTGGCACAGGTGGTTTTGGCTCAACCGGTCAATTCTAGTCAACGCAAGAGGGAAAAGGATGCATCCTGTTCGAGTCGAAATTCATCAAGTGATGATGTATCCTGAAGCAGACGTATACATGAGGCAACTTCAAGCGAAGAGAATTGAAAACGAAATTGGAGATGTTTTGCTCATTCTTGAACATCCAGAGATCGTTACCGTTGGGCCAAAAGCAAGAAATGAAGGACAGCAGCCTCCAGAAGATTATGCTACTCACGATGTTGATAGAGGAGGTGGATTAACTTGGCATGGCCCCGGCCAACTGGTGGTCTACCCGATTTTCCTTTGGAATCAAGACGATGAGCGCTCTGTCCAGCATATCATTTCAAAAATTGAACAATGGGTTATTGATACTCTTGAAGCCCTTGGCGTTGATGCTTCTCGAGATCCTCGTATGCAAGGGGTTTGGGTCGATGATTTCAAAATTTGTAGCATTGGATTATCCTTCCTTCGATGGGTCAGCCGTCATGGATTCACAATCAATTACAATACACCGAGTGGTCGCGTCGAGGGTGTTCAAGGATGTGGCCTCGATGCTCAGACGACAACATCTCTCGATAAATTAGGTTACGAGATTAGTCGAGACCACCTCGTTGAATCTTTACTCAAAACAATGCCAAAAGTGCTTCAAAGAATGCATGAGAACATTGAATTCCTTGACGAATCATCATAAATTTTCCTTGATTTTTTCTTCAATCAATGTTTGAACTTCGTCCGATTGTTGATGAATTTGGTCTAGGAGTTCGCGGATTGAGGGTTTTCCGCTAATGTCTTCACTTCTGTTTAGGGCTGTCATGTACAAACCAAAGACCTCTTCTGACCACGAATCCAACTGAGCGTGGCATTCCAATGCCTCATCAAACAACTCTACTGCTATGTGTGGTGCGTTGAGTGCTAAAAATGACTTTCCAAGACCAAAAATAGCTTCTGTACCACTTTGTAGATGTTCCTTCAATGTAATTGCTGCTCGTCGAATCGCTTCCAAAGCTTGGTTTGTTTTACCCATAAACTCATGACAAATAGCGACTAAAATGTGTCGCTGAATACTCATAGCATCATTTTCAATTCCCAGATTAATCGATTTTTGAATACATAACATACCATTTCCGTAGTCTTCTTTTGTGATGTGTATGGTTGCAAGGGAAATCAATATTTTTGATTCGTTGACATCGTCGTCAAGTAAACTTGTGTAGAATAATGCTTTCGAAAATGCTGTTTTTGATTGGTCTGCTAGACCTTGATTTTGAAACAAAATACCTTGAAGAAGGTATGACTTCGTTAATGCTTTGAATGTGTATTGTTGAATGATTTCAAGGTCATCACCTTTCAAAGATGTCAAATCATAAGCAACATTTTCGTATACATTTCTCGTTTCAATCTGCACATTCTCTAATTTATTATCGAGATTTGTTCGGTCGTCTAATTTGTAAAGAGAATCGATAGAATCTAGCAAAGCAGTGACGTGTTTACATATTGGGAGAAGATGCTGAATTCGTTCATTCATGCTTGATTTAATTTTTCCACCTCGAGATAATTTTACCAAATTTTGAACAAGTTTTCGAATGGATGGAGATTGTTGAGGCATGTTGACCTCCTGGTTTTCAGTTTCAGTTTCTTGGACTTCCTGATCGATGAGAGATTCAATTAGCCAAGTCAACTTTTCTTGAATGTTGTACTGCTCTTTTCGGCTTATTGCATACTGCATTTCTGCTGATCGGATTTTCCAAGCGAGTTTCTTAATGTCATTCGCTATTTTTCCTGATTCAAGTCTGTACAGACGCTCAAAAAAAGTCGATGGAGGACATACTTCAGAGACGAGTTGATGGTTTGTTCCTGCATTTGCTAACTTAAAGTCATCAGTTACGAGCAAAACCTCTTCACCTTGTTGTTTCAACTGATAGGACAAAACAAGAAGAGAAACGTCAACATCTTGGGGCGCTGCTCGCTCACCTATTTTCGTAGCGAGAGCTTTGATCTGAGCATCATCTATTGAATGAACAGTTAGCTTCTCACCAATAATTTCGAGAAGACGCGGCTTTTTTTCAATTCTCTGAAATTTCACAGTACGGACTTCATCCAAAACACCCGATGTAACATTGAGTGGTAAATTTGATTTCAAAATATAACGAACAATCACATCTTTTGCAAAAGACCCCATGTGGATAAAACAATTTGAGTCGATGACATATGTTGTCATGCGTATTGGTCACATCATCGGTTTAGAATTATTTCCAATGTTATTTTTGGACCGTATGATTTACGATTGTTATGTCGAATCGAAATGCGTAAATCGTTTCATTCTAAACTAAGTCAAATATAACATGCTCACATCAAGATGAGAAAATGAATGATTCGTTGCGCAATGTATATTGAAGTTCGTAGAAAGAGCCAAAGAAGAGGACATATGACAACTTCTGGATTGGAATTTTATATCAAAGCAGAGAACCCAGGCTCTCATCACCTCACCGTTGGAGTCAAGATACAATCTCCGTTCACGGGGACGAACCTCTTGTTATCCTTTCCACGTTGGGTTCCAGGCTCATACTTTCTTCGAGAACCTATTCAACATGTTTTTGATATCAATGTCCAAGATGAACAAGGAACAACGTTGAAACATGAGCGAAGTGGTGTTGATTCACTAAAAATTTTCAATGTAAAAAACAAAAAAACAGTCCATGTAGAATACAAACTCTTCTGTTTAGAGTTGAGTGTCCGTTCAAATCATCTCGATGCAACTCACTTACATCTCATGCCTCCTTACACCTGGTTTTTACCTAACAAAGGTATTGCATTAGAGAGGTTGAATTCAGAGTTTGGTGTAGAATATATTCTTCCTGAAGCATGGGAACCAGCGACTCAATTGAAATTTTTCGATTCTAAGGTCAAAAATGGAATGAAACATTGGAACTATTCTGCAAAAAATAGAGACCTATTTCTTGATTCAATCATGGAAGCAAACAGCAACCCCACGATTTCGAGAACGATTGATGGACGTACACATTTGTTCAAATTTTGGGACAGTGGAGACTATACATTACACGATGGAATGATCACAAAGTTTCTCGATGACTGCGAACGTATTGTCAAAGAGTATCATGCATTGTTTGGCGTACATGACTGGGGGGATTACCTCACAGTCCTTCACCTCACACAAACGAATCGAGGGGGCTTAGAACACCTCAATTCTCAAACCTCGATGATGCCACGTCAATGCTTACTTCCTGGCAACGACGAATTGTATCGTGATTTGTTAAGTTTATTTTCTCATGAATATGTCCATCAATGGAATGTAAAGCGATTAAGACCCAAATCATTCCACGATTATAATTTGCAAACGGAAGGGCATACGAATTTGTTGTGGTGGTTCGAAGGATGCACATCATGGATTGGAGATATGCAATGCGTTCGGTCAGGTGCTTGGAGTGAATTAGACTGGATTGTAGAGTTTGAAAAGAAATTAAAACGGCATTACACCTTGAATGGTCTTGATTATGAATCTCTTGAAGAATCAAGTCACGATGCATGGATACACCTCTATAGAAGCGGCCCCTACTCAAGAGAACGCCAGATTTCATACTATCTCGAAGGCGAATTGGCAATACTATGTATTGATGCTGAATTGCAACGAAGGTCGAAAGGGAAATCAACAGTCGAACTCCTCTTGAAAAAACTATGCGAGCAACATGCATTAGATTATCCAAATTCAGATGGTAAGGGTATTGACCTCAACGACATCGTGAAAACAATTCAATCAATGGAGGGAGGGCAAAACATGGGCAGGTTTGTTCGACAAATTGTAAAGAATAAAGGGCCTTTACCCCTCAAAAAAGCGTTACGATATTTTGGCAGAAACATCGTGCACAAAGAAGAAGCAAAAGTGGAGAATGCCTGGCTGGGTGCAGCATTAACTCAAAAATGCCACAGTATTGAAATTCTACGGTTTCTGAAAGATTCGCCGTTACGACTTCATCTCAAGGCTGGTGATGAAATTTTAGCCATTGATTCATTACGAACATCATCTATGAAAGCAATTGATACCGCATTACAAGGCAAAGCGAATTCAGAGGTCGGCATCCTTTTTGCTTCAGAGGGAGTTACAAAAGAAATTAAACTCAATCTGCCTTCTCAACCACCATCAACATGGTCTATTCAGGGAAAAAAGAACGAACACTGGAGCCGATATCTATCCTCACGTCAACCTTGAAGTTGTTCGAGCGGAACAAATATCGGAGGGATATCGAATACCAGCGTATGCTTACTGGTTTTCGCAGGAAAGACATCACCTGACAGCGACATTTCAATAACTTGTTCCTTTGTGATCTCTTCAAAGGTACTCGCTTGCCAGGTCTCAACGCTTATCCTTGAATCTGTCAGATAATCGATGCATAATGCTGGAAGTAATCGAAGGTCAAGGCGTAATCCAACATTGTATCGATGATGTCCGTCTAAGATTGCCCCCGTCGCTTTGTCAACAATGAGGGGTTTGGTGTATCCGCCCCATTTTTTTGTCATTTTCAACAGTGATTGGCAATTTTTTTCTTTAATCTCCTCATGGGGCTTAAGCCATTCAATGGGTACGAGGGTAACGTCCTCCCCATCATAATCCATGATTCACCCGAAGACGAGACCGCATAATTCATTTTCTATTGATGTTGACAGAAGAGTGAGGGAGGTGGTGAATTGACATGGATTCATGCTGATATTCAAGGCGAGACCCTCAATGATGAATTAAAACAAGCGATTCAAGATATACCTCAACATGTACGGAGCACACTTGAAGCATTACACTTGAAAGGGCATGGAGCATGGCTAGTAGGTGGTTGTGTACGTGATTTGTTCCTAAAAAACAAAACCACTGATTTTGATATTGCGACGACATCGACGCCTGAACAAACAATGGAACTCTTCGGAAATATGGCCGTTCCTACCGGTGTTGAATTCGGGACCATCACGCTCAAAGGCAAACCTGTGATAGAAATAACAACCCTTCGCACAGATGGAATGTACGAAGACAAACGGCATCCTGTCGAGGTTTCGTGGGGTATGTCGCTCTTGACTGACTTAGAACGTCGTGATTTCACAATAAACGCGATGGCAATCGATATTGGATTAGGTATGTTGTACGACCCATTTCACGGAAAATATGATGCTCAGCGAAGAATCCTCAAAGGTGTTGGTGACCCTTTTCAACGATGCAATGAAGATGTCTTGCGCGTGTTACGTGCATTCCGTTTTCTTTGTCCTAGCCCTGGTGTTGTGTTTCAAATGGATATAGATTTACTTACTGCAGTGAAATCAACGGCACCTCAAATTCACAATCTATCAGTTGAAAGAATATGGAGTGAATTGAAACGCATCTTAGACAAAGATATGTGCCACTTCATCTTACATCGGATGATGGATTCAGGCGTATTCAATCATATCTTCAGTTCTTCGAGTATGCCGACTCAGAAAATTATTGACTGCATATCAACGGTTTCAACCTCGCTCAACCTCCTTCAAAAATTTGCACTTCTTTGGGCTGAACACGAACCAAGAATATTGAAACAACATCTCACATGGCTGAAAGCTTCAAACAAAGAGAAAAATGAAATCCAACAATTTCATTCAAATCTTGCAAAACCTCCTGTTCCATCAAAATCTTCCATTCGAATTTTTCATTATTTTACAAAGAACACGATGGAAGATTTCATTCAACTTCATACCTATTTGGCTCATAGCAAAGTCCATGTCCACAACACCAAATACATATCAATTGAAGATGCAGAACAAGTTCAAAAAATATCAAATGATATGTCATTAATTGATTCGACTGAAGCGATCTTGAACGGACAAGATATCATGCAATCGACAGGCATCTCCGAAGGCATCAAATTGGGAAGAATAAAAGAATGGATGCATCGAATCCAAATTGAAAAAGCTATCTCGACAAAAGAAGAAATGATGATTGAACTTGCACAAATCGATTGGGCGTATATTGAGATTGATGAAATCCCACGGTTAGAAATTCAAATTTCGTCGAAATAATTCTTGTACCAATTTTCCCGAAAACTTTTGAATTCACTTCACTCCCGTCATATCGAGTGTCATGAGTGCAATACCTAGTGTAAATCTCCAAGAGGTTTTCGAACAGCAAGTCCAACAGACGACTCAGCGAATTGAAACAATCACGTCTTCGAATAGGATGGCTGGATTACTTCAGCAAAATTTTCGAGATAATATTCTCAACGGTACATATGACCCTGCTACACTCATTTACGAAGCTGATGAAAATAAAGATAATGTCATTAGTATAGATGAATTGAACAATCTCATCTTCAAACTCACAAATGAAAATCCGCCTGCATGGGTCAGTGAACTCTTGTTTAAATTCATGGGAAAAGACACCAGTGAAGGCATTATGTTAACCGAGTATTATGCATACTTAACCACCTTAGGAGTGTCGCCCCCAGATTCCTTCCTAAAGAAGGAAGAATTAGTTGTTGAAGAAATTGAAGAAGAAAAAACTGTTGAAGAACCTGAAATACATCTTGATGTTAAATTAAATGAAGAAGGATCACACATTATCGTTCGATTGCTCCTCCCACCGTATCAAAAAGACGCCTGGCTAGGCTTTTTCGACATCCAAAACGATACAATGTACGGAGATTCTAAATTTTTCTTCAATGAAAAAATGTCGAGTGACATCATCGAAATCGAAATTGAAAATGTCTTTCCAAGTGGAATGTATTCACTACGTCTTTTCGAAAATGACTCCTCTCAGTCAAGGTTGTTGGACGCAGTAACATTAGACATTGAACAATACGAACAACCAATCGTAGACGAAGAAGAACAAGAACCCGAGGTCATCGAACAAGACGAAGGGGAACACAGTCATGTTGTTGCAACAAATTTAGTTGAATTTCTGCACGGCTTAGAAAAATGTAGATTATCAAGAGATTATTCAGAGAAAATAGAATCAAAACAAGTTCAATTCACCTTTCAATTCACTCCTGTATCACAACAAACAACACTTTTATCAGAAAAAGGCTACAAAGGAGGAAAATCACTCATTGGTATTGAGTCAGGTGCTCAAAACGAAGTAGAGATTCAATTCCCAGTCGAGCAATCCGATTCGGTCACATTGAACAAAACCATCGAGTTGACATGTACACCTATTGCATGGTCACTTGCAAGGAATAGGTTGATTTTGAAGAAAATCTAAGTGCTCAGTTGCTAATTCCTCGACTGATAACAATGCGTTGGACTTCTTGGGTTCCTTCATAAATTTGGGTGATTTTTGCGTCTCTAAAGAATCGTTCAACCGGGAATTCCTTGGTATATCCATATCCTCCAAGAACTTGAATTGCTCGTTCGGAAACCCACATCGCTGTATCGCCTGCAAATAATTTTGCCATACTGGCTTCCATCGAGTGACGTGGCCCTCCCTCTTCGTAATGCTGTTGCTTCGTCCATGCCGCCTTGTAAACGAGATGTCGTGCTGCTTCAATTCTGGTTGCCATGTCAGCAAGATAAGCCATAATCATCTGGTGGTGGCCTATGGGTTTTCCAAACGCTTCTCTTTCTTTCGAATATTGTAACGCTGCCTCGTAAGCACCTTGGCTAATTCCCAATGCTTGAGCTGCTATGCCAATTCGGCTGTTGTCCAAAGCATTCATTGCGATTGGAAAGCCGTTTCCAGATCCTTTCAATACATTCTCGACTGGAACCTTACAATTTTGGAGGACGAGAGTACACGTGTCCGATGAACGAATACCGAGTTTATCCTCCTTCTTTCCAACACTAAAACCTTCAAACGAGGATTCGACGATGAATGCTGTCGTTCCTCCATGCTTTTTGACACCGTAATCGGGATGATTGATATCTTTGGCAAACAGAACAAGAATATCTGCCTGAACACCATTCGTTACCCACATTTTTTCTCCATTCAGAATGTAATGTGTGCCGTCCTCAGATAGTTCGGCTTTACAGGACATTGCTGCTGCATCTGTTCCTGCCCCTGCTTCAGAAAGTGAGTAAGCACCGACTTCGCCAGCGGCAAGGCGAGGCAGATACGCTGCTTTTTGTTCATCGTCCCCATGAAGAGCAATTGTCATTGAACAGAGACCAACATGAACACAGTACATGACAGCGAAGGAAGGGTCAACACGAGCAAGTTCCTCAACAATGATTGCTTCGGAAATATCATCGATTGGCATACCGCCATACTCTTCCGGAATTGTGATGCCTTGGAGGCCTAGTTCAAGGAATGACTGCCATTCTTTTGATGGAGGCGTTTGATTCTTATCCCGTTCTTCTATTGTTTCAACAAGTACGGATTCAGCAAAATCCCTTACCAATTCTCGAATCATTTGCTGTTCATCGGTTTCTCCGTAATTCAATGGCTCACCAATCACTTGGACGTCAAGGTGTTTCTTAACCCGTTTGATTGAATACAACGGACTGCCACAACTCATTGTTCATATACCACCTGTTGTACGGCGGAGCAGATGCCTTATGGACGAAGATTATGATTACGTTGAATTTCAGGTCGCACACAACCGAAAATACTCACTCGATCACTTGTGGTACCAAGACAAAGATGAAAAATTAATGGTTGGAGTGAGCGAATTTCTAGCATTCGATGCAGGAGAAGTTCTCAGAGTCATCCTCCCACAAGCTGAAACAGAGGTTGATGAAGGCGATGATTTGTTTTCAATTTGGACCTCAGATGAGAAAATATCATTCCCATCCCCTTTTTCAGGTGTGATTAAAGAAGTGAACGGTGAAGTCGAGATCAATCCTGACCTCGTCAATGATTCCGCATATGACCATGGATGGATTATTGTTCTCGAGCCTCACGCCATTGACATGGAACAATTACTTGACCCAGATGAGTATGTAGAATACATTTCTGAATTGTAGGGAAGACTCAAACGACAATCGTTCTTAGCATGAGTATGTCCGGTGAGAATCTCTCATTTTTGCGACAGAGTTTGATTGATGCTCCGGTTATTTGGAAAGATGGATACCCGTACTTCATCCACCCTATCACAGATGGTGTGCCCCGACTGCACGCCGAAGTCTTGACTGAAATTATTGAAGATGTCAACTCCCGAATCGATTGGTCAAATATCGATGTCCTCTTGGGGATTGAGGCGATGGGGCTTCCACTTACAGCACCTTTGAGTATGGCAACTGGCATTCCATTTGGTGTTATTCGAAAAAGGTCGTATGGTCTAGATGGAGAGATAAAGATTGAACAAAAAACGGGATACTCCGAAGCATCATTGTACATCAATGATGTTCACGCTGGTGAAAAAGTTGCAATTTTTGATGATGTCATTTCGACGGGAGGAACGCTCTTGGCAATTCTTGAAGGCCTCATTGAAGCAAACGTCACTGTCATTGAAGTGATCACGGTTGTAGAGAAAGGACCTGGCATGAGGGTGCTCCAAGAAAAATTTCCACAAGTCAAATTTCAATCGCTTCTAAAAGTCGAAATGGTTGAAGGGAAACCTAACATCCTAAACTGAGGTGAACATATGGACATGGAACGTCACGATTTTGAACTACAAGACCTCATTGATAAAATTCAAACCAACGACCACAGACTTGTTGCCCTTCAAGTACCTGAGGGGCTCAAAATGCAAGCATTAGAGATGATGGATGCTATCGAAAGCGAGACAAGTGCGAAAATTGTTCTTGCTGCAGACCCTTGCTACGGAGCATGTGACCTCGTTCATGATAAAATGAAACTAATGGGGGTTGAACTCGTTGCACACATGGGGCACTCTCAGATGAATATTGATTCTGGCATGCCAACCCAATTCATCAATGTGACATATGACGGAGACCCTGAACTTCTGCCTGTCCTTCCAATTTTAGAACAGCACAGAGCGATGGCAAGGCAAAGACTTCAACAGCAAAATGATGACTTACCAATGAGTGACGAAGAAGCTCAGGAAAGGTTCATGGATGCAGTTGGACGACTTGCTCCGCTTACAGATGCAAAACTTGGACTCGTTGGATCAATTCAACACCTCCATTTACTCCCTGACTTTGTTGAACGTTTAGAAAAGGCTGGCTATGATGTAACCATCCCTATCGGTGGTGCAAGACTTTCTTTTCCCGGTCAAGTTTTGGGATGCAATTACAGCGGAGATGACGCTTCTATAGGGCATTATCTTTTCCTTGGCTCCGGAGATTTTCATCCAATAGGGCTTGTTCTTCATACAGGTAAACCGCTTGCAATGCTTGACCCATACACAGGTGATGCAGAAGAAATGTCACTCGAGCGAATCGAGAGAATCCTTAGGCAACGTTTTGGCCTCATCATGTCATGTCAAGATTCACAAACATTTGGCATTCTCATAGGAGAAAAACCCGGCCAAATGCGAAGGACGCTTGCACTTCGGATGAAAAAACTCTTGGAACAGCACGGAAAAAAGGGCTATTTGCTCGCACTCGAACACATCGGCCCAGACCTTATTGACTTCTATCCTGTTGATGCTTTTGTCAATACTGCATGCCCTCGAATCGCCATTGATGATGCTGTTCGGTATCGAAAACCGCTCATCACACCATTTGAACTTGAGGTTGCATTAGGTGAAAAACAGTGGCAACACGGCTATCAATTCGACGAAATCCCATAGAGCTACACTGCTTTTTACTCGAGTGTTATGCACAACTTTCAGAACGATCGTTGTAAACAAAAAGTGAGATCCTATCAAGCCTCATCTTCGAATGATGCCTGGCGTGCTCTCTCCATAGCTTCATCGCTTGTAAACCAAAATGTTGGCGTCTCCCCAAAATCTTGATCCCATCGTTGAACAGCACGAGCGAACATTTCACCTTCTGTGTACGCCTCGCACCATTTAAGACACCAATCGGCTTGCTTGACCATTGCTTCATCATCAGGAGAGGTGCGCTTCAAAACCTCAGCCTGTAATGCAATCGTCATGAGCCAAATTGGAGCAAGGGCGTAGGTTGCGAATGGATTGCGCTCCATATCGACACTTCGCCATTCAGTCCAAAGAGAGAAGACTTGATCGTAAAGAAATCCAATTGTGAGAACAGATAACATCACGGTGATAAAGATTGCAGAGAGTGCAAAATACGTACTCGATATGCCAAAAAATTCATCTGAAATACAGATTCCTGTTGTGCATTCTGAAGTAAATCTCCACTGAATTAGAGGCCAAACGAGGAGGGTGATGGTTGTCCCCCACAACAACAAGCTTACAACCGCTTGTGATTGTTGCATTCTCCAGTATTGCCTCATGACCCATTTTTTGAAAAATGAACTCCCATCAGGATTTTCTGTCATAGTGCTGACACTGGTGCCATCATTAAATAATCAATCCCCTAATTCATCCAATAGCATAGAAAGCGATTGATTTCGGGTGTTGTCGGCCTGCTCACCCGCTGTGACGTCAAGATTGCAATCCTCGGATTCGCAGTGAAATCGTTCGAATCAACATCTTACGCTTTCGGTTCAGCCGTTGCAGGAGCGTACCTGAGATGTGTTTCTTCCATGATTTAGGGACTGCCTTCCGACTCTGTTCAACGTTTTGAGTGTCTAACCAAACTTCGTAATTTATGTAGATGTTTTCCCGTCCGCTGATACACACAGCATGTAAGGGAACATGCGTACCTGCGAAGGCTTCCAGGGGTGGAACATGCGATGATTCGATCAAGTCATCACGAATAAAAAAAGCATCATGGTGTTTGGCGGTAGAGTAGCAGCCTGCATGGGCCAATGAATACCCGTGCTTATTTGCCATCATCCTCAACGCCTTAAGAGAAGAACCCATCACACGATCAAATTGCCAAAACTCATCCGAGTCGTTCGGAAAGGCCATGGCTACATCGATTGGAAAATTTGGATTGAATTCAACACAAAAGAAACTTGGTCGATAGTTCTCAAGCATGGCGTCAGTCACCCAAATGTCAGTTGAATCCAAGTCAATGGAGACGAACCCTGGTTCCTTCGGAACACCGTGCTGTTTGAAAAGGTCACAGATGTTATTGCTAGTGATGAAATGCTGGTGGAGGTTTATCTCTGGATTTTGGCAATTTCCATCGATGAGCAGGTGGTCCCACTTTCTCTTCAGTACCAAATGTTTGGTGTTTGGCAAACAATCCTCCCATCTGGTGGAATCAAAACCAAATTCAATGCAATAATTATTGCGAATCTCAATGTTCTCAATGATGAAATCGATGACACCGTCTTGCGTTCCTTGGGAAAAGTGTTGAACTTCGTGAGATTGAATTTTTGAAATCCAATTCACACTGGTCATGGTACTCACTTTATTCCTCGGCAGTTGGTTCATGCCATATAGATTCCGTGAACCTCGGCTTGACGTAGATGCTCACTGTTCATTGGCGTTTCATGAAAACATGAGCCACATCAAGCGTTGTGCAGGGTGTTCATGGATCGAAGACTTCATGCTATCATGTGTTCTGCCATCTTGAAATATCATGCTGAACGAAGACTCAGAAACGATTAAGAATGGGTGATTAAGGCATTCTTAACGACGTTGGTAAAGAACATGAGAGTCCCCAATGTCAAATCATTCCTTCGAAATCTTGTGGTTGACATCCTGCTCAGAATTAGATTTCTACGCCTCGGCTTGAGAAACCGTTTCGCATCCTCAACCATCCTCAATCCAGCAGGCCCGACAGTGTCGATGACGACGCACGGGCAACGCTTGAAGCATGTTCACATCGTTATCGAGACGATTGCAAAAGGCTCTTTGCTTCCATCACGATTCATGCTCTTCTTGGATGTCGAAGACGATGTGAAACGCCCCACAAAGGCTTTGCAACGGCTGAAGAAAAGAGGATTAGAAATACACTTAGCTGAAAACCTTGGGCCTCACACGAAGGTACAGTGGTGGATTCAGAACGCACCTGATTTTTCCAGCCCTCATGTTGTTGCTGATGACGATATATTCTACCCTAAATCATGGTTAAAGCGCATCATCGAGGCATCAGAAAGCGACCCAACAGCCATTATGGCTTACCGTGCTCATCGAATCATGCTGAACGATGACAAGTCAGGACTAGCCCCCTACCAATCATGGCCACCCGGCATCAAAGGACCAAGTCATCTTAATTTTGCTACATGCGTCTCTGGCGTCTTGTTTCCACCTCATTTTCTCGAAGTCATGCGCAAGGCAGGCGATGGTTTCAGAACAACATGCCCGAGGCAAGACGACGTCTGGTTAACTTTCCAAGCCATTGAACACGGCATTGGTATTGGATTGGTGACGGATAAAAGTCTTCATTTCGATCTCCTCCCAGGGAGTCAAGAAGTGGCCTTGCACGCCACCAATGTGTTCGAACAACAAAATGATGTTCAGTTACGGCAAACTTTTCTCCCAAGCACTTACGCAAAGTTGGCGGAACATGAGCGCTTCCTCAAGGAACAGAAAATCATCGAGTGACGCCGTTATTGAAACTATGTAATGTTTTGATGAAACACTCAAGCTCGGTAAGATGTTCTGATCAATGGTTTTCTAACAAGTCTTCCAAGCCGCTGCGGAAAGCTGCAACCGAACGCCGATGGTCTACCATTTGGGTGTGTTTTCTTGCCAACCCACCGTAACGTTCACGGTCGTCGTAAACATTTCTCAAGGCCTCAATAACCGCATCTATATCATGGCCGTCGGAGACTAATATGCCACCCTCTCCCAAAGCTTCCTTTTGTGAACCAACGTCACATGTAACGCTTGGGACGCCAAATAAACCAGCTTCACCAATGACTCGCCCCCATGACCCAGTCGTCTCAAACAAAATAAGGTTGATATCGATGCTTGCAAAAAAGGTTGCTGCGTCAACATAACCTCGAATGCGTGCGTTAGGGTGATGAGCAAGTTGTTGAGGATAAGAACTTCCACCTGCTATGTGAACTTCAGCCTCTGGCCACTGCTCAAGCAACCTCGGAAGGAGTCGTTGATACATTCGCAACCCTTTTTCCGGAGTCACAACCATGATACCGATTGTCGGTGGCGCCCCCTCGGGTCTCTTTGCCTGCTCAGATGAGCGCAAGGCGTTGACATCATCCATGCTGCCAAAACGGCCACTGAAATCGATGGGTAGAGGCACGCTATGGCCTTGCTGAATGGAGAATCGAGAACCAATGTCCGCAAGGAGTCCTTCTCCAGCCGCACAGACGAGGGCAGCCCCCTCCATAACAGGTCGAAATCGTTCTTCAAGACGGAACACCGTATCATCTCGAACAAACATAATGTAAGGCATTCCACGCGCAGCAAACGCTTCAGCTGCCCCCGGTGCCCAATCGAGTTGAGTCACCCCAATGCCGCCAGCATAGTCTTGTTTGTCCAACCACGCACCCACTCGGATAGCAAATTGGGCACTCCGCCGGGCAATATGTCGGTCAAGAGCCCACTTTCTCCGTCTCAATTCACCTCTACGCTCTCGCAAAGCCCAAGCGACCTTCGACCATAAGCCTTCGATAGGAAGATGTGTGGTGGTGAATTTTACTTCGGATTCAAGCAAACCAATTTGGTCCCCTCTGTCGCGACTAGCAAATGCACTCACTGCCCACGCTGGGTGTGTTGGAGCATCCTCAGAGGGCGACAGTGGTACGAATGTTGGAGCGGTCTCAAGCGTTGGACCAGCTGTTGCAACACCATTGAGTAAAGCCGCCATTGAACGCTCTGCACCACCGCCAGGTGGATCGAGATCCCGAACTGCTGCAAAGAGACGCCGGGTGCTCATACCTCTTCCTTGACAACAACCTCTTTGAGCGTTGTGGGCTCTAAACAATGCGAACCCTACAAATGAACTTAAGGTTCCATGAGTTGAAAAACAGCGGTAACACGACAATCAATTCGCAGAAAGTTGGTGGAAGAAAACTGCTCTTTGCTCAACTTTTGATGCACATCTTTTAGAACGGTTGCCACAAGCATGTAATGAGATGACTGATTATCTTGATAGCATTGGAGCAGGCATCATTCTTGCCAATGCGGAAGCGTTCAACTTCGATTTTGTACCACCTCATTTGGTCGGGAGAAGCCAACTACAACGAGAGGTCGCATCGAAATTTACTACGATTGCACAGCCTGAAGGAAGTGGCAGGGTCGTTCTAACTGGACCTGTTGGAAGTGGAAAAACTGTCCTTATTCGACGATTCTGCGAAGATGTGCAACGAAAATTTGCAGAACAACGTACCATACGCACCGCACACATCAACTGTAGAAATGCATCGACGAGTATGCAAGTTGTTCAACGAATTGTCCACACCCTTGACCCTGGGCACCCCGACCGAGGACTGTCAATCGGCGAATTGCTTAACAGTATCCGCAAATTACTCGACCGTACTGCATCTCATCTTATCGTCGTTCTCGACGAAGTTGACCATGTCCTAAGACGCTCAGGTGATGAATTGCTGTACCACTTTCTTCGAATTGACGAAGACCAGAGGAGAAATGGTTCAGTGTCACTCGTACTCATCAGTCAGGAACAAGTCTTGGATTTCCTTGAGCCAGCAGTTCTGTCTCGGCTTGGTCAATCAAATCATATTCGCGTACAACCATACACGGTCGACGAACTTGAAGAAATCGCCCTTCAACGAGCCGAATTAGGACTTGTCGAGGGGACTTGGGATTTTGATGTGATTCGACTTATTGCAGAAAAGGCTGGCCCAAGTGGAGATGCACGACGTGTTATCGAATTCCTCAATGCTGCTGTTGAGCGTTGTGAATTTCGACAAGACGGCCATTCAGAACCGTTTTTAACAATTCAAGATGTACATGAGTCTTCTGACTTTGTCGCTTTGAATGTCTCAACGAAAATGGATCATGTTGATGACTTGAGTGCTCACGCTATGATGACCTTACTCGCTATTTGCCGGCGCCTCAAGAAGACGCCGACGATGACCATGGGCGATGTTTCTGGATTGTATCATTTGATTTGTGAAGAGTATGAACAGAAACCCAAAAGCCACACAACGATGTGGAAATATGTGAAACATCTCGAACACACACAAATCATTGTCTCAAATGTGTCAACCGTAGAAGGTGGACGAGGTAGAACAACGCACCTTACCATGCCACACTTCCTACCTGCAGATATCGCTTCAAGGTTGGAAATGCTCATTCCAAAGCGATTGCGGTAGGAATCTAGCCTTAACATCGTGCGGAGGGGCTAAATACGGGTCGTTTGTCGGCAAAGTCTGTAAGGTGAGTGTATGGCACGAGGAACGAGCGGAGAATTCATTGCAGTTGTCAATGATACCGACCCTAAAAATGACGGAAAATCATACTCAGCAAAGATAACTGGAAACAATCACGCACAGGTGCTTGGTAAGAGAATCGGTGATGTTGTCGATGGACTTTTTGTAACCACTGAAAGCGAACAAAACCTCGGCGGATACAAACTTGAAATCACTGGTGGCTCTGATAAGACAGGAACACCAATGCGAAAAGACTTGGATGGTGGGTCTCGTCAATCCATTCTCGTTACTCGCTCCACTGGATACAAAGGTATCAAGAAGAACATCAAGAAAAAGAAAGGCGGCGGTACAGAAATTCGAATGAAGCCCGACGGTCTTCGAAAGCGCCGAACATTTCGTGGAAACACTGTGACTCAAGACACACGTCAAATTAATTTGAAAGTTGTTGAGCACGGAAAGAAAAAACTCGACGATATATTCAATCAATCACCAGCTGAAGGAGAAAGCCAGTGAAACCGAGAGGTTGATCGAGGAGCGTGAGGGGACAATGTCCAGGACGCTACCAACTCAACCCATTGTTAACATTGGACTGGTAGGTCACGTTGACCACGGAAAAACAACGCTTACCCAAGCACTTTCTGGCGTCTGGACAGATACGCATTCTGAAGAACGTAAACGTGGAATTTCAATTAAATTGGGTTACGCCGATACAGCATTTTATCAGACCAAGGAAGGAGATTTTTACCCTACTGGTCGACGACCAGATGGTTCTGAAGATGTAGAAGATGAACTGCAAAGGGTGGTTTCCTTTGTCGACGCACCCGGTCACGAAACCCTCATGGCCATCATGATCACTGGAGCCTCAATTATGGACGGGGCTCTTCTTATGGTTGCAGCAAACGAACAGTGCCCTCAACCACAAACGCGAGAACATCTTATGGCTCTAGAGATTGCAGGTATAGAAAACATCGTCGTTGTTCAAAATAAAATCGACCTTGTCTCTAAAGAACGTGCACTTGAATCGTACCAAGAAATAAAAGAATTCCTCAAGGGAACAATTGCCGAGAATGCTCCAGTAATTCCTGTTTCAGCACACCATGATGTGAATCTTGATGTTCTCATTGCGGCGATTGAGAAGTATATTCCAACACCTGAAAAGAACCTAGACGACCGACCTCTCATGTATGTTGCAAGGTCCTTTGACATTAATCGACCAGGGACTCGACCAAGTAAACTGAAAGGTGGCGTCATCGGTGGGAGTATCGTAGAAGGACAATTCAAGGTCGGTGATGAGATTGTCATCGGACCAGGTAAAAAAATTGAGAAAGGAAATAAATCAACTTGGGAGCCAATACCAGCCGTGATTTCTTCACTTCAAGGAGGAGGTAACAGCCTTGAGACAATGCATGCAGGTGGCTTATGTGGCATGGCTACACTTCTCGACCCAGCTATTACAACTTCGGATAATCTATCCGGTCAGGTCGTGGCTCGTAAAGACGAGTTGCCTCCACTCCACTCCACCGTGAAAATCCAAATTCATCTCATGGAAAATATGGTTTCAGGAAATGATAATGCTCCGGAGGTCGTCCAACCCCTTCGAAACAATGAGATGCTCATGCTCAATGTTGCTACCGCTACATCTGTTGGTGTGACTCGAAATGTTGAGAAGGGCACAACATCGCTTGAATTACGCCTCCCTATTTGTGCTGATGCAGGACAACGCGTATCTCTTTCTCGTCGTGTTGGCTCTCGTTGGAGACTTATTGGATACGGCACAATTCTATGAGGAAGGGTGTACTCCTTGCAAACTTTACTCATCGACGCTTGCGGATGGGTTGCATGTCGTCATTCTAGCATCAACATCGACAATGAAGCGCAACGGTATTTGGGTAAGCCTCAATGGATTGTCCTCGATGTTGTTCTCGAAGAACTAGAACACTTGCTAAAAGAGAAAACCATCTCAAAATCAACAATGCTCCTTGATTTGCTCAAAGACAAGGCTCTGGTGGTTGATACATCCGACGTAAAAGGTACTCACACCGATGATTTGCTCATCGAATCTGCTCTTCAGCACAATTCTACGCTGCTCACAGTCGATGTAGAACTCAAGAGACGAGCATATCAACTCAATATTCCAATTCTCGAAGTGAGAAAAGGTCACAGATTACATTTGGTTGATTCCGTTTAATCACGGTAATGTAAAAAGGACATCATCGTCGTGCCCATCGAGGAGTTTCAACTTGACTCCGGCATCAATCCACGCATGCGCATAATTTATGGCACCAAATGAACGGATGTAATCTCCTTTCTCGAAAAAAAATCCTGCATCAAAAATGTAAGCATCAGCCATCTCGAGTAAAGTGCCAGCTTTTTTCTGATCTTCAGCACTCAACTCACCAATGAGCGAAACTTTCTCTCTTGCTGATTTCGTTAAATCAAGATAATGAACAAGCCTGTCTCGGGATATGTCAGATTCAATCATCGATATCGTCTCCTTTCTGTCTTGAAAGTAAGCGTTTCACATCCTCTTTTCGGCCCAATGCTTCATACAATTCAATGGCGAGTGAAATCTTACCCAGATCCTCTGCTTCTTGTGCTCTGGTGAACATCTGCCTTCGTTTTTCCCAATTTCTTGCCATGGCAGCATCTGCAGCAGCTTTGTATCGGCTTTGGCGTTCAACATCAAATAAATGAGGAGCCACCCATTTTCGAACCAATCCTTCACGGGTAGCAGTAAACATTGAATCGCCAACATTGTTTGAAAGAAGATCGCCTAACTCCATGTCTTTCCCAAGTATTGATGTTTGCTCAAGTTCATCCGATTCAATGTTGCCTAAATGATGAAGATCACCATGGAGTGATAATGTCCACCAACCATCGCCTGTGCGTACAGAATTCATTGGCTCGATAGACATTGTTTCAAGACATTCCAACTTATCCCAGCCAAATGGATGAGGGACACCTTCCCACACAGCTCCATCGCTGCTCTGGAGCAACAAACGTCCATCATACAATGAGGAAAGCCAACTCCAAGTTCTGTCCTCCAGCATTCTCTTTTTGTCATTTCCTGTTAAGCGGCCACACCAAATGATACCATCGTTATCTTGCCATAGCAAATGTTCTCGGTCAAGCCATCCAAGCAACCTTCGGACCGGACCGCTTTCCATCCTACGAATTCCTCGCCCCTCTTGTGAGAATAGATGCAATTGTCCTTTTCGACAGGAGAGTACCCATCCGCCTCCGGGCCTAGCAATAATCTCCTTGAATCCAGATGGGGTGCTTCTTCCATCCGTGATTTGCTTCGAAGTAGTGAGAGAGTAAATGTAGAAACCATGTGCTAAAAGAACACCTACGTTGCCAGTTTGAGCAGCCATACCATGTACTTTGAATGGGACATTGGTTGTCCATGTCACCTTTCCAGCGGCGTCTAAATATGTCAATTGAAGACCTGAACTGACGATAATTCCTTCATCGACTGCAAGGATGGAAGCAATCCGAGAAGGCGCCTGCCAGGACCATGAAATTTTCCAGGTCATTCTGCAGCACCTCCTTTTGCGTTCGACCATACAACTAACTGTGCCCTAGCATTGTTTGTAAGTGTATACATACTCTTTCTTCCAACCATTCTTGAGGTCAGTATTCCTGCTTTAAGAAGCGAGTTTGAAATTTGTGATAACCTCGAGCGTCGAATGTTCAAATGACGAAGCATTTCTTCATCAGAGGGTGAAAACATTCGCTTGCTCGCAATAGTGACCACATAGATTTCGGTGGATGACAATCGCTGAAGTGCCATTCCATTCAACGGATACTCATTCCTATGACCCAATTTCGGCATGTGGTGCCGAGACAACATCTCGATGACGTGAGCTGGCAGCACTGCATCGTTTTCTTGATTGGACTGAATGAGGCCTTGCAAGAGTCCAATCAATGTTGAAATTTCAGTAGATTGAGGATTTGAAGGCTGGCCAAATTGAGGTTCGACTTGCTCGATAACGTGGTCGTCGTCAAGATTACTTTCGGTTTCATCGCCTTGAAATTCAAAGGTATTTTGCACATGATCCTCAATTTGAGATGGTTCAAATATCGAGGTTGTTAATTCAAATTCTTCATCTGATTCTAATATTCTTTCCTCATTTGTGACATTTTTCTCTTCTTCAAGCGCCGAAATGTTTCGACTTCTCAGGCTCTTGAATGCACCTGTGAACACTCTTGGTGGGTCTTCAGGGACCTCATGTGCAAACGAGCCGACAGAGGGTGACGCCAAGAGCGGTTCATCATGTTCGATGTCTTGTTTTAATTCATCGAGGTCCAAATCAAAGAATTGACTGTCCTGAGAACTGAGGAGTGAATCTCGTTCATGCCAAGGTACAGAAGCATCAATGATATTATCTGGCTTACGTTCACTTAACATTTCAACCGAATCTGTTCGTTGTTCTTCAACTTCTTCTTGACCATGCCCCATGAATTTGTGCAACATATCAGGTTCATTTCTCAACTCTGGCTTCGCATCAAATTCACTCTGTATCGGTTTGTATAACATTTCATGACCTGATTCTCTGTGCTGGTCATCGACATGATTGCGAAGCAATTGTAGGATACTTCTGGGGTAACCATCTGTCACTTCAAGCACCTCATTTGCAGCCTCTACACTTAATTCAAAATGAGGATATCCAATAGATTCAAGTCGAGTTGCAACAAGTTGAATCACATCATTTTGGTTGAAACGAGGCATTGTAAATTCTTCAAACGGTTGTGCCAATTCAACAGGTAACAATTGACGCTGCCTCTGGTCGCAGATCATGATGACAAGAGCTTGTGTCCTCTCAAGAACACCGAATGCATCTCTTAGGGCGACATGAAGCGTCGATGTGTCACTTGATTGAAAATCAAGAACGATTAAAGGAGCCCTATCTGATGTGAACGAAGCATTAACCAGTGCACTCGTCACTTCGCTTCTTGTCTGCGGAGGTTCGGATTCGAAGAATTGTGAATACACTGATTGAAGCAAACTATGCCCGGGATGCATAGCATTGAGATGATCGATGTATGCCGATAGTGAAACGATTGGTTCTAAACATTGAACTAAAGAAGAGCGTCCAGAACCATATGGTCCAACGAGTAATATTTGTCGAGACGATTTTCTTAAGATAAACTGTTTGAACAACGAAAGCAAATCCTGACGTCCAACAAATAAATTTGAGTCTTCTGCCGAGAGGGGTCGTATCGAAAATGGGTTCTGATGAACATGAGGGAGTTGGAGATGTCGCCAAACTCTAGCCATATATCAGCATCAACAATTGTAGTATATATTCTTTCTATCAAATTTCGACCTCAGCCTATGTGTTATAATGCGTTAAGGCAGTGACCAATTGCTTTTTTTGAGTTGCATTAACGCGTCATTAACACTTTACTAACACAAAAATAACGCGTTAATCCCGCACAAAAATTCATTCCGTCGTCTTGAAATGACAAGACATTCACCAGACGATTAGAGGAATGGGCATGCCAGTTGACAACAGCCGAATCCCTGGTTTGTACAACAAAACTATTCACGAAAGAAAGGAAGCGATTTCACAACGAACTGGCATTAGCATGGAGGATTTAGCCGTTTTCGATGTCGAGAATGGATTAACTCAAGATAAAGCTGACAACATGATAGAAAATGTGATTGGCACAATGTCTCTTCCAGTTGGCATTGCAACAAACTTCCTTATCGACGAGCAGGAATACGTCATCCCATTTTGTGTCGAGGAGTCAAGTATTGTTGCTGCCGCATCGAATATAGCAAAGCGATGTCGGTCAACCGGTGGTTTCCAAACAGATATTGACCCACCTGTGATGATTGGACAAATACAATTGCTTGACCTAGAAGACAGAAATGAAGCGATTCATGTGATTCTAAAATCAAAGCAAGATATCATCGACAAAGCAAATGACGTCCAATCAAAAATGATTGCATTGGGCGGGGGATGTAAAGATATTACCTGCAAAAGTCTCTCAGTGGATGGATTGGATATGGTCATTGTCCACCTCCACATCAACTGCCAAGATGCCATGGGTGCAAACGCTGTCAATTCGATGGTCGAGAGAATTGCACCATTTCTCGAATCACTGACAAACGGCAGGGCTCATCTCAAGATTCTATCGAATCTAGCAACCCATCGACTCGCACGCTCAAAAGCCATTTTCACACCTCAGGACATGGGTCAAGACGGTACTGTTGAATCTGGAATCGAAGTCATTGAGAAAGTCATGGAAGCTTACCTCTTCGCAAAAGGCGATCCATACAGGGCCACTACGCATAACAAAGGGATCATGAATGCCATCAGTAGCATTGCTGTAGCATGTGGCCAAGATTGGAGAGCGATTGAAGCAGGATGCCACGCATACGCCTCGATTAGCGGCCAATACACTTCGATGTCAACGTGGTCGGTGGATGATGATGGAAATTTGGTTGGTTCAATCGAAGTGCCAATTGCTGTTGGCATCGTAGGTGGTGCTTCAAAAGTACATCCGGCTGCCATGACAAATCTGAAAATTTTAGGAATCGAATCAGCCAGTCAACTCGCCGGCATCATGGTGAGTGCAGGACTGGCTCAAAATCTAGGAGCTATGCGTGCACTGGCCACTGATGGAATTCAAAAAGGGCATATGAAGTTACATGTTAAAAATATGGCCATGACATCAGGTGCTCTTGAGCATGAAATTGATGAATTGGTTCATCGGATTCACACTCAAAAAGAGCAGATTACACAAACTTTAGTGAACGATTTACTCAATGAAATGAGGCAAAATTAGTTTTCTTCTTCATCTTCATTTTCTTGTAAGACCAAGTGTTCAGGTTGCAATGAATCTAGGATTCCTGAAGATTTTACTTTCTCCCTAAACCAATCCCTTACCTTCTTTTTATCTGTTTCAGGGCAGCCAAAAAGTTCCGCAAACCTCCGAGTCGTTGTCAAACGTCGAGTTTGACCATCTTTACGTCGATCAACCATCCCAGCTTGAGCTAATTCTCGAACATAATCATACGCTTTAGGCCCAAGCATTTCAACCAATCTGGATTGAGGAATAGGTTGATGATATGCGATAAGTGATGCTGCTTTCAATAACTTTTGAGGCATATCAGTTTTGACGTCCTTTGGAAGCAATTGTGTGATTGAAGGTTTAACTTCCAAAGCCCACATTTGACCGATTTCAGAAAGTTGTAATGCTCCGTACCGCCTTCGTCGAAGTGTTGCTTGTAGTGCACTGAGTGAATCAAGCATCTCTTCTTCATCATAACCTAATGATTCGCATAATTCTGTGACTGACATCGATCGACCTGCACCAAACATCGTTGCTTCAAGCAAAGTTTCGAGGGGAATCTCTTCATTTGATTCCATTATTCCACCAACCAATCCTCATCGAGCATAGAGTGTTCGTTCTCCGTTTCATCGATTTTCTGATCTTTCAATCGTTTTCTCTCTTCTTTCAATCGTTGCTCTTCTGCACGTTTTGCTAATTTTTCAAGATAGATTTCCTGCCCTGTTTTGTTTGAAGCGATTTCTTCTGATGCGTCATCCATCATCGATTTTGTCACATGAAGAATGGTATCGAAATCATCGATATTCGGATGTAAATCTTCAAAGTAAATAGGTTCTGACTCACTAGACTGCGAGATTGAAATGAAACCTCTGTGGGTTAAAAAAAGACCCGAAATGAACGCGCTAACCTTCGCTTCCAATTGACTATCTTCATGCTTCTCACTCAACTGGTAGAGGTCATCTATCACTTCATTTATCGCAACTTTTGTAGTTTCCCGAGATTTGCTAATACCTCGAATGGCTTGCCAGGAGCGTAAAATATCACCTTCAAGGTCTTCATTATGCATTCTCCCATCAACATTTGACATGTACTGGTCAAGTTCTGCCTTGTTCAAAATACGCATCTCATCACGCTGCTTGACCATTTCTGCATCATCTGCAGCATCCTTGAATGCAGCAAGCAATTCTGCTAATGTGACATTTCGACCTTCTTGACGTCGTATTCTGCCATCAAAGAATTGAGGTAGAAATTCTTCGCTTTTCCCCTCGAGGACTGTTTGAGTAAACAAATAATCATCGTCAACATATTCTTCCTGCCAGGTAAAGTGCATATCTTCATCTTCAACCTCTTCCTCTGAATACTGTATTTTGTCAAATAATTCTGATGATTGATGATGCAAAACTTCCCATGACATTCGAATGAGGCGGCCGCAGGCAGGTAAATCCAATGCCTTTGCATCCTGCTTCACACGCGTCGTAAATTCTTTCAAAAATGACTCAAGGTTGATATTCCAAGCGTTGAATTGTTCTTCTTTGACGAGTGAAAACACGAGTGCTACAGACCTGTCAAAAGGATCGGTTAGTGTTTGATATTCTGCTTCTTCGAGGCTTGCGAAAGCCATAATTCGATCAGAAAAATCAGATGCAGATGCCGAATCCTCTCCAACAGCAACCAATTTGTCGATGATGTCCTGTCGAAGGAACCATCTGTCAAGTGCTGCTTGTTTTTCCATCCACTCACCTGTTCTATTCTTCAACTTCAATGGATTCTTCGTCAATTTGTTCTGTTTCGACATCCACTTCTCTTAAAGATTGAAGGTATTCTTGTGTTTCTTCAATCTCCTCAGTCATTTCTGAAGCACGCTCTGAGAGATGCTCGAGACCACTCTCAGTTGTGGGTTCAAGATGTGACAGTAATCCACCCAAACTTGTTGGAGGTGGCAACTCCTCAGGTATTCTTGGCATTGAAGACTCAACATTTTCGGCTTCAAGCATCCTCGTTTCATTGATTTTAGCATCGTTTGGAGACTCAACGAAGTGTTTCTCTCCGATTTCTATTGCTCGTTCTCGGTCGAAATCGAGTATTCGTCGACTACATCCATCGCCACCGTGAGTAATACCAATGTGGTGGTCTGCGAGCATCAATGAAACTTTTCGTAATGTCACCATGATGAATTGGGCTTTTTGGCTACGAGCCCTGCACATCTTTGCAATTCTCTCAGCGTTATATGCATCGAGGTTTTGATCGACTTCATCGAAATAATAGAATGGACTCGGATCATAATCTTGGATTGCGAAAATAAGGGCTAATGCAGCCATTGATTGTTCACCGCCGGATAATTGATGACGATTCACCTTCTCTGACTTTCCTCTTGGCTGAGCCCACAACTCCAATCCACCTTTGAATGGGTCATCAGGCGATTCGAGGAATAGTTCCCCTCGGCCACCATCAGAGAGTATCTTGTATGCTTCTTTGAAATTTTTATTCACTTCTTTCAAAACTTTGAGCAATCGGTCTTTACGCTGTTCTTCTAATTGTTCTGTGAGTTGAATGAGTTCTTTTCGACGGGACTGCAATGATGCAAAATCGTCTTTCATGAGATTTAATCGCTCTTCGACCTCATTGTATTGCTCGATTGCATGCATATTTACTGCTCCAAATTCATCCAACTTTTTGTCAAGAGAACGTAATTTCCGTTCGAGTTCGCCTACATTTGGAACTGATTCTGGTAATTCATCCTCCGACAAACCATCCTCGAGCATTGCCTCCAACATTTCATCTCGCTCTCGGACTCGGTCCATGATTGTACGATTGATGTCATCAGCTAATCTTCGGTGTTGATTTGCATTTTCCAATTGTTGCTCTGCAAGAGATTTCTTTTGACCTCTCAATTCAACAAGTTCCATTCTCGAATCTTCCAATTCTTTATGCTCAGAAAGGAATTCAGCACGTTCTTCTTCTTTTGCAACAAGTTGGACCTCAAGCGTTTCTTTTTCATCTTGAAGTTTTATCAAATCCAATTTAATTTGTTCTACATTTGATGAAAGTTTGGCCCTTCTATTGCTTAATTCATCGACCCGTCGTTGCAAAATTTGCTGGTGAGAACCCCCTTTTTCAAGCGAACTCTCCGCTTGAGATTTCTGACTTTCAGCGGAAACCATCAAGAGTTCGTTTTCATGGATTCGGACTCGAAGTTGTTCAGGACTTGCGTCTTGGAGAGCCTTGGATGCTTGTTCTCGTTGACTTTTGCTTTCATCAAGTGCAATCTGTGCAGAGTCAAGTCCTTGTAAGGCTGATTCTGCTTGACCATGAAGTTCTTGTAATCTGTTCTCTAACTTCTCATGTTTTGATTGAGCGTTCGTTAACAAGTGTTTCAATTGTTTCTTTTCTGCACGAAGCGTTTGGACTCGTTCTGTAAAATCATTTTCTACGACTTGATTGATTTGCTGCCTCACTTCTTTTTGTATTGATCGTGCTTCTAGAAGAGCTGCTGTAACGGTATCTGCCATCAATTGCAAGCGGTCAACCTCATTGGTTAATTTGTCAACTTCGGACGCCCCCTGAATTTTTCCTCCAAAAGTAACTGGAAGTTTTCGCCTTGAACCACCGACCATTGCCCCTCCTGCATCGGTAACATCACCTTGAAGCGTAACCAAACGAACTCCACCCATGTGCTTTCTCGCCGTCGATAGATTGTCGACGATGAGTGTGTTTCGCAAAACATACCGAACAGCAATCTCAATCCTTGGGTCAAAATCGAGTAAATCATGGGCAAAGCCCACAACACCATCTTTCTTAGCCACGATAAGAGATTTTCCAAGTGCTCGAGTGTTTGTTAATTTATTCAATGGGAGGAAGGTGGCACGACCAGCCTTCTTTTCGTTTAGCCATCGAATTGCTCGTGCAGCATCTTCATCGCTTTCAACTACCACCGAGGTCATACCACCGCCTATAGCAGTACCAAGTGCATTTTCATGAGCAGGGTTCTTTGGAGCACACAGTTCAGCAATTGTTCCGATAATTCCAGGCAATTCACCTTTATCTCGAGCAGAGATGACCGAACTCGCACCACCGACTAATCCCTTTGAACCTGATTTTGATTCTAATTCTTGGCGGGCAGTAAACAATTTTCTCTCTGAATCTCGTAATTTTGATTCAATGAGGGCGATCTCTTCAACCAATTTTGATTCAGCATTTTGAGATTCAATCAATCGCTTTGAAAGTGCTTCACGGTCGAATTGTGGTGCCTCGTCCTTCAAATCTTCTTCCTGAAGTTCAATTTCACCTAAAGCGATTTGATTCTTTTCAAGTTCTTCTTTTGAAATTGCCAGTTCTTCATGTAGGAGTTCAACTTGTGTAGCAATTTTGTCGACTTCAGATTGAGCCTTTTGCACAGTGCCTTGGCAAAGGTCGACTTGAGCCTCTGTATCCTCTAAGGCCTTGGCTAATGATTGATGTTGTTGACCAATTTGTGATAGGGCTTCATCCAATTCAATCTTTTCATTTTGAGCAATGTGAAGTTGGTTCAAGGCTTCGGTAAGAAGTTCTTCTGCTTTTGACAACTCGGCTGTAAAATCAGCGAGTTCTTTTTCTGCACCGATCAATTCTTCATCGATATATTTGATTTCAATTTCATCTTCATCGGATTGCTCATGCAGTGCGTCTGTTTTATCACTAATCCGAGCAATGCTCACATGTAAATCTTGGATAATCATGTTGATTTTGTTATCCTCGCCTCCAAGAATTTCATTGATTTGCTTTTGTAGTTCTGACACCTGGTCATCAAGTTGTTGAACCGTTTGCATCGTTTCAATGTGAAGATTTCGGAGTTGCTTTTCGGAATCATAGTATCGTTGTCGTTCAGCGACTTGGAACTCAACTTCATTTTTCGATGTTAGATATCTTGATTGGAGAAGTAATTTTTTTGTTTCATGGATAGAGTCAATAACCGCTTTTGCCTTCTCTGCAACCTTCTTTTCTTCTTTCAGTGTGTTTAGTCTCGAAAGTTGTTCTTTTTGAAGCAGTTCGATTCGCTCAATGTAAGCCTCGACTTTTTCTTTTTGTTTTCCACCTTTTCGAATCTCATCATCGTATAGGGTGACTCCAGCTACACCGTCGAGAACTTTTCTCCTTTCGATCGCTGTCATTTTTGCTAAACTTGTTACGTCGCCTTGTAGCACAATGTTGTAACCATCTGGCCTCGCATTAGCCGATGTCAAAATACGATGAAACGATTTTTGTGAACTTTCTTCACCGTTGAGAAGGTATGTTGTTACCGCATTGTTGGAAGAGGTGAGGCGCACTTCTCTCGTCATCTCAACCTCATCAAAGTCAAGTGCTAATCGACGTCGCCCGTCCATCATTTTTGGATTTGCAAATTTTAAAGTCACCTTACATTGCCTTGCTGGCTTCGAATTTTTCCCACCGTTGAAGATGAGATCTTTGACATTTTGAGCCCGAATCACACGATTGGATTTAGGGCCGAGAACAAATTGTATTGCATCACCGCAATTCGATTTCCCAGAGCCATTTGGACCTGTGATTGCAGTAAAACCTCGGTCAAGTGGTATTGAGACTTCTCCCTTGAAAGACTTGAAATTTTCCACTTCAACCGATTTAAGATACAATCCCATTCCCTCCAACCGAGAAGGTTTATCTCGGCCTACCTCTTTCACCGAAATTTAACAGGATTTAAAGAATTTGAATTAAATGCACCTTGGCACCACGATTTTGAAGGTTGTTTTCGTTTGCCGGAGTTCTTCAAAAAACGCCCAATTGATTGCATTTCTTGCAACCTTTTCCTTTGCAGTACGGGCAAGTAGCCATGACAAGGAGGCCTTTCCTTCGTTTTTTCATCTTCAAATTCGTGTCTTGTTGTAAGAGACGAGATCGCTGAATTCGATTTTTTGTCTTTTCGTGTGAGTTATCTTCTTTGGCATAGAAGGCATTTGCAAAGGCTTCTTTTCGCTCCCTTTTCACAAGAGTCTTTTCCCTAGATTGTTCGAGTGCGATTGGGTCCCAGTATTTTGGTCCACGTATTAGCATGTACCCAAGTCCTGCAATAGCAATTTGGAGTAACCAAGGTTGAATGTTGAAAGGCATCAAAGTCGCTAAGCCTTCTGAACTCGCAGCATGTGGGAGCCAGCCAAGGCGGTCGAGGATGGCAATAGAAAAGAGACCGATTCCGGTGACAAAGCCAACTTTTCGAGCTCGTTGAGCCCACCTTTTGTGTTGAGGCAATTCCCATCGACCAGCAAGGAGAATGACGAGGCCTTCTGCCAGCATCATGAAATCAGCACCATCCCATTGTCCTTTTTCTTGAAGACAGTACGATGCTCCAGATGTCTGCAATTCACTTTCTATAGTTTGAAAGGCACAATTCGGGTCTGCGAGGAGGACAACATCGAGTTTGTAACCATCGGAGCCTTCGATAAACATAGGTGCAACAAGGCCGAATTGGGCGTTGAGTACAACAAAGGCGACGATGGCACCGCCGATTATGGTCCCAAGACTTTTCTTTGCGCCCATGATTGTCGAAAACGCACCCAATCATTAGAATTATCGCATCATCATCACTTGAATATCATATGATAAACGACATAACCATGAAGACGGACGGAGAACCAAGGAGAATGGCGTATGGTGCACGTGGCGATTGTCGGTTCAGGAATCGCAGGACTATTCACAGCGCTCCAATTAGCTGATGCAGGCCATACTGTCACTATTATCACAAAAAAAAGAACAAAAGATTCCTCAACGAATTGGGCACAGGGAGGCATTGCTGCGATTTTGGATACGACCAATCACGACGGTATCGCCTCTCATATTACAGATACAATAACAGCAGGCGATGGCAGGTGTGATGAAGACGTTGTGCGAATGGTTGTTGAACAAGCACATCTTCGAATAAAGGATCTCGTATCTTATGGTGTTGATTTTCAAAAAGAAAGCGATGGCAGGTATTCTACAGCTCGGGAGGGAGGTCATAGTGAACACCGAATTCTACATTCAAAAGATGCAACTGGCAAAGAAATTGAACGTGCCCTCATCAAAAAATCTGAATCGCATCAAAGAATCAAAATTTTAGCAAACACACTTGCGATTGATTTGATTCGCAAGGACTACTCAAATCCTGAACACGGCGTCGTAGGCCTTTGGTGTTACGATCAAATATCAAAAAAGATTCAAACAATTCGATGTGATGTCGCAATTCTTGCGACTGGTGGTGTTGGCGTCCTCTGGGAAAAGACAACCAATCCTGATGTAGCAACTGGTGATGGTATCGGGATGGCACACCGATTTGGAGCACAAATTAAAGACATGGCTTTTGTACAGTTTCACCCAACTGCATCCACACTCAAAGAGCATCGTCCATTTTTAGTGACTGAAGCACTGAGAGGTCACGGAGCGGTATTGTTGGACTCTGCTGGCCTCGATGCATGGATGAAAGATTGCAAGGACTCTTCCGAAGAAAAACCGTCACCTGAACTGTATTCCTTTACTCTTGAATATTCAAGCATGGGTTCATTGGCAACGCGAGATGTTCTTGCGAGGGCTATTGATACTGTATTAAAACGAACTGGAGACGATTGTGTTTATCTCATTACATCACATCTTAATGCCGAAGAATTGGATGATCAATTTCCCACGATGAGTAAACATCTTCGTGAATTTGGATTAAAATTAGGTGTTGATCCAATTCCTGTCTCTCCTGCAGCGCATTACATGGTTGGAGGTATTAAAGTCAATGAATACGGTCAGTCATACCTTCGCGGAACTCAACAATTCATTCCTTCGTTGTATGCAATAGGTGAAGTAGCTTGCACGGGGATGCACGGTGCGAATCGACTGGCCTCTAACAGTTTACTAGAAGCGGTCGTCTATGCTTATAATGCTGCACAGCACATCATCGAACATCATCGCACCTCCTATGAAGGTGAAATACCCGATTGGAGAGCAGATGGATTAGAACAACTGAAGGAACACGCACCCTTACGGAACGACCTCAAATCATTACAACATGCAATGTTCAATGAGGTAGGCATTGTTCGAACGAATCAAAGGCTCTATAGAGCAGAGCGTAGAGTTGAATTATTGGAAAAGGAAATCGACCTTATTTGGGAATCAAGTATCCCAACAAGAGAATTGATTGAATTGAGAAATCTTGTTCTTGTTGGAAAATTAGTTATCCAAGATGCAATCGATCAAACGGAAAATTGTGGACTTCATTACAATACAGATTTCGTAGGATGAATCGAACGAATAAGGTCTGTAATGAGCGTGTTCCTAGGCACAAATATACCGTGTTTTTCTGCTAAATCAACAATTTTTCCATTGAGAAAATCGATTTCGGTTTCTCTGCCAAACTGAATATCTTGTAGCATGCTACACTGATTTTCAGACGTGGAAGTCAGTACTTCCTGTAGTCGAATTTCAAATTGAAATTCATCCATCACATCTACACCTTCGTATGAAGCAATCATCGAAGCTTCTTTGAAAAGATGCATACAATTTTGAAAAAGGTTGTGTTGAAGTAAATCTCCGTTTTTCTTTCCAGTTAATGCAGCGATAGGATTGATTGCAATATTCAATAACGCCTTATCCCATACAATTGCTTTACCGTTTTCTTTGAGGATTGGGTTCAGACCAGTCAATTGAAACAACTCGATCAGATGTTGCAAAATTGTTGTGTGCTGCACTCGGTCAGGATGTTCAATTTGTATGCCACCTTTTCCTGCCCACGTGATGACATTTCCATCACGAAAAGCCCCATGAGTGATCGACGAGTAGACCAATGTTTCAACAGGTAAGTATCGACGGGAAATTTCAACAAGACCCAAACCATTTGAAAGAATACAAACAATACCCTCTGGTTTTAGAGTACGTTGAACGAGTGGTAGCAGAGCCTCAATATCCGTTGCCTTACTACAAATGATTGCTACATCCGAAGCAGATTCCATCGCCTTAGGATAAGGTTGCTCTTGAAATGTGAAATCAAATCGTTCGGGCGATACTGATATCGATGTTTCACCTTCAATATGTACACCATTTAACATCAGGTGGGACCCCCATGCACCCCGAACATGGAGATGAATTGCGGTTTTTTCCTCATTTGAAAGCGATGCTGCAATAACGCCTCCTATTGCCCCGACACCAAAAATTGAAATTCTAAACATTCAAATCACCTAAAACTCGTGAAATGGAATACAATTTCACCAGATTGGTGACTGATCCAAAATGCAGAGTAAGGTGAATTTGGTGGTAGAAACTGAAACTGATGTGTGCCCTGTGGCAAGGTTTCATTTTCGGTTAGCATCGAAGGGAGAGTCCAAGAGTCTCCGTTACCGACAACCGATAAACGAAATGGTACATCCTCATCATTTGGGTTATGAAGTGAGAGATTTCCATCCTGTGTTGCGAAAAATGTGCCATTCATAGCAACAAACCAAGGAGTTGTCCACAATCTTGTCATTCCACCTTGCCAATAGGCAACCATTTCCGGACCCTCAATAGAAGGCATCTGATACAATGGGTATGGATTGAATGAATCGTCACAAACTGAAATGTTCTGTGAGGGTTCAACCAAGATTGTCAAATTGCTGCTATCTCCTACATGAGGTATACGAGCTATCGGTTTGATGTTCGTGTTCCACACCCACTGGCCTTGAGTTGGTCTCGTAGGTACACTAACCGTTGGATGAAGTGGGCAAGGTTCGTTCACTGCAAGGATTTGTTCCTGATCAAAATATGAACCCCATGACGATGCATCATCACTTTTTATGAGCCAACCTTCCGAAGGTACAATCATTTGGAGTTCTCGAAGGGTTGGAAACATTGGAGCATAGCTTCTGTTGTTGATTTGAAGAATCGGTTGAGCGACAAAGTGAATAATCTCATCGAGGCCATTGAAGCAAATTTTTTCTGGTAAATTCTCTGGGTATGTTGTCGAATTGGAAAGCACGCCTTGAATTCGAAGAGCATCTGCTTGTAGGTCATCGATGTGCAAATAATCAAGACTTACATTGAATTGTTGCTTTTGTTTTGACGTTGTGTAAATCTCTGTACACCAAGTCGATTCCAAACTTGAAGGTTGAGCCACCCAAGACTCTGAGGTGTAAATCGGTGCGTCGGGGACAAGTTGCCATGTAAAAGAATCAAGTTCATCGTTGATTCCAACGACAATCATCACATCCGTAGTATATGGCACATGAGGTGAATTCCAAGTAAGATTGAGCCACATTCGGTGCAGATAACCAGGGCGGACATCGGCACCACAGCCTTCGCCGTCATGGTCATACGTATCTTCACCAGCGCAATCCCATTGTAATTGCCAATCTCCAAATTCATTTTCAATATAGGCTGAAATTGTAAATTTTTGTTCAATTGAAGAGGGGTTTTCAAAATCAATCTGCGTCATTGACAACCATGTACCATCATCTTGCAGTTTGGCAACAGCTAACGTGTCAGTCGTCAACATCATGGGTTCATCCCAAGTATCATTGAAACCCAACGGTGCTTGATTCGGAAGAGCAAGAATAAAGATTAGGATGAGGAATGTCCCTAATCGACGATGTTGAGACTCATTTAGATCAATTGTTTCATTGGTGATAAAAGGACTGCGGATATCACTGCCATAGAAGAAAATAAGTGGTAAACAGATTGATAGAATCAAGAACCATATGCCGAAGGAAGAAAACACATCAAACAATAATGCAAAGATCAAGAAAACAAGAAGAAGGAATGTTTGGGTGCTTGCACTACGAGCTTCCATCATACCCATTCTCGAAATCATGATTCTGCCACCTGGGAATGTTGGTACAGGAAGGAGAAGAACCCAAGAGAGAAGGAGAAAGAACATGCCAGCAAAAACAAATGGATGTGCCCATGCGTACAACACATCAGCAGATTCTGTAATCAAGGTCTGGCTCAAAAACTCCATGAGCAGTGGGGGTTCAACGGCATAAGGCTGCCCGAAGATTTCAACAAAGTCTTGGGTGAGGAACAAACCTGAAACAAAAAGTAAGCAACCAGCAACGAAAAACGCAATCGGTGCTGCGATTGAAGAAATTCCAAGTGAATAACGGTCGGGCCATGGACGTGCATCCATGCGAGGTAGTGTAGGTAAAAACAGAATTCCAAAGGGCCAGAGAAGGAGTGACTGGGGCAAGATACCAAAATAAAACAAAATGATTGAAGGATCGGGTATTGGCAAAATTGGTCCTAATCGAACTCCGTGCTTCTTTGCAATTGACTTTTGAATTGAATTTGCAAGAAAGAGGACAAACATGATTGGAATCGCATAGTAAGTTAATGCATACATCAGACGCTCAGTAGTTGTCGGAAACATATGTTCGACAAATAAACTCCCTGCGAGCAATGAAGTAAAGAAAGAGAAAATCCAGAACAATGATTTCGTTTTTGTCGAAGCAAATTGTCGTTCTGGTGTAGGAAATACAATCAGAGCATATGGTTCATCATTCAATATCTTTGACATCCAGCCTAATTTTTCTAGATGTTGATTCAATGAACGATGGATTGCGTGAACATCATCGTCTTCATTCAATGACTGTATCGTATATGTTGGCCACCGGCCACCTCGGTTGGATAAAATGCCGAAATAGCGAGTAACAATTTGTTCGATGAGATCGTGTTGATTCCACGATTTAGGATGAAGATGAAGAGGCTCTTCTCCCTTGTCGACAACGGAATCTGTGGCCATTGGAAAACCCCCTCGTACCACGCTGTCATCGGCAACCATCAAGAAACCAACGATTGATAGAACGAACAAAACTTCACGATTACTTGTTCTTAAATCGCTTCAACCGGAACGTTTCTTCTCTTTCCATTTCCTCAAGGCGCAGTTGAATGAAGACTTTGGCTTCTTCAAGTTCGGGAATGACTTTGAATTCTAATGCATTCACTCTTCGCTTTGTTGCTTCGATTTCTTGCAAGAGTCGCTTGAGTGTTGCTTCCATCTCGGATGCTTTGACTATTTTTTCAATCAATTCCCCAAATGAATCACTCGCTTCATCGATGTAGGGAGAAGAGCCGATATAACCAACTCCACGCTCTCGAAACGTAGATTTGAGATTTGTTCCACTGACTGAAGGAACGACTACACCCATGATGTTTCGTCGTTCAACCTCAACTTCGGGATGGGCGGAATTCGCAATCGCTGCCGCACGAACTGCAAGACCACCCTCGATGGCATTTGCTAAATCGATTCTTTGTTTGGCTAATTGGTATGCCTTGGTTAAATCTCTCTTTGCTTCAATCATTTCTGAGAGAAGTTGTCGGAATTCGTGGAATAGACCATCTCGCTTCATTTTGAGAAGATTGTACCCATTCTTTGTTTGTTTGATTCGAGCTTTAAGTTTGATGAGTTCGCTACGTGTTGGTTTGATATCCAAAGCCATGCTACTCACGTCCTCTTTTTACTCAAGCTCTGTTTTCTGGGTGATACTTTTCAATCCACTTTTGATCAAGTCGGACAAGGTATTTGGTGTCAATGGATGACATCAATGTCCAACACAAGTCGAGTGTTTCATCGATTGTTCGGTCTTCATCTCTTGATTGTCGAAGGAATTTGTCTTCGAACACACCTGAAAAGTCCAACAATTGTTTGTCACGCTCGTTGAGTGCATCTTCACCAACAATTGCAACCAATCCTCGTAGTTCTCGGCCTTGTGCATAAGCTGCATACATTTGGTCTGAAACTGATTTGTGGTCTTCTCGTGTCGTTTTCTCACCAATACAAGAACCCATCAATCGTGACAACGATGGAAGTACATTGATTGGAGGATAGATACCTTGTTGGTGCAATTCACGACTAATCACAATTTGACCTTCAGTGATATATCCTGATAGGTCGGGAATAGGGTGTGTAATATCGTCACCAGGCATGGTAAGAATTGGGAATTGAGTGATGGAACCTTTCTTTCCTTTTACAATTCCAGCACGCTCGTAAAGCATTGCCAGGTCAGTGTACATGTAACCTGGGTAACCTCGACGTCCTGGTACTTCTTCACGAGCCGCTCCAATTTGTCGAAGTGCGTCACAATAATTTGTCATATCTGTGTAAATAACGAGAACGTGATAGTCTTTCTCAAACGCAAGATATTCTGCTGCGGTAAGAGCAAGACGTGGTGTAATAATACGTTCGACGGCTGGGTCGTCAGCAAGATTGACGAACAAAACCGCATTTTCAAGTGCTCCAGTTCGTTCAAGGTCTGACCTGAAGAAATTGTATTCTTCTGCAGTAATACCCATAGCACAGAACACCACAATAAATTGCTCATCAGAGCCCTTCAATTTTGCTTGCCTTGCAATTTGTAGTGCGATGTCATTGTGAGGTAGACCGGATGCTGAGAAAATAGGCAACTTCTGTCCACGTACAAGTGTTGTACAGCAATCAATCGCAGAGATTCCAGTTTGAATAAAATCGTGAGGCGATTGTCGACTGTATGGGTTGATTGCAGCACCGATGATGTCAGCCTTCTCGTCAGCGATGATTTCAGGGCCACCGTCTCTTGGTCGACCTGCACCGTCGAGAATTCTTCCGACAAGATCTGTACTCACAGGTAGTTTGAACACATCGCCCATGAAAGTCACGCCTGCTTCTTTGTCAATGCTTGCAGTGCCCTCAAAAACTTGAACGATGACGAGGTCATCTGATGTGTCGAGTACTTGGCCATTCTTCATCTCACCGTTGGACAATCGAATCGATACGATTTCACCAAAAGCAACTGGTTCTGTCTTGTTTAGGAAAACAAGAGGGCCCTTAACATCTGTAATTGTTCTGTATTCTTTTCCACTCATATGATCACCTCTAATTTGCACCTACTGTATTTTCGATTTGTGACACCATTTCTTTGACCATTCCGTCAATTGTGTCGATGTAACCGCTTTCGAAACGACCTCTCATCAAGTCAGAACGACCGGAGACGTTCACAACGTCACCTAGGGCGGCACCGCTTGACATAGCCGTTTTGGCAGCGTCTTGGAATGTGAGAATCGCCTTTGCCATCTTGTATTGAAGACGTATGTCACAGAAGGCATCCACATCGTGGAACCCATTTTGTTGAAGGAAGAATTCTCGAATCATTCGAGCGACTTCAAGCGTCAATTGCTGGTCCACTGGAAGCGCATCTGAACCTACGAGTTGAACGATTTCTTGCAATTCGGCTTCAACTTGGAGCAATCCACTCACTTGTGTTCGAATTTCTGGGAAGTCTTGTGCGATATTGTCTCTGAACCACTGGTCCAAACTCTGTGGGTAGAGCGAATACGAGTTCAACCAGTTGATTGCTGGGAAGTGTCGTTGTCGTGCTAGTCCAGCATCGAGACCCCAAAACACTTTGACAATTCGAAGTGTTCCTTGTGAAACTGGTTCTGAAATGTCACCACCAGGAGGTGAAACTGCACCAATAACAGTGACTGAACCATCGTTTCCACTCAGGGTTTCAACACGACCGGCTCGCTCGTAAAACTCTGCAATTCTTGATGAAAGGTAAGCAGGATATCCTTCTTCACCAGGCATTTCTTCAAGACGGGATGAAATTTCACGCATTGCTTCAGCCCAGCGAGATGTTGAATCTGCCATAAGAGCGACATCGTACCCCATGTCTCGGAAATATTCTGCAATGGTAATTCCCGTGTACACAGATGCTTCACGAGCAGCGACTGGCATGTTGGATGTGTTCGCAATCATGACCGTTCTGTTCATCAGAGGCTTGCCGGTGTTTGGGTCGATGAGATGAGGAAACTCATCAAGAACTTCAGTCATCTCGTTTCCACGCTCACCGCATCCAATGTAGACCACAATTTGAGCGTCTGAATACTTTGCAAGCGATTGCTGGGTAACGGTTTTTCCGGATCCGAATGGCCCAGGAATACCTGCAGCACCACCTTTTGCAAGTGGGAACAAGAAGTCAAGAATTCGCATTCCAGTCACCAGCGGTGTGTCTGGTGCATACTTTTGTCGGTATGGTCGGGGTGTTCGAACCGGCCACTTTTGCATCATTTGAATCTCGGTACCATCTTCTAAGGTACAGACGGTTTGTGTTACATTGAAGTCTCCGGAATCAATCGATTTAATTGTTCCAGATGCGGTAGGAGGCACCATAATCTTGTGAACAATCGTCTCGGTCTCTTGCACATGACCAATGACATCGCCACCAGAGACTTCATCTCCTTTCTTGGCGATTGGCTCAAAAGTCCATGTCTTTTCAAGATCGAAAGCATCTGCATCAACACCACGAGTAATGAAAACACCCATGACCTCTTCCAATGTAGCGAGTGGTCGCTGGATTCCATCGTAAATTTGGGTGAGTAGACCTGGGCCAAGGCTAACTGAAAGTGTTTCACCTGTGTTTTGGACTGGCTCACCTGGTCGGATACCCGATGTATCTTCGTATACTTGGATGATAGCTTTATCACCGTGTAATTCGATGACTTCACCCATCAATCCTTCATGTCCTACTCGTACAACGTCGTACATTCCCGCTTTCATTCCTGTAGCGGTTACGACCGGTCCAGATATTCTGTATATTGCTCCTGTTTTGCTCATTTTTATTCCTCCTTTTCTCTTATTGCCAGAGATCGACTCCTATTGCCTTACGAATTGTATCTCGTAAGGTTGTGTCCTCTTCGGTTCCAATACCGAGGACGGTTGGTGAGACAGATGCTGAAAGTTGTTCTCTTAATCTGTCTGGAAGTGTTGGGAAAATGGTCGAATCGAGAACCACGATTCCCACACTTGAATTTGATAACAAGCCGCGGAGTGTCGAATGTAATTCTTCATCCGATTCCGGGTTGTGTAGTTCGGACAGTCCAGCGAGCTGGAAGCCCAAAGTGAATTCTGGAGAACCAACGACTGCTATTTCCACTTCATTCACCTCATAGTACGTGTTCGTCAATGACCTCTTCTGGTAATCCAGCAAGTAAGCCACGAACAATAATTCTCAAATCGTTCACTTCTTCAACTTTCATTGCGATGTAATGGATAATTGGCAGGGCAGAGATGGGATGGAGAAAACTCATCTTTGCCATGAAATCATGCTCTCTTTGCTTAAACCATGTCACCATTGGGTCGAGACTTCGACGCTCATCACATTGCTTTAATTTCTCTTCGAATTCAGCCAAATCAAATTGATTGTTAGCTCTTAACACGTCAAGAAGTGCATCTTTGCCACCCATTGCAACTGTCGAAAACGAACGTGTTGGTACGAGTCGACCTCCTGGGAGAAGAGAATTTGCAATTGCTTCGCCTTCTAAACCAACGGAGTTCGCTTCTAAAATGTTCAAGATGTTCTTGTGATCAATTTCCAAAGCAAGTAACTTTCTTGCAAATTTTGTCGCTTTGTCATTACCGGATAGGGCACTCAAGGCCTCGTTGAAATAATGACGATCCAATGCATCTTCATATGCATACAACGATGCGTTTTCGGGCAGTTTTGATAATGCTTGACCAAACGACTTTCTCTTCATTGCAATGGCTGCTGATCGAAGTGTATCTGATTCTTCAATTATCGAAATCCACGGTGTGTTGATTTCGTTAATGGCGGGCAAAATCGAGTTTTTGACTTTCTCGATTTCAACCTCATTGAGGACTGAACGAAGAACGACTTTTGCGTTCTGGTATTCAAACCTCAATGTGTAAACTGAAATGATGGGTTTAATTTTGGCGTTGCACATTCGTAAAATATCCAAGAGTTCGGCTTCAAGATTGTGGGTAAGTGCTGCCTCAACCAAATCGCCTCCCGTAAGTTTTCCTGCGTACATGTCAATCTCATTTCGATAACCCATGTCACCAACTGCTATAGTGAGTTGATCTGGTGATTGACGAACAAGTTGCCTTAACCTTGCCTTGTCAGCAAGATTGCTTTTACGAGATTTTGCTCGTGCAGCAACGTACGCTGTGTTTGCCCTCATTGTCTTCCCTCATTCAAATAATGTGTTGTTAATTGACGCTAAGTTATCTGACCAAGCTCGCTCGAGTAACGTATCAAATCGCATGTCAAAGGATACTGAACCATCATTGGATGAAAGGATAAACCCGCCCATGCATTGAATGGTTTCACCAACCTCAAAGTCTCCAGATAATTTTGAAAGAGATGCTTTATCAACTTCTGCTGGGTGAAGGATGAATCCTTTTCCACCAACCTTTTTTGCTTCTGCAATCAATGACTTGAGGAGTGACTCCCTCCCTTTCATTTTAACATCCGAAATTGAAGCCTTTGCCATATCAAACGCTGCATCGAGAGCAGCTCTTTTAGCAATGAGAACTTCTTTTTGATTTGATTGTCGAGCACTTGCAACGACTTCCCGTGCAATTTGTTCTGCTTCGCGTTGTGCCTTTGTTTCTGCGTTTAATCGAATTTCATCCGCTTGTTTCTTGGCTTCATCGATCAATTTCTTCGATTCAGCTTTTGCAGATGCTTCGATTTCTGAGGCTTTCGCCTCTGCTTCCTTTCGCACATCTTCGCTAATTTGTTCAAGTGTCATCTTCAATCCTCCTTACTCAATCAACAAGTGTTGAAAGAGTTGATTCACTCATAGGAAGAGTGGCAGTGCACCGAGAATCACAATAGATTCTGGCAAAGCTGTAAAGATGAGCGCTGGTCCGAATTTTGATCCGTCTTCAGCAAGCATGCCGACTGCAGCACTACCGATTGCAGCTTGTGAGAAGCCTGCACCAATAGCAGCAAGTCCGAGTGATAGACCTACACCGACGTCACCGTACATACCATTGTTCCAGTTGGCTTGTGTGTCTTCACCTGGTTCAGCAGCTACACCTTGTGCAATCATTGTGATTGCAAAAAGTGCGACCAATGCTCGTATTACATTTTTCATTGCTTTTGTTTTCATATTTTTTCCTCCATTATATTTTGTCCTGTGGACTATGATTGACCCTCCACATGAAGGGTTCTTCCGCCTAGCGGTGTAAAGAGACGGCCTGAGCCGTCGTGGAACTTGCCCATCCATTCAACAAAGTGAAGACGGGCTGCGTGAATACTTGGCGATAATAATCCAAGTGCGAGAGCAAACGCTTGTATGAGGATAAAGAGGATCAAGCCAACCAGAATCATTACAGGGTTACTTGGATGAATCATCATGTCCCACCCGATGGTGATGGAGATTTCAGCAATTTTAACGCCTGCTACACCGACTGCCATGACTCGAAGGTAGGAAAGTGTATTCGCCAAAAGCCCGAAGGTTTCGATTGGTCCCATGATGACGCCTCCTGCCCAACCAAACTTCTCATAGATAGCAAGGCCGATAATGAGCGAGAAAACTCCAGCGATGACCATTCCAGTCCATGCGGATAGAATGAACATCTCGCCTCCGTAGCCAACCACTTGTCTGGCGTGGAGGAATCCTCCGATGAGAATGAGAATGAATGAACCTTTTTCGAAGAATGCTGCTCCAATGCCGTGGGCGTTGAATGCATTGATGAAACCGATGATGAATCCAAAGAGAAGGTGGCCTACTCCAAGGTAAATTGAGATAAGTACGTAGTTAGAAATGACTTTCTCGTCTGCCCTGTGGAATGGAACATGCAGTTTCAAATTCAGGAGTGAATCAAAGAAGTGTGGGAAATGAATGTGGGCATATGTCCAGTCATACAATGGTACGAGGATGGGTATTGTTTTGTGTGAAGTGGAGTTATCCCAAACAAACCCGAATCCTTCTGCGAAAATGAGGCCCCAAATAATACACCAAACACCCATCCACTTGAGAATAGTCACGCCGTTCTTTGCCACTGGGTCAACTGCGAATGGTTGCTTACCTAGCCACAAACCGAGCAAGAATATAATCAGACCATAGCCGAAATCTCCGAGGATCAAGCCGTAGATGAATGGGAATGTCATCATAATGAAGAATGTTGGGTCGATAGTGCCGTACTTCGGTCGGCCGACGAGATCGACCATCAATTCAAAAGGTTTCGAGACATTTCCGTTTTCGTATGCAACTGGCGGTGTTGGTTCATGATGATCGTGGTCGTGGTGCCCATGGTGGTCATCAACATGCTTTTCGATTTCAATGTGGGATGCAAGGGGCGCAAGAGTGCTTTGAATGCTCTTTGCATCCCCGAGGGGAACCCAAGCATCAAGAACAAATGCCATGTCAGAGACTGCCAGCATTGTTGGTGCAGTATTGATTGAATCAATCCGAGTGAGGTACTCCTCCAAAGCAACCATGGTTCTTCCGTGCTTCTTTGACCACGCCATTCCTTTTGCCTCAGCATCGTTCATCTCGGATTCAAGTTCGACCATTCTAGCACGAAGTTGTGTGATGATATCAGAGGGTTTACCTTCGCCTGAAGGAATTTGGATGGGGCGAGCCCCTAGCCCTCCAAGGATGGTTTGAACTTCGGTTGATTTTGCAGGGGAACAAGCAACAACGACAATTCCTGGACCGGTTTCAAATCGAACATCGTTACCGATACCCGCAAAAGCCTGTCCAACTTTACTCGCTTTGGCCACCTCTGCAACGAACATGTCAATGTGAGATGTGCTTGTCAGCAGTTCAACTTCTATGCCCAATGGTGCAAGTTTTGTGAGCAAATTGATTTGTTCCGAAATTGAATTTCGTTCAGCCTCACATTCTCGGACTGTTGATGCGTATGACAAGGCTAGGTTGACCTCGTCAACAAATTCTCCTTCAGCCAATGCTTTCAGTTCTTTTGCTGATATTGGGCCGTCTGTGTTGACGTTTTTGTAGTGCGCATTTGCAGCCCTCACTTTAGCAAGCATTGAACTTGCTTTGTTTGCGGATTCGTTTGCATTTGCTTTTCCAACTCCAATGCCGTCTTCGAAGTTCACATAATCTTCGATATGCACATTGCCTAGTTGAGCACAAGTCGATAGGATTTCGTCCATATTTTCTACTGTTGCTGCCAGCGTCATTCTGGCCATGTCAACAGTCCCAAACATATCTATACCTCAGGCGTTCAAAACTGCGTCCAATACCGACTGAACGGCCTTATCCTTGTTTTTCTCATACGATGCTTGAATTGATTCAATGGACTTGAGTCCATCCTTCTTCACTTTGTCAGCGTCTTTTTGAGCGTTTGAGCGTGCCTCTTCAATAGTAGATTTTGAGGAGGTGGTCGCATCTTCATGGGCCTTAGTGATCATATCTGCAGCTTTCTTTCTCGAATCAGCGATTTTTTTCTCAGCAGATTTCTTCGCATCTTCTAATTGCTTCTCAGCATGTGCTGCGGCTTCGGAGACACTTTTTCTCACTTCTCGAATACCCAAAAAGACCACCTGTGTCCCGACCAAACAAGTGGGGTTTATGACTATAACGCAATGATTTCGTGGGATATTAGTTCGCAGCATTGCCTTTAGGTTTTGTAGCACGGAATCGGCTCGCCATGCCGAAAGGTAGGAGAAGCCTCCCCTGAACGCGGGTGAAACCAACGTCTTTGAGCATCCGCCTATAATACCCGTTCGTACCATAGTGAGTGTATGATTTGGCAAGGCCTTTCCAAGCGTGATCTTTTTCCTTTGTGACGAGTCTTGCGATGATTTGCACCGCTGTATTCATCCACAGGTAGCCAAAAAGGCCGTGCAGCCAATTCGCTTTGCCTGCATCACAAATGACGAGTTGCCCACCAGGCTTTAGCACTCTAAGAATTTCAGTTAGACCTTGTTTTTTATCCTTGAAATCACGAAATGAAAAGAGACAACAAACAAAATCGAATGAGTGGTCCTCAAATGGCATATCTTCAGCCACCGCTTGAACGAATTTCGCATCGGGCTCACCTCTCTTTTTTCTCGCAGCCCCTACCCTCAACTCCGCAACTTTCAGCATCTCATCAGAAGGGTCGAGGCATGTCAAATCAACACCCTCGATATCCACTGCAAACGAACCTGGACCACATCCAACCTCAAGCACACTCATTCCGCTTGAGGCATGATTGCGGACGTTTCGTCTCCACCTTTTGTCTTGACCGAATGTCATCCATGTGTTTACTTTATCGTAGTGTGGAATAGTCTGTTCGAGTTGACGTTCTAATATTTCCCACTCATCATCGTCAATCCCAGAAGGGTCGTAACCCCCAGTGGATGAGCGTTCCGCCATATACTTCCGAATTGCAGGTCTTTAATGACCTGTCGTATTGGTGAAGTATACAATCAAGCGATACGTTCCACAGTTTCTGGCGTAATACCTTCTTCTGGCGTTACACGGAAAACAAGCATTTTCAAATTTTCAGGAGCGTTCCTAAACTTTGATACGATCATTGATGTCTCAAAATCCGAACCTATCGTTCGAACTCTGAACGAGAGGGTCATGTCAGAAATTGAAGATAATTCTTGCTTGACTGATTTGTCAAGTCCTTCGGATGATACGCAGATAAACAAAAGACCACGAACCATCTGAGCATGTGCTTGAAGCATTCTTATCATTGAAATTACTCGAGTTGGATCTTCTCTTTGAAGAAAGAAATCCATGTTATCGATAACAGCTCTGAAATAAGGACCAAGTGCCATGACCTCATTCGTTACTTCTGTAAGGAAATCTTGTGTCGATTCTTGAACAAATCTTGTTTGTGCAAGTCGTTGAATATCGCTTAATTGAAATCCTTCAAGCCTGTACCGACTTGCTAGCAATTGTTTCTCAAGAACGTTGCTGTTGTATTCCTCACCAATCGTTCGAACTTTGATATCGAGGGGCCAGTCGTATTTTTGGAAAATACGAACGATGTCTTGTTGACCTTCGTCGGTTGCTATGTAGAGCGAATTCTCAGGTTCTTCGGCAGGAGAAACAAATTGTTTTGCAAACAAATCGCTACCGCTACCAGTTTCTGTAAACGCTATGATAGTAAAGCCCCGTGGGACGCCGCCCCTCATTGCACTGTCGAATTTTGGAATTCCGAAGGAGCCCATTGTTCCGAAGAATTCCTCATCTTCTTTTGAGAACTCAATTTTCTTTGCCATATTTTTCACCTCACATAATGACGACGTTTCCTCTATCGATGAGGTCAGTGCAATACAAATCCAAATTCGACAAAACGAGTGGCGGGGTTTGGTCTGGAACATTTATGACCACAGAGAGAATCTCTCGTTGGCGAAATGTGTTGATGAATGTGTGGAGATATTCTGCTAACATTCTGTCCTCATTGTAAATTGCCAATGCGTTTACACTGTCCATGAAGACAAAATTCCTGGGGCTCCCTGATGTTTGTAAGATATACAACGTGCGAAGCAATATACTTTCGAGCATAATTGGACTATCGACGAAATGAATATTGTTGTATGGCACATCAGTTCCACCGAGGATTCCTGACGACACCAAGTCAACGAATTGAATATGAGATACGTCCACACCTATGGCCTCGAATGCTTGAATAATTTCGACTGCCCCTCTGCTCGCTGAAATGTAAACGCCTCCCATTTCATACATCTGCATAAGCGGAATGATTGTGCTCGCAGTCACACTAAATGCATTTGAGTTCCCAACACGTACTTGAACCGAACTGTTGAGTGAAACTTCAGAAAGTTGCTGGGCTATATTTTGATCGAACTCAAACATGATTATTGCCCCCATCTCGAAGTTGTGTCAATTTGTGCACCCCACTTTAACATCGGTGTTAACATGACGCCAACTGGAGTTAATTCAATCGCATGTTTTGCACGACTATGGTATGTCCCTCGCATTTTCACAACTTGTAAAAATCGCAAAAGATGACCCATTCGCTCATTATCCCCCATGACGATGATGCCGTCTGCAATTGCTTCCTCAACACCAAATGAAGACCAGTGTGCATTCTCTGTAGCGGATGTGATTTCAGAGATTAAGATGGTTGTACAGCCCAACGTTGCAAGTTTCTTTCCAAGTGTAAACAAAAAATCTCGAATCAATTGTTCTGATTTAATTTTGTAACAAAGTGTTGTCACAGAGTCGATCACAAGACGTGTGACACCGATGGTATTGACGATGTCAACAATCGCTTTGATGAGGGCATGAACGTCGTCCAAATCGAAGGAGGCCTTGTCAAGACCTAGCCACGAATACAACACGTCCATGTCAAAAACGTTGATGAGACCGGAGTCGACCATGTTCATATCAAAAAATTGGTATTGTCGGATATTTTCCAATAGTTTCACCGACGGTTCTGTTGCTGTGAAATGAGCACAGGCCTCTCCTGCAAGAGCACCTCGAACGAGAAATTCCATGCCAAGGGTTGTCTTTCCCGAGCCGCAAGTGCCTGCTGCGAGAACAGTTGAGCCATATGGAATACCTCCTCGAAGAATTTCATCTAGACCGTGGATACCGGTTACACATCTATCTCTTTGATACGTGGAAGGCGATTGCATGGGAACAATCTGTCGAAGTCGTCATGGTTGATGAAATAACCGCTTCATAGAGTTGATTTATTCGCTTTGAACATATTCACCTGGTGTTGGGTTTTCTTGAATTGCCCAAGAAGATTGACTGAAACGCGAAGAATCCTGCCGTTCAATACTTTGACCCAAATTTACAATGAGACCTGTGTTCCCGCCCCATGTCACTGCGTCGATTTCGCCAGGAGTGGATTCATCGAGTTGAGTGTAACGAAGTCGAAGAGTCCCTGAACCATCAGATATTGCATTGACTTGACCAACGCCAAGGAACCCTACACTCCCCAAATCTATGACTGCAGTGGCGTTACCAACAACTTGCGTTGAAGGGTCACCGCTAAACAATGTTGTAGCATTGCCTGGAACCACTCCTCCTTGGAACAAATAATTTGTAGAGGAAATACCCGATGTGTGGTTCAATGACCAACCTCTCAACGACACAGCAAACTGATTCGGATTGTAAATTTCAATCCATTCAGGACCTGAACTTGATGGGCGAGTCATTACCTCGGTAAGAGTCATTTTTGTTGAAACTTGAGCATTGGCATGTACTTCTAGAATAACACGAATCTGTTCACCATCTTGGTAGAATGTTCTGAAGGCTGTTGAGGATGCAGTAGCAGTCGTTCTTAAGGTGCCTCCGTCAAAGATGAGTTGGCCGATTCGGGATTCAACATCGCTCTGCTCGACCCGGATTGTCAAGTGAACACTCATCTTTTCTCCAAGTCCAAGTCCTGCTGCGAAGGCTTCCTCTGTGATGTTTGAGAGGGCGGAGATTCTTTGAAGGTCCAGTTTATTTCCTAAGATCAATCCAGCTTGTAACCGACCATTATCCAAATCATCCATGGGCACCAAGTGCCAGTCAGAGGTTGCGTTCGCATAGTCTGAGACCCCATTCACGACAGGGACAAACCAACCTTCAGAAGCTGTCAAACGGTCTATGCCAAGAATTGCAGAGCGATCTAAGCGGTCGAGAGAAGGGTCATTCGAACCCATCTGCAACTGGGCTAAGGATAAAAATGCAGTGAGGATCATCAAAAAAAGCGTGAATGCTGACAAAAATTCGATGACTGCCGTCAACCCTTGTTCATCGTCTTTGAACGATTGAACGCCCTCCATGGTTCGACCAGCACCAATGATTTGAAGATATTACCGCTACATCTCAATTTATTCTTCCGAATTCTAAGATAACTTCTTTTTTGATGCATTCTGGCTTCAAATAGGCGATGAGTCTTTGAATTCGTTTGACGAGCGTATATCATGAGCGGTGCGAAGCCTATGCAAAAAGAACGGAAGCCTAGTGCTATTGGTATCGTTGCATTGTTCCTCCTTTCTTCATTTTCATTGCTTCTTTTATCACCATCTGCAGCGGCTACTTCCGGAACGGATTTAGCGATTATTGGCTCTATTGAACCCGTTGAAGACCGATGGTACCCGTTCTCTGAATCCATCAGCTTTACTGTCACAGTAGAAAATATGAGAAGCGTCACAACTGGTTCAAACCGGCAAGCAAATTGGTACGTTTGTGAAGGGGATGTCGGCATTGTGGATTGCACATCAACACCATCAGACCAAGGGACATTTCTACTCAACAACATACCGGGTGATTCTGTGGATAATTTTTCTTCAACTGATTTCTGGTACCCGGGTGATGATGCAAACGGAATCTACACTGTTGTGTATGAATTCGTTTTAGCTGATGACATTTCAGCTAATGATAATCTCAAGTTCAACATTCATGTAAGTCAAAAATTCAGCGACGTGTCGGCAAATCAAAATTACAATCCTTTTGACAATATCGACAATCTTGCAGAGTATAATGGTCAAAGAATTCTCAATACAAACACGGATTACAGTATTCAGTCGAAAGGTACAGTTATATCTTGCACCTCGTGTAATCTTGAATCTGAATTTGGTTGGCAGTTGTGGGATGGTACTGGGACGCAGATGCTCAAAACTCAATTCAAAAATGTGACGAACTTGCCAAATTGGGGGGGTCTCGATGTGTACACTGTTCAGTTACCAACATTCAATTATTCAGAGGAAGGTACATACATTCTAAAATTTGGAATGATTTCGAGCACAGGTACGCCATATGGAGACCAAAATACATACAATGACCTTGTGACAATCCCAGTCGTCATCAATGATACGATTGATGTAGGCATCATTGATTGGCATCCAAGCCATGATTCTGAAGACACCCTGTACTATTATGGCTCAGAACGTGTTCATTCTGATGTTGGCAACTTTGGAAACAAAACAATTGAAAATTTGGTCATTAATTTTGACATTTTTAACGGCAATAATTTCCAAATCGAACAATCTGCATCGTGTACAATACCCGCTTTGTACCCAGGTGAAAGCGAAACATGTGTATACAATATCAACACAACCGGTGCGAACAAATTGTTCCGATTTTCCATACAAAGCGACAGCATTGGTGGACAAGATGTGAACCTGGCAAACAACAACCGTCAGTCTCTACCGGACATTAGTATCGAAGCAGGTAGCATTAACGCCTTCATATTCCTATCAAATTCAAATGGTGAATACAAATCGTCAGAAACTGTTGTTTTCGAAGCAAGAACCAGTAGTGTAGCATCCCAACCCCTCAACTACACATGGAGGGAAGGTTTCTTCTTGTTGGGATATGGACAATACCTTAGCATTCCAGGAGATGAACTGGGTATCGGCCCACATAACATCACGCTCGAAGTTCGAGACCCTTTTGGCACAACCGATTACACCTACAGAAACATGCAAATTCTTGAGGCGATTAACTTTAGTGATTTACCTCGATTTGAAGGTGAAATTGTTTCAAGAGAAGCGGTCACCTACTCCTTTAGTGAACAATTACCTGCAATAGGCAAGAGCTATCTGCTAGGAAATGGGTTATCTCCCCTCCACTTGATGATCCTCGAAGTTGAATCGGTGAACAATCCGGAGATTGAACCAGACATTAAGGAGATTACACTTCATTTGGATATGTCTCTTATTGCCCCATCAACCGTTGACTTATCAACTGTTCAACTGAGATACCTCGACAGTGTCGATGATGAAGGCTGGCAGCCATTTATTGGGGACCGGGAATATGTTGTGAATGAAGATGGAACATTTTCTGTAACAATGTACTCCAGTGGAATTATTCTCATCGCAGGAGAATTACCTCCACCCTCTGTACACGCAAACAATGTATCTTGGTCACTGATGAAAAACGGTGGTATTGAACTTCATTGGGATTCTCTCGGCGATACTGAAAACCCATATTTCGGTGGATGGAATGTGTATCGATATCGAGGCATAGAGGGTACAACCTACTTCCCTGACCCCGAAGGCGGCATCAACGCTTTCCAATGGGAGCAATTAACCAATGGTTCGCTTGTTACAATGTTGCCATCAACAAGCGAACACTATCTCGATCCGGATGTCATGGAAACTGGCATTTGCTCATCATACGCATTGATACCAGCAGACCGCTCGGGTCAGCCAAATATTGACTTGGTCAATATCACGAGAACTACAGAAGGCCTCGCTGGCCTTATCTGCGGAGATGCTATCCCACCAGTAACGAATATAATCGACTTCAGGCATACATGGCAGTTCACAAACTCAACTGATTGTTTCTCACTCACGAAGGACTGGTCTAGATGCTATGAAGTGAATTTAACCTGGACGTGGCCTCAAAATGAATTGAATGGAGAATTGTCATGGAATATGTACAGAGTGGAAGCAAAGCCCGTGAACGTCAACCTTCGGTTTATTACGCCTATTGCCTCAAATTTGAAAGGCACACCTGGTGAACAAGGCTCATTCAATCAAGGAGGCATAGAATTTAATGGAATTCGACCCGATCGAACATATTACTACATCCTCGCCCCTATTGATGCGGTAGGAAACCAACAATTCATCGCCACATACCCTTCTGATAATGTTGAACGGGTTCACATTGATAATGACTGGTGGACGTACAATCAACACATCATTCCTGAGCCTATACCTGAACCTGAGCCACCACTCGGAATTGAATGGCTTCGTGATCTTGAAGATTCTATGCAAACTGAAGAATTCCAAGCCACAGGTGCTACAATGGTTGGTTTACTTGTTCTCAATTTTATCTTGTTACCTCTTATATTGAAAAAGCGAAAGCGATTAAAGAGAGTCATGGATGCAAGAAAGCGAAATCAAAACATGTATTCAGGTGATTTTGACGACTTCTTTGAGTGATTACATTCGAATCACTTGACTAAAATCATCTACCTCGTTCCATGCCATTGCTTTTTCATCAATAATTGAGAGCACCAACATTTGTTCCATTGTGTTCTCACCGAGTTCGACAAGTTGGTTTCTTTCCAATAATCCCGGACTGAGTCCTGGTAGTAAGATGGCGAAAGATTTTGGAATTCTTCCGGGATATACCTCATTTACATGTCTTGCGATGTTTGTTGTGCATGTGTTCGATATCGAATTGTACCATTCTGGATGAAAAGCAAGTTGATTTGTCCTATGAAGATATGATTCGAGAAGGAGTTGCTTGCTTTCCTCTCTAAATAGTTTAGCTTTGAACAGGTGTGTTGTTGATTTTGGCCGACATCTTGCTCGAACCCCAATCAAATCGCGTTCTGTGCCCCAAACATAAATCAATTCAAATTTCCGAAACATTCCTGTTACAGGATGATATCTTTCTCCTTCCTCCCTTCTTGCTTCTATAGAGCATGAAAGAAAGGTTCCATCCTCAAATTCAAACGAAAGAATCGTGTGTGCTAGTCCTTTCCTTTTAGGATCAAAATATTCCAAAACGAACCATATGTCTTTGACTCGTGTGGTATCAAAACTTTTGCTGACCCAATTCTCTTCATACTCTCTTGTTGTCGTCCAAGAAAAATCTCTTACATTTTTGAGAACAACATTTGTATTCTCAATTTCCGCTTTTGCAGTTTCTTTATTGTCATTGACCCAAGGCCTGTCGTTTGATGGCCGCAAGTTAAGGTATTTCCATACCAATTTGTATGAAAAAAGCAGCACGAGGAGAGCGTTTCTTGTTCTTGGTATCAAGAGAAGAACAATCAAAACGATGCCAAGCAACATTGGCAGGCTTGGTTCAGCCATGTCATGACATGAAGTTCGTCATATATTGATGGCGCGGCAGGGGAGATTCGAACTCCCGAGGTGAGACACCACCGGATTAGCAATCCGGCGCAATGGCCAGGCTATGCGACTGCCGCAATGTAAACCGCCGACCTACGAATGAGTCATGAAGATAGCGGTAATGAAATGTCACTTCTCCCTACAACAAACCAAGAGGACCAAGCCAATCCGGTGGAATAAATGAGACGAATACGATGCTGATGAACATCCATCCGAGGTAAAACAAGCTCCGGAAGAAGGATTTTGCTGCTTTTGGCATTCTACCATTTTCATCTAATGGTTCATGAATATCGATATTCCATACTGATACGGCATACCAGAGCGTTAATCCACCTGAGATAAAAGCCCAGAGAAGTGGGACACCTGAATTCGGCCAAAAGCATGGCAGTGAGCCCAAAAGGAAGAGGAAAATCACGTACATTTTTGATTGTCGGACGGTAGATTCAGGGCCTTTCACTTCATTCATCATTGGGATGTTAACCTTACCGTATTCTCCAGATCTATACAAAGCAAGGGCCCAAAAATGTGGAGGCGTCCACAGGAAGATCAGAAGGAAGAGTATCCAAGGGATAGGCGAACCTAGGTCGAATGGATTTAGATTCGAAGGGATCGTTGCTGACGAGGCAACAATCCAACCGATGAGGGGTGGCGTTGACCCTGCGATTCCTCCTATGACGATATTCTGAGGAGTTCTTCTCTTGAGCCACATCGAATAAATGAACACATAAAAAAAGACTGAAAAGAATGACCAAAAAGCTGCCTTCCAATGGGCAAAGAAAAACAAACTTGAGCCAAGAACACCAATGAACATACCGAAGAATAATGCTGTCCTTGGTTGAACATCACCTCTTGGAATCGGTCGATTCATCGTTCGCTTCATATGCGGGTCGATATCTGCGTCATACCACATATTGATCGCATTTGACCCTCCTGCAGACAATGTTCCCCCGAGCAACGTCAAACAAATAGCAAAGAGTGTATCAAGCCACGTGCGAGAACCATCAATGACTTCATTTCGAACGAGCGCATCGTGGATGAGTATAGCACATATCGCTGTGATTTGCAACAGAACAATAACACGAAGCTTCATCAATTCCATGGCTAATGAGAACATTGACTTTTTTTCGGTCAAGTTCGTCACTCCTGTTCATGTCGGGGAAGTTGTGCTGAGGGAGTTGATTCATGCGTAGCAATGTAGATCATGAAATATGTGGAAATGGATACGAGGAATACAGTTACACCAACGATAAGGTGGAGGAGTGACAGAAGTTCCGGGAACTCATCTGCTTTTGCAAAGACAATGTACATTGCCCCGACAATGACATTAAGTAACCAAAAACCAGTTGTTGTCTCTACCATAGTTGAAACTGGTTTGGCTGTTGGATGGTCCCGAGCATATTCCCGCAGTTTTGCAGAAACAAGAAACAATACAACACCAACAACAACAGCACCGAGCCGATGAATCATTTGAATGAGTACGCCTGGGACCAACTCACCATTTTCAGAAAATTGTGGTAAAAATTCACCCTGACACTGTGGCCAACCATCGGGGAATCCGACGGAGCAAGCTTTGTTGTATTCTCCTCCGCTGGTTGATGAAACCCAAGCCCCCAAAACAAGGAGTATGCCAACTGCGACGACGATGCGAAGAACATCATTTTGAACATTTGAAATATCTTCTTGTGTTATTGACAAGAATTTCCATATTTTCCCTTCCTTGACTCGCATGATGAGGAACTGAAAAATGAAGAGTGCAGTAAAAATTGATGCTAAAGTAAGATGCATGGCTACTGTCCAATCCTCGTTATCAAATTCAACAGTAATCATTCCTGCAATCGCTTGAATAATCAAAAGTACACCAGAAAGAATGGCAATATTTTTTGCCGTTCTTCCGTATCTTTCTTCCATCCGGTGCATCATAATCGCATTGACAAGTATGGGCAATGCAATAACGCCGACAAGAGCACGGTGAACCCATTCGGTGAAAATTTCGAAGACTGTGTATCGATGGTCAATACCTCGGCTATCGATTTCGTCAGGATTCTCGTTCCAGTAGGCTTCTTGTTCATCTTCAGAAATGTCGAAGCCCCAAGTCCCAAAACACTGTGGCCAATCTGGACAAGACTCCCCTGCATCATGGATTCGTATTGTTCCTCCTGCAACGACAATGAGCATTGCCATGAGACATATTGCAAATGGCAAGGTGGAAGGGCGTTTGTAAAATGGAAGGCCCTCACCATCCTCCATGTGTAAGTGGGGGAGGAGACCCCTTTTGAACAAATGCCTCCACCCGTGTTCATGCATGTTCGAGTTTTCATGGTCTTGGGATGCATATGCCTACTCCACACGTCAATTTCATTTCACGGCCTTGCGAATGAAGAAAATCAAGCGACAATGACATCTTCCATCGAAGTCGACATCGCATGCCTTGTTGATGAAAATGAGTCTTGCTCATCGGATTCAAAAAACCACATGATTGAATATTTTAGTGCAGATTGGTGTATTCCATGCACTGATGTTGATGCGGTGTTGTCAACACTTATGGAGAACGATACGAATATTGTCCTTCATCAATCATCAAACTTTGACGAGAATTATACTTCAGCATCATTTGCACACTTTGAAGGCGAATATCGATTGTTGTATTTCCCGTCTGTCGTGTACAATGGAGAATTCCTGTTTACTGGCAATCGCCAAGTTCTTGACCTTGAAGCATTAATTAACACGACGTCACTTCAATCGATAGATACTGACGACGTACTTGTCAATACAACACTTTTTTTCACCGGTTCATCTATGGAATATTGGGAGGTTTGGTACACAATCCCTGTGGTCAAGGAGAGGTCTGGAGTCACATTTGATCTTGTACAATCTGTCGCTTACATCTCCTCTGATACTCCTCAATTGGATGTGAATGAAACATTTGACATCCAACAAGGAGGAAAATTATTCATCAATTCGTGGACATATGGGGAGCGTGGTCGATTCATACAAGGTTCAAATGCCAGCGCAAGTGGTTTTGATTTCTTAAGGACGCCCGAGGACCAACAACAAAAAGATTCAACATCAACGCAGACGAACCTACCTTACATCGTCGGCGGTGTCCTTTTTCTTCTCCTATATCCCGCACTTGTAAGTCATTATAATTTGATGAGAAAACAATCGATGAGAGGCAATGAACACAGTGAAGAGTAAGGATGTCAACGGGGTTAAGTTCAAAAAGACGACACAGGTCGCTCAAAAACGAGCACTGCTCTTAGGTGAATTGAATGGTCAAGCCAATTCGTAATCATACTCGTTTTGAACGCGCAAGAATCATTGGTGCAAGGGCACTTCAAATCGGTATGGGTGCACCTTTGTATGCAACTGAAGAATCTCTCCGACAAGAATTTCAAGATGAATTAATCTCACTCTACGGTCTTGAAGAAGCATCGATTCGATATGTTCTCGACCCACTCAAAATCGCTCTCTATGAATACGACAATCACCTTATCCCAATCGATATCGACCCACATCTTGACGAGTGAATTGGTTCACCTTCGACTTCGATAAAAATCGTAGTAATCTTGTTGATGCAGGTCAGGCGTAGCACTTTGTTTAACAAGGAGCGTACGAATGTTCCACAAATCCTTGAAAATTCGGTACGATGACGTCGCATCGAGATAATCAACACCTGGAGAACCTCCTGTACCTAACCGCCTTCCTATCATTCTCTCCACCATTCGTGCGTGGTGGGCTCGGAACAACAACATTGATTCCTCTAAGTCGATAAAACAGTCGAGTAATCGTTGTGGCCATGATAGCAAGGGCAAATGTCGATACGATTCGATGAACAAAAGCCCTGCTCTGTCTCTTCGAACGATTTGATTTGAATCAAAGAAGAATTCACGTGCTGCAGATATGTTTGCTTCCAACCTTGGACGTATTTGTTCCTCGGTCATATGACCAATCGATGTTGCATGTTGGACGTATCCATCTATTTGTGCTTGCATTGATGATAAATGTTCTTCGATGTAGTTGGTAACTATTTCGGAATCGGCAGCATCCTTTGGTTCAGATCCGTGGATGGGGGTTCTCGATAGCCAGTTGTGAAGGACATCGTTGAGTGATGGTGATGTTGCTACTCGTTCAACTTCATCAAAAATTTCATCGCTGATTTTCCCTTCGTCTCTCAGTTTTCGCATGTGTTCGAGTGGATCCATGTTTCCAACCCTATCTTCGTTGGATAATCCCATAACAAATTCAATTTGACGAAGTTGCCATGATTCAAAACCTGAAGACGTACCAAGTCTATCTCTAAAAGAAAGAAAATCGATTGGTGACATCGTTTCCATAACCTTCCACTGCTGAGCAAGAAGACGGAAAATTTCGGACACTCTCTCAAGATGTTGAACAATGAGTTGAATTTGAGCCTCGCCAATCACTTGTTTAGACATCTTTTGCCTCGCTTCTTCCAACTCTCTCAAAATGAGCTTAAACCAAAGTTCGAAGGCTTGATGCACAACAATGAAGTGCATCTCATGATTTGATGGAGGTGGAGCGTATTCCTTCGGACCAGATTGTAAAGAAAGCAAATCGGGTAACCTGAGATAATTCCCGTACGTTAATCGAGATGACGATGCTTCATTGCTCATATGTTTAGGTTCAACATACGGACTTTGAACCTTTTCCGAATCGATGGAATGAAGTTTCAAGTTGAGAATCTATTTTCTTCCTCAATCTATGACACAAGACTCATAGAGTCCATACAAAACCGGTCGATATGGGCGTAGATGCTGGTACCCTCCGAGGTTGGTTAGAAAACTACGACCAAGACAACATTACGATTGGTGTTGTAGCATCACATTCGTCTCTTCAAATCCTCCATGGAGCAAAAATAGAAGGTTTTCGAACTCTTGGTATCGCTGTCGGAGAAAACCGCCGCCGTTTTTACAAAGCATTCCCCGGCGCAGAACCTGATGAATGGTTGATGCTCGATGACTATAGGGAAATGCTCGATCATGCAGATTGGTTTCGACAACGTAATGTGATTATCATACCTCATGGTTCGCTTGTAGAATATCTAGGAGCGAGCAATTACAGAACACTCCAAGTACCAACATACGGAAACAGAGGTATTCTCAGATGGGAGAGTAGTCGTGCTTTGCAAAGGGAATGGCTTGAGCAAGGTGGCTGTACAATGCCCAAGATTGTTGAAGACCCACACAATATTGACGGACCAGTGATCGTAAAATACGCTGGTGCTAAGGGTGGAAGAGGATATTTTATTGCAAGAGATTACCGAGATTTTCGACGAAATGTGGATATTGAGGAGGAATTTACCATCCAAGAGTATGTGCTCGGCTGTCGATATTATCTCCATTTCTTTTTTGACCCAATCAGCACGGATGGATATCAAGTTCGTGGGACTGGTAAACAAGCAGGGCAAAATCTTGGCCGATTAGAACTCATGTCCATGGACAGAAGAGATGAAAGCAACGTCGACGAGTTTTACAAGTTGGGCTCACTACGAGACTTAAGAGAAATGAATCTTGAGCCCTCCTTTGTTGTGACTGGAAATCAACCCGTCGTTATCCGTGAATCCTTGCTCCCAAGAGCCTTTGAAATGGCAGAAGGGACCGTCGCTGCATCATTTAATCTCGAGGAGGATGGACGAGGAATGCTCGGTCCATTTTGTCTAGAAACAATTGTGACCGACAAACTTGAATTCAAAGTGTTTGAAATCAGTGCACGAATTGTTGCTGGTTCTAACCCGTTTGTCGGCGGTTCACCTTACTCGGATATCAACGAAGAGTTCATGTCAACAGGTCGAAGAATAGCTCGTTCAATCAAGAAGGCATCCCGAGAGAATCGATTAGAGGATTTACTTTCGTGATCATTCATCTAAATCTGGTGCCGACGGAACATCGTCATCACCATCTTCATGCTCTTCTTCATCTAAATCAGGTGCAGGTGGTAGTTCAACTGATGTGCTCTCCTCAGATTCGCCTTCTTCAGTTGCATCCAAATCAGGTGCAGAAGGAATATTTTCATCAACATCGCCTTCATCTTGCTCATCCTCAACATGCTCTTCGTGAGCAGTTTCTGACTCATTCATTGATTGAATCTCGTTTTGGATACGGTTGATTTTTTGTTGGCGTTCCTCGTCCGAGTCGAGGATGAATTCGCAAACTTTTAGGATAGGGTCGCCGTATGTTAACTCACCACTGTACTCGTAAGATTCACCAGCAAATTGAGCAATGATTTGGAAAGCAGTTGGGTCTTTACTTCGACGCTTTTTGTGCTTTTTATAATAATGAACAAACACCTGATACTTTCCTGGAGGTGCTCGACCTTCTGGCCAAAAAATATTTTCCACGGGCTTTCTGGATTCTGCATTTTCATTTGCATCAACATCCAATTGGCCTCCACAACTCGAGGTTCGATTGCCGTTGTGGATTCGTTCACCTGACGGTGACAATACGTGCAAATCAAGGTCGTTGTAATTGTTCCACATCAATGATATTTGAACATCAGACGATTTTGCCCCTTCTCGCTTAAGGCGTTGCTCAAGTTCAGACTTAACCTTCTGGTTTGCGACACGGTCTGACAATTCCTGCTCTTGACGCATCATTTGCTCATCCACTCGCTGTTGGTGTAGTGCAGCGACTTCTTGACCTTCCCTCTCCGCTTGTTCATCAAGAGATTCGCGTTCTTGGTTGGCGGTTTCAGCCAAGTCAACGACCTCTGGTTGTTGCGGTTCAAGAATTGATGTATCGACATCGTCATCAAGTGGTTCAAGTCCTTGTGCCCTTCGTAATTCAGCCTCTAAGGCTTTTCTTCGTTGCTCTCTAATTTCTGGAGCTTCGAGTTCAAATTCTGCTACCAATAAGATTGGATCGCCGGAGGACAATTCTCCATTGAATTCTTGCAGATCTCCGCCGCCGTTCACAATCACTTGGAATTTTGTTGGGTCTTTGCTTCGTCGCTTGTCATGCTTCTTGTAGTGGTGAACATAGACTTGATATTTGCCAGCAGGTGCTTTTCCTTCTGGCCAAACTACATTCTCAACGGGTTTACGAGTCTCGCCTCGCACATTCGCATCAACGTCAAGCTCACCCTCACACTGTGAAATTTTGTTTCCACCGTGAATTCGCTCGCCAGATGGACAAACAACGTGGAGATCGAGGTCGTTGTAATTGTTCCACATCAACGAAATTTGTACATCAGATGACCTCGCACCTTCGCGAGCCAATCGTGCTTGCAATTCGGACATGGCTTTCTCAGCGGCACGTCGAGATTCCAATGCTGCTGCTTCACGTGCTGCTTCTATTTCGGCAAGACGTTCGGCTTCTGCTGCAGCAAGTGCTTCCTGTCGCTCTCGTTCTCTTTCTTCAGCAAGTCGTGCTTCTTCCTCAAGACGAAGACGTTCGGCTTCTTCGAGACGGCGCTGCTCTTCAAGACGTTGCTCCTCAAGAAGTCGTTCTTCTTCTGCTCGTCGCTCTTCTTCAAGACGGGCCTCTTCTGCTCGTCGCTCTTCTTCAAGACGAGCCTCTTCTTCCTCTCGCTCAATTCGCCTTCGCTCAGCTTCTTCCAATTCTTCACGTCGGCGGCGTTCTGCTTCCTCTTCTGCGATTCGTTCTTCCTCCTCTTTCTTTCGAAGATCGGCTCGCTGCTCCGCTAAATCTTGCTTTCGTTTAATTTCATATTCTTCTTCTGAGAAGAGTTGGTCAATTCGGCTTCTACGACGTCGAATGTCGTCCAAGGCAGCAATTTTATTGTCAAAATTTTGTTTTGCCTTTCCAAAGCCAACTGATTGCGATTCTGTGAGAATTCCTTCCGCAGACATACCGCTTTGCGGATTAACATATTTGGACGAGCCACTGCGTGCCATTGTAAACAATGCACCTGTAGCAAATCCGCCTGCGAGTGCGATGGTCAGGGCAATTGAGGAAATCGCCATGGTTGACCTGTGTATGAACTAGTAGTTCAATGAATTGATGGATTTCAATGGTTTTTCTCCTCTAATCGAATACATAATCTTTTGATGAACAAGTTGTCAGAAGAGAATATGAAGACGGATGACGTTGAGGCCCAATTGGAACAACTGCTTCCAAATGGAAAGGGCGTATGGGTACCAATTGACCATGGAGCATCGGAATTCCCACTCGATGGCTTGGTAGATATCAAAAAAACCATTCAAGCTCTCATCAACGCAGGTGTTAATGCCATCGTAGCACAAAAGGGCGTTGTGAGCGCTTTCTCTTCGATGTGCGAAGGTTCAGCAACTTCAATGGTCGCTCATCTATCTGTCTCAACAGTGCATGGGGGAAACGACGCATCAAGAAAGGTGATTGTTGGAGATGTTAAAGAATCAATTGCCCGAGGTGCAAAGGCGGTATCATGCCAAATCAACATGGGCTCAGTTGGCGAAGCAGACATGATTGAATCCATGGGGAAAATAACAACAAAAGCGTTCAAACACAATGTCCCCGTACTCGGTATGATCTATGCACGAGGTGAACATCTGCAAGCAATAGAAAACGACGCAACAAAAGGCCAAGCCCATGCTGTACGATTAGCATTTGAACTCGGATGCAATGTTGCTAAATCTCCGTGGTTTCCAGAGCGACAAACGTTTGAACAAATCATTCGGGCGGCACCAATACCTGTTCTCATTGCCGGGGGACCTCGAGGCCAATCAGACAAAGATGTTCTCGACATGGTTGAACTTGCGATGTCGTGGGGTGCATCAGGTGTTTGCATGGGGAGGCAAATTTTTGGACACCCGAATCCAGAAAAAATGGCTGCAGCAATCGTTGCGATCGTTCACCAAGGCCTTTCTGCAGACGATGCATTGAATCTTCTCTCGTAAGGTGTTCGCATGGAACTATGGTTGGATGTTCGAGGAAACCAACCTGTTGAACTGCCTCTCGGCGTTGACCGCTTGGTATGTAATGAACCAGAACCATCCACCAATCACATCGTATTACACAACGACGGGCCCTCATTTTCAAATGCTGAACAAGGAGTATACATTCACATCGATTCAAGCGAAGCTCAGACGACTGCACTCTCGTATGTTGGAATTGTCGATTGGATTTTGCTTTCAGCAGGCGAATGGACAATGATCCCATTTGAAAATATAGTCGCTGCATGCCAACATTCGCATACGAGAATCGCTTCGTTCATCACATCCCCTGAACAAGCGATCGGCGCTGCTTTTGCATTGGATACTGGTGTGGATGCCCTTATCGTAACCCCCAATGATGCCCTTGTAGAATCTGCACAGGCTGCTAAATCCTCTCGTCTCGAACGGCTTCCAACGGATGATGAAATCGTCGATATATGTTCTACCGATGATCTTGAATTGATGACGGTCACTTCCGTTGAATCCGGTGGAACAGGCGATCGATATTGTCTTGATTTCACATCATTGTTTGAAAATGACGAGGGCGTTCTCATCGGCTCTAGTGCAAAAACTCTGGTTTTTGTCAAGGCTGAAACAACGCCATCTGAATTTGTCCCGCCCCGACCATTTCGAGTTAATTCAGGTGCACCTCATTCCTACATTCAAATGATGGATGGCACTATGAAGTACATTTCAGAATTGCAAACAGGTGATTGTGTCGCTGCACACTCAGTACATGGAACAATTCGAGGGTCAACACTTGGTCGTCGAAAAATTGAGCACCGACCTTTTCTTCTCATCAAAGTAAAAGACAGAAACAATAATCATGGTCATATTTTTCTTCAGCAAGCAGAAACAGTCCGGCTCGTATCCGCCAAGGGTGAACCAATATCAATTACACAGCTCAAAAGAGGTGACTTGATTTTAGGGAAATCTTCAAACCACGGCACCCACATTGGCCAAACAGTGCTGGGCACTGTCGAGGAGAATTGATGCATGGCAATACTAGGCGAAGGACGTGCCCACGGTGCTTGTAGCCTTCTCCATGCAGCTGCTTTTGGATATGGAGCAAGTCTTGGTCTCACCTTACCGATAGCTGTTCGAGTCTTAGACCGACCAAAGAAAAAAAAGCCCAAAGACGAAAGCAAATTGCTTGATTTTGTTCTCGATGTGTGGATTGAAGCGGGTTACGAATTACCAACAGATTCTGTTGACGAGATTCATTGGTCTGTTGCATCTAAAATACCAGTTTCCCAAGGTCTGAAGTCATCATCTGCTTTGTGTGTTGCATCTTTTCGAGCACTTGCGAATTCTGTTTCGGTCTCATTGAATGACGAAGAGGTTGTGCGATTGACTGTTCAAGCCCACCTCAAGTCAGGAATTTCACTCACTGGTTCGGTTGATGATGCATGGGCATGTGCAACATCAGGATGGAAACTCGTTGATTCACAAGCTGATATCAAAGATGGCGTTCTCATGGATCAAGACGATTTGGACCCAGACGAATGGATCATTTTGCTTGTGTTGCGGGGGCCCAGAAAAACACGTCCAAAAATCGATGACTTCCAAGCATCTCAGCAACCTTTTGAACAAGCATTAAATGCACTTCAAACAAACAATCCATGGGTTTCATTGACATGGAATGGACGCGGGGTCGCTGCAGCAACACGTGATGTTGTGGGAAGGAAAATGGCGAATGATGCCTTTGTCAACGGTGCAAGAGCTTCCGGCTTATCGGGATCAGGAAGTGCGATTGTGATTGTCGTTCCCAAAGCGAATGAAGTCATGAAAGAACGATTAGAACAATGGTATATTCAACGACACCCTGACATTCAAATAGTGGAATGCTCCATTGCTAGGCAAAAATTGTCCGAGGAGGAATGACATACATTCTTGAATGAACAAGGATTAGCGTCTCTTGACCATCATGATGACAATTGGTGAGGCGTTCAGAGTCACATTGTTTGGCTCAAGTCACGGCCCACATGTTGGAGCAACAATTGAAGGCATTCCTGTTGGAACAAAGATTGATTTGAAAAAAGTTCAGACAGCGATGAATGAAAGGAAACCCGGTGGTAAATTTGCCAGCAAAAGAAGGGAAACCGACGAAGTGATTTGGGAGAAAGGTATTGAAAATGAAACCATTGTTGAGAATGTCGTTCGATGCCTCATCCCAAATAACGATGCCAAGAGCTCTGATTACAGGTTTCTCCCACATCATCCTAGGCCTGGACATCAAGACATGGTTATGCAAATCAAATCAAATGGAGAAGCAGATCTTCGTGGAGGAGGCACATCAAGTGCAAGGATGACCGCTCCTCTGGTCGCTGCAGCAGCACTTGTTTCACCAATTTTGGAACAACGAGGCATCCACATCGAAGCACATGTTAGTCAAATAGGCGATGTGAAGGCAGAGGAGATGAAACTATGTCCACCTCGTTGGGCAAGCGAAGAATGTGAACAATTGAGGTGTCGCGACCCCGATGCCGCTGACAAGATGGCTCGCCTCATCGAAGACACACGTGCAAACAGAGACTCAATCGGTTCATGCGTTTCAGCATCCATACAAGGCCTTCCAATAGGCGTGGGTGAGCCTTGGTTTGACGGCATTGAACCGTCTTTATCGAGAGCTCTATTTGCGATTCCAGCAGCAAGAGGCGTGGAATTTGGCTACGGTTTTGGAGTCGTCCAAATGAATGGATCAACGCATAATTCGCCGTGGGGAGGCACTCGTGAGCATCCAATTCAACTCGGTGAACAACCAGATGGCGGGCTTGCAGGTCTGTCGACTGGTTCCGAAGTCCGGATTTCTGTGGCGTTTAAACCACCTTCAAGCATAGCAAAGCCTCAACCGACTCTCAATATGGAATCAAATCAAATTGAGGACCTGGTTGTCAAGGGTCGTCACGACCCTGTTCTTGCCCCACGTGCTGCACCTGTTGTCGAGGCAATGTGCACCATCATCATCTATGATTTATGCAAACGAGGAGGGTTTTTATGACGAATCTACAAACTGTTGTGCACAAATTTGGAGGGTCGTGTCTACGCGATGCTTCCGATGTAAAGCAAATTGCCTATGTCTTATCTCAAGAGAATCAATCCCGAAACATCATCGTTGTTTCTGCTCTTTGGGGGACCACTGACCGTTTGATTCGTGCTGCAAACGAACCGAGATATGCAGGAAGGCTTGTTAGTGACCTGCATTCACAACACAAGCGGTTTTCCCCGACGATACAAAGCTCTGAACTCGGAGAAAAATACGACAAAGTCTTGCATGGCATGGAAAAATCATTGACAGCATTGTCAGAAAACCCTAATGACAAAGTGGCATACAACCGCCTCCTAGCATCTGGAGAGAGGCTTTCTGCATTGGTTGTAGCAAATGAGTTGAGTCTCCTTGGCCTCGACGCACATCCACTTGGATCTGAAGATATTGGCATTTGTCTCAAAATGAAAAATGGACGATGTGAAGTAGACATATCGGAGACAAAAAAGTCCTTGCAACACGATGCTCTGTTTGGGCTGCCTGTCGTCACCGGTTGGTTTGGTAAAGGTCCGGATAATGATATTGCCCTTCTCAGCCGAGGTGGTTCAGATCACACTGCTGCGGCTTTATCTGTGGTTCTCGATGCTGAAAAGGTCATTCTTTGGAAAGATGTTGAAGGATTATTTCCGATTAATCCAAGGTGGAATATAACCACAAAACCACTTCGATATATTGGCTATGGCGAGGCCCTCGAATTCGCTCATCGTGATGCTCCAATCCTCCATGTTGGTTCTATAGAACCTCTTATGCAAAGCGGAATTCCTCTCGAAATTAGAAATATTTCAACATTTAGAGAGACTCAGTTTTCAACGATTATTGGACCAGACATTCAATCATATAATGGGCTCAAGGGTATAGCCTGTGTACAGCATGTAACCTTAGTTACATTGACCACAAATAAAATTCATTCAAACACGATGATTAACATCGTTAAAGAAATTCAAGATGAAAATGTAGTGCTCTTTGGATTGGAAATGAAAAATTCAATTGCCCAATTCATCACTTCATCTTCATGTCTCCAACAAGTGAGGGAAGTAGCCAAAACATATGATTGCCTTATCGAAGAAGAATCATTTACCGGTATGATTTCATGTATTGGAAACGGCCTATCAAACATCGTTAATGAACATCGTCTTTTCATCCAGTATCCAAAAGAGCATCGATTCATTTCTGAACATGGTTTTCATGTTTTGACAAAGGGTAAACAACTTCGAGACGTTATTCTTGAGATCAAAGATATCACAGATATTCTTGTCAAGAATTAGTCTGCTCTATTTTCTCTCATTCGTTGAATGTGTGTTGGAAGGTTTAATCCAAACATGATTCCAACGACAATGAAGACGAAGAGTGTGCCTAATGCAACACCGTAAACTGAAGTAAGTTCGACCGACTCTCGCATTCTTGTAGCGGTATCATTGGAGAATATACCGACAAAGAATGGCAAAATTTTGTTTGCTGATAACACAAACCAGGCCAGCAACGTACCAATGATTGGATTGATGATGAGTGACCTGTGATACTTTCCGACGATTTTCTTCGGGTTCATCACATAAACTTCGTTTGTACGAATACTCGTATCAAGCATCGAATATCGAAATACTCCATTGCTTAATTCGAAGTACATGATGAGCAGAACAGAGTAGACGACAACGAGAATTGCGAGCATCGATGGACTATCAGCCAGATTAAAGAAATCACTTGAAAGAGAAGTCTTTGAGGACGCAAATCTCAGAATTGCTAGGATAAAGAGCAAGTAACTGACGAGTGAGAAACGTGCATCTCTCTTGAGCGTGCCCATAAAACCAAACACAGTTCCTGAGGCAATGATAGCGATTTGCATGATGTTAGCGAACACAAGTGATCCGCTTATGACATACCACATCGTTCCTTCAGGTGGTGAAATCATGTATGTGAGGAACGCAAGGGCAACGAGGACCCCATACACCGCAATCTGCAAATTTTGCACCATTTTGTCTGGAGGAAGGAATTTCATTTTTGGTACAAGTGGACCACCCAACAATGATTCAACAAAAGATGGTATTTCCACTTTGGGAATTGCATCCTTAGGAATTTCAGTCCCAAGACCTGCTTGGCCAGCCAACTTCTTTCTTGAAGGTGCTGACGAACGAATTGTTTTTCCATCGTACAAATGTGATGTATCGCCTGATTGTTTACTCATTGTCATAACATCACCTTCTAGAATCCTCTTGCTCCTGCAAGAGCTGTGGACAACAACATATCTGGCTCCCAGTCCATGATGTTCACTCCGAGCCCTCGTAGTTCACCAATCAAAACGTCTCGTTCTGTTTTCATAACCTCGTAGCCTGTGCGGTCGAGTCGCTTTGCATCAAATTCAAATTCAAGCGACGAAGGAGAGAGCACAGTCACATCAAAGTTTCTTGCTCTGAAATCTCTCAAGGCGTTCACAATGGTCGGGTCATCTTCAAGATTTGAAAGGAAGATGATTGGGCTTCCTTTGTTGATGTGTGGTAAAATTCTGTTCACAACCACTTGCAGCGGAATGTTACCACGAGCAACTGCACCTGCTAATTTTGTGAGAATAACATAGAGTTGCTTCTTTCCTGTATCTCTATCGACACTCACGACCTCATCGCCGTAGACGATGATACCAACTGAGTCTCTCCGACCGAGGAAATATTTCGCTAGCGAAGCAGCCGCTCTTGTTGAATAGACAAGTGCATTGCGGCTGACTGGTCCGGTTTCAGCTACTGCTCTCGAATCAATAATGATGATAATATCAGAAACTGCATCTCGCTCACGTTCGTTCACCATGAGTTTTCCAGAACGAGCGTAAGCAGACCAATTGATTGCTCGGAATGAGTCCCCTTCGAAATACTCACGCAGAGAGTAAAACTCTGAACCAGGTCCTGGTTGACGAATGTTTACTGCACCAGTGAAGATTTTTGGAACTCTTGATTTGACGAAGGTTTCCTTCAAGTCTTCCATCTTTGGGAACACGAGGAAATCATTGTAGACGTGAAGTTCTTTCTCCTTGTGGAATAACCCAAATGGATCTTGCATTCGAACCGTTACTGGTCCAAGGCTGTAAAATCCTCGGAGAGGGCATTCAATGGTGTATTCGATGTACGTTTCTCGGCGTGGGCCAAGTTCCATCAGAATGTAGTTGGCACCTTCTTTGATGCGCATGACCTCAGGAACTCGGTCACGTACCTCAAGTATTTTGGCTAATGATGATGTATTTTGCATTCGAAGTGTAACACTAAGTTCACCGTCTTCAAACAGACGAGCAGAGGAAATTTTTCTCATCGCAATGACGTTTCCTAATGCCACTCCTTCTTCGCCAGTCCATTCATCAGCTCGTCGACCAGATGATGCTACATCTGCGTGTCCTCCAAAAATTGCAGCCCATGTGAGGAACACGAAAATAACCACTGCAATGGTGACGAGTTGAGAGTTTCGGAGTGTAAGGCCAAGTAGATACATAGCAACTGCTAGGCTACCAAGCATGGCTGACTTACGACTCCACATCACAAATGCCTCCAATTTGTTCTCAATATCAATCTCAAACAGTAGGTACTGGAACTTCGCGGAGAATTGCTTGAATCACTTCGCCTGATTCTAGACCTTTGATTTGATGTTCTGGTTTGAGAATGATTCTGTGAGCGATAGCAAGTTCCGCAACCGCCTTTACATCGTCAGGTGTAACGAAATCTCGGCCTCGCATTGCTGCTGCGGCTCTTGATGTCTTGAGAAGTGCTTGGGAACCACGAGGGGATGAACCGACGAGGACACGCGGGTCTTCTCTGGTGCGGGCGACAATCTCAACCATGTACATTCGAAGTGCAGGATCCACATAGATGTCCTCACATGCTTGTTGCATTGCAATAACTCGTTGTGGGTCGGTAATAACGTCAACATCGACTGCGTCTTTTCCACGATTGATACGTCGAGCGAGAATTTCGTCTTCATCAGCACGGTCTGGATATCCAACGGACATCTTGAACATGAAACGGTCCAATTGTGCTTCAGGTAGCGGATATGTACCTTCTTGTTCAACTGGGTTCTGTGTTGCCATAACAATAAATGGTGCTGGCAACTTGTGTGTCACGGTACCAATGGTCACTTGCTTTTCTTGCATTGCTTCAAGCAAAGCAGCTTGTGTCTTTGGCGGTGCACGGTTGATCTCGTCAGCGAGAAGTAGGTTACAGAACAATGGACCTGGTTTGAAGGTAAATTCTCCCTTCTTTGCATCATAAATGTTCGTACCGGTGATATCTGCTGGTAACAAGTCAGGCGTGAATTGTACACGCTTGAAGTCACAACCGAGTGCATCGGCGAATGTGTTTGTCATCAACGTCTTAGCGAGACCTGGATAATCCTCGAAGAGAAGATTTCCGTTCGATAAGATATTGATGAGCACATTGTCAATGACGTGTGACTTACCAATAATCACCTTCTGAACTTCAGCGGAAATCGCTTGTGCGATTGCGCCGACGGCTTTCAGGCGTTCTTGTACTTCTGGGCTGCTCTGGTGTTTTGGCTGAGCCGGCGCTGCCGGAGCTGCAGGTGCTGCTGGCATAGGTGCCGCAGGTGCTGCGGGTGCCGCAGGTGCCGCAGGTGCTGCTGGTGCTGCTGGCATTGGTGCCGCAGGTGGTGCAGGTGCTGCAGGTGCTGCAGGCGCTGGTGGCGCTGGCGGGGCTGCTGGGTTAGGTTGCATATTTTTTTCCTCCTTAATTCATTATTTTCCCCAACGACGTATCTGCGGGATAAGTTCCCTTAATTCATCATTGGAGTATGCTCTGTTTGAACTTACAAGTTCAATCAGTCGTGGATCTCGCACAAGTTGCATCACTTCTGCGGGTGTTTTTCGGGCAAATTCTTCCCGTGTGAGGTCATTAAATTGCCTCACTTTGGATAAAAACGCATTTCGAACTCGCTGTTGGTACATTGAAGCATCAACCTTGTTCGGGCGTTCTCTAAATCGAGTTAAATCGAAAACGTGTCGCCAATTTTCTTTTTCTGGAACAACCATGATGGCAATGGCGAGGAGAGCGAACAAATTCAAAATGATGAGCCATTTCAAGACCGCATCACTTGTGAGCAGAACGATGGCTCCCATCGCCTCGGTGAATGGCATCGATAGAGCAGAGGAGACGTGTCGGCTTTCATCGAAGACGACATTGAAATTCTCGTAATAGGTTGTCACTGTTGTTGACATTTGCGTGTTGTCAAGTTCCATCATATCGAGGATTAAGGCGGTGAAAAACAAGGAGTTTCCATTCCAAGTTGTATCGCCGTACGAGTTGTCCAGTCCTTCTGAATCTGAATTCCAGCATGTGTGGCTATGGTCGATGTACAGTTGTGAGTCACATTGTTGCTTACCTGTTGCTTCTGCTATGTCTTGGCTCCAAAGATGATTGGCAAGAACTGAGTGATCTGAAACAAACACAATCGACCCCGTGACGTCGATTTCACCGTAATCATTGTTTGGCTTTTCATCAAGAACGCCTGAGACTGGATAATCGATTCGGATGATGAGGCCGGTTTCACCTTCACCGAGAGTTGGGTTGTCAAGACTTTGTTCATTCATTAAAATTTCAGCAGATGTCGATGCGTGAGCAAGAACCATGACTTCCCTGTCAGTGTCTTCCTGGTCGTCGAGCACTTGAATGGCGGTTGGACGGTGGAAAAGGACAGGCATCCTGCATTGGTCAACTGCACGGCTTTGAACGTCTGTGACCTCACAAGGATTGTTGAAACCATTACCCATAGTTCTAACATCTTGATTGACTGCTGCGACTGACCAAACTTTGCGTGTGTCCGGTGAGATTCGGACATCATCTTTGTCTGTAACTTCGTAATATCGACCTGTTGTTTCATCTTCCTTGACCGGTGCATCGAAGTATTTTACACCGAATTCTTCTGCTACTAATTGAGCATTGGTGGAATTTGAAGCGAGAATGACCTTGCCACCCTTTTCAGTGACAAAACTGTGAATGGCTGCAGCTTCAGCAGCATCAAATGGTTTTTCGGGGGCTGCAATGATGAGGAGTGTTCGGTGAGGGTCTTTCCAGTCATTGACGAGCATGGGTGTGGACATGGTGTTTGCAATGGAGAAACCGAGTCCATTCAACGGGTCTTTTGAGTTTGTTTCACCTTCGCCTAAATCCGAACGCATTTCAGTGAGTTGCAGATTTGAATACTCTTTTTCGGTGTCATATGGTGAAAAAACTGTGCTCTTACCAGATGACACGATGGCGATAATTGTGGTTGAAAGGAGAAGTGAAACAACAAAACCAATCATAAGCCAAGCCTCAAGGCTTAGTTTAGATTTTTGTTCTTCTACCAATGCACTCCCCTCTTATCAACCTTCGGAACATCGCTCCACTCATAATAATTACCTTACTGTGTTCACAGTTTGAAGGTGGTTTTCGAACCATTTTCATTCAAACTCTGTTTGAAAAATTATCAACAAAACTCCGGGCAAATCGATAAAAAATAACAAATTTCAAGGTTTTCGAGTGAGAAGTGCTGCGATGAGAACCATCAAAATTACCTGAACTGCAGTGACAGAGGATAATGCAGAAGTATCACCGGTGTTTGTTGAAGATTCATCATTTTCAAAAATTGGTTCATCGTTGTTTACAGTCGGTGCTTTGACTGAAACGGTCATCGATGTCGAATGTGATGTTGAATCACCCTCAGAATACACAGTTAATGTGACATCGCACATACGTTCTTGATGACTAGAGGATGCCTCAACACGTAGTTCAAAGGTCTTCCCTTCAGCGTTATTGACACCAGTTGGTTCGATGACTTGATTTTCCAATGTCTCTAATTTTGAAACTGAGAGATGGGGGCAGTTTCGGATTGACACTTCGGCGGATGAGATGGCATCATTCGCATTGCCTAGGTTTTCGACTAGCAATTCAACAGGAACACTTGATCCTGCAAACAATTCATCGGTTTGTTCGTACAATGTTGGTTCGAGTTTAAGAATCCGAGGAAATTTCATTTTTCCATCAATCTCCTCAGTCCTCACCTCAGCCGACCCAGCCGTTTGCTTTGCCCGAACAACGAGTTCAATCGAAGTGTCAGCACCAAATTGTCGAATTTCATCCTCGGTAGTTCCTGTGATTGTAATTTCAAACGATTCGTTTGAATTTGCACCTACCGATACACTTTCTGGCCCGTCAAAGTCGATGGGAAGGTCATCTTCAAACTCATATTCAATATCGAGGTTCAATGTTGTACTCTGAGTATTTTCGACATAAAATTTGATTGAATCTTCTAAGTCCCAATCATCTTCCAAGTCCAGCACATAGGTTGTACCCATGTCCGTATCCCAACCAAATTCCCATGAGCCTCCGGGAAGTTGTGCCTGTGCTGGAATGACGAGAGGGAGCAACAAAATAACAACAAAGAAATTGATTTTCATTTCGACTCACCTAAGGTAGAAGTGAGTGATCTCTTCGTTAGCGTTCGAATCATCGAGCGGCGATAGCGAGGAGGAAGTGCTGTATTGTTCACCGGTTTGATCTCCTTGTACATCTCATCAGAAAACTGACCAACATCGATTGAACCATTATGTGCATCGAGATGCCCAACAACAAGTTCCGAATGCAGTCGAGGAATCGATTCGAGTGCTGTACTTGCAACTTTGATAGAAGTGAAGTCACCGGGAATCCATGCAGATGCGATGCCGGCTTCCGGAAAATCCCATGAATCTCTGACTCTCAACTTTTGATATTCGCCAACCATTTTCGTTGAGATATCAGGCAGGAGGACTTGCCAGAGCAATTCCCCTTCTTCAAGGACATTTTTCTTCATTCCATCGAGCATAAAGAATTCTGAAAGTGGAATCGTTCGTTCGCCTTTTGGTCCGATGAGATGCACTTGAGCCCCAAGCACCATCAAATTTGGAGCCAAATCTCCTTGATAGGTTGCCACACAAAGCGTGTTCTGATTTGGAATCACGCGGCAATCTGCTCCAGTGCCACAATCTGCTTTGTGACACCAATCGATTGAACGTCGCCAATCTTCACCTTGATTGTACCAAAAACAACGGGTGTCGAGACACAAATTACCACCCACAGTCGCACTTTTACGAATAAGTGAAGATGCGATTTTACCTGCGGCCTGACGTAAGAGAGGGTGGACGTCATTTGACGCTTCAATCTCTGAGATTCTCACCATACATCCAATAGTCGTCGGACTTAGGGATGTGGCACCGTCAATCAAGGCGAGTGATATGACATGTGGTTTCGGATTTATTCTCCATTTGTAATTTGGAATAATGTCCGTGCCACCAGCCACCCAATCAAACGATTGCCCGCTCTCAACCAGTTGCTTTGCCAAGGCCATCGCCTCTTCAATTGATGTTGGGTGATGTAATTCAAATGGTGGCATCAACATTACTTTTCACCCTCCATTTGTCGTTGTTCTTTCTTGAGCCATGCTTTGCCTGCAAGACCGAGTGCTGCCAATTGTTCAGGTTCTGGCTCTGTGGCTTCCTTCCAACCTTCTGCTTGATCCGCAAGAGGAAGATTTGGATCAAAACCAAAGAGAACACCATTGACGTAAGCACCTGTTTCTTCAGATGTTTGCCGTTTTTTGTCTCGAATCGCATGTTCTTCCGCACGTTTTTCGAGGACTTGTTGCATCCCAGAATGTTGAAGCCTTGGTGATGGTAGATCTGTCGGGCTATTGACTTCATTTGCCTTCATGGATTTCTCAATCCCTTGATACACAACATCGGGAGTAAGAGGAAGGTCTCTGTATCTCACGCCGATTGCATCATAGACAGCATTGACGACCGCTGGAAGAATTGGAAGAAGTGGTCCTTCACCAGCTTCTTTAGCACCAAATGGACCTTCTGGGTCACTTGATTCAATGATAATTGGTTCGACATGTGGCATTTCATGAACAGATGGAATCTTGTATTCGAGAAGATTTGCATTTTGTAAATGACCTGTTCTGCCATACACCATCTTTTCTGAAAGTACTTGACCTAAACCCATGTGGCAAGACCCGATGATTTGGCCTTTGACTGCAAGTGGGTTCAAAGCCTTACCACAATCGTGTGCTGCCCACACATTGGTGCACCGTATGAGACCTGTTTCGAGATCAACATCGACCTCCGCAACATACGCAGAAAATGAATACGCTGGGGCTAAACCAGCTGCAGCCCCTTTGTGAACGCCTCCCATCGGGGGAGAGCGATATGACCCAGACGCAATGAGGGCTCCTTTGTCTTCCTGTGCTTTGTGCAAGGCCTGAAGGTAGGAGATTCCAATCGATGGGTCGTGTGTGTAGTAGATTCTGCGGTCATTGATGACAAGGACATTTGGATGGTATCCAAGGATATCCCAAGCGGCTTTTAGCAACTGGTCGCGTATCTCCATCGCCGCTCGTATTGCAGCGTTTGCATTCATGAACGTCACACGGCTAGAGTACGAACCAAGGTCAACCGGACTTGTATCGCTTTCATGGCTACGAACATGAATCATTGAAAGTGGTAGACCAAGTACTTCAGAAACGACCTGGGCAACAGCGGTGGTTGAACCTTGTCCAATGTCTGCAGCACCCGTGTGAACAGTGACACCACCATCCATGTCGACTTGAATGTGGACTGTAGCATGAGGGAATTTATTCGGGTCCCAGTGAATTGGTAAGCCCGAACCTGAAATGAAAAATCCACAACCTACACCGATGCCTTTTCCAAGTGGCAACTGTCGAAATTTAGAATCCCAATTCGATTGCTCGCGGACCTGTTCAAGTGCTTGCCGCATACCGTTTGATGTGATTCGGAAACCTGTGATCGTACGACTGTGTGGTGGAAGTAAATTCGCACAACGGAGTGTAATGGGGTCAACTTGCATTTGTTCAGCCATCTCATCAAGGCCAACCTCAACAGCACATCTCGTGTTGACAGCTCCATGGCCACGCATAGCTCCAGAAGCTGGTTTATTTGTCCACACTCTTGCCCCAGTGTAGTGAAATGAGCCAAGTTCGTATGGAGCGGTAGCAAGGACTCCGTTGTAATAGGAAGTGACGTGACCAAACGAAGCAAAACCTCCGCCATCGATGAGGGCGTCGATATCAAACCCTGTGATTCGACCTTCATCATCTGACGTCATATCAACTTCGATATGGCTCGGGTGACGACCACGATTAATCCAGTAGACTTCCTCACGATCAAATGTTATCCGTACCGGCCTTCCTGACTTTCGGGCTAAAATTGCCGCACACATTTCGTGGGGAAACGGATCGGATTTCCCTCCAAATCCCCCGCCTACAAATGTTCGAATCACATTGATTTGATGCATGGGGACATCGAGAACGGTAGCTAAGGCCCTGTGGGTGTAATGTGGAACCTGTTGTGGCGTGTAGAGTTGAAGTCGACCGTTTGGGTCCCAATGAGCAACAACTGCATGTGGCTCAGTAAAACCATGATGAACTCCTTCCATTCGCCATTTTCCATGAGACGATGCATGTGGTTTTTCCACGAGACTTCGGTCTCCAAATTCTTGAAACACACGCTTTTGGACATTGGTTGACTCAAGGTGATACTTCCCTCGCCAATGGATTGGTTCATCGTGGTCTTCCAATCCTTTTCTTGGGTCAAAAATAGGTTCAAGTTCCTCCCATTCAATCTCGAATAAAGAGAGAGCTTGGATGGCTGTTGCTTCATCAACAGCAGCGACGCAGGCGACGAGGTCACCCATGTGACGCACCTTATCTTGAGCCATAGCATGCTCATCTTTTGTCACGGGTAGCACACCAAATGATTGCGGTGAATCTTGTCCGGTTGCTACCGCAAGAACACCAGGTAATGCTTCCACTTTCGATGTGTCGATTGACTTGATACGGGCGTAGTGGTAGGGTGATCGCAATATTTTGCCGATGCATTCGTTTGTTAATCGAACATCATCGCCGTACCATGCTTGACCTGTAACTTTTGCATTTGAATCAACAAGAGCGGTTGGTTTACCCACCGTTGTTCCCGTTCTTGCTCGGTCGTGAATGTGAGATCCTGCTGGCTGTGGCTCTCTTCCGCCCACTGATTCTGGGATGAAATCAAGATCCCGTTCCTTCATGACGGGATCACTTCCACCGCTACCGGGAGGAGGGAAGACAATTTTGCCTGCTTTTCTTTTACCATCGGTTCGAACGCTCGATGGCTGTTGTTTGTACCCTCCACTCATCAACCATCACCTTGCGTTTCCGGGGGGCATAGAGGGTTCATCGGGACCTTGAGGATGAGGATCTGGGTGTGGGTCGCTTGCTTTCGGCGACTGTTCTGTTTCGCCACGTTGCATTGCTGCTGCAGCTTCGATAGAATCGATGATTTGTTGATATCCAGTGCAGCGACAAAGATTTCCTTCAATTGCACACGCTATTTCTTCTCTCGTCGGTTGGTCATTTTCGTTGAGAAGTGCTTGTGAAGATATGAGAAAACCTGGTGTACAAAAGCCACACTGAGAACCTCCGTATGTGGCAAAGCATTCCTGAATAGGTGCGAGGTGCCCATGACTGGCCAATCCTTCGACTGTTGTGATTTCTTTTCCATTGCATTGACCTGCTAGAGTGAGGCATGAAAGTTGGGGTTTTCCATCGACCATCACAGTGCAGCAGCCACATGTTCCAAGGTCACATCCACGTTTGACACCGAGCATGCCAACCTTATCTCGAAGCACATCAAGGAGAACGGCATTTGAGGGAATTAACGTTTCAACTGATTGACCATTGACGATACCTTTCCAGATTTGATTGTTTGGTTGAGGGAGCATATCCACATGTTCTGCACCAACCATACCTTCCGCCTATCCTTTTGCGGTCGATTCCACTCTTTGATTGTTCGGTGTCGATATGATTGAATTTTCCTAACATTTTATGTCATTCTTCTTCCTTACGAAAAACTGGTTCTTCTTTACCGAGAAAGGTTTCTCGTTCTTCAATGGCGTTTCTTAACACAAGACCGTGGTACACCTTGATGTTCCTTTTCTTCACATCCCGATTGATGTCTTGTTCAAGCATCGCTAATTGATCGAGGTCAAAACATTGCTCTATACCTCGTAGAATCCGTTTGTAATTCTGTGAACGACTCCAATAGAGTGACAAATAAATTGGAATCAACAAGAGCGGTATGACCAATTCTTCAAAGACAATTTCGGATACGCCTGAGACTGAAAATTCGGGTTCGTCAACCTGATACTCTGTTGTAAAACCAAGACCACCGAGATAGAAAAATCCTGTGTTCATACCCAAATACATGTTGAAAGGAGTTTCTGAACCATCGAGGTAATCCGAGCCACGGTCTTGTTCGACATCATCTGGCCATCCATCGTTATCATTGTCGTCATCAAGAACATCAGGTATTGTATCCATGTCAACATCTGGTGGAACAGAGTTGGGGTTGTATGGGTCGTAGAGAATTGTGCCTGAAGACGCTGCTCGTTCAAGTTCGTTGCGAATCCCATCACCGTCTGCGTCATCGTCGTATATGTCTGGTATGAAGTCGTTGTCGATATCGCTACATCCTCGTAATTTGACTTTACTTTTTCCATAAATACTTGGGCAGTGGTCGCCAAAATTATCTCCGAGTTGGTCCGAATGCCCATCGCCATCAGTATCTGACCAACGAAGCGGGTCGTTTGACCACACATCTGCTCCTTGAGCGATGGTCCAATTTGCATCGGGGTCCGACCATCCATCTCCATCCGTATCAAGGCACCCAATTCGGTCCATTGTGGAATTTCCGTCGCCTTGTCCACAATCGACATTTGATTCTTGGGCTGAGACTGGCACGGTAAAAAAAAGACATGAGAGAAGAATGGCAACACTCAGCAAAAAAGGAAGTCTCATGATTCGACATCGAGAAGAACATGATAAGATTATGCGTGAACTATCAATAGATTGAATAATGACCTTAGCAGAAGGTTATGTCATGAGATACAACATTATTTTGACCGTGCTTCTCCTCTTATCGACGAGTTTAGCAGGGTGTACAAGTGAAGAATCGAATGAAACTTCCATGCAAGCATTTCCTACTTTCTCTTCGATAGGAGACAATAATGAAACATACGATAATGGACGTATGTTAGGCTCGCCATTCATTGTGATGTTCTCCGCAGAATGGTGCAATAATCCATGCTACACAACCATGTTTGCTCTATGGGATGCTATCCCCGAACTACCAGTTCTGGTCATGTCAACGGACCCTGCAGAAAATGCCGGCGGGCTCACACTCCAGGATTGGCATGAATCCGCAAACGCACATGATGATGATGACGAGACCGGTGCGACCAACATTAATCTCTCAACCTATGTGTTCATGAAAGGTGCCGATGTTGCAGAAGAATTGGACATCAAATCCCCTGGCTCCCTTGCCTTTGTCACCTCTGATGGTGAAATATTAGAAATTCATGTAGGTCGCCTCGATGACTCCGCAGAGATCCAAAAGAAATGGGATGCAGTCAACGCTGCATAGGCATCTCAAGCATCGTTCTCTTGGTCGAAGTGAATATCAGCGTCTTTACCTGCAAAAATGCCTTCCTCTTTGTCGGAGGCATAACCGAAGACGAGCAAAGCAACGAGTAAGACGGCAACGAATATTCCAATTGCTGTGAACATTTCGGACGATGAAAACATACCATCCTCGCTACTCTTTTCTCCGTTTTTATCCACGTCAATGAGCATGACGTTCACCGTCATTATTGGGGTTGAAGCTGTTGATGTTCCGTTTTCAATAATGCCTCGAATTGATAGGGTGTGGTTTCCCTGAAGGTCAATTCCGGGCAAGTGCTCCAGTTGATGTGCAATATCGATAGCAGACAATTCAGCGTTTGTCGTATGTTCGTAGGAGTGTATATTTGACCAATCGTCCCTCAAATGATTGCTTCGCCACTGAATTGATTCGACACCTTCACTGATCTCAAAGGAAATGACATCCATTGTTCGCAGTTCGACACGTTCGCTTTCTGTCGTCTCAGATGTTAATGTGATTTGAACGGAATTGTCGAACATGTACATTTGTTGTGCAGCTTCCATGACAGCATCGAGAGCTCTCACTTCGCCGTGCCCATACACATTGTTTTGTCTGTTCTTTGGAATCAAATCTTCTGCACATGGCTCATTTGCTGCCATGTAGTGACATTGTCTGTACATTGATGTCTCCTGCATGATGTTTCGGATATCAAACGGCGAGAGGTCTGGATTTGCCTGATACATGAGGGCGGCAACACCTGCGGCACCTGGTGTGGCCATGGATGTGCCTGAAAATGCAACATACCCATCACCTGTGTTTGCTGCAGCGGACATCACATTCGATCCCACGTAAGCAATGTTTGGTTTAATTCGGCCTTCTTCTGTTGGGCCTTGGCTTGAATAAATAGCAATCGAGGAATCCTTGTCTAAAGCCCCAACTGTAATAACATCTTCAGCAGACCCAGGTGTTCCGATTTGAGCCGAAACAGCATTGTTTCCTGCAGCGATGAACATAGCGATACCAGCCCTTACCATTTCGTTTGCATACCTGTTCACGCTGTCTTCTTCGGATGAAGTCCATTCGATTGCACCTGGACCTCCAAGACTCATTGAAGCGACTCGAATGTTGTACTCGTACCTGTGGTCAACTGTCCATTGCATGCCAGCCATCACGGTTGCAAAGGATCCAGAACCACCGCCGTCAAGGACCTTAACACCCACAAGATTCGCTTTGGGTGCCATGCCCATGTGCTCGAAATCAGGTGCTCCAGTACCAGCGGTTGTTCCAGCACAGTGCGTACCGTGACCGTGGTCGTCGTAAGGGAACACTTCTGTGCCATTTGTTGCACTTGCATTGTTCACTGCATCGTAAAACGCGACGATTTTAGGGTCATAGGTCAACGGGTCGTCATCTTGGTCATCAAGGGATACGTGCAAACCATCAATTCCTGTATCGATGATGGCGACTGTTGTTCCTGAACCATCATAACCGGTTTGCTGCCACGCTTGGTCAACACCATGCAAGACTGCTGCATCACCATTCGCCACCTCAAGTATGCCATCAAGTTCGAGTAAAACGACACCTGGAAGTTCAAGCGTATCCCAAATCTTGTCAACATGGATTCGTCCTGCTAGAGCGTCGATGTGGCGGAGAATGAATTGGTGCTGATAGTCCACTTCTCGCTCAAGAAGTCGCACGTCATCTTCAGTGGGTGTTCGGTCGAAATCAATAATGAGCGGTAATGTACCATCCTCGTCCAAAAAGAATGGACTATTTTTGTGCACTTCGATCATATCTCCAATTCTATTTTTGTTCTTATCGACGGTCGTGTGCTCCCACCACATTGCTTCATGTTCAACGGATTGTGCCCCTACCGGCATCAAAAATCCGACCAAAGGCAAAACGAACAACAAGAGGCAAAAACTTGTGAGAATCTTATGGAACATTGAACTCCCTCATTTCAACCGAACACGGTGGAGATTTTCAACCCATTGAATCTTAGTTTGCCAAAATTGGATTGAGGAAAAGATATACACCTTCAATCTCAGGAGGGAACATGATTCAGTATTCATGTTCATCATGCGGTATGGGAGTAATTGGAATGAAGTGTGCATCGTGCGAGAGTGACCTCGTGCCAGACACGATCGAGAAAGCAGATGGAACGAAAGTCTCCATCGCAAAATGCCCGAATGGTTGCGGGAAAATTAAGTCACCATTGTGCTGCGGAACAGATATGGTTTGTAGCATCTAAGCGGTGAAAGAACATGGATGAACCCCATCCACCGCTTGTTTGGATTGACCTCGAAATGACGGGTTTAGATATCGAGAGAGAATCGATCATCGAAATTGCAACCGTCATCACAGACGGTGAACTCAACATTATCGCACAAGGGCCAAATCTTGCGATTAAGGTGGATGATGCATTGATTGCTGGCATGGATGAATGGAACACACTTCACCACCATCGAAGTGGACTGGTCGATAGAATTCGAAATGAAGGGGTTACTTGCAAAGATGCTGAGCAACAGACGATCGATTTCCTCAAGCAGTGGACGAAGGAAGGCGTAAGTCCTTTGTGCGGAAACAGCGTCTGGAATGACCGCCAATTTTTACAGAAAGAAATGCCCCGTCTCGTTGAATATTTGCACTATAGAATGATAGATGTCTCTACAATAAAAGAATTATCTCGACGGTGGTATCCAACTGAAAAGAAATTTTCAAAGAAGGCTGCCCATCTCGCATTAGATGATATTCTCGAATCGATTGAAGAACTGAAATTTTATCGTAGCCTTCTCTTCAAGTAGAACGATAGGTTTGCCTCCATGATGCTGAGGTCGGTTCAACTTTTTTGTATCGGGAAAGAATATCTGCCAACACCGCGATTGCAATCTCTTCAGGCGATTCGGCACCAACAGTGAGTCCTATCGGGCACTGTACACGATTGATGATCGACTGTGAAATGCCATCATCCTGACACTTCTTTTCAAACGCATTCCATTTGGAACGGCTTCCTATGACGCCAATATGAGGCCGTGTAAACACAGCATCCGTTTCTTGTTCAAATCGCTGAAGGGTATTGAGCAAGGTGATGAGTCTTGTTTCATCTTCTTGCCAATCATGACCTAAAAGAAGAATTTCGGAATATCTCGATATGTGAGCACCGCTCAAGGTAGCAAAAAAGTCCTCGACGGATGAACAGTGAACCTCCCGAGCATCACCAAACAGTGCTTTGTTTGCATATTCATCTCGAGAATCATGAACTGAATAGTCCCATCCGAGCAGAGTAATGTGTGGAGCCAAAGCTTGGGCGCAATGCCCTCCGCCGAGCAGCAAAACATGCGGAGAGGGTACGAGCACTTCGAAGGAAATTGTGACTTGTCCACCACACAATGAATCGAGTGGTGTCACCTCAAACCCTTTTGCTCCTTTGTTTAGACCATAGGTGTGAAGTTCTCCGTATGCTGAATGCTCTTCTTCCAACAATTCACGACATCGCTTGATGACGTTCATCTCAAGCCCTGCTCCACCAACTGTTCCGAACGGTTCAGTTTCGCCTTGCGACAAAGCAAGTCGGGCACCAACTTTGCCTGGAACGCTTCCTTTGACCTGAAGGACAGATGCGACGACGACGCGATGGCCCTCATGGAGTTGCTCTAACCCCCACGACAGTACCTTTGCGGTCATATCCGCTCCTCATGACGTTCTTTCATATGGATTTGCTTGGTTGATTTTGAAGTTCGTTGTAGAATCGTTCGAGGGCTTCGATATCGCTTGGTGTATCGATGTTGATGTGCAAAAAAGGTGCCTCAACCTCAAGTGAAGAAAACATCACACATTCACGCAGTGGCACATCGTCATGTGCTTGCAAAAGTTTGTCGATATCGGAATGGTGTATGTACACTGGATGCCCGCCACGATTGTTCCATCGTAACGAAGATGATGTGTTGGATTGAATCAAACGATGAAGGACATTATTCGGCCAACCAGGTCGGTCAACCGGTGCAATGACAAGGCCATTAGACAATGGATGTCCTGATTGAACGAGATGATTCAGCCCCTCTTTGATGCTGCTCATTCGTCCTCGTTCTGGGTCTGGGTTAACGATGACAATACCCTGACTTTTTTTGGCTCGAATCGCTTTAGTTAATTCTTCACGCGTGACAATGATGTGCTGAAATCCTTCCCTTTCAAGACGGATGCACACCCATTCGATGAGCGTTGTTTGTTCAAGTGGAAGAAGTGCTTTTGGTTGACCCAATCGCTTCGATGCTCCTGCAGCGAGCACCAGTACAGGAACATCTTTGGATTGACGGGGAACCTGCATCGCAGCCCTGTCCTTCATTCAAGCGATTTCGTCATCTCTCGCCCAATGATCATCCGTTGAACTTGAGATGAGCCCTCATAGATTTGCATAACTTTGGCACCCCTCATCAGCCTCGCCACTGGATATTCTTCTGAATATCCATAGCCACCGTAGACTTGTACCGCATCGGTTGTAACTTCCATTGCAATGTCGGCTGCGAATCGTTTCGCGTGGGCGGCTGATTCAGTATTACGAATACCTTGGTCGAATTCTTGTGCTGATTTCCATGTGAGCAATCGTGCAGCTTCGATTTTGGTTTTCATGTCTGCGAGCATGAATTGAACGGCTTGGTGTTGGTGGAGGGGTTTTCCAAATGTTTTGCGTTCATTGGAATATTGCAATGCGTGTTCAAATGCCGCTCTTGCAAGCCCTGTGGCGTGTGCTGCGATATTTGGACGACTCATATCAAAGGCCTTCATAGCGTTCATCCATCCACCCGATTCGGATTCGCCAATCAAATGGTTTGCTGGCACACGAACATCATCAAATGTGATTGAACGAGTGTCTGAACATCGTTGACCCATATTGCCTTCCTTTTTTCCAAGGGAAAATCCTTCAGCATCTTTCTCCACGATAAAACCCGACATGCCTCGGTAACCAGCATCTGGGTCTGTTTTTGCAAGAACGAAAAAGAAGTCGGCATAGCCTGCACCGGTGATCCACATCTTTGAGCCATTGATGACATACTCATCACCGTCTTTGATTGCCGTTGTCTTGATGGCTGCTACATCTGAACCGGCCTCAGGTTCAGTAACGGCATAGGAGGCGAGGGCCCCTTCTTCAGCAATCTTGCGGAGCCAGACTTCTTTTTGCTCATCGGTTGCACCGGTGATAATTGGAGCACTGGCGAGAGCTGTGGCATATGCTGCTGTAGCAAACCCTGGGTCGCCCCAAGCGAGTTCTTCGTTCACAAGGACTTCTTCCATTGACCCAAAGCCCGGGCCGCCATATTGTTCAGGGATATGCAGATTGAGCAAACCCATTTCGTGAGCGGATTTAATCGCCTCAAGAGGGTATATCGATTCTTGGTCCCAGTGCTCTGCGTGAGGTCGTACCTCATCGATAACGAACTCATTTGCGAGTTCCTTGAGCATGGTTTGGGTTTCATCCAACTGGAAGTCGACCATGACATTGCTAAACGACTCTCATTTATGAGGAATTATCTTTCTTCTTTGGTCGAAGCACAGTGATGAAAGGTAAAAAATGAAATTTATGTTTCTTCTGACTTGAACGTAACAATTTTTGAAAAACCTTTGAACCAACCAAACATAAGCAATGGGAGGCCGGAAAAAAACCAGATAAGTGACAAGTCAAAATTCGCACTATTTGTATTCGGTGATGAATTGAATACAAATATATCAATCCATAGCAAACCTGCAAATAATATGCATGCAGCACCAAGTATCGAAGAAGCAACATTCAACACATTGACAATATCTTCTTGAGTGATAGGTTTTGTTGGCGTAGATTGTACTTGACTGTTGGTCATTTCATCGACTGTTCGCTCAAGTTTAGCGATCCGTGCTTCCATGTCTTGGATTTGTTGTTGGCTTATGGATGAAACAGGTTGAAAACTGCTCGATTCATTTTCGGCCATACCATCACATCACACATTGATAATGCCTGTATGTTCAGCGTAAAGAAGGCCGAGGAAGATCAAATACACAAAAATAAGTGCAAAGCCTTCGTTCTTTTTGAGTTCATACTTGGAACGCATGAAAAACAGTGCGAACAAGGTACACACAAACGTCATTGGCATAATGATGTACATGGTCAAACCATAACTTGCCTCTGTCAGTGGTAATTCGTGCACCATGGAGGCGATTCCAATGGAGAAGAGAGGGTCGGTAATGTTGGAGCCGATGAGCGTCCCAATGGCCACACCTTCGCTTTTCTTGGCGGCCATAAGAGCAATTGTCAATTCTGGAAGTGAGGTGCCCAAGCCTGAAACAGTCGTTCCAACAACTGCGTGTGGCACGCTTAATTTGATGGCAATGTCGCTTGCAATCGTGACGAGGTAATGAGCAGCAAACAATGCGAGAACAAGCCCCACAACAACCATGACGGAGTACGATGCCGTCGACCACTTAGATCCGGTGACTTCGCCATCAAAATCAATCCCCTCTTCCTCCAAAATTTCATCTCGGTGATTGAGCAACCATGCAACGTACATACAATACAAGAAGGCAAGAATAAATCCTTCAATTCGTGTCAAGGTAGACCCAGTGAAGAGGAAAAGTGTGAGCAAACCAATCGAAGCGAGCATAATCATACCATCTCGCTTGAGCCAAGACGGACGGATTTTGACCCCTTGAATAGCCACTACAACCCCAAGTATGAGAGAAATTTGAACGAGGATTGAGCCATAAATTCCTCCAATCGCAAGGTCAGCAATTTGTGGATTTTCTGGAATATCCACGGCTGCAGCAGATGTGACGAGAATCTCAGGTAGCGAGGTTCCAATGGACACGATAGTGAGCCCGATGACCACTTCAGGTAGACCTGCTCGAAGAGCAAGGCCTTTGGCACCTTCGATGAAGAAATCGGCGGACTTGATGAGGAGCATCAAAGAGAGTGCTAGGAAAATCAAAGAAAGCACCAAATGGTCTTTTGCAGTTTGCTCCATAATGAATAAAGCAACAAAGAGTGTACCATTGATGAATATCACTTTGTTGAGGAGAAGTTGAGGTATGCCCATTGCACTGGACTCATTCTCCATACCCATACTATCAGCACTTCCTTATTGATTGTTATCACGATGGTTTTTGATTCACTCCGTATTGAGCAACGCTTGTAACACATTGCTTACATGTTCCACAGATGGTATGGTGTGATTCTCAAGTGGTGGTGAAAATGGAACTGGTGTGTCGAGTGCACCAATCACAACCGGTTTAGATTCGAGATTGAAGAAGCACTCCTCGAGAATTCTGCTTTGAATCGTGTGACCAAGCCCACCGGTCCACTGCGCTTCGTGAAGAACTGCAAGCCTTCCCGTTTTGTGTACCGATGCAACACAGGTGCTCGCATCAAACGGAAGTAATGTGCGAAGGTCGATGATTTCGATCGAATGGCCCTGGTCACCAAGTTGCTCTGCAACCTCTTTCGCGATGTGAACCATCGCCCCCCAAGTAACGAGCGTTAAATCGTCGCCCTGACGAATGCAAGCAGCTTTTCCAATTTTGTATGCTTCGGACTTTGAAAGGGCTGTTTTGACGGATTCCGTATCCACGACTTGATTGATGTTCATACCCCAGCCGGTTTTTCCACCTCGTAGACCGTACAATCCGATATGTTCGAGGAAAAGCACTGGGTCATTGAGGTGGGCTCCTTCAACGAGCAAATCATAGGCATCTTGTGGTGTGCCCGGAGCCAACACAATGAGTCCAGGGTCATTTGAGAACCATGATTCAATCATGTTGGCATGAAACGGACCAGAGCGTGTTCTGGCTCCAAGAGGAATCCGGACTGTCATTGGGCAATCCGCGCCCCATCGCCAGCGAAGCATGGCTGCATTGTTGACGAGTGCGTTGAACCCGAGTGCTGCGAAACCACCAAATTGGATTTCAACCATTGAGCGCATACCACTCAAGGCTGCACCTGTACCAGTGTGAACGATTGCTGCCTCGCAGAGCGGCATGTCGACGAGGAGATGTTGGAATCCTGCATTTTTGAGAGCCATGTTCATACCAAAAGCTCCAGCAACTTCCATGTCCTCGCCGATGAAGACACAATCGTTGCCAAAATATGTGGCAATATCGACCATTGCCTGTTGAATGGCTCTTGCATAGGTCCATCCACCTTTTTCAGCATAGTTGAGTTCATCAATGGATGGCTCGATGAGTGTCATTGGGACGTCCGATCGTATGCGTTGCAAATGCATCGAATGGGTGTCAGCATCGTGAATTGTTGTCACGCCTTTTGTTACTGTCTCCGGTTCAGGCCAAGCCATATCATGCAATTTTTGATACGCCTCTTGAACAGATTGATGTTCTTCGGATTCCATAGCAAGAAGCGTTTCTTCACCAACCCCTAACTGTAGAAGAAGGGACCGGTGGGTAGGTATTGGGTCTTTGGCTTCCCAGTATGCGAGGAGTTCTCTATCGACATATCCTGGCGGTGTGCCTGACTGGTTTCCGAGGTACAAATCATCGTGATGATGAGCATGCCCACACCCTCGCATTGTTTCAACGTGAATGAGGGTTGGCCCTCCTCCACCGAGCGCAAACTCCCTCGCAACCGCCGTAGATGCATACCACGCCGCTGGGTCAGAGCCATCGATGGTCCAGGAAGGAAAACCCATGGCTTTCGCTTTGTCAGCCCAAATCTCGACACCCGATTGGTTGTACGAAGGCGTATCAAGTGCGATTTGGTTGTTTTGAAGGATGTAGGTAATAGGCAATCCACGGGTCCCAGCGAAATTCATCGCCTCCCAAAATTCTCCACTCGAAGAAGCACCTTCGCCGATACAAGCGACATGAAATCGTTGCTGACCTTTTCGCCAAGCAGCAAATGCAAGACCTGTCATGGTTGAGCTTGCGATAGGAAGCGGTGCTGTCGGTGGTAAAACACCAACATGCCATGCACCGACATGTAGATCTCGACCACCACCATCTGCCCAACCTCCATTTTGATTTGAGTCGACTTTTCCGAGGTTGGCTGCCATCACATCGAGCGGTGTATCACCCATAGCGAGCCCTAGACCAATATCTCGAATCATTGGGGCGACGAGGTCACCATCGTAGCCTTCCACGGGTGTTGCATCCCTTGGATTGTCAATGACACGTTGGAGTGCTGTACCTACGGCGACAACCCCCTCTTGCCATGTGGAACGGAAGCCCTTTCCACCAAACATCGATCCATCAGGAGTCTCAACACCCTCTGTGAATATTGTCTTGAGACTGGAGTCCAGTTCACGTGTTCGAACCATAAGGCGCTGCCATTCCATGCGCTGTTCGAGTGTGACACTCATGTAATGGGCGAGGCGCCTGAGCATCAAACGGACATCGAGCAAGAAATACCCGAGACGTCGTTCGGTGTGAACTTGTAAACTTCGTCGAGGAATGACCTCAACATCGAGCATTGATTCAACTTGTGAGGACATCTGAAGCGAAGCCTCACGTCCAAGTGCTTCGACAAACCGTATCGAAAATTCGTGCCAAGAATCACCTTCAAACTGGTCTGGCTCATTTTCTTCAAGATGATTCCAGACTGTAGCGACAAGGTGAATGTATGAAGGATATTGTTGCGAGACAAATGCGATGCATTCTTCTTTTGCACCTTTTTTATGCAATGGTCTATAGAATTGTAGTGGCTGTTCTGGTTGCCAATCGTTTCCGAACATCGGAGGCATTCGTCCAGATTCCATCTTCCCACCCAACCATGGCCAAGTAGAGACCTGTTTCAAAACTACCCTTCGCAGATATTGTGTGGATGTTGTCTATTCTAACTCACTCACTCGTTCTTCCATCACCGAAGCATAGCAATCGTGCAACATCTCCTTGTTTCGAAGGGTCATGATAAGAGCGAATGTAGCAGGAACGGCCAACAATCCAAGGGCGAGAGGCCATGAATTTGAGATATCGTACACAGGGCCAACGAGAAGTGGACCAAGAATTGTTCCTGCAGCCCATGCAGTGCCAAATGCTCCAAACGCAAGGCCAGGATTCCCCTCACCACATGCCTGTGTTGCAGCGGTATCGATCATAGGAAGCATTGGTATCTGGGCAGCAGCAATTGAATATTGGAAGATTCCGAGAAGGAGAATCATACTCGCAATAGCCGCTACGCCTTCGAGTTTCCAACCAAATACTCCGACGCCTGCAAGTGAAGCGACAACAAGCGACCATCCGATAACCATGTACCTCGTCGGCCCTCTCTTATCGACCAATTTACCCCAAACGAGCGAACCAACCCCTTGCATGAGGACCATGACAAGCAGAACCGCTCCGATCATCGCCGAGCCCAATTGAAGTTCATCGCTCAAGAACAGTGGTACGCCGGCTTCAAGGGCACCGGTAGCAATGGTCGTCACCATCAACAAAATACCGACACGTAGGAGCACTGGATTGGTGATGAAGACTTTGATCGATACATTGCCCTGAGTCGGCGTTTGGGACTTGCCGATTGCTGGACTCGCATACCACACAAGAGGAATGACTGCGGCTGTAGCCCCGGCTAAAAACAGGAACGCCCCTGAATCAACGTATTCAAACAACACACCGCCGACGACCGGACCAAGCAACCCACCTATCGTTGCAATGGCGAGAAGTTTACCTGCTTGTTCGCCAAAATTCGTTGGCCATAATTGCGAGGCTGAGGCAAGACCTGCGGTCATGATGGCCGCTCCAGATGCACCGTGAATCAATCTAGCAGCAGCGAGAACAGTAAAGGCTCGAGGCACCAGTTCTTCGGTAGCGATTAGATACAATGCCCCTGAACCAGATAGGAAGACCATCGAAAAAAAGACTGTCCTGCCTGCACCAATTTTGTCAGTCAACCGGCCTGTTAATGGACCAAACAAAAACATTGGAACAGCCCAAAGTGAAACGAGCAATGTTGCCTGCGTCGCATTGAAACCAAATTGAACCTGCCAAGAAGGCAAGATTGGAACAATGAAAGCATAACCAAGGAAGTTCACGAAAAATGCCCAAACAAGTGCGGTGTAGGCTAGTTTTCGACGACGCTCGAGGTTCTTGTTCACTCTTCTTCACCTCGAGGAAGGGAGGATAACACATCACGAATCATCGTCGCACCGTCTTCAATTTGAGTCAGGAGGCTAATATCTGATACAGCACCTTTACGAAGCAATTGCTCAAATAATGATTCAAGATAATCATAGGTCAGTCGACTCAAATTGAGCACCTCTGGGTCAACAGGAACCCGTTCATCATCTTCGAGAATTGCAACAAATTCTGGTTGTTCTTCGAGAATTTTGTCCATGGTCTGCTCCACATCACGAGCGATATCATCGGCTTGTTTTTGCAGGATATCCTCCATGCTACCACCGGCATCGGCCAACGTCGAACCTGCTGAAGGGGACTGGCCAAGTTTGTTTTTTCGAGTGAGTGATTCAATTGTGGGTTGGTTTGAGGTTTGAGGAGATGTTTTCTCATCATCAGATTCTTTGGATTGCTTAGGCGTTTCCGGTTGAGTTGGAGTGGCACCAACAAGGTTGTTCAAGGCAAACCGAAGTGCATTTTGAAGAACATACACGCTAAGTTGAGGTGCTTCTTCTTCATCGGACGAGATGATGCCATCTTCTTCGAGGCTTGCGTAGATATCAGCGATCATCTCATCGTTGACTTTACCACCCTCAACAAGTTGCTTCAGCATTGGCATTGCCCATTCAGTATCCTGAATTTGTGTCGCTTGCGACATGGGCATAGGGGCACCAAACATACCTCCAGTTGAGGGTTGCCCTTGTGGCATGACTTGAGCTGGTGGCGGAACGAATTGCTTTTGCATATGGCGTTGCAATTGAGAGATCAAAAAATTCATGTCAATTGGTTTTGCAATGACCTCAGCAACCCCTGACATCGCAGCTTGTTGGAGGTAGTCAGGGCTCGTCGTTCTTGAGAGAACGACAATACGGGTTTGGGTTTTGAACTGTGGATTTGAATTCAATTGTTGACACACGTCAAAAATGTCTTGACCAGCCCACTCCGCCTCCAAAAGAACGACTTCAGGCATCACACTTAGAGCCGTTCCTTGCATTTGCTGAAGGGTTGATGTCCTCGTGACTTGCATCCCGCTTCGCTCAAATGTGTTGGCAAGGAGATTGCGTCGCCCTTCGTTTTCGTCGGCGACGATTATTCGGGACACAGCATACCTCCAGTCACCGAGGAGGGTGAACCTCACCTTCAACTTCTCGCACGAGTTGATTGTTATTGTTCAATATCTTCTGGGAAAGCGTTGGCCCATGCCATGAGGCCGCCTGTGAGGTTGTAGAGTTTGGATGCATCAAATCCTTCTTTCATAAGAGCGTAAATTGCAACCTCGGAACGCATACCGCCTTGGCAATGAAGCACGATGTCTTTGTCTTGTGGAATCTCGTCGAGGTGGTTGAGAATTGAATCATGAGGAATATTGCCGTTGTTCCCCTTGATTCTCGCTTGATCGTGTTCGCCATGAGACCGAACATCAATGAGGAGATAATCCCAACCAGCATCTCTTTTTTCACGTACTTCTGCTGCAGTAATTTGATTGAACATGGTCGGGGCTTCCGCTTCTTGTACTAAATCTCTATTGTTTGTGGTTCTGGTTGGGCCACATGCTTGAGCAAACAATTGCCGAGCCTCATCCATGTCCGAAACATCTGGTCGCTCATCGGATGGCTCAAACCTGAGGTGGCGGAAGGTTGTGTCAAGACCGTTGTACACGAGGAGAGAACCGGCCAAGACCTCACCGAGTCCGATGATGATTTTGATGACCTCTGTCGCTTGTAATGAACCGATGACGCCGGGAAGAACACCAAACACACCTGCCTCTGCACACGATGGAATAGCCTCAGGCGGTGGCGGTACCGGAAACAAATCACGGTACACTGGACCATTCTCATGGTTAAACACACTCACTTGGCCTTCAAACTGAAAAATTGAGCCATAGACCCACGGTTTGCCGTACAGTCGGCAGACATCATCGATAAAATACCGTGTTGGGATATTATCTGTACCATCGAC
>CAZTGO010000002.1:0-30061 GCA_964613395.1 uncultured Candidatus Poseidoniales archaeon | reverse complement strand
ACTCGACTATCGAGCAACCGTTGTTGGCCTTCGATGCCGACCTCGGGAAGCGAGATGTGTCGGGCGAAGCGAACAACATCGACCATGGGCGAGCCTCGGGGCTCGCTTTCTTGAACGCACCGATACCGGTTCAGTGTCCGATGTCTTGTTCTTCGAGCCATTTTTCGACGTCAATCGCTGCTTGGCAGCCCATACCTGCAGCGGTGATGGCTTGCCTGTAGCGAGTATCGACGACGTCACCTGCAGCAAACACGCCCGGTACAGAGGTCATCGTGTGAGATTTGTGAAGGATGTAGCCGTTTTCATCGGTTTCAACCTGACCTTCAAGGAACGAGGTGATCGGTTTATGGCCGATAGCAATGAATGCTCCCGTCGCTGAAATCTCTTCGGTTTCACCAGTTCTTGGGTCTTCGAGAATGGCACCTGAAAGTCCTTTGTCATCCGAAAGCCACTCTTTGACTTGGCGGAATGTTTTGATTTCGATCTTCTCATGGTTTGCAGCCCTGTCGTACATGATGGTTGAAGCACGGAAGGTCTCACTTCGATGAACCAAGGTCACCTTGCTTGCAAATCGAGTGAGGAACGTTGCCTCTTCGCACGCAGAATCGCCACCGCCCACGACGATGACCTCTTCGTTGCGGAAGAATGCCCCATCGCATGTGGCACACGTGGAAATACCTCGGCCTTTTTGTTCTTGCTCGCCAGGTGCTCCGAGCCAAATCGATTCGGCTCCTGTGCAGATAATCAGTGAATGGGCAAGGAATTCCTCGCCTTCGAGGTGAACGGAAAATGGGCGTTTTGACATATCGACGCTCTCGACATTTCGGTCTTGGACTTCAAGGCCAAAGCGTTCGGCTTGCTCTCGAAGTTGCATCATCATCTCGGGTCCGCCGATGCCTTCAGGGTAGCCGGGGAAGTTCTCTATATCGCTAGTAAGCATTAACTGACCACCGGACATATAGCCAGCGAACATGAGGGGGTTGAGCATAGCACGTGCAGCATACAATCCAGCTGTGTAGCCTGCTGGTCCAGAACCAATAATGATGACATTTCGTACTTCGGTCATGAGCGTCGAATTGAGCAGGGAGATTGAGTCTTTTAATCTTGAGGATGGATATTATCCCATATCATGACGAGAACATAGTGTACCATAGACATTCGGCACGGTGTGTCAATTCAAAGGGTCGGATTGAAGAACGCCCTTATGGTCGCTTTGCACATGGACGTCCTCTCTCATTGGCTATGGGGTGTTCTCTCCACCCGAAAGCGAGTCAATTGGAAAATTTCGGGTCCTATGGGCGTGCTACCCGACCTTCTCGCATTCATTCCTTCAGGTATTTACAGCCTCATGTACGGCATTGAACGCACAAGCGTGGATGATACCACGCTGACATCCGACTTTCCTGCTATCGCTTGGGACATCTACCAATTCAGCCACAGTGCAGTGATCGTCACCCTCGCCTTCCTTCTCTCTTACCTCCTTTTCAAACGCTTTTCTGGAAGTAAATTCGAACAGCACTTTGAGGAGGAGAGTCGTGGAAATCCGCTCAAACTAGCGATGTGGCTATGGCTACCCTGGTACGTTCACATTCTGCTCGACATTCCAACACATACACTCCAATTCTTCCCTACACCCGTGTTGTTCCCGCTCTCAGACGCAATGTACGACGGTGTGCGGTGGTCCAATCCTGTTGTTTGGTTTTCAAACGTCGGTGCACTCGGCCTATTGTGGACGATTATTCTCGTTCGAGAACGACGTCAAAAGAATGAGAGCAGTGCTTGAACGGCGTTTCTAGCGTGGTGTTCTAGTCGAGGTTCGACCTGCTCCGGCGTTGCTCCAGGACCGATAATACCGAGGCCGATGGGCTTGTTGTGCTCGATTTGTAAATCAAGAAGTTTTGAAAAGACACTTGCTCCAATGGCATTTCCGTGACCGGTTTCCCCTTTTTCGATGACACCTAAACAGACCGCTCCATGAATGCCTTTCTTTTGGATTTCACGAGAAAGGGCGAGAGGGAGTTCAAATGAGCCTGCAACCCACACAATGTCCGCAATTTCGATGTTGTTTGTCGCACATTCTTGTTTTGCAAATGTGAGCATTGTTTCGATTTCTTCCAAATGGTAACTTGCACAAACGATTGAGATTTTTCGCATGGTTTCACTTTCCTAATGTACGTTTGACTGTCGCAACAATAGTCTGTGTGGTCGAATCAATTTCAATATTTGTCATCTGACCAACCACAAAAGCATCGCAGGTTGTGAGGTTGAGTGTTTCAGGTATGAGGTGAAGCCAGAACGTGTTGTTTTCACATCGACCGATGGTGAGTGAAACACCATTGATGGCCACATATCCCTTTTCCATGATGTACTGGCTGACCTCATCAGATACATTGAGGCAAACATCCATCGTATCGCCTTGGTTGTTGACTTCGACGATTTCACCTGTATCCATGATGTGACCTGAGAGGAGATGTCCTCCAATTTCATCACCAAATTTGAGGGAACGCTCCACATTGACCCTTGAGCCCTCAGACAGTTGGCCGAGCGTGGTTCGGCGAAGTGTTTCTTCGATGACATCAAACTTTACATCGTTGTTTTCGAAAGAAACGACGGTGAGGCAGACGCCATCAATAGCAACGCTTGCTCCGGTTTGCAAGCCCTCTACATTTGGGATTTCGATGAGAATCGTTCTATGCGATGCATGTTCTGTGACATCTTTGACCAATCCAACACCTTGCACAATACCGGTGAACATGTCATTCATCTCCATTTTTTCTAGCACGCTCAATGATTCGTGCGATGATTTTTCGGGTGCCGTCCAAATCGTCTGATAATCCTTCGACGCGAGTGACGTGTATGTGGCCAAAACCGCGTTCAGCAAGATTCGATCGAATCGATTCTTCCGCGTGCTCTTGGTCGTAACCCAAAGCAATAACATCGGGTTGTACGATTGGCAAGATATCAAAAATTGGCTGGCTGGGGGGGTTTCCGATAATCGATTCATCAACAGGTTTGAGTCCTGCCACCATTCGACATCGAAGTTCATGCGGTGTGACAGGGTCATGTTTTCGCATACGAACAGTGTCGTCATGGGCGACAACGACAGTGAGATGGTCACCGAGTTGTTTTGCCTGCTCGAGATAATGAAGATGCCCAGCGTGGAGTAAATCGAAGACGCCGACGGCCATCACACGCTTCATCGAATCACCTCATTTTTCTATAGACCCAATGCTTGAATGACATCTGCACCGTGCAAAAACGGTATTCCTCGTTCACTTGCCCAGTGTTCTGCTTCACCAACGGAAAGGGCATAATCGCCCTCCGGCTCAAGCATTTCTGCTCCAATGACAACGGGTGTTGCACCTGCAAGGCGGGCGAGACCGACTGCGAGTTCGGTATGACCTTGCCGCATAGCAAGTCCGCCAGGAGATTCTCGGCAAACAGGGATATGGCCCGGAGTCCTAAACTCCTCACCGAGCAAAGCCATAGCCTCATCTTGACTCCGACCTGCCTCAGTCACTTCTTTCGTCAATTCTGCGAAGCGTCTTGTGGTTAATGCTCGGTCATGGTCGGTGATACCGGTGTACGTTTTTCGATGATTGAGTGAGAGTGTAAACGCAGAACGGGAATCGTATTTGAGATCGTGTGTAATGAGGTGGCTGAGAACTGGATGTTGTTCTGTTGCTTGTTCTTCAGTGTGTAAATCTTGTAAAAACGGAAGGCCGAATATGTCACCAACTTCGTGGCCTATGGCAAGGAAAAGAAGCCCTCCGCAATCTTTTCTCAATTGACGCATGGTTGCTGGCTGTGCTTTTTCCGCTAAGAAAAGAAGGTCAGTCTCACCCTCTCGCTTCTCCGAATCAAACAAGCAGACAGGCAGGCCTTGGGCAAAGGCATCGAGAGCTGCCTGAACTGAGGCATTCATGACCATGCGTGAAACACCTCCTTCATGAAGAGTCGTATTCGGATTTGAGTAGAAATATAGCAAAAACTGAGGCGACGGACAGAAAGCAATTATGTTAGGACACCTATTGGCTATGTTTCGCGGAGGTGGGTAGATGGGCGTAAAAATTGGACCGGCTGGTGTTCCATTGTCCTGTAAAGGACGGACAATCGTTGAAGGAATGGATGACATCATCTCACTCGGTCTCGAAACAATGGAAATTCAAACCGTGCGAATGGTCTCACCACAACATTTTGAGCAATACTGGCAGGCAGGGGTGCTTGCAAACAAAGCAGAAATGGAAATGAATATCCATGGGCCGTATTATTCTGAACTCCTGGGCGACAGAGTGCAACGAGGTCGTTCCCTTGCAAAAATCGAAGCGACGTTACAAGCAGCTAGGACCATCAATGCACAGCATGTAACACTGCATGTGGGACATTACGGCGAATTTGGCCGAACCCAAGATGCAAACGAACACGTTGCAAATGTGTTCACTGGCATCGTCGACAGAGTTCACGAGATATGGAACGATGACGAAGATGAATTCCCGGTATTTCCTTGGATCAAGGATGGTCAGCCATCTAAAATCGGCATTGAAACATCTGGCCGTCAAGAATTGTGGGGAAGCCTCGAAGAAGTTCTCGAAGTTGTGAACCATGTTGAAGGAACGATTCCTGTGCTCAACATAGCACATATTCACGCACGAGGGCATGGCCAAATGCGAACCTCCGAAGACTACGGCGAATTGTTTGACCAAGTTAGAGAGACCATAGGAACCAAGGAATTCTACTGCCATTTTTCCGGGGTCGAACATCGTAGTGGAAACGCATTGCATTACACTCAAATCAAAAAATCTGATCTCAACTTTGAGCCTCTTGCCGAATTCATTGTCGAAGATGGTGGATGGCTTGACATCACACTCATCTCAGACTCACCTCTTCTCGAACACGATGCAATGTACATGATGCAATGCATCGAGAAAGCAAAGCACAAGCAACTTGAACGCAAGGCCCGTGAAGACCGTCGAAAAGCTCTCGCACTCCAAGCCGGAACATCCCCTGAAGAGTTGGAAGCACGAGAAAAAGAACAAGCAGAACTTCGCAAAAAGCCAGAAGAACCTGCGGAACCAGAACCGGTCAAGGCACCAGCAAAGGCAAAGAAACAAGACAAGAAGAAAACCTCTGAAAAAGTCGAATCAAATGATGTCTTTGACTTCGATGAAGACGATGATGACCTCTTCTGATACCCCTCTCAACGTGTCAAAATCAACATGTTGAGCACAACTTGAGTGGGAAATGGTAAATACTTACGCCATAGCGTTGATTTGATTCCTATGGCTCATATATCGGTGCTTGGTTTAGGTAATTGGGGAACTGCAATTGCCCGTATGTGGTTGTTGGAAGGGCACAAAGTCAAGGGTTGGACCATTGAACAAGATGTCTATGAATCAATCATGTCAAGCAGCATCAACACAAAATATCTGCCAGATGTTGAACTTCCTGGGCTTGATGTGAGCATGCGACTTGAGGATATGTTTGATGGTTCTGAAATCATTGTTCTCGCCGTCCCATCTTCTGTCATCCTCGACGTTGTTGTCGATGTTATTCCTTACCTTCGACCAAGTCATGTTTTGCTCGATTTAGCAAAAGGTCTCGCGCCTGGGAACAAACTCATATCCGAATCGATTGAATCCATGCTCGAGGAAGCAGGAAAGGCCAACACGCTTGCTGTGGTGACTGGACCAACAATCGCTCCTGAAGCGGCAAAAGGTGTGATGACGACGGCACTCGTAGCCTCTGAGGACCGTTCAGTTGCGAAGTCACTCGCTGATTCGTTGAGTACGTCGACATTTATCCTCAAACCTGCATCCGATCCAGTCGGGGCAGAATTATGGGGGGCGTTCAAAAATGTCGTTGCCCTTGCATGTGGTCTTGTTGATGGACTCAAGCAAGTTGGTGATTTGGGAGGAGATAACCTGAAAGCAGCCATTTTCATGTCAGGATTCAAGGAAGGATGCCTTCTCCTCGCTGAATTGGGTGCCAAGCCGGAGGTCGCATTTGGTCCGGCCGGATTAGGTGACCTCTACGTGACCGCAACATCCCCATTTGGAAGAAACAGAACGATGGGCGAAAAATTAGGCTCTGGAAAGACCCTCGAACAAGCCCTTGAGGAGATGCACATGGTTGCTGAAGGTGTTCGTGCAGCACGAATGTTTTCCGAGCGTGCTCAAGATTTGAACTTGAACATACCCTTCACAAAAGCCCTCAACACATTGCTCGATGGTGCTATTGAACCAGAGGAATGTTGTCGACGAATGGTTGCTATGTAAGCAACATATTTCATCGGTGCAATTTTGAGCCCTCGACGATTCGGAGGTGTATGTCCGATGAGTTGACCGCTACTGAAGAAAAAGTGCTCAAGTGGCTCGTGAAAAGTGAATTTCACACAGTGCCGTGGTCGACCAAGGATGCTGCAAAGGCGTTCAAAATTAAAGAGGAGGAAATGTATGAAGTCATTGCAGCCCTCACACGAAAAGTACCAACTCGAATTCAATTGTTCTACAAAGATGGCTCAGTCCACATCGCCGCAGATTAAGCAGCTAACCACTGGGCGACAAAACGCTCACCGAAGGGGTCTGTTTCTATTTCAGAGTGTGTAATAGGCCGCACGATAACGAGCATGTCAACCTCACCGCCCCATCGTCCATCAGCAACAATGACAACATGACCAACCTTTCCGCCTTCTGGGTCGAGACCCAAGGCCAAACTTCGTAGGTCGTAGAGGCGAACATCGAGTTCAACATGGCCAGCGTCGGTTGGGTACTTGTGTTTGTTTTCGACAAGGAGAGGGTCGAGATTCATCTCATCCGGGTCGAGATTTGTCGATACTCGTTCATCGAGAAGGAGTATAGCTTGCTCAAGTCGACTTTGCTCGAGGCTAAACAGGGATGAAATCTGAAGCATTGAGGTCGCCTCAAAGTATTGTCCATATTGGTACGGTGTACGAATCACCATGGATTGTAAAATCACCGCATCAAGAGGGGCGTTGAGCGAGGCGATAAGCCAGGTGTATTGCTCACTAGCGGGAACAAGAGGAGCGTTTGGGTTGTCTGTAAACATTGGTTGACCCCAAGATTCAGGTGACCTGGGTTGTTGAACAGGAAACATCGATGTGCACAGAAGCAATATCACAAACACCGACATAAAGACCAGACGAGGTTGTTTGTGGTCTTTCCAGTCTTTTTTTCCTGCTGGACTTGCAAGTGTGATGCCTATGCTAAGAGGTAAAAGAACGAGGGCTCCATACGGAACAATCCACATTAAAACAAGCATTGTGATTACAAAACCGAAGGACTTAGGACCAATAAACTCCTTGATAGGTGGTTGATCTTCAGATTTTTTCTTGTGCCAGAAAACAGTTGCAGCGATGGCACCTCCAAAAGTCAGGAGTGCACCAGCGATTCCAAACATCATTGCTGCTCATGGTTTTATGGGCTATCCATCAGTATGAGAGTTTTGGTGGTGCGAATGTTGATGCCTCATGTTTGTGTCGGTTTGACCATGGCGGAACCCCGTTTGGAAGTTCATCAACTTCATTTTCGCCACACGATTGCGGGACGAATTCCCCTGATTCGGAAACAGGCTGTCCTCGGAGGCGGTGTTTTTGATTGCTCATTTTCAATAAACCGAGGGGAAATTTTAGGTCTTGTTGGTGCAAATGGTGCTGGAAAAACGACGCTTCTTCGACTTCTTGCTGGCATCCACGCCCCGCAGAAAGGCAACATATCGGTTGACGGAAAAGATGCAGATACATTCCTCTTGAGGACCAAAATTGGCCATATGCCCGAACATATTCGTTGGAATGGAAGCAAGACGCTCGGAGAGATTATGGAAGAATTCTGCATTTTGAGCAATGAAGAGACGACAACTGCTTCAAAACTCCTTTCACTTGTTGGCTTATCCGACCAACGTCATGATCCAGTCTACCAACTGAGCCAAGGCATGAGGCAAAGGCTTTCACTAGGCGTAGCCCTCATAGGATCGCCTGAGATTCTCCTCCTCGACGAGCCATTTAACGGACTCGACCCAATAGCCTCGGCATCGTTTCAAAACATGCTGAAAATGCTCGCCAGCAAAGGTGTCACAATCATTATTTCATCACATCTTGTGTATGACTTGAGAAGCCTTGTCGACAGAATTGCTATCATGCATCGAGGTCAACTTATCGAAGAAGGCACGATGGAAGATGTATCCAAAAAATTAGGTTTTTATGGACTGTACGAACTTAAGGGTGAAGACGACCTCGATGTTGAGCAGTTTTTCGAATTTCACAACGTTGTTGAGCATTCAAAGAAGGGAAATAGTTGGACACTTATCGTTCGTGATGTCACTTCAAACACGATTCAAACCATGCTCAAGAAAAATGTCAAATTGACTTCATGGACACCTTTTGAACCGAGCCTTGTCGACCTCATTCAATCTGCAACTGGAATGGAATTGGATGAAATGTCACTGGAAGTTAAGCCGCAAATGATGGTCCCACTTCGTTTGGAGGTGAATGAAGATGAATGAGAAAAAACGGGTTCTCTTACTTTCATCGATTATTCGAAAAGAGTTGTTGTTCTCAAATCGAACAAAAATAATGCTACCAATCCTTTTGTTGTTTATTCCCGGATTTGCTTGGGGGTTCTCAGACCCTCAAATTGTTCTCCCAGGTGGAGTTCAACCCGACACGGCTATGGAAATTCTCTATTACACATCCATTGGCATTTTATTTTCTGCAACTGTTTTTGCTGTACTGCACGCACATGATGGCATCAGCAGAGAGCGAATTTCAGGCGTCCTCGAACTGCGATTATCTCAACCAATGAATCGCTCAAACCAAACCACAGCATTGATTTTCGGTTACTGGCAGAGCAGTTTCATCCCTGTTGCATTATGCTCATTGTTGGCTATTCTTGCCATGTTTGCAAGGACTGGCTTACGACCAACCGTCCTTGAATTCTTGATTTTCATTTTTGCTATTGGCGTTCTCGTGCTTTGGTACACACTACTCGCACTGATTGCATCTTCATTCGCAAATGAACAAAGCACATCGATTGCGTTTGGGATTGGAACATGGTTCTTGTTCACTTTTCTTTGGGCCCTTGTCACATCAATGGTGGCCTTTGCATCAGGTGTAGCAGTCGGTCAACCTAATGATCCCGAATGGGTTCGTTTGGAAGGTCACCTTGATTTGCTCTCTCCAAATGGAGTGTTTCATCATCTTCTCGAACTTCGTATCCCAGAAATTGAACGTGGGGTTTCTCTTGTCATGACACTCATCGGTGTCATCTTGTGGACCGCTTTACCTTGGTTGGTCCTCAAACGCAGGATTCAACATCTCACGCTGTAGATGAAGCAAGTATTCTTGAACACGAAAGTGGTGGTAATCCCATGGCGACACGTACATATCGCATCGGCCTTGCACTCTTCCTGACATTCTCTGTCATAATCTCCACGGTTTCAATACCGGAAGAAAAGGCTCGACTCACCACCCCAAATTCCACGCCTGTTGACGACACAAGCGGTCGACAAGCAGGCTTTGACCCGGATTGCTCTGGATTGACATTTGAAGACCTTTTCGAGTATGACTATGCAATTTTTGATCTCATTATCCTCGACGATTGGGCGACTGCAGATATGTCAGCGTCTGCTTGGGTCAATGGTTCAAATTCTGCGATTGTTCGAGCGAACCTCGACGGATTGTTTGATGGTGCCCCTGGTGGAAACAACAGCTTCATCAGTACTGACGAACGTGATGCTGTAAGAGAATTTGGTCCACTGTGCATTGAAGATATGGAAACTCGTCTTGGCATGAACGAAAAGAACCTCAAAGATGGCGAATTTGGTTGGAACAACTTCACATTTGCAAATGATGGTATTGCACTCGATGAAGTTAACATTGTACCGGACAATCATCCCGATGCACGAACATGCACGAATTTTGGTGCGAGTACATCCTGTAAGGAAGTCCCCGTCTCAATAACCGATAACATGGAAATTCATCTTTCATCTCAACCAGATGTCAGTAATCTCGAGTTTGTGCAATTACCGAACAAAGGCGAATCAAACTTCACACTTGCAATGAACATCACCAACATGACGAGTGGTGTGTTCCAAGCAACGTTCCCATTCGTGGAAAACCTCAGGGTTGATGCTGCTTACATGCAAGACAGAAATCAAGGTCTGTCGGGTGAATTGTACAATCTCGATTCGCTTGAAGTAATGACCACAACTTCAGAACAAGTTCTCATCCGACTTGATTTGGAATTTGATAGAAGCCAATGGGATGTTGAGCGATTCATCTTCATCGAACTCACAACATCTGAACGCCTCATCAACACACCGCCAGTTTGGACCGCAGATTCTCCTAGCAATGGAACAAAATTCGCCTTGAACATGGGTGGACAAACAACAATTGCTACAAGTGATATTATTCAATCATGGGGCCAAGATGTCGATGGTTGGACCATGGACTGTACATTTTCTTCATCCCTTCTTAGTTCAACATTGAACGGAAATGGTGACTGGGTGATTACACACCCAGAAAATATGGATGAGAGTGAAACAGCAGATTGTATCTTGACCGATGAACTCAATGTGGCGAATGAGGAAACAAGGTCGTTTGAATTTGGGACTCTTTTCAACCTTGAATCAGTTTTGAGCGATGACCAAACATCCATTCTTGCAACAATAACACCTACCGGTTTTGTTAATTCTTTCAGCATAACAGTTCATGCTCACCAAATTCAATCAAATGATATGGGACAAATGATTTCGGCAGATGTCGGGAATAGTGCGGTGACTGTGGAATTGCCTCTCACAGGGGTGAAGCCAGGAAGCATCGCTGCTATGGGTGTTGCATCTGCTAACAGCATGGGAGATTATGAATTCATGATTAATCTCAACATCGAAAAACCAAACTCAATTCCAGTCATTGAGCATACGCCTAATGCTTTAGAAAATTCAAATGCTACATGGGACGCTAGCGGGCGTGTTTTCATCCTTCGTGGAACGTTTTACGAGCCCGATGGTGAATTTATTTCATTTTCATACACGCTTTGTGGCTTCTCATCTCAAGGATTTATTACTTCTGCAAATTCCTGGGAAGTCGACATATCAATTGCACCTTGTATCGCTGCTGGAACAAATGATTACGCTGTTACGATCACTGGAACAGACGAATCTGGTGGCGTAAGTACACTAGGTGTTCATGTCGCTGACCCATTTGCTCAAATCGATTCTGATGCATCACCCGAACCAGATGACTCAGAATCCTCTGAAGGTTTGCCCAGTCTTTCCCTCCTTGCATGTTTGTGTATGATAGGTTTAGCATTTTTACGAGAGCGACGCTGAAAGAGAGATTCAAGCGACATGCTCAAGAACACCGAGCCGTGGGTATGAGTATTGAGTGCTATGGGATTTATTGGAAAAATCGAACGTGTGAGTCACGAAGGTGGGCTCCTCGCCTCATTTACAGGTGGCTCACCAGCGCTCAATACCGTGATGATGTTGACCGCTGACTCGTCCTATGTTGGAAAAGTCGACGGCGTGTTGGGGACAGTTGACGAACCAATCATTCACATCGCTCACCTTGATAACAAGATGAACCCTGAATCACTCATTGACCAAGAAATTGTCATCCGCCCGAAGAAAGAAAAATCAAAACAATCCGATGACAGACCAGATCGGAGGGATAAGAGCTCGGGCTCATATCAACGTCGCGAACGTGATTCGTTTGGCGAACGAAAGAAATTCGAGAAACGAAACGACTCCTTTGGTCAACACTCCAACCAAAGAAATGACCGCAGGAATAGAAATGATAGGAATGATCGAAACGATAGAAATCAACGCCGAAACGAAGGGCAAAGAGACCGACGTGGACATCGAAATAACAACAATTTCACGTACAACGACTGGGATTGTCCAAAGTGTTCAAATTCAAATTTCAGTTTTCGTGAGAATTGCAACAAATGTGATGCCCCCCGCCCAGGTGGAAGAGGAAAATCAAAACCGCGAAATGATGGACAGAGAGACCGTCGGAATCAACAAAAAAACAACTCATACAATGACTGGGATTGTCCAAAGTGTTCAAATTCAAATTTCAGTTTCCGTGAAAATTGCAACAAATGTGATGCCCCACGGCCTGGCTCTTCTGGCAACAACAGGCAAAGGTCAGATCGACGTCATGGTTCAAATGACAGAGGTCGAGGTGACTCTCGTAGAGATGATGGAAGACGAGGCGGTCAACGTTCAAACAATCGATACAGAGGAGGCTCTCGAAGAGATGATGGAAGACAAGGTGGCCAACGTTCAAATCAAAGAGGTGGAAAACCACCTTCACAATACCGCAAATCGAGAGGTAAAGGTCCGAACCATGCACATAATCGACCCCCAAAGGAAATAGGCTTTCGCAGAGCACGAAATGATGACGATTGAGGATTATTCATGAGTGCTGAAAGTCACTATCTTGATGCTCTGGAGGCTCTTGAATCAAATGATGTTGACCTTGCTATTGAAAACGCAAAGAAAACTGTTCAAGTTGACCCTGAACACGTTGACGCATGGAATCTTCTTTCAGACCTCTACTTGCTCAACCAAACAAACCCAAGTTTACAACGAGCTGCTCAATCTCTTTCTGCACTAAAAAAGGCACTTGAACTCGACCCAGAGCGACTTGACCTTTGGGTTCGTGGAGGTAGATTGCTTGCAGATGATTTAGGCCTGCTTCATGATGCTCTCAAGTGGTGGCAAAATTGTCGACATATTGCACCAAATGAAGTCACACCGATCGTAGAACAAGCTTCGATTCTTGCAGACATGGGCGAATATGAACTTTCTCGGCAACGCTTGGAAACAATATTGAACGAAAATATGGATGTTGCAACAAGTCAGTTTGCAAAGATCAATGGTTTACTTCGCCTTGTTCGAGCAGCTCAAGATCAAGATAGAAAGGACATCTTTCGTCCTCAAGAAAAAAATCATAATGCTTGGAAAGCCATTGAATACAAGATGAAGAAACCACCGGTTTCTGAAAATTACATATTTTTACTTTCAACTGTGCCATTTCTATTCCTGATTGTCATATCCTCCCAACGATTCGCAGGAGATGGCTGGACAGCGTTTTGCTTTACCTCGCTTGTCATTCTCATGGCAGTCTTATTTGGCGTTCGGTTTTCAAGAAAAATGTTCCAAGTCGCAAATCGCCCTGCATTTAATTTGCTTCGAGCGATGAATTTCGAAGCGTCAACTGGTTTTGTTGTCATCTCAGAGGACATTCGCACATCTGTGTTGTACATGTACATCATGCAACGAAAACCACAAGCCTGGCAAGAACGAATGCTTCGAATTATCGAAGCAGGAAAACAATTGCCTTCGTCATGGAAACTTAGCCTTCCTGATTTTGACTCCCACCTTGACGAACTCATCGAAGATGATGATGAGGAGAAGGATTTCTCAGCCTACGAAGAAGAGTGAATCTCACCACTGATCATCTGAATGCTGAACTGGTTCATTGGGTCAATTGTATTCTCCGCGCTGATTGAAAGAAATATGAATCACCTCAAGTACTTGAGTTGCACAAATCCTTTCCACTCATGTTCCACATACTGCGGGTTCATACTTCTCGTATTTCATGTACCCTTGAGGTACAACATACACATTGAATGCCTCAATGTCTTTCAGATGAAAGACAATGTGACGTGCAATCAATGCCCTTCAACTTCACAATTGTCCAGCTTGTTGAGCGTACTGTGTAGCATATTGCTGTGCGTATGCAGCAGCAGTAGCCTCATCGTATCCTTGTGATATGAACTGTTGGTAATACTGCTGATAGTATTGCTCGTATGCACCTCCAGCTTGTTGAGCTGGACTGAACGCTGCTTGTTGTGCTGCGGCAGGTTGTGCTTCTGCTTGGGCAGGAGCGGCGGCTTCCTGTGCCTGACCACCCATGTATTGTTGGGCGAACTGACGAGCCGTTTCCTCAGGGTAACCTTGAGCGACGAGTTGTTGGACATATTGCTCAACTGGATCAGCCTCGTACATGCCTGTTGCACCAAATGCGTCGAATTTTTCAACATCATCGCTAGAACCGCCACGCATCACAAAGACTGTGATGACAAGAATGAGGAGAATCACTCCGGCAATAGCTGCAATGAGTGTTGTATCCATTCCTGAAGTCGAATCTTCGTCGCCAGTGGTTGTTTCAGGTGCTGTCCATTGACCAGTTGTTTCATCATAAGTGTAGGCTCCTTCCCACACACACTCGCCATCGACGAGAATGAACTCTCCGCCCGCAGCGAGTGCTTCAGGAGATGCTTCAAATCCTTGACAGGCTGGCAGACTGATTTCAATCCACTTGATTGTCACCCATCGTTCGTTAGGAACTGTACCTTCGTAAATCTTGATGAATATTCTTTGGTCTCGGGAAATATTGGAGTATTTTCCATCCAAATCAAGAGACAGAGTAAACGACTCTTGGTCACTAAGTCCGTCCGATTTAGCCCATAATCCCTCAAGACTCATCTGATACTTCTTTTGGGAGGTTGCTGAGAAGTTCTCTTCGAAGAATGCGACTTCAACATAGACATCTCCATTTTCTGCACCTGAGAGAACTGTACCACTGATACTGATTGTATCTGTATCAACTCTGGTTTCATTCAAGCTTGCATCGAGATTGACGACAGGCGGTTCGTCACCAAATCCTTCTGGTACGACAACGAAGTACATTCGGTACTTGTCACTGAATTTACCTGCTGCATCGTAAACTATCAATTCTATTCGGATTTGGTTTTCTGTTGTTCCTGTGGAATCAACGGTCACGTTCTTGAAATTGTATGACCACATTCCGTTGCTTGCTGCACTTTGAGTGAAAGTGTGACCATCGAGATCGAAGTTCTCGTCACCATATGGTGCATCAAACAGAACTTTCCACTCATAGCTTTCAATACCGTTGCCTTCAAGTGCGTCAGCGTCAGATGAATTACCAGCATCGAAGTGAACAACAATCTCTCCATCTTCATCAAGGATGATTCGGTGAACATCCCAGTCGACATTTGATACTGTCTTGGTTCCAATATATTCGATGTTTTCTTCATAGTCTTCTCGAATATCGATGATAGCCTCGGCTTCGGGCCTTTCGCTGTCTGCTTTCACATCATTTGTCTCAACGATCATGCTAATTTCTCGTGCGTGACCCTCATCGTCATGGAGAAGCAATGTGATTTCCCATTGTTCGCCTTGAGTACAACCTGTTGCAGATGCAAGGTCGAGGTCACAGAACATCATCATCGGTGAAGATTCTGAAGTGTGACCTGTCACACCGTCGCCCAAAGTTGAGCCATCCCAACTTGTTGGTCCTTCGATAATCCAGTCTGTTGTGAGAGGTACTGTTGCATCAGTAGTGTAACCAAATGTGAGTTCTGCATCACTCTTCATGTAATGAACAGCGTAACCGTTACCAGGGTCTTCAGCTGGAACTTCTCCATTCACAGTCAATTCTAGTCCGTTACCAAGAATACCGAAACCGTCTGGGTAAGGTGAGACTTGGTACTGCAGGAGATTTCCGAGCAGTGGGAATGTCGTACTATCCGCACGTTCCGAGTGGATAGCAACGTCAATCGTTGATACAATCATTCCCCCGTCGTAATAACTGCAAACACCCAAGACAGTATCCGATGGTGTTGCGGCAGAACGGATAATTCGTTGCAGGGAACCACCTTTCTCCATGTAGTCACCACAAACTCTTGGAACTTCATTTGCGTTCTGAGAGATGGTGTTGAGGACTGATTTTGCTACAACAAATCCTTCGAAGTCTTTGGTGTTCACATTCTCCATAATTGGATGATATGGGTCTGCAAGGTCCATGGTCGAGTAGGTGATCTCGGTCGAAGGCGTATCTCTTGATTGGATGTCCATACCAAATGGCAGTCGCCCTTGAGCTGTGTCTGTGCCGTAGATTTGACTTCCGTGAGCACCTAGATGCAATTGTACGGTTCCACCTGCTGACATGTAGTTCTCAAGGAGTGTTCTACGGTTGTCTGCAGCGAGTTTTTCGTAGTAGTTATCTGCAGAATTCTGCTCTTGCATTGGCAGGAGAATCTTGTTGTAATGGGTGAACCAGCCAGCATCGAAGTAGGTTGGCCAGTCATTGATTCCGTATTGTGTGTAGGTCATGCCCAAGATTTGGAGGTCATCGCGAATGGTCGATGTTCGAATTGATGTGTCGGATAAGATTGCGACATCAACGCTGTCTGCGAACCCTGCATGGAAGTATCGTACGTTTCCGGTGGAAGCACCATTTGCAAGCTTCGCATAGAAGCTGATATTGTATGTCTTGCCGTCTTGCCACTGGTAATCAGGGGTGAAGGAAACATCGGTTCGTTGTTGACTGGTTAATGAAACGGCTTGACCTGATGTTGTCGAGTGAACTAAACTGTTATCGGACAAGTCATGAATATCCATGTGGAAGATGTAATCTCCATCTAAAACTCCGTTTGTTGCTTGGAAATCCCAAGAATGCTTCAAAGAGGAATCGATTGGGAGAACGCACGCATAGTTCACGTCTTCCAAACACTTCAACACATTTGGTTTACTGAGCGAAATATCGACCGATTCAACATTGAAGATGACACGCTCTCTGTTGTTTGCTTCTGAAAGTTCTTCTGCGTCAAACCAGGAGGTTCCGGATGTCGTGTTATCAAATTCGGACTCAACTTGGACCATGTACACGCCGGCGAAGAACTCGTGGGAGCCAATAAGAGTGGTGTCTGAATCTTCTGCATCAACATTCGTTCTTGATACTGAATACGTTGCATCTTCGATAAATGTAAATTCCCTTAATGTGATGTTGTTGAATCCAACACCTTTGAATCCATCATTTACACCGTTACGGCCGTCGTCATCCGATTGGAATTGGAATTGAACATCAACTGTCGATCCTGCGAGTGAGATACACTCACTTCTCCATTGTGCTGGATCGAGAGATGATCGGTTCTGAATATACAAGTGTGTCAAATCAATCGATTGGCTTTTGACAAGGTCTTCTGTATTGAAAAACACATTGTACTTTCCACTTCCATCGATGTTGGAAGCGTCACCAATGTAATCAAGTTCGGTGAAGTCAATTGATTCAGTTGCATTGACAATACCATTCTCGTCATCATCATTCTGGCATGTTCCATCTTCGTTGTAGTCGTTCCATTGTGCATAGACGAGACCTTCGTATGTTGTTCCATCTTTGGTGTAGTCAATCCACATACCTGCGTAATCGCTTGGGTCGATGTTACCATTTTGGTCGACCGTGTAGAAGGTATCTGCATAATATTGGAAGTTGAGAGAAACGAAATCGCCATTCATATTGGTCAGGTCAATGTCAGGAATTGTCAGTGTTTCATTGGTCCAAGCATCTTCATATCCGTTCGTTGAAGTGTCACATGGGTGACCAAACCAGTAAGCATAATTGTTGAAAATTTTCGTGCTACATGAGGCTTCGTTGTAGATTACTCCTTTCGGTTGTTGATTTTCTTCATGAATGTAACCTGATGCACCGCCTTCAAAGTCTTCATCGCAAATCACAGATGGCGTTCCGCAGAATACATTTGATGGTGTTGCCGAGAAGACTGTAGCCTTAACATCGAAATCGACTGGTGTATTACCCCAGTTATTTGTGACGGCTTCAATATCGAAAACACCCTCTGCGTACAAACCACCAGGGTTAAATCCTTCAATAGATTCAATTGCAGGGTCAAAGAGATTGAATGGACGTACGTAACCGATGATGTCATCATTTACAGACTGCTCATCCCAAGTGTTGCTTGTCAATTCTGCTGAAATTCTGTACAATGTACCGTTTGTCAAACTCGCTTGAATTGAGGTCGTGTATTCTTGACCAGGTTGAAGGTTTGATAATGTGAGTGGTGTTGTTTGGACTTGTGGATTTGGCATGAATTGCGTGTTTTGCTTCCAAATTGTGAGATTATCAACTGCAAATCCATCTCGGCCAGTCCATTGTGACTCGTTGTCATCTGCAATCGAACCCTCGAAACCAGTTCTAAATCTAAACCGAATATCAACGGTTTCACCTGCCCATGGGCTCAAATCGAATGAGCCAAGGTCGTCTTCAGTGTAATTGTTCCATCCGTAGTATGTGCCCGAGGCGGCGATGCCGTAGTACACAATGTTTTCAGGGGCAGCCCCCCAAACACCCATCTTGAATGCTCGATCGTTGTCGAATCCACCCCACATAGAGATGCCTGAAAGACATGCTCCTTCCAGGTAGGCTGTTTGTGGGCAGGCAATGGTCGACCAACCAGTCGCATCACTTCCCACTTCGATGATGGCTAAGTCGTCCCAAACATCGCCTAGAATGAAGCCTTGACCGTCAAAGCTTCCAAGTCCGCCGAAGCCGAGATGTTGGAACAGTTCTACGCTCATGAACGCACGGTCTGCGCCTGTGAGGTCAACGTCATTGAGGGTCATTGCCTCGTCCCAGTTCTTTCCATAACCGGACCATTGGCCTCCGCTTGAGTTCGTTTTGTAGATACCTGGCCACATAAAGTCTGTCGGGTTGAGATAGTTCGCTGAAACATTCTCTGCATTGTTTCCATCGGATGCACCAACGGAGTGGTTCGTTTCAAGCCTCCACTTCGGTGTGTTATCGACGTAAGATTCGAATGTCCAAGAACAGCCAGTTCCACAACCTGATTTATCCTCTGGGTCATCCCAGTTGTTTTCATACACTGTGGCATTGGTTGAGTTTTGTTCGTCGACTTCGTTGAGTGTAACTTCAAGCGTTGCAGTTTGGCCGTTGAGTGTGTCCATACCCGTATTGGTGAGTGTGACATTAATATCACGGGTTCCTTCACCAACGATTCCAAAGAATCGATCGACTGGAGAAATATCAATGTCTGTTACAGCAAGATCTTGATTGTCCATTTCCACGACGACGATGGTGTCATACTGGCCTTGCCATCCAAAGTTATCTCTCCAACCACCAAAGTTGTATTGTGTTTGTCCAACTGCGAGGTCAAGAGCAGATGATGTGCCTCCTTGGAGTTGACCAATGGCTATTGATGATGGTCGTCGACCAGCAGGGTACGATAGAGGACTGACGTGCCCTCCGTTTCCGTCACTGAGCGTGACTTGAATCGTTGTTGGGAAGTTGAGATAGAATGATGATGATGTACCACCTGCAGAGTCGGAAGAGTTTTGTTGATATGCGATCGTTGGATTAACGAAATCAGGTTCTGAGTCTCCGTTCAAGTCTTGCACGCCTATCGACCACGAAATATATGGCCCAAAGTAAGCCTGACTAACTGCTGAAGGGAAATTGCCTTGAGATGTTGCCATCTTGTAGGATACATTTTCAGCATTTGCGTCGTTGATTGCGATGATATCGACATAACCGTTTCCACTCATGTCTGCAATGGCAAAGTCTTCAGTTCCAACCGATGCCATATTCACGACTGATGTTCCTTGTCCACCAGTTGTTGAGAATGTGTAGGTAACGGGGTAAGATTGAGTTAGACAACTGTATTCGATAATACTGATGTTGTCGTTGTTACCAGGATTTGTGACTTGACCGGTTGAATAGTCAAGTCCTTCACTTCGAAGCAAAAAGATGTCATCATCCGTACAAGACCCCGAAAGACCAGTTTGAGTTTCCCCCCAGTCACCCACTTCTATTGAACGATAGGTGTTTTGTGACGAGGCTCCGAGTGCCATGGTCAGTGGTTGTGTGTTGCTTGTAATTGGCCCTCTGTATGTCACAACACGTTGGTTGCTAATATCGCTGAGAAGGTCGAGGACATAGATGTCGTCATCTCCGTCTTGGTTTGCGTCACCAACTGCAATATCCCATACCCAGAAATGTGTGAAACGTGCTCCAATGGTCCAGTCTCTGTTGTTGCAACCGTCGTTTTCGATAACGGTAATGTTCCCTGGCTCACCTGCGGGAAGTCCTTGGTCATTGGTCTTGAATGGGTTGTTTTTCTGATAAATGACGATATCGGGGGCAGAGTCACCTGTGAATTCACCAACTTCGACCATTTCGACGTTTGCAAATTCGTCCCAATCGGCATTTCGGCTCTGATTACCAGCAACCCAGATGTCTTGGCGTTCGCTGAAATCACCGTTTCCGTCGTTCCAGAGGATGCTGAATGTGTGGGCACCGTCTGTTGCGACAGCCATGTCGTTGAAACCGTCGCAATCGAAATCGCCTATGGCGATTTCCGCAGGATCTCGGTTCGTGGTGTAATTTCTAGCCTGTGAGGCACTCGTTGTGCCTGCGATAGCAAGCGTTGTTGAAAAGACCATCAACAACACGAGTGTTATGCTTCTTAGTTTTTCATTTGTTTGGTGATTTTTTAGAGCCATATTCATCACTAACCCTTGCGAAACCCTGTTCGACTATAATGCCTTTGGGTTTAGGTTTAGCAAAAATGCACACGGTTGCGTGATTGGGTTAGAAAAAAAGATTGAAATTTTGCATTAAATTCTTCCGCCGAGCCATTTCGGCGAAGGCCCCCAACCGATCGCATCACCGCCATGGATTTTCACGAGTTTACCAGCACTGAAAAGTGATTCAAGAAAGACTTCCAATTCAACACCCTCCCTTCCGCCAAGATGTGTACTCGCAATTTCTTCGATATCTTCTGTTCGTAACCCGCTTGCACCAAATTCACGAACAACGATGCCCATCAAGGCTCGAAGCCAAGCCTCAGCCTCGGGGTCAACACTCATCATACCGTGGAGTGGTTCTGGCTTTTCGATGTCCTCCAATGCCTCCATTATGGCGATTGGGTCTGGGCGTTCGTATGCACCCAATTCAAGCCGCGAGATGGCATGATTGAGATCGAGCTCACCAATGGGGCGTCGAACAACAGGTATGCGACTTGGGTCAGGTTCTGGCCCCATATCAGCAGGCGGATTATCTGGAGAGAACTCCTGCTCCTCTCCATCACCCACATCACCCTGCGTGAGTTTTCTTGAAGTGACAGAAGAGATATTTGTGGCACTTGGTGCAACAGCGACTGGAGTATACCATCCAACACCTGTGAGTCCGAGTTCTTCGACTTTCTCCTCAACCCACGAAGCCTCACCTTCGATGAGAATTTCAATTTCATCATCATCTGAGTGGAACCTGTAGCGGACAATTCCACGTAAACGTGCCATTTCAATCACCGATTCAATCATGATGCAAGTTGTCGTAACACGGTATGTAGGATACCACCGTTTCGATAATAATCAACCTCGACAGGTGTATCAAGTCGGACGATTGCTTTGAATTCTTTGATGGTTCCATCACTTTTTGTGGCTTGTACATTGACTGTCTGAAGTGGTTCAACACCTTCGCCTATGGGTATCGTATAGGTTTCGAATCCGTCCAATCCGAGACTTTCATGCGACTCACCCTCAATGAAGGTCAAAGGGAGAACACCCATGCCAACCAAATTTGAACGATGAATGCGCTCAAACGATTGAGCAATCACTGCTTTGACGCCAAGAAGATACGTTCCTTTTGCGGCCCAGTCCCTCGATGAACCGGTCCCGTATTGTTCACCTGCTAGAACAATCTTTGGTGATGAAATTTGTGCAGCATCATAGACCGAACTTATCTCTCCAGATTCGTGGTTGTATGCAAACCCACCTTCTGTGCCTGGTGCCATTTGGTTTCGAATTCGAACATTGGCAAATGTACCTCTCATCATGATCTCATGATTTCCTCGACGGCTTCCAAATGAATTGAAATCGGCTTTTTCGACTCCTCGCTCTTGGAGCCATGTGCCAGCTGGTCCATCGGCGGGGAAAGACCCTGCTGGAGAAATATGGTCAGTGGTGATGGAATCACCAAGTTTGAGCAAGACCTTTGCATCAACGATGGGCGAAATTGGGTCGGGTTGTGTCGACAAACCGGAAAAGAACGTTGGTAGGCGGATATAGGTGGATGCATCTTCCCAAGGGTACAATGGACTCGAAGTTGCGGGAATGGCATCCCATCGAGGCTCATTCATCACATCGGCATACCTCTGTTGGAACATGTTTGGGGTTATGGAGGCAAGTGCTGTATCTATCTCTTCGTTGGATGGCCACAATTCTGAAAGCATCACAGGGTCGCCATTAGCATCATTGCCAATGGGCTCTGTTTCGAGGTTCACATCGAGGGTTCCTGCAAGAGCATAGGCGATCACGAGAGGAGGACTTGCGAGGTACGAGGCCTTCACTTTACCATGAACTCGACCTTCAAAATTCCTGTTTCCTGATAGGACTGAGCCAACGATGAGACCGGCCTCATCGATGGCTGCCTCAATTTCTTGAGGGAGAGGACCGGAATTTCCGATACATGTTGTGCAACCATAACCTACAGTGTTGAACCCAAGGGCACTCAAATCTTCATCTAGACCTGTCGCCTTGTAATACTCTGTAACCACTCTGGAACCGGGAGCGAGCGAAGTTTTTACCCAAGGTTTCACATCCAACCCTCGTTGTCTCGCTTTACGGGCTAAAAGACCTGCGGCAAGCATGACGCTTGGGTTTGAAGTGTTGGTGCATGATGTGATGGCAGCAATGACGACATCACCATGATTCAAATCGTACATTTCACCTCCATTCGGCACAATCGCACTCTTTGACAGGTCGTCTTGTGACAGACCGTGGCCGTGGAGGCCTAGCGTGTGTGTAAGGGAGGCATTGAAGTGCTCTTTCATCGCATTCAAATCGACTCTGTCTTGAGGTCGTTTTGGACCTGCGAGGGCGGGTTGTATCGTCCCTAAGTCAAGTTCTAATAAGGTGGTGTACGACTTTTCTGGAGCCTCAACATCATACCAGAGCCCTTGTGCCTTCGAATACGCCTCAACACCTTGGACAGATGCTTCATCTCGACCTGTGAGCGTGAGATACTCGAGCGTGCGCTCATCGACGGGGAAGAAACCGCATGTTGCACCGTATTCTGGGGCCATGTTTGCAATCGTTGCTCTGTCTGCTAAACTGAGATGCTTGATGCCTTCACCAAAGAATTCGACAAATTTACCGACGACACCCAATTCTCGCAGCATTTCGACAATTCGAAGAGTCATATCTGTGGCGGTCACACCTTGACCCAATTTTCCAACGAGTCGAACACCGACAACATCAGGTGAGAGCATGTAGATTGGTTGACCGAGCATAACGGCCTCTGCTTCAATGCCTCCGACACCCCATCCCAGTACCCCAAGTCCATTCACCATTGTGGTGTGTGAATCGGTACCAACAAGCGTATCAGCAAGCCAAATTCCCGACTCTTGTCGTGCTACACTTGCTAAGTACTCGAGGTTGATTTGATGGACAATTCCACGTGCTGGAGGCACTGCTTGGAAATTCGAGAGCGATTGTTGACCCCACTTGAGGAAGGTGTATCGTTCCATATTTCTATGGTATTCGATATCTAAATTCAAAGCGAGGGCATCATCGTTTGCTCCTGAGATATCGACTTGTACAGAATGGTCGATGACCAAATCCACTGGCACTTGAGGGTTGACTTTCGAAGGGTCGCCACCAAGTTCAACCATCGCATCACGAAGTGCGGCTAAATCGACAACCGCTGGGACCCCTGTGAAATCTTGGAGAATGACTCTAGAAGGTCGGAACGGAATTTCAACTCGTTCTCCATTTGCTTGCCAGCCAGCAATGGTCCGGATATCTTCTTCTTTGATGAGGAATCCATCGCAGTTTCTCATCGCCCCTTCAAGTAAAATTCGAACTGAATATGGGAGATGATGAGTGCTCACACCGGCCTCATCAAGTTTGCTCAAGGCAAAATAATCGCCGCCGACATCAAGTGTTTGACGAGCACCAAATGGGTCTAGTGGTTCCATATCAAACGCCAATCGAATCGAGTCTATGAAGGCAACGGACTACGTTCTTCTGAACGACAAATAGGATAATCAGAACTGGTACCATGGTGCAGTTTCTGATTGACCAACAAACGTAGCGGAGACGAGATTGACATCTTCGACAGGTTTGTCATTTTGACCAGTTGGAACCTCACTGATGGTTGTGACAATGTCACACCCGGAGGTGATCTTACCGAAGACGGTGTGCACACCATCGAGCCATGAAGGCCCTTGGCCGTTGTTGCTGTCTTCTGGAATGAGGAAGAATTGACTTCCGCCGGTGTGGGCTTGTGAGGTTTTTGCCATCGAAATCGTACACGTTTCGTGCAACAAACCATTGTCTGCCTCATCTGGAATTGTCCATGCATTTTGGCCCTGGCCACCACATGAAGAATCCGTACTTTCCTGTCCGTTACAATAGTTCGACCATACGAGTGCATGGCCACCTGTGCCATCGGCATTGGTGAAATCTCCGCCTTGAATCATGAAATCATCGATTACCCTGTGGAAAATTGTGTTATCGTACTCACCTTGCGCCACTATTTCTTTGAAATTTTCAACATGCACTGGTGCCTTATCTGGATACAGTTCAAGAACGATGGTCCCCGATTTTTCCACACCATTTTCACTCCAAGTCATTTGAAGTTCGACAATGTCCGTGGTTTCTGCACCCATATTGTTTGCAACAAAAATTGTACCGAGCAAGGTAACAAAACCGACCATGATGACGACGATGCCAGATAATGTGGGTGCTCCATTTGAAATGAGTTTTGGAAGAGCTGACTCGCTAATGCGTTTGGTTAGCATTTCGTTTTTCAAGTCGTTATAGACAGAATTCGATTTTTTGTCTCTAGGATTCATCTTTACTGAATCTCGCAGGAGGCCTGCTGCACTTCGGTACTCTTTAACGGAGCCAGAAGATTTTGCTTTAAGCCAAGTTGCATGACCTGCAAGATGCAAAGTCTTCGCTTCGAGTCCTTTTGCGTCGGCCTCTCGAAGGATTGTAAGGGCTTGGTCAGGTTTATTTTTCGTGATTGCTTTCTCTGCTTTTTCCCACGCAGTTGCAAGATTGTTTGCCGCTTCACTGTTTGATTCCGAGGTTGATTTTCCACCGGCCATGCATTGGGGAGGGGGTCACCAATTTTGTTTTTCCCTATCACGACAAGATAATCTGACAAAGAGGAAACAACACCTTCAAAGACTCACCGTTCTCGGTAAGGGCAAGCAGAACCACTGCGGAGCGACGGCAGGAATGGCTTATGGCACCGATTATCAATGACTTTACCCTTAACATCGCTACCGCAAACGGTACAGGTTCGCAATCAGCGAACCTTATTCTTCTTCAGTCGATTTTTGACATGGGCATTGAAGTGAGTGGAAAAAATCTGTTTCCATCCAACATCTCCGGTCTACCAACATGGTACATTATTCGAGTCTCAGACCAAGGTTATCAAGCTCCGGGGAATCGAGTTGACATCCAAGTTTTAGTAAACCCAGCAACTTGGGAAGAAGATCTTGCAGCACTCCTTCCGGGGACAGTTGTGATATGGAATTCTGATGGCAAACTTCCAATGGACCGTGAGGATGTCATCTCCTACCCAATTCCGATGAATTCGCTCGCTCGAAAACTTAACCCAAAACTTGCAAAACTTGTATCTAATATCATCTATGTCGGAGCTCTTGCGGAAATTCTCGGTATCGATCAAGCGGCGTTAGAGTCCGCAGTAATGAAGCAATTCAAAGGAAAGGCAAGTGCCATCGAACTTAACACAACCGCACTTTCGCTCGGAAGAGATTACTTCAAAGAAAATCTAACCAAAGAGGATGAGTACATGCTTGAACCTCGGGACAGAAAAGAAGAACGATTCTTCATTGAAGGAAACGAGGCAACTGCTCTTGGGTGCCTTTTTGGAGGTGTTCAAATGCTTTCATGGTACCCAATCACTCCGTCATCCTCCCTCGCAGAATCGATTATCGCTTACATTCCAACACTGAGGCTCAACAAGGAAGGGGAACCCACAGTTGCAGTGATTCAATCCGAAGATGAACTTGCAGCAGCAGGCATGGTCATCGGTGCTGGTTGGGCGGGGGCTCGTGGTATGACGGCGACTTCTGGACCCGGCATTTCTCTCATGCAGGAATTCATTGGTCTCGCTTATTTTGCTGAGGTACCTTCTGTGTTTTGGGACGTGAACAGGGTTGGACCATCAACTGGTTTGCCTACACGAACTCAGCAATCCGATATTCAAATCCTCTACGAGGGAAGCCATGGAGATACTCAACACATCGTATTAATTCCAGGTACAGTGGAAGAGTGTTTTGAATTCGGATGGAAAGCATTTGATGTTGCTGAGCGATATCAAACACCTGTGTTCGGATTATCAGACTTAGATTTGGGAATGAATCGATGGTCGTGCGCTGGATTTGATTATCCGGACAAACCCATGGATCGTGGTAAGGTTGTACGAGACAAAGATGTATTCGAGGCGTTTGAAAACTTTGGACGGTACAGAGATGTTGACGGCGACGGCATCCCCTACAGGACGCTCCCTGGCTCAGGATTGGACCCTATCCTTTACAGAGGCACAGGCCACAACGAAGACGGCAAATATTCCGAAAAACCTGAAGATTACCTCTACCTCATGAATCGACTTCGCCAAAAAATAACGAACGCTCGAAATGACCTCCCTGAACCAATCCTTCGCGAAGAAGTCGAGTGTGAAGTCGGCATCATTTATCTAGGAAGCATGGAAAATTCTATTCAAGAAATTGATGACATCTTAGAATCAACAGGTATGAAAGTAAGTCAGTGCCGAGTTCGTGCTCTACCCCTTCACAGCGAAGTTGAGGCCTTTATCGAACGTCACGAAATGATTATCGTACTCGAAATCAACCGTGATGGACAACTCTACACGATCATTCGAAAAGAAATACCAAATCATCTCGTTCCGAAAGTTCACTCTGTGGCCTACTCGGATGGAATGCCTCCAAGGGCACAAATTTATGCAGAAAAAATCCTTGAAAAGATTGAGGAGGTGCGACTGTGACCGAAAAAGTTGTCAAATTAAATGTCATTAACGAACCAAAAGATAGCTACACTGGAGGGCCATCATCGCTATGTCCTGGTTGTGGTCACGACCAAATATCAACTGTCATTATCAACGCAGCTTGGGAAAACGGGATTGAGCCGCATCGAATTGCAAAGATGTCGGGTATAGGATGTTCATCGAAAACACCTGCATATTACCTCGGGCAATCTCACGGATTCAACACCGTACACGGAAGAATGCCATCTGTGACGACCGGTGCAAACGCAGTTCATCCTGATTTGCTCTATCTCGGCGTCTCAGGTGACGGCGACTCCGCTTCCATAGGTATCGGGCAACTCATTCATGCTATTCGAAGGAATCTCGACATGGTCTACATCGTGGAAAACAACGGCGTCTACGGACTAACAAAAGGCCAATACTCTGCTACTGCAGATATTGGGTCGAAGAAAAAGAAAGGGAAAATCAACAAAACCCAACCAATCGACCTCGCTGCACTCGCCATTAATCTAGGCTGCACCTTTGTTGCTCGCTCATTTTCAGGCTCGAAAAAGCAACTCACATCAATTCTCAAAGCCGCTATGTCACACAAAGGATTCGCTCTTATCGATGTGATTTCTCCTTGTGTCACCTTCAATAACAACGATGAATCAATGCGTTCATATGGCTACGTTAAAGAAAACGAAATAACACTTCATATGGCAGACTACATTCCACATTTTAATCCAATGCCGGAAGTTGAAGTCCCTGAAGGGCATTTCCGCGACATTACACTCCATGATGGGTCTGTGATTCGTTTAGAGACCATATCTGAAGAACACGATCCTGGAAATGCTGTGGCAGCATTAGCGGCATTACACAATGCTGAGGTCGATAAAAAACACGTCACAGGGTTGTTATACTTCAACCCAGATAAAGAATCCTTTACAGAAGACCTCAATTTACCTTCAAAGGCACTCATCGACCACGCTGATGAAGAATTGCGGCCCACACGAGAACAACTCGACATGGTGAACCAAGCATTGATGGGATGATGAGGGAATCTCGGAAAGAATACATCTGATCAGTATGGTAGACTCAACACGCATGACGATTGAAAACGATATGCTCAGTGTTGCTGTTGTCCTTACCATCTTAGTTTTGATAACTATCCGGTATCTCAACAAACGGCGTCGAATGCAATTGATGATGGCGAGGGCAGAAGCCGAAAAATATGGTTTAAATTCAAGGATTGAAATGGTCGACGGCCAAGTTCGACTCGTCACCTTTTCACGTCAAGTCGAGACACTCAACGGTAAAGAATACGACGCTTGGAAAGTTCGTGATAATGCTCGTGAGAAAAATTACGACCAATTTGAGTTGTCAAAAGAATGGCCCCAAATAGAAGCTGCTGCAACCGACAAAGAATTCATTGAAAAAAGGGAAGACGAACGTTCAACGTGGAACACATCACTCGGCAAGAACATGAAGAAGCATCTCAAATTTGCTCAAAAGGAAATTTTCGGCTCCGGAGTTACACGCTTAGACATTTCAGACGAAGAGAAGCTCGACCTCGTCAACCGCTCGGAAAGAGAAGGTGTTGTCTCGGGACCTGTACAAATCACACTGACTTGGGATGATTATAACGACCTCGACCTTTACATCTACACTCCATCAAAGGAAGAGATCTCATTCCGCAAGCGACGCAGCCAATGTGGCGGCCGTCTTGACATTGATATGAACAAAAAACCACTCTCAAAAACTCCAATCGAAAACGTGGTTTGGGCCAAATCACCTCCCAAAGGCACGTACAAGGTGTTCGTTCATTTCCATCGGCATCATGACAGAGATGATACTCAAGCAACGACGACATACAAACTAAGAGTTCGGGTCTGGGGTGAAGAAAAGCACTATTCGGGTATGATCACCTTTGGTTCGGCTTTGGAACATGTCGTTTCATTTTCTGTTGAAGAAGGAAGCAAAGAGTAGTCCCTCCCGGATTCGAACCGAGGTCACGGGAACCAGAATCCCGTATGATGGACCGCTACACTAAGGGACTTTCGTCCAAGCGGGAGAATTCGCCTTATTGAAATCAACGGTAGGATTCTTCTTGAATCAGACGAACCGAAAGAGCAATTTTGACACCCATGAAAGCATCATGATGATCATGAACGATGCAAGGGCGTACTTTGCCCAAGGACGAACAGGCTTCGGTTCACCCCACAAATCTATGCCCAAATCCTCTGCTTCTTGGTGAAGAACTGCAAGTTGCTGGAGGTGTTCTTCGACTGAATTTGCTTCTTCCATCGATTGATTGCAGTCGACGCATCTTTAAGATATTTTATATACTTTCATTTTTGAAATAGACTCATGCAGAAGACTCTTGCGCTAACAATTGTCTCCGTGCTCGTCCTTGCAGGATGTACGGGGCTAACAGAAGACACAATAGACGAACTCGTTGAAACCGTTGTACCTGGCTGTAATGATCCAGGTGCACTCAACTACGATGAATCGGCAACAAATGCTGATGCATGTATGTCAGAGGCAATCTTGGCTACATCCATCACCGATTTCCTCGACACATGGGATGACCCTCCAGCAGCAGGGGAAACAATGGGAATCTCGATGGAAATGTCAACTGATATGGAAGGCACCCCGATGGAACTTGGACTCACTCAAGCGGTTTCCCAGGATGGTCTCTATGTCAGTCAATCTCTCAACATGGTCATGTCACCTTTCTCTGATTACATCGAAGAAATGATGGGTGCAGAGGCTTCCGCAACCGAGCTTGCAATGTATTGTGAAAGTGAGGGTGCTACATACACCGCTGCAACTGATTCCTGTGGATTTGGAATGTCTGCAACTGCATGGACAATGTCCCTTGCTACTGGTGGCTCAACAATTTACGTTGATTACGGTGGTGAAAAATTCTACATGAACAGTGCTATGTCCCCATCTGAAACTCTTGCAGCAATGATTGCAGAAGACGAAGATGACGTCATGGACGAAGACGACATGGAAGATGATGGTGAGTGGGGATTGGTTGACTCAAGTCAATTTGACTGGTCGACTGCAAACTTTACGAGCACAATCGAACTTGAAGGAACCGAGGTTATGTTTGTCTTTTCAACCGAACTTACAGTAGACGATGTTGTTCAAACCATTACTATCCACGTGGAT
>CAZTGO010000001.1:99882-263746 GCA_964613395.1 uncultured Candidatus Poseidoniales archaeon | reverse complement strand
TGTTTACCTGGTCCCATTCCGAACCCAGAAGTCAAGCCCTTCTGCGTCTCTCCCAATACTGTGGTACGAGAGTCCACGGGAAAGGAAGTCACTGTGCCCCTCTCCTTCACTTTTTCCGCATCGAGATGATAGAACATGCCAATCGATACAGCGGATATTTTTGGTTCAGACCAAGTTGGTATACATATCGCTGTTGTCGGAAATGTTTTTTTCCATCCTAGTGAATTACCAAAGAAAGAAGTTGAAAAACTTCAGTCGATATTACAACTAGAACCTGCTCCACAATCAGTGGGTGGGTCGAACCTACTTGGTGCACTTATTGCAGGTAACTCCAAGGCTTTGGTTGTTGCCGATATTGCGACAGAAAATGATATTGATACACTAACATCATTTGGTGACGTAGTCGTCATGGAAGGCGGTGTCAACACTGCTGGTAATTTGCTCCTCGTCAATGAACATGGCATTATCGCTTCTCCAAGTATTCCAGATGATGGCATTGAACTTCTTGCAGAGGTCTTCTCAATTCCAGTCGTTGCTTCAAGCATCGCAGATCATGATGTCGTAGGAAGTGTAGGAATTGCAAACGATTTGGGTGTTCTCGTCCATCCAGACATAAATCAAGATGAAGCTCTTGTACTCGAGGAGATTCTAGGTGTCGCTCCAATGGTAGGAACTGTGGCTTTCGGCTCACCATTTGTCGGCTCAGGTGTAGTTTCATCGAACACTGGAGCAATTGCAGGAACCTCAACGACAGGTCCTGAACTCAATCGAATCGAAGATGCTCTCGGGCTCCTCGATTGAAAATTCTAAAATGAAATATTCAAGTGCTTTATTGATTGGAATTTAACCATGGGTGAAATGCTATACCAAGGGAAAGTCAAACAAGTCTGGTCGACGGATGATGAAAATGTTCTAGAATTTAGGTTTACAGACCAAATATCTGTATTCGATCAAATCATTCCAACCCTCATACCTCGTAAAGGTGAATCGCTTAATCGAACCACCGCACACTGGTTCAAACTTGTTGAAGAAGAAAATATCTGCAAAACACATCTCATTGATGTCCATCACGCTCATCGATGTCTTGTCAGAAAAGTTGAGGTGATCAAAGAACCTGGTGCAATTCCCCGTGACATGGACTGGGTGTTCATTCCTCTCGAGGTTATCGTTCGACACTATCTATCCGGTTCAGCGTGGCGACGATTTGAACGTGGTGAATTGACTGCTGAACAACTGGGTGTTTCCCCCGATTGTGAGTACGGTACGAAATTAGCCGAGCCCTATGTTGAGGTGACAACGAAATTCGAGGCATTTGATAGAAACATCGACAAGGCCGAAGCACTTCAAATCTCAAACATCACAGAGGATGAATATCAACGAATGGTCGATGCGGCACTCGCTGTTGATGCGATCATTGAACGTGAAGCAGCAAAAAACGGATTGATTCATGTCGATGGTAAGAAGGAATTTGCATTTGCAGATAATCGTGAAATTATGCTCGTTGACACATTTGGAACACTGGATGAAGACCGATGGTGGGACGCCGAAGCTTATGCCCAGGGAGAATGTATTGAATTATCAAAAGAATTCGTGAGAACTCACTATATTGAAACTGGTCATCAAGCGGAACTGAAAGCAGCTCGTGATGCAGGTACTCAAGACCCGCCGATTCCAGCATTACCTCAAGATGTTGTTGATCAAACTGCAGAACTCTATGCTAGCATGTTCGAGCGTCTCACTTCTCAATCCTTCTAAGCGTGGTACCGAAGAAGTATCCCTACATTTCTTCGTTCTGCTGCCTTGAGAATTGAAGAGAAGTGTCGAATAGCATCAGCCAGACCTCCATCGAAGGGTTCATCTTTGCTTACTGTCCAAACTCTTGAGGATAAATGAAGGCGAAGGGTTTGTACTTCATCATTGGACAAAAAACCGCTGATGTGCATTCCTCCACTGCCTGAGGTGAATTTTTCATGACCAACATGAGCATCTGTGCAACGATTAGCCAATTTATCGAGAAGGTCGGTCAGTTCTTGGTAAATCTCTTCTTCCTGGTCGGTTCGATTTTTATGTAATGCAGGACAGATGTAATCAAGAATGTATTTCATTGTGGAACCGCCTGGGGAGGGAAACCGACCGAAACGCTCTCTTGTTTTTTGATCACCTAATTGCAAAGGTGTGCCATCTTTTGTTAATGTTAGAATCGATGTAAAGAATAGAATGGAATAATCCCATTGTATTGTTGTAAAGTCCTCTGGATTTGATAATCCTTGATTGGTTAGCCTGGTCCTCAAATCTTCATCGTTTAAAATTAAACGACGCCAATTTGCTTCAAGATGTTCCTGGTTCAACAATGCATTGTATATCTCTTGGGCACGCTCGCCGTGGATGGCATCAAGGGTAGCAAATGGGCTCGTTGTTCTTAATGCATCCATAGTTCTAATCTCGTATGTCAAATGGACATAAGCATTTGTGTGTCATTTTCCATCAAAAAACTTCTTCATTCTATCTTCAATTGACCCTTCTCGAGATTCACCCTTAACCTGCTCCATTTCTTGTCGAATGAAATCAAGGCGATCACTTGCATCTTGTTCTGAACTTTCAGTTTCTTCGGAATGTTCAACAAGCATATCATTCAGGAAATCATCCGTTGAATGAGCAAACATATCCACATCGCCTGTTTCTTTCACTTCTTCTATAATTTCAATTGATAAATCATCAATTTCTTTCGTCGTTTCTTTTTCTATTGATTCAGATTTCTGTTGCCGTTGATTCGCCTGTGTTGCAGCCATTGCTGGTCGAGTCGTCGATTTGGGGCCGACAAATCCAATCATCCAAGCAATGATGAAGAGGATACTTGCTGTTGAAACCACCCAAATCAAATTCGATGACGTCAGCGTGTTTTCTTCGGTTGATTTGTAAAATGTGGATTTGACGTTATCGTCCGGATTATCATCTCTATCATATGGTGAATCACAGGATAGCGTAGCTGTAATTTTTTCATCATTTTTTAACTCACCTGGGTCGCTTATGATGATGATTGGGGCATACGCTGAAGATGTGATGTCGACGTATTTCTTAAACGACCATCCATCTTCACTTTCAAGTTGAAGGATGCAATATTCATCTTCAAGAATTTCATAACCTGGTCGAAGAATGCCAATTTGTAAATCCCCATTTGCTTGAAATGACTGAATGCCGATATTCCATCCCGTTGGTCGAACTATTGCTTCGATTGCTTCGACTTCAATCGTTTTTCCAAGTTGATCGATAATTTTTAATTCGAATTCAAAAATTCCTTTGTCAAAATCTGACTCAAGAATAGTGATGTTTCTTGAAAGAGAAGAATTCATTTCTATGGAGTACATTGACTCCTGTAGTTTATACTCATTTCCAAATTGGTCAACGAGCAGTACACTGATTCGTTGGTCTGTTTCATCATTGTTTACAAAAGTGCATGAAGCAACTGTACCATTTATCCGACCTGAATTGAGTGCTGTGAAGAATTCAGTAGCAAATTGACAATCAGATTCAACCTCTGGGTATAACCATGTGTCTACAAACATCGTGAGGTTTGATATTTGGTTTGTCTCTTCAAAGTTCAGTGTTATCTGACCTTGACTACCTCCATGCTCGATAGAAATCAAGTATGCATCATTTTCGCTCATGAGGTTGACTCCTTCCAAGGATGACAGCAGGACAAGATCTTCTTGTGTGTTAAGTGCAATAATTGATTCAAGAGACTCATAGTTAGATACAACCGGACTACTCTTCCATGTAATGTTTGATTGTTTGACTAGAATTGACCTCGTTTCAGGTTCTAAGTCAGGGTGCTGGATGCGAATTTGTGCTAAAAACTCAAATCCGTTCCAATCAGATGGTGGAAGGAGTTCGATTTGCAGCCCCCTCATTTCATTTGGTGATAGTGTCATTTGCAAAGGTCCAAGAATGTTCCAATCTGCTGGTAAACCCGATATATCTATTGAGATTTGAGCTATATCGTTTCCATTGTTCGTGATCCAAGCAGCAGGATAGCCACCTTCTTCAGAAATTTTCCAATGCCCTCTTGCATCAAGAGTCACATTCGGTTTTGCTGCTACGCGAAATGGAATTGATTCTATAGTCGACCCTTGCCCGTCATTATCAGAAATTTGAAGGAGGATTTCTTCAATTTCACCTGCAAATGATTGTGGTGGTGGGGTGACAAACACTTGAATTTGAGTGGAATCAAATGGTTGTACAACGTCACTGATGTTTTGTATTGTTATATTCCAACCACTACTGAACTTGTAAATGTAAGGAGTTTCAGGGCTATTTCCCAAATTATCAACTTGTAATGTGACATTTGATCCATTTGGTTCAACTTCTAAATCCATTCCTGTGAGGTTAAATTTCCACCCTGATTTTTGTAGCACCACATAACGAATAGTTGTGGTGTAAACTAAAATCTCATCCGATTTGAATTCGATCTGGATGATGATATCAGTACCAGCATGAGCCATTGAATGACTACTGACATTGACATAAATTGGAGATGACTGGTTCACTTGTACAATACTTGTCGTTCCATCTTGAACGAACCATTCATTTCTATCATCTCCAACATAATTGTAGGTTAGGCTCGACGTTGTTGTCAATACATCGTATGCGTTTCCAATGTTTTTCGCATCAAATACAACAGAATCGGTTTCTGATGGTTGAATGCTCCTGTTGTATTCTCCATCTAATTCGATGGTCCACTCTCTGTTCGGTGCGGGTTGCACATATAATGTTGAAACTGCAGATTGGCTCAAATCACCAAGACTTGTGGAGCGAAATGTAAGGTGTAGCGTCTCGAGGGCAGGGAGTTGATTTCCAATCATAATGTCAACAGATACAACTCCACTACTTCTTGCGTCTATCATTTTCAATGGCGTGAGGAAATCAATTTGTACAAATTCATCTATGTTTTCACCTTCGGCATTTTCTACAACAGAACTTAGTTCGTAGGTATCCTCCCCATTTCCTGGATTATTTATGCCGAGAAGAATTCGGTGTGTTTCTGACACTGTGTAGATAAAAGGGTCTGATATTGATGAATCAGATGGCGATAAAATCTGTATTTCACTTCTGAATTGTTGCAAGACTTGTAATGAAAAATTCAGAGGAGTTCCGTTTGCATTACCGTCAAAATTATGACGCATTGGTGGTGTATATTCTGGTAGGTTTAACGTGAGTTGTCCAGCAACAGCCTCTCCGACGTTTCCAGAGAACGTCATTGTTGTTGATGAAGTCGTAAGGTCACCATTCGACGACCACTCCCATCCGGAATTTAACATTGAAGCAGAAGCCATATTCCATATAACGTCATCATTCGAAGGCATAGTTCCTACAATGTTCCATTGAAGTGTGGCATTGGGCAATGTTCTTTGGTGATTTGGTGTCACAACAAATTGCTTCACTTCAAATGTGATTGAAATTGATGCACATGTGAGGTCTTCACCACTTCCAATACATATCGTAAGTTCTGTCGATGTGCTATCCCCAACAGATGCAGAAGAAGGAACTTCAACTTCGGCTAACAATTCTTGACGTTCACCTGGTTCTAATTGCACATTAAAAATCTCTGAACCTTCATGGTTTCTCAAAGTCGGCGTTTCTCCCCAACTTGTCGTTGTCCAATCGAGCGTCGTCGTTGTTTCCTGAGCATTTCCAATATTTTCAATTAACATCCATGCCTGAGCTTGTCCGCCAAGTATACCTTGACCAGTGGAGAATTGAACACCACTAGGTCCAAGCAGTGATATGCCTCTTGTTCGAAAAACCTCTATTTGCAAATTGTATTCATGTGTTATGTTTTGATTTGAATCAAGCGTGAGCGTAAAATGCACAAAACCTTGTTCGTCTCCAAGTGCCGTTTCAGGAATTGAGATTTGAAATTCAACGTATAGTGGCGTCATATAATCCAACAGGTACGTTGGAGTTGAAGTTGAAACTGGGTCAAAGGTCCAACCTTCGGGTAGGTTCGTTGAATCCCATGATAGACTCCAATCTTCTACTTGTGAACCGACCGACATTAAGCCAATTTCGACAGTATCTGATTGCCCCGGGACAATACGAGGAGGGTTTTCAGGGCCAAGAAACTGAGCGACATATGGCTCCACGACATTCAGATTGCGAATTGCATGATTATTATCTTCTCTTGCTTCACTTACATTGTTGTAAATGTCGAGGATTAATTCAACTGAATGGATACCCAATTCGGCAGTAATCGTTGCGGTGATGGTGAGTGGCCCACCGTTCCCTGTGGGTGCGGCAGGGACGACATCAGCGAATCGCTCACGTGAAACCTCGATGCCGTTAACAAGAAGCATCACATCGACATTTTCATCAGGATCATCTGTGCCAACATTCGAAAATTGACCAGTGATTGTAACAAGATCACCTGGGTTAGGTTGGTTTGGATTGAATGAAATTCCCCTTCCATCACTCGTTGGTTCCAAGTCAACAATCGCTTCCGAAACGAGGGTGTCACCCATGAGAATATCAAGTGAACCATCACCATCAACATCTGCAATCGCTGGAGCAGCCCAAGTCCGATGTGGCATTCCAAGCGGTGTTGACCATCCATCAGATACATCGGCTGATGCTCCTGTGTCTCCATCAAAAGCATAGATTCTTTTTCCAAAACCTACTAAAATTTCGGGATATTCATCACCATTGATGTCCATCCAAAACGGAGGAGATACTGCGATTTCATCGTTGCCATTGCCTCCACCTCGCTGTAAGTTTCGAGTCCATTCTTGAGACGGGTTCTCATTGCTAATGTCATGACATCCTAGCAAACCTTCTCGGTTCGATGGGTCGATACCTTCACGATACCATGTCACCCAACACAATCTGTCATGTATCCCATCATCATCAGTATCGATGGCAACTGGTTGGACATCAGCGTAACCGTTAGGAGATCGGAACGAAAAGATTTCATCAGTTGATGTGATCTCCATCCCAATGTATTTTGCACCTGTTCCTGATGTTTGACCAGTTGGGTCGGTAGGAACAGTGAGGACCATTTCTGGTGCAGCATCCCCATCGAGTTGAACAATCACAGGGCCCGGTAGTCTCAAGCGTGGTGCTTCATCATCTCCCGTGTCTGTTCCTTGAACTGCGACTCTTTCCCAGAGAATGCTTCCCGATGGGCCATCAACTTTCCAAATCCACATATTTCCCGAACTTGAATCAATTGTTGTGAGCAAAACAACACTGTTCGTGGAATCAAGTTGTGCAAACACAGGGTCTGAGGGGTGGGTTCCTCGGTCTAAACTCACGGACCATTTTGGAGTTGTTGGGGCATTCATCGTAAGGTCAAAAGTGGTTAATTCTGGAACTGGATTGTTGTCAGGGTCATCAACCAAAGCAAGAATAAGATTGGGCGTGCCATCTAAATCCAGATCTGCTAGAAGTGGTTGAGTCACAGCAAAATGTCCTGTGTTCCTTGTTGGAAAATGGGGTAGGCGTGACGAAATTCTTACATCAGAATCCGAATATGACCAAACCAATTCATTTGAGTGCCCGGACTCTTCCCACGCTGAATTTGAGCATGTCAATTCAGGGGACCACACATCGATATGAAAAGCCGATTCGGTATCATATGCCACAATAATTTCTGGTTTCATGTCGTCATTAATATCATGGATGATTGGTGTGGCTCGAATCTCCCTCGTTTGCCCGATTTCAACTTCCCATGCTATTCTCGCATCATCACCGGAAAGTATCGATAGCGTACTGATAATACTGCCACTTGAGTCATCACTTGAAATGATGACTGGGAAAAGTGAATTGTTGCCACATCGCTCTTTTGCCTCAGCAGGTGCAGTAATGCTCGAAGAAAAATCACCTATGACTGAGCCATAAGAATCCGCTTCATTTGATTCAAATGCCTGCCAATTGATGACAGGGGTAGTCACTGATTTGAGTGTTTCAACATCATCAACTGAACCATCTCCTGGGCCACCATCAGGGCTATGAGGTGGGATAGGGCCATTGTGTGATGGTACTCCACCGAATTGAGGCCAAGGTTGTTCATAGATATCCCAAGCATCGATGTGATTTGAGGGTAGAATTTGTAATTCATCAATGGTTTTTTCCACTGGATTTATGTCATCGTTCATATAGAATTGCAATGAGATTGACATGAACATCATGGCAATAAAAATTGAAGCCAGAGGCCTCGGCTGAATTGCTACGCCTCTCATCATTTTTGTGTGCCTCCACTTGGTAATTATGGATTATGCTGTTCTCATAGTAGAAAAGGACTATTTTTCCTTGCTTCATACAATTCAGTGCGTGTTTTTATCCGCTTTGATTAAATATAAGGCGTCGGTGGCCAAACTGACTACGGTCAGTTCTCTCCTGAGGTGGAAGCCGGTGAAGGACGGAATCTTGTGTTCCATCTTTGCCCCAACTCAGGATAGGTGGTGAAAAAATGTACAAAATTGTATCAAAAGAAGACACGATTCGAATCCCAGCAGAATACATGCGAAGAGGACAATCCCTCGACCAATACATCGATAGGTTATCTATGACTGCTTTTGAAGGTCGATTTGATGATGAGAACCGATTTATTCTCGTGACCACGAATCATGAACCGATTGGACGAGGAAGAATAATTCACGGGGATGGTGCGATATATCAACGAGTTCGATTTGACGCAGTTTTATTCTGTATGGATGACTACGAAGTTGTCGAAGGTGCTGTTTCAGAGATCAATGAATTTGGTGCATTCGTCCGTATTGGTCCAATGGAAGCACTCCTTCACAAATCACAAATCATGGAAGACCAAGTTGATGTGAACCCGGGAGCTGGGCACATCGAAGGAAAGCAATCAGGTCGAAAGATCGCTATCGGTGATTCAGTCCGAGGACGAATTGTCTCACTTTCATTCGATACAACTGACCCACGACGTTCTAAAATTGGATTGACGAGCAAACAAGTTGGGCTTGGATGTCACTCTTGGATTGATGACGACAACAACAAAGGTGAGTGAACATGGTCAAAAATCCGTTTGCTTGTGGTGAGTGCCGCCTTATTCTATCCGATGGTGTTGACCAGTGTCCCCGCCATCCGTCTGCAAAGGTTTCTACTGATTGGCAGGGCTATGTGATCATTCGAAACCCTGAACGCTCTGAAGTTGCAAAACGTCTAGCGATTGATGTTCCCGGAACATATGCATTAAAAGTCATTATAGGAGGATGAAATTATGGAAATTGAACGATATGAAAACAAACTACTCGATAGAGTTGAATTAAACTTTAGTCTTCGACATCAAGGTAAATCAACACCATCAAGAAAGGAGATTATGGATGCAATTTTGAGTCAAGAAAAAGTCTCAAATCCAGACCTTGTCATCATTAAAAATTGTAATACACGATTTGGACAGGCCCTAACAACAGGTGTTGCTTACATTTATGATTCTGAAGAAGCGATGAAGGTTGAACCAAGTTATGTCCACAAACGCCATGAAGTGTTTCGAACACCTGAACCCGAACCCGAAGCAGCAGTTGAACAGGCTCCTGCTGAAGAGGCTGGGGACGAAACGGAAGGTGATGCATGATGGGTGATGGGCCGAATTCTAATGCTAAGCATTCAAAATATTCAATCCAAGATGGACAACTCGTGCGAGCAGAGCACTGCCCGTATTGCGGTCCTGGAATTTTCCTCGCAGTTCACAGCGATAGGATGTCTTGTGGCCGATGCGGTTATTCCAACCTTGAGAAAGAAGAAGAATGATTATTCAATAACTGAGATTGAACCATCGTTCATGATGAGGTAGTCTTGAATTTCATTTCTCCAAACGAAGGTGCATATGTCTTGCAATCGATGTGAACTTACTTGATTTGAGGACATTTCGAGAACTTCTCTCCAGCCTGCAATATCCCATCCATTGTTCTCATTGTTCCACATGGCACTTTGTACAGGGCCAGAAAGTCGATGTGATTTGATGAGGTTGCCTTCATCGCCTATCCAAATTGCTTCGTTGTTTGATGTGATGCTCAAATGATGCCCCTGATGGTAGTAATGCTGAGATATTGAAACATTTTCTACCAATGTATCAAAGGATATGATTGCCCCATCTGTCTTAGAAAGTTCTGCAAAACCTCCTCCCTTTGATACGACGAGAATGGCATGTGGCGTTTCATGCATCGAAATCAATTGGTTTCCTTGAGGGATCTTCTCCAATGATGGCCATGTTGGAAGAGGTGCCCTCCATTCTTCAACAGCATCAGCATTCAATCTATACAATCCTCGTTTCCATAATGCAAAAACTATGGAGTCATCAATTCTAACCATGCCGAGTACATCCGCATTTAGTGGGTGCGACCATGAGTTTCCTTGTGGATGAAGGTCTGTTGCTGTAAATGTCGTTGATTTGCGAACTTCACTTTTCAAAGGCCCATTGTTCAAAGGTTGATTCAGTGGAAGTGATGCCATTCGTCCAATAAGAATATCATAATCAAGCCAGGTCGCAATCAGTTGATCCTCGACAATGCACGCATGAGTAATTTTGCAAGGAAACGGTGTAACATTTGGTTGAATATGGTCAAGGGTTGGGTCGAGGATCGCAATTTCACCATCGACCCCGAGAACGACAATATTTTCTTTCCAGTTCAAAATTTTTGAAGGGGCGAATCCGATATCGGTTTTCTTCACACCCTCCATGAACCTGCGAGTTCGTTGACGTTGTCAAACCTTGTTATCGATGTTGCTAAATGAAATTGATTGAAGCAGAAAATGTGGCCGCAACCGAAACGACCCTCATCGTCATTAGCCAAGGCGATATTGCATCAAAGAACCAAGGCGATGCCCTCCTTGAAAAAGTATCATGGGAAGAAATACAATCTGTAGAAGGTCACCCGTCGTTCAAACGGCAACATGTGCGAATGTGGTGGTTGCCGGATGGAGTGCTTTGGGAGGACGATCTTGATGAGCGATGGAAAGATGCAACTGGTGAACAACTTGCCGAGGTGATTTTTCCATCACGTCATTCTGCATCAAGTGGTAGACCATCCTTGACCATGCATCCAATTGGGGTGCCACAGTACAAGGCCTCTTCAGAAGTTCAGTATGGTGGTCGTGCAGGTACAACTGTTCCACCAAATCAGAGAATCAGTGAATGGTGGAAGTTGTTTCACAAGAAAAAGCAAGATGCGAATGCATTATCAAAATTTGAGTTGACATTGGAAGTGACACACCATGGGCCATTTCTCCAAACTCCGTCGATGTTTATCGAAATAGGTTCGACATCGGAAACTTGGGGGGATCTCAATGCTGCATCATTCTTAGCGGATGTCATGATTGAAGGGCTTGGTTTAGAAACCGGTTTGGGAATAGGAAGCTGGGACAAGTATTCTGCTGAGCGTGACCTCGTTGTCATCACATTAGGTGGTGGCCATTATGCTCCTCGAGCTAACTACATCGGATTGCTTCCACATGTACGACTTGGACACATGCTTGCCTCGTATGCTCTCCCCTTTGGCGAAAAAGAAATGCCAAACGACCAATGGAAAAATTCACTTCAATCTGCATTATCTTCCACAAAAATTTCTTACCCTGGTGGAAGAATTGTTTGTATGATTGAGAAGAAAGCATTCAAAGGATGGCAAAGGGATTTACTCAAGGAATTTTGTTCAGAATTGGGCCTTGAGATTTTACAACGAAAGGATATCGAGCAATTTTCAGAATCAAAACTGATAGAAGAAAGGGTCAAGGATTGAATTCTCTCCCCATAATCATGGTGGGGTGGTTTTCGAAACTTGTCGTTGCCATGACCATACGGATGCCTCGATGGTTTGTTCGATGGGTAAGCCGAAGGTATGTCGCTGGACCATCGCTTGAAGATGCAGTACTTGTGATGAAACGTCTTGAAAAGGAAGGAGCTTGTTTCACTATTGACGTATTGGGTGAGGAAATTCACTCTATCGATGAGGCAATTGAATTTTACAATGAATATGAAAACGCCATCCGAGCGATTTCCACGAATTCACTCGATGCAAATATTAGCATCAAACCAACAGCGTTTGGAATTCACATAGATTACACAAAGGGAGCTGAACTCATCGAGAAATTAATCAGATTTGCAGGAGAGTTCGATATGTTTGTTCGTTTGGATATGGAAGATCATCGTGTAACAGATGATACCATCAAGATTGTAACCGAACTTCATGGCAAAGGATTGACGAATGTTGGAACTGTGCTACAAGGTCGATTGCATAGAACATTGGACGACATAAAAAATATGAAACAAATCCTTGGTCCTGCAGCAGATTATCGAATTTGTAAGGGAATTTATCTTGAACCTGAAGAAATTGCATTCACTAGTTACAATGATATTGTTGAAGCGACAAATGCAGCAATCAAAGAAATGTTGAATGCTGGTGCATATGTTGGGATTGCATCACATGACAAACCAGTCATTGACTATTCAATCCAGCAACTTAAACAGCATGGTATGGGGGCAAATCAAACAGATCCTCGCTCTAATGCGGGGGCGGAGAGAAAAGGCAAAGGTCCAGGATATGAATTTCAAATGCTGCTTGGTGTCCGAGGCCCAATGCGGAGAAAGTTACTCAATGATGGTCATCGAGTTCGAGTGTACATACCTTATGGTGAAAAGTGGTACGAGTATAGCATCCGCAGGTTAAAAGAAAATCCGACGATAGGAACTCATGTGGCAAAGGCATTCTTGATGCCATGGACGAATCGCCCATAATCAATGTCTGCGTTTCTTATGTCTTCTTCCTGGCCTGTGGCCCCTTGAAGACGTACTTTGTTCAGTCGGCTTGATGGGATTTGGATTGTAACCCAAACGACCTTCTTTCCATGCTTGTCTTCGCTCTCGGGGGGTTTTCGGTTCGAATTCTTTCTTGTCAATTGGTTCATGTAAGTAAATTCGTTTGATATCTTGGCATGGAACACTTCCTCTCATCGTTCTTCCAGCACCGGTGTGTATTGCTCGAATTAACCATTCACGTTGTTGATGATGGTACATTGTCCCTGCTTTGAAATGAGTGTCGTATGGGACAAAAATCACGTCTGGATACGAACGTTCACCAACTGTGCATGTGAGTTTCACTCGAATCATATCAACACGAATTGCGTTTATTGTTTCTACGAGAGGGGCACTCAATCGCTTGTGAAATGTCTTATCTTTCGCTTGTATTTGATGGATACGCCAAATCTTTTCATCATGTTCAAAAATATCTTCGAGGTGAAATATTTCGTCATTATCAACATCAATTTTGTGATGACTCGATTGGGCACCATCGGATAAAATAAATGAAACTTGAATTTCAGGAGGACGCCTGAACTCAAAGGTGTACACATGAGAACATTCGGTACACTTGACCAACATATCTATGCCAGAACCTCTTTCTTTTTCGTTCAAGATTTCGTGTTCAATCAAATCTTCACATTGCGGACAGTGAAGTGCATTTTCGACGATTTCGTCCTCATACTCTTCGTCGTCCATGCCTTATGGCTGAGCATTCTCCGTTTGAATTCATCGGCGAATTTATGGTAAAAGGCTTCATAGATGCTGAGGATTTCGGTATTCTATGGGAGAAGAGCCCTTCTCTATCGAGGTTCCTTCTCTCGATGAGATTGCTTCAATGCATCCTGGTCAGCCAAGAGAACAGCCTTTGATTTCAGAAAACATTCACGAACAACTCAAGCACATGGAATTATCATCGTGGTCCATTTCTGTTCAGCGACGTTTGCGGGATGCAATATCGAGGATAAGCCCAAAGAATGTTTTGGAACTGGGAGGGCAAATTGGGCATAGAACATCATGGCTTTTTGATTTGATTGAACGTGGACAATGGTCTCCTGAACGATATATTATCGTTGAAGAAGGTCCGAAATTCGGAGTGATTCTTAAGCGTTTAATTCAACGATATCAACACAATGATTTCACAAGTGTCGTGATTCAAAATCCAATAAAGTATATCGAAGAATTCCGTCTATGGAATCAAACTCATGTCATCAACAATGAGATTGAAGAACAACAGTTTTTGTCGAAAGTTGATTGTATTCTTGTCGATTCCAATATTGAACAACATGTGGAAATCGTGAAGCAGTCATTGAATCTTTTATCCCAATCGGGATATTTGTTCACATTAGAGCCAGACATTCCGACCGACGACTTGGATACTGAATTGCCAGAAGTCCAAGATAGAATTTCAATGTTCAACATTTGGATACAACTGATTCGTCAAATGAGTGACGAGTTTGAAATTGGTTTCACACCCCTCCATGAGGGGACTCTTGTCATCTTCAGGAAGAAGCCTCAATAAGATCATTTATCTTGAGAAGGCCATATCCATATTTGTCATCGTGTCCATTTTGTTCCGGTAAAGGTGAACTTGTTTCCATGATCCATGTTTTCACATCTTCGATTGTTGCACTTCCTTCATTTGATTCGTGCTGAAGTTCAGGTTTGGCTTCAAGGAGAAGTGCGAGAGCTCCACTGACGTACGCAGTTGAAGCACTTGTGCCATCAACGAGTGCCCATTTGTCACCGATACTAATCACTGGAACACTCTGACCAGGAGCGACAACCTCAGGTTTTTGATTTGGATCGCTTCTTGGTAAAAGGACTGGCCAAATTCTTCCATTATTATCGCCAATTGAAGACCCACTCCATGCTGAGCCGGTGGGTGTTACACCGCCGACGCTAATGACCAACTCTTCACTCGAAGGATGGGCTACATCACCATCGTCATTTTCACCGCCATCGTTTCCTGCTGCTGCTACGACAAATATTCCTAGTTCAATCGCATCGTTGGCAGCATCACCTGATGTTCTGTCACCGCCGATTGTGAATGGTAAAATTCCCGGAGCCCCTCCAAGTGATAATGAGATAATATCCGCACCTTTGAGAACACACCAATCAATAGCTTCTGCAACGATTTCATCAGAACCTTCACCATTTTTGGATAATGCTTTGGCAACATAGAGATTGACATTTGGTGCAACACCTTTCATCCAACCATCTGCGATGATAATGCCTGCCATTGATGTACCATGGCCATTATCATCGTATGGATTTGCGATGCCGTCGATGAAATCGAACCATCCTCGTAATTCAAAATCATCGATATCCGGATGACTTAAGTCAATACCTGAATCAACAATGCAGACATCAACGCCTTGACCAGTGAATGAAACTTTGTTCTGTTGAATCATGTTGTGATACAGGTTTTGTCGTTCCAAAGCAAATTCTGTTGGTTTTAATAGAATTGAACCTCCTGAGATGTATAAGATCACAAAATATGTTATGGCTGAGATAAATGCTATGCTGAGGCCGACGGAGACGAGTCGCTTGACAAAGATGATGTCTGGGTCCTCACTCAAATCGATGTCCTTTTCAAAGTCAGATTGCTGATTGAGCAAAAGAAATTCCGGTGGTGGCGGTAGCCTGTCCTCCATAACATCACCCCAATATCGTTAGAATTTCTTCTAGGGTTTCAGCAAACAATTTCACTTCATCTTCGGTGTTGTACAAATAAGCTGATGCTCTGAGAGAGCCTTGAATGCCTTTTGCATGGAACCAAGAATGAACACAGTGTTGACCACTTCGAACCATCACATTGGCAGATTCGTCAAGCAACATTGCAATTTCATGTGCTTCATGACCTTCAAGATGAAGTGAAAGAATCCCACCTCGAAGTTCCGGATTATCGGGGCCAATAATCGAAATCCCGTCGATGTCTTTCAAATGATTTGTCATCACTCGATTTAGGTTGATTTCGTGTGTTTGTATTTTATCCATGTCAAATTGAGCAAGGTAATCAACGGCGTCAGCAGTTGCTTTCATACCAGCAAAATGTCCAAGTCCACCTTCAAACCGTGCAGGAGGTTCTGCCCATTCAAAACCATCGTATCGTGTGCTCTTTACGGTTTGACCACCTGCTTGTATCGAACGAAGTTGATCCAAATGCTCCTTTTTTGCCCAAAATCCACCCATGCCAGATGGGCCACACATTTTATGAATTGAAAATGCAAAGAAATCGACACCTAAATCTTGTACGTCGATAGGCTTGTGAGGTAGTGATTGTGCACCATCAACACATACCATTGCACCGTAGTCTTTTGCAATTTTTGTAATTTCTTTCACTGGGGTGGAAACACCATCAAGATTTCCAACATGGCCTATGGACACCATTTTCAATTTGTCATCAGCCTGTGAGCACATGTGTTCAAATGTTTCTAAGTCAAACGTGTTGTCATCAAAACTAGGTATGACTTCGTGAACAACACCTTGTTCTTGTTCTAATTGTAACCAGGGTACGAGGTTTGAATTGTGCTCTCTGTCTGTGGTAAGGATGACATCGCCTTTTTCCCATTGGAGCCCCTTCGATATTTGATTAAGGGACTGTGTTGCATTTTTTGTGTATACAATCTCGTTTGCTGTATTTGCATTGATCATCTTTGCTAATTTTATTCTGGATTGAGTTATTGCCTTGGATACCATTGTACCATATTTATGCACCGAGCGACCACCACAACCAGGACTAAGTTCGTAATAATCACGAATGGATTGAATGACAGAATGTGGGCGTAAAGTTACACATGCGTTGTCGAGATATGCGGGAGCATTATCGTTTTGCAATGTCGGAAAATCCTCTCGTATCTTTGAAACGTCCATCTTACCATGCCTCCGTATTTGGGAAGTAGTCAAGAACTGGAGCATTCACACCACAATGCATACAGTCAATTCTCGATGGCATGTTTGTATTGCACTTTGTACATTTTGCCCCAACGACGACCATTGAAGTACAACCTTCTTTTTGACATGGGTGTGCTATTGAACCATCATCCAATCGTGAAAGTTTACTATCAAAACCGCATTCCGGACAGGCGGCTGTTAACTTCTTTGTATTCGATTCTAAGGGCCCATTTGATTCATCAGTACCATTCTCTAGCAAAAGTTCCCGTTCTGCAGAACGTGCTGCCTTTGTTTGAATTGTTGTGGTGACTCCAAGCATTCGTTGGGGGTACCACAAGACTATCATCAATGCTGGAACACTTAACGAACCTATGAGGAGATACAACCCAAAGAAGAGGATAGAGTTCGTTCCACGTGTGGAGATAAAATGGGTGCCGCTCCAAGAGCCAATAAAAATCAAAAAGACCCAAATGAAAAACAAAACACTCCAGCCACGTAGAGAGTGTTCTCTCATTTCCTGCTCCATGATTCTTACATCTTCATGAACATGATTTAATTCAATATGGAGGTCTCTTGTTTCAATGACTGCTTTCCAAAAGAAGTACAAAAAGAAAGCTACGATGAGGATGAGCAATGTGCCTTGCATCATTTCTGCTAGTTTGAACCCAAATGGGAAGTCACTGTTTTTTGTGTGAAAAAAGACCATCGCACCCATAACAAGGTTCCACATGACCATGAGTGAGATGGTATGCGTTCTCATTGCGGGGAATAAAGTCCAAGTGTTGTATATGAACCAAAACCATAGCATCAACGACAAAATCAATTGGAAATAGTTCACGCCACCAACATCGCTAATTCCCTGTAATCCGCTTAATTTTGCATCACCACCGGAAAAAACCTCACCTGAAATTGCACCTAAAGAAAAGGCTATGATACCAGCTAAAATTGTTGTTACATATCCACGATTCCAATCATTTTTTGCAAGGAGGAAAATAAATTTCATCTCTTTTTGGATGAGGTTTAAGGGCGACAAAAATGAAGAATCATTGAATGAAACAAATGGATTCATGTCGTCGAGCCGAAATGGTTTGGTGCTTTGAGCAAGGTCGGATGAACCGCCCTGAGTAGATGCACTCATCTCGCTCATGAAGGTGCCACGGAGACTTAGTTATGAGTCCTTTCGGTAAAATTTGTTTCTTTTTAATTTACAAGCGTAGCGATTAAACCATTTATCGCTTCGGAGGGGTGCGGCCGAGATCGCATAGCCTGGTAGTGCGCGCGACTGGAAATCGCGTGGGTTCGTCCCTCGGGAGTTCAAATCTCTCTCTCGGCGCCATGATTTTTGTTGTCGATGAAAGCAAAGCGGTTAAATCAAGATGGAAGGTCGCAGAACCGTTGCCACCGTGGCTTAGTGGTATAGCACCTCATTGGTAATGAGGAGGTCGCGAGTTCGATCCTCGCCGGTGGCTCCACGATTCAAAACGAACTGAATTCCATTTTTTATCCTCAATGTATAAAAGGCGAGTTTCCAAGTTGCATAACGAAGGGTCAACCTTCAGATGGGATGCGCGTGAAGAGCAATGAGAGTAATCATAAGAATATGCAAAAAAAAGTTCGAGAACTGCAAACACAGGTTAACGAACTCAAAGATTTAGTAAATACATTACTTAGTGTGATAGTCGATGAACCGGATGGAATTCATACTGGTGCAGCACCTATGCCCGATGGTATTGTTCCGAAGAATTTGTGCATGTGATCAGCCTTTAACCACGAGTTGAGGCATAAGGCGAACGACGGGCTTTGCAAGCATCGCTTCACCAGTCATCGCAATCACAGCATCAACGTCCTTGTACGCTTCTGGTGCTTCTTCAGCAAGGACATTTGGAGTTGATGCATGTACTCGAATTCCTTGTGATTCAAGTCTAGATTTGATTTCATTTGCGTTAAGAGTTTGTTTTGCTTTCGTTCTCGCCATTGACCTTCCAGCACCATGACACGAGGATTGGAATGCACGATTTTGATTATCAATTTGATTTGATAAAATCCATGAACCGTGCTCCATGTTTCCAGGGACGAGGACAGGCTGGCCTGTTGTTCGAAACGATTCATCCAATTCAGAACGGTTCTTGGAAAATGCCCGAGTGGCCCCCTTTCTGTGAACACAACATGTACAAGTTGAACCGTTGATTTGATGTTGTTCAAGTTTAGCAATATTATGTGCAACATCATACAATGTTCTCGCCTCACCTAGTTCACCCATTTCAAGATGCAATACATCTCTTAGTCGTTGGGCGAGTGCTGAACGATTTGCAAAGGCAAAATTTGCTGCAGCATTCATCGAATCAAAATAGTGTTGCCCCTCTTCAGAGTGAAATGGTGCAGAGGCTAATTGACGGTCTGCAAGTTCAAATCCCCATTCATCATGTTTCCAAACACCGTCAACATGCCTGTATTGCTGTTCCAAATTTCGAACGTGGTCAGTACAAACTTGATGGCCCAATCCTCGACTACCTGAATGAATCATAACGACCAACTGATTCTCATACAATCCCCATTGTTCAGCACAATGATTGTCAACAACATTTGATACTGTTTGAATTTCGAGAAAATGATTTCCACTCCCAAGGGTTCCTAGGGACTTTAGGCCACGTTCAATCGCTCGTTCAGACAATGCTGCATGCTCGGTTACAAGCATACCATTTGATTCTATACTTTTGAGGTCGTCAGAATGGCCTAGACCTAATTCAGCAGCTGCTTTTGCGCCTGAAAAAAGGATGTCATGTAAATTAGATTTTGTAATGTCAACTCCACCCTTGCCTGAACCACCTGCAGGGATTCTTCCGGCGAGACGACCACCCAATTTTTTCAAATTTGGAATGTCATCCAATGTTGCGTCCAATGCTAAGGCTCGGACCCCACAATTAATGTCAAATCCAACCCCTCCCGGTGAAATTGCACCACCTTGTTCTCCAAATTCTAAATCTGTTGCAACTACGCCTCCAATAGGGAAACCATAGCCAAAATGCCAATCAGCCATTGCCCACGCCTCGCCAACAGCACCAGGGAGGGATGCAGAATTGACCAATTGGTCAATTGCACGAAGATCTCCAAATTGTTCGAAATTTTTCATTGAGGATACGATTCTTGCGTCGACGTTCATATTACCATGTGCTTTGATGCGCAATGTACCATCCGACTCATCTTGGAGAAATGGCCTCCATGACTGTGTCATATCATCTCCAATGAACCAGTTCATATGAGTTTTTTTGATTGATTGATGCGAATGGCAGGAGAGTCTTCAAGGAGGGGAGTGTTTTGGAGCAAATCGTTGGAGGTATGGGAAATGAGTCTGCCGGCAATTGACCTTCCAGTCTTTCACGAGCACGACTTCCAACGAAAAAAATGCAGAATTACGGGGCTGTGGTTTTGGACAACCGATGATTCAAGAGATACATGTGGCGACACATATGAAGATGAATACACATTTATTGGTCAACCGCTTATCCCTGGATTTTCACAACGAGGAAGGGAATTAAAAGATGCGATGAGGGAAGCGTTCCTATCGTTTTTTGAATCATCAGGGCACAAAAGAGTCGAACCTTATCCAGTCTTAGCAAGATGGCGAGACGACATTCACCTCACAATTGCATCGATAGCAGATTTTCAACCCCATGTGACCTCCGGCCAGTCACTACCGCCAGCAAATCCATTGACGATTTCTCAACCCTGTATCCGACTCACAGATGTAGATGCAGTCGGACGTTCTGGACGCCACCTGACCACATTTGAGATGATGGCACACCACGTCTTTAATCGTCCAGAAGAAGGGAACGTGGTGTATTGGACAGACCAATGTGTTCGATACTGCCATGAACTCTTCACTCAAACTTTAGGCATTAACGGTGATGAAATTACCTACGTAGAGAATCCTTGGTGCGGTGGGGGGAATGCAGGAAACGCCCTCGAAGTCATCGTTGGTGGACTAGAACTTGCTACCTTGGTGTTCATGGATCTTGAAGAAAATGAACACGGCGACATTGAGTTGAAAGGGGATAAGTACAGCACTATGCCACTCCAAATCATCGACACAGGTTATGGATTAGAGCGATTTTGTTGGGCTGCAGCAGGCACACCAACAATTTACGAAGCGATATATCCCGAATCAGTTCAATGGCTGAAGGAATTATCCAAATTTGAAGAGGTGTTAGCACAATGGCCAACGCTTGAATTGGATGCTGTTCTATCTGAACTTAGCCGCCTAAATGGAATCATGAACATCGAAATTGGAACAGATGGCGATGAATTGGAAAACATGCTTCTTTTGAAATTAAAAGAGCGAGGTATCGAATTGACGTCTGAGCAATATGTTTCTTTGACAAAACCGCTCTCAAGTATTTACGCCATTCCAGACCACATGCATGCTGTTTGCCACATGTTGGGTGATGGTTTGGTTCCCTCAAATGCAAAGGCAGGTTATCTCGCAAGAATGTTAGCACGTCGCATTCTTCGAATGAGGGATGATCTTGGACTTCCGTTGTCCCTTCGCGAACTTGCACAACATCACATTGAGGTCAACTTAAACAATTCAACATCGAAGCAAACAAAAGAAGGTATCTTACACATCCTCGACCTTGAAGAATCTCGTTATGAAGAGATGATGAGAAAGGGTTCTCAAGTTATGATGACCATGCTTAAAGACTTAGGCAAAGATGTAACTTCAATTCCTGATGAAATATTATTCCAACTTAATGACTCACACGGCATTCCACCAGATGTCGCCATGTCACTTGCCCGTGAATCTGGATGGCAGAAAGCCGAACTTCGAACTGGTTTCAATGCTGAAATGGCTGAACGTCACGCAAAGATAGCCAAAGAAGCAGCAAAATCAGATTCAACATCATTTGAATTTGACGTGCATGGCATTGATGGGACAATACCATTGTTTTATGATGATGTGTACCGTTCAACATTTTCGAGCAATGTCATACAGTCGTTTGAATTACCGAGGAATTTCCACCCAAGTGCTAGCGACTGTGTTATTCTTGAATCAACACTATTCTACCCGGAAGGTGGCGGACAAGAGTCGGATAGGGGCTCATTGTCTACCGCATCTGAAACTGTTGAAGTTGTTGATGTACAGAAACAAGGTGATGTCATTCTCCATTTCACAAATGGTCCAATGCCTGAAAATACAGAAGTGAGCGGCGAAATTTCATGGAAGCGTCGTAAGCAACTCATGGACCATCACACCTCAGTTCATATCGTTGGAGGTGCAGCACGAATTATACTTGGACCTCACATTTTTCAGGCTGGTGCAAATAAATCTGAAGAAATGGCTCGGTTGGACATCACACATTTTAGTCGATTAACTCGTGAACAACTTGACGAGATTGAGGATGTAGCAAATCAAGCACTTCAAGATATCGAGCAAACAGAAAAGTCGATGTTAAGTCGAAAAGATGCAGATGCAATTCATGGATTTGATTTGTACCAAGGGGGTGCACCGAAAGGTGATAATATTCGCATTCTGAAAATTGGATCGCATGATACGCAAGCCTGTGGAGGCACTCACCATGATTACCCTGGTCAAATCGGTTTGATCCGGATTGTTCGTTCAACAGCTGTTCAAGATGGCGTAGAACGTTTACATATTGTTGCGGGTGATGCAGCTCGCCGATACCTGCGGCAACAGGAAAGAATTCTTTCTGATGCATCAGATGTCTTTGGTATCCAAACACAAGAATTACCAAAAACAGCTGAACGATTTTTCAAGGAATGGAAAGACCAAAAGAAAAGAATTGAACATCTTGAGGCAGAAATTGTACGCCTTCGAACGAGTGGAGGTGGTGATGCGTCAGTAGAAATTGATGGTGTAAGATGTGTCATCATGGAAACTGACGGTGATCTCAAACAAATGACATCGATGCTCAAGGAATTAACTCTTGACGCATCTACGCCAACGCTAGCAATCCTTGCAAGTTCAAACGGTGGGCCAAAATTGATGATTGCAGTGACAGAACAATCGATTGCTAGCGAGCGATACAATGCAGTCGACCTCCTTAGCATAATGACGCCGCATATCAAAGGCGGTGGAGGTGGGAAGCCAACATTTGCGCAAGCAGGTGGTGCAGATGCAAACGGATTGAAACCCGCTCTTGAGGCTGTAAAATCTTCACTTGGTCTGTAGAAATGAGTTGAGTGCTTCTCTATCAAAGTGCGATACTACATGGTTGAGTGCTTCATCAATGGTAAACCATCGAACTTCTGCAATTTCTTCAACAAGTGGATTAAGGTCTCGAATTGACCCATTCCAATTGCAAAAATATGTGAACGATACAAATGAAACGCCCTCCTCGTTGAATACTTTTTGCGTGATGATTTCCAATCCATCAGTCGTTGGCAATTGTAAGCCTAATTCTTCGAAAGTTTCTCTAAGGCATCCATCTTCAGGATGCTCATCATGATCCATATAGCCACCGGGTAGTGACCAAAAGCCCTTGAAATGTCCTCTGTTAATTTTCGCAAGGAGGACTTCTGCTCCATCATTGTGGACAATAAGTTTCGACACCAAACGATGAAGTGAACGATATATCGCTTCCTTTACTACGACATGGATGTTCGTTGGCAGAAACACACTGTCTTTCCATATCCAGTGTTTTGGCCAGGAAATTTTTGGATACCCCTTTGTGATTCTGACCTTCATTTGTTGATATTCAACGATGAAATGTGATTTTTCCTCCCAATCAATGTCCAATTTATTGACTTCATTCAATGTAGGAAAACGAAACATCGTGTTGGCTGAAAATTCGATATCGTTGTTTGTCATAGGCCCCTCACCTTCTTCATTCACGAGAAGGACTTTTCCATCATGCTCCAAATAAAGAACATCAAGGGGGTGCACATTGTTGCCTCAGCCACATTGTTGAAGAAGGTATTGTCCAGTCGTTAAAATCGGTATGTCTCAAAGTTGAAATTAGATGAGGTTATCGTCGTCCCATGCGAGTTCATGAATTTCATCCGGACATTTGGGCTAAGTCGTATGGATTAATCTGTGATGGGACGAATTCGATGATTCTCATCGACCCTGTCTATGACTACACTGAGCAGTATGAAACATTTCTTCGAGAGAACAACCTCAATCTTCACGCAGTCATAGCAACCCATACACATGCAGACCACATCACTGCTTGCTTTTCGATGAAAGATTCTCATGGATGCGAGTACATCATGCATGAATCGACTGCTAGTCTTGGTGTCACAACATATGTCAATGATTCTTCATCTATCGAATTCTCTGATGTAACCATCATGTTTCATCATGTTCCAGGTCACACAAATGATTCAATGATCATTGACACTGGGGAACATTTGTTTACAGGTGATTTCCTTTTCACTGGGGATGCAGGAGTAGGTAGGGATGATTTGCCAAGCGGAAGAATGGAACTACATTGGCATTCCCTTGAAAAAATGAACCGATTAAATGGCAACGCAGTGATGTACACAGGTCATGAGCCACCACATACTCAAATGCAAACACTTGATTGGAACAGAATGAACAATCCGATATTGAATATGAAAAGTTTTGACGAATTCAAAGCCTGGCAACTTGACACAATTGAAAAATTGGGTTCGGTTTCAAAAATCAAAACTGCTCTTCCAGCAAATCTGTTTGGTGAAGTACCCGACCATATTCCTTGGCTATCCTGACTTTCGGATGTGATCTATTGCTCATTCAACGTCAACGTTTTCTTGCAATCGTGCTATCAAGCGTTTTTTTCCTTGTTGTGCTCTCACCTATTTCTGGATTATCCAATCCCCTTGGAAATTCATCAAAAATCGACAACTATCTCCTCGAACAATTCGATAAAGAGTCATCAGATTCCTACGAAGTGATTTATCAGTTTCAACCTGAATATCAACCAAATGGTAATGAATTTTCAAATTTAAATGTCGAAATTCTTGGACATGCACCATTGATTAACGGTGGTTTGATTCAAACAGATGAAGGAACGATTCGTTCACTATCCACTGAGCCATACATCAAATTTATCGAACTTAATCGCGAACTGGAATTTTTCTACCTGCCTCCGTCATTTGGTGGTCAGGATGACATCGACGCAGGTATCATGATGCATGAAACAACTCATGTTGTCAACGCAACTGCGACATGGAGTCGTGGAATCATTGAACCAGATGGTACCATTGCATTTGATACTGATTTGGCCTTCACTGAATGGGATGGAGATGGGACTGCTATCGTCGATCTTGATACAGGTGTGGATGCAGGTCATCCTGATTATGATTATCTCGGTCCATGGACTGGCGAAAAGACAATCTATTCTGCTAAGTGGAACGGAGTCTGGTCTGAGACGACCAATTCAGACACTTCATCAGGACACGGCACTCACGTAGGTGGTACCATTGCTGGAAATGGGGATGCATCAGCAGGACGACGAGCAGGTGTTGCCAAGGGCGGACAACTCGTTGCATTGGGTACTGGCGATGGGGCCTCCATTTTTGCAGCAGAACAGGGCCTTGAATGGACATACACCCATTCAATTCCAGGTCAAAATGAGCACCATATCCGTGTTGTTTCAAATTCTTGGGGAACTGATGGGGATTATAATCCACAAGGTGCCATTGCTACAATTACTGACAAATTAGTTTTTGAAAATGGAGTGGCAGTAATCTTTGCAGCATCAAATTCAGGAGGCAGTGGTGAAGAGTGTTCAGGTGGTCTTCGAACCAATGTGTATGCAAATACTCCTTCCGCAATTTCTGTGGCAGCTATGACACATGATGGCTCACAAGTAACATCTTTTTCCTCAAGAGGATGTAAACTACAACAGCACACTTGGCCTGATGTTGGTGCACCAGGAAGGGATATCTGGGCTACAGCACCTCGAGGAACAGCCATCGATGCCTTAACAAAAGTTCAAGGTCAAAATGACCTGTATTACATGTCGATTTCTGGTACGAGTATGGCCACACCTCATGTCGGAGGAATGGCTGGAATTATTCTTGAAGTAGCACCATCACTTGGCGTTGCGGATTACCACCGTGAAGATCACGATGAAGGCGATAGTCTCGTGGGTGGCGAAGGTACTGCTGCATATGGACAATTTGCTGATTGGGCAACTGCAAATTATTCAAGAGTTCATGAACTTGAGTTAATTCTGGAATTAACCGCTCAATATGCCTCGAGAGAAAATGCTTGTGAAGCAGGTAATGACGAAGACTCTTGTTCGGATATACCCGCAGAGTGTTATGTGTCACAAACAGGTCAATGCCATGATTGGAGAATAGGACACGGCCTCACAAACGTAGATGCTGCTGTCGGTCTGGCCCGAACATTACAACTCATGCGTGATCAAAATCAAGACGGTATCGTGGACCATCCAGAATATACCGTTTGGGATGCATTTGAAATTTATGAATCGATATTTGCTACAAAAGAAATAACTCTCGATACCGATAGATTGCGACATGAATGGAAAGGCGATTGGAATCACTTCAATAATGGTAATTCTGGAATCGGTGTGGCTTCAACGGATGACCGACACTATGTTTGGATACCAAATGGTACAACTTCTATGCTCGCACAATTCACAGCAACCGAAGTTGATTTCGATACTGCCCAAGTTGGTAGTTTACAACTTGAAATCGATTTGGGCAGCGATGGCGATAACGATGGACAAGGACAAGGAAGCAGAGTATCTGATTCCTGGGTGTATGACCTCGATGTTGGTTCAGAACATTGGGGCACGTGGGCAGAGTTTGATGTCACTGGTCAGGCAATGACATTCCTTGGAATTGCTGAAGACACAGAATTTTTTGAATCGAGTATACCTTACACAGTCGATGTAGTGTTAACACTTGATTTATCTTCACCTGTTGTCGTCGAATTGCCTCAGAAACCTGACTATTATTCAGACCTCGACCCAACCACGCCTTCAGATGCATGGGATGATTCGTTTACAGGAAACCTCATCTTCATTCGAGATGTGTACGATCAACCCGCCGTCATCGAACAAATTCAACCCAAACTTCAGGAAGATGAATCTCCTGATTCATTTTTCGGGGCCCTTTCTGATATTTTACAAGAATACACATTCGCTTCTCTGTTCAGTATTATTTTCTTGATATTGGCACTCCTCGGAGTTGGTAATTTCACTCAGAGGATTCGTGTACAAAAACCACTTCTTCTCGAAGAGGACATTCTTGATGCAGAACTCCAGTAATTCTACTTGTGTTCAAGCGGATTATCAGGACCTAATGGGTGAGGTTTTGCTTGAGGTAATTTCTGCAGGTCATCAAACGACTGCTGAGAATAAGAATTTTGGAATAAATTATCTAAACGCCCACGCATGGTTGTTTTCATTGTCAACGAAATCTGTCCCTTGATTCGAGTAAGGTCATAAGATAAAGGGTCCATGACATCCACAGCTAATTGAGAAAAATTTGAACGAACCACTTTTCCACGCCATGTCGAATAACCCCACCTGAACGCAATACCTATGACACTTGCTGCATAAAGAAGTAGAATCACAACAATTGAGAATAGAACTGGATTGCCGCCATTTCTTGCCTCCTCGAGTAAATTGCGACCGAGTAAAAACAGCAAACCAATACCAACAATAGGCTTGAGAATACTATCCAACCATTGGTCAACAGGTACCAAGCGACCTTTTGCAGGGTCGACGAAGACCAAATCTGATTCAAATGCGGTGTTGAGTACACTAAGGACAGAGAGGAACAACATGTAAAACACTCCAGCAATGACAATTTCAACTTCCCACGCATCAAGATTGAGCACCCAGTGTACAATTAACCAAGCAAAAAGGCCAAGAAATGCTGCCTGAGGTACGTGGCTGAAATGAACGATTTGTTGAGATAATTCTGTTATCTTCGCATCTTTGTTTTCAGACGAACGGTAAGGCCGTGGAATGTGGATCACTTGCCAGTGAAAGAACCGCTCTGCATATTTTAATGTGTAAATCACCACCTTCTGTCGAATCAATAGAAATTCCATCAACAACATGAGAGGGAATCCGATTAAAATCACTGGCAATGCTATGAAGAATGTCAAAGGCAGAATAAACAGTGATGGTAACAACAAAAAGTGTGATATCGTGAGCGGGTGCAGTATATCTGCCTCAATCAAGCGTTGACGAGGAGGTGATAATCTCAGTTGTCTTGCGATATCATTCAACGCATCTCGAAATTCTGAAACTTGATGGCCAGAATCGATGATTTGCCGAACATTTTGTTTGTATTCTGAGGCTTCATGTCCCGAGCCAACAAAAAGTTGCCAGGCCAATCGCATTGGGAGTGCTAAGAAAAGTGGAATGAGCAGAATGACGAGACCGTATCCAAAACCCGTGGCGTCCATGGTGGTCATCGCTCCAATTCTCCCGCCAGTTTCCTGTTGTTTGAACCTGCCGTCGAATGAGAAGATTCATGACCCGAATTTTGCAGTCAACGAACATGGCAAAGATAGCAGTCACCGACGGCATGGAAGAAAAGGCCATTCTTCTTCTCGAAAAAGCAGGACATGAAGTCGTGAATCAATCTTTTACTCAAGAGCAATTACTGGGAGGCGCCCTCGATGGCGTCCAAGCCATCATTGTACGAAGTGCAACGAAACTCACAGAAGATGTCATTCAAGCGTGTGCATCGGAACTCAAAGTCATTGCACGTGCAGGAGTTGGGGTCGATAACATCGACTTAGAAGCAGCAGGAACATTGGGAATCCCTGTGGTGAACGCCCCTCAAGCCAGTACGCAATCAGTCGTCGAGTTAACAATTGGACACCTTCTAGCAAGTTTACGGTTTTTACCAAGAGCGAATGAAGGTATGAAACTTGGAAGGTGGGAGAAAAACACCCTCAAAGGAACAGAATTACATGGTAAGTCGCTTGGACTCATCGGTTTTGGCAGAATTGCTCAAGGGGTGAGCAGAGTAGCCCGCTCTTTTGGAATGGAAGTTCATGCGTTTGATCCTTATGTTCCTGAACGTATCGCAAAAGCAGAGCACACTCGATTACACAAGTCCATAGAATCGCTTTTTTCCTCGTGCACTCACATCTCAATCCACTGCAATCTCAATGATGAAACATACCATCTCGTAAATCTGGAACGCATAAGGATGATGCCTACAATCGGCACCGATGGTATTCCTTGTGGAAATCATATTGTCAATTGTGCTCGAGGAGGTATTGTCGATGAAAGGGAAACGCTTGATGCTCTCAATTCGGGTGAACTCACGAGTTTGGCACTCGATGTATTCGAAATCGAACCAGTAGATGCTAATCACCCTTTACTTCAACACGAGAATTTTCATGGCACGCCTCACATCGGGGCTTCCACTCTTGAGGCACAGCTCCGTGTTGGAATGAGTATTGTTGATTCGGTTCTCGACATTCTCGATGGTAAGAGTTGTGACTTTGTCGTCAACCAATCCTATTTAGAATGAGTTTCACTTTCTCTTCTCTCCGAGAGTAAAGTAAGCAATATGCCAATTAAATCTAATAGTATGGGTCGAAGTATTCCTACCTGGCGCCGTCGAATTGAATATGAATTGGACCGTCTTCAACCGTTTCGCCGTGCATTACCAAATCATGAGAAAGAAGTTTTTGATTCAATGATGAATGCGATTCGCCAACGGCGTTCTGCAGGAGGATTGCTTCCAAGTCATGATGTTGTTTTGCCGATGGTTCTTTCACTCTTGATTGAGGCTTGGGGGAAAATAAATGCTTTAGAAGCACGTTTAGATCAATTGCAGTCTGCTATTGAGGGTGAACCTTTTGATTGAGGGGTTACTCTTTGATGTGCATCCATCGACATGTGGCACACACATGGTTGCGTGGATTCTTGACTCAAGAAATAATGCACATTCATGCCACTGCCCATGGCAACCAACATTGCAGGTCTCTGGAACTGAAGAGGACCTTGAGCATCTTGAAACATGGTTACTACAACCAGAGGTGCGAATGAAATTCAAAATTCGAGATGTCCGCTACGTGAAGGCTCGACTTGATCTCGAAGAATATGAAGTACATCGTGTCCTCGAGGTCGAGTTATCTTCAAGCCGTAGGATGAAACGGGTTGGTGAATATATTGAACAGCGTGGGGATTTCATTCGATACACACTTTACTCTTTGGATGCAAATCTTGTACAGCGTTTTCTTACTGAGTCTCAAGTTTCATTGTTTGATGTTGTCCAATGGAACGCAGGCCTTCTTTCTTCAACACCAAAAGAGGGTGTTGTTGACATTCGGTTGCGAGGCATTGAACTCGCTGTTGTGTTCGACACGACCGACGGTTTTCGAACGGGTACAACACCGATTGCTTCAATCGAGTTTCGACCACTACAACACGAAAAAGAAGTTATTACATCGGCCCTTGAGGTGACACAATCTGTTGAATTTTCTCAGTATGCATCTGTAAAACTTGCTTTGTTTGAGGTGCAAAAGAAAATCCGACGAATAGATCCCGACATTGTCTGTACGCATTCAGGCGACAAGATTGAGTTCCCAGCGTTACTCCACATGGCCAAATCGGTAGGAATCGAACTTTATTTTGGACGTGATGCTACAGCGCTTCATGCCCTAAGCCAAGCACGTACCGTGTGGTCATATGGGCAGGCACTGAGAAAGAATGCATATCATCCCTTACGGGGCCGGATTCATCTTGATGTTTCTTCAAGTTTCATCGTACGTGAAGGTGGTATAGCCGGTCTCATCGAATTAGCACGTTTATCCAACCAATCTTCCCAAGATATCTCTCGATTGTCACCTGGTTCCGTCATTAGTGCAATCCAGATACGTACAGCAATGGATGATGGCATTCTTGTTCCTTGGAAAAAAAATCGCCCAGAAGATACGAAAACAGCATTGGAATTGCTTCACTCAGATCGTGGCGGCTTGTATCTTGATAGCACTCCTGGTGTTTATTCGAATGTCATTGAACTTGATTATGCAAGTCTATTTCCAAGCATTATCGCAACACGAAATATTTCATCTGAAACGCTCAATTGTTCTTGTTGCGTACCGATTCAAGGGAATGAACATACACTCTTTCTTCCACTCAATGTCCAAGATGCTCATGATGAGATGAATCAACGAAATATTCGTCAAAATTACGGCGGTGGCTTTTTTCCTCAAAGTAACAAATTCGCTCTTACTGTCCCTGGTTTGAATCTACATACATGTGGAAGACGCTTAGGTTTTCTTGGTAGAGTCGTTAGTCCAATCATTCAACGACGGCGAGAACTCAAAAGCCTTCGAACCTCAAAAAAAGATCGTTTTGACTTGCAACAGAACGCATTGAAATGGTTGCTCGTCACATGCTTTGGTTATACTGGCTATCGCAATGCGAGGTTTGGTCGTATTGAAGCGCATGAAGCTATTTGTGCTTGGGCACGAGAAATACTTCTCTTAACCATAGAAGAAGCCCAAAACAATGGCTGGGAAGTTCTTCATGCCGTTGTCGACAGCGTGTGGATACGGGACACTTTGGGTAGGAGCCAAGACCAACAACGTCGAGATGCACATGAATTCTCAATACAAATGTCACAACTGGTGGGCATACCGCTTGAATTTGAAGACCTGTACGAATGTATTGCCTTTGTACCTAGTCGAGTCCATCATTCAGGCACCTTGACAAAATATTGGGGCTGGAATGGAACAGATTTCAAAATCCGTGGCATTGAATCACGTCAGCATTCAACATGTGAATGGATTCGCTCGCTTCAGTTGGAAGGGCTTGCACATCTGGTTGAACAAGAGGATGCTCAAACATCACTTCCTTCTTATCGCCGGCAGAAAGAAGTACATTCGTTTTTTCATACAGCATACGATCAAATCTCCACTTCTGAAGTGTTGCTTGAGTCGTTTGTCATTTCACGTCGAATCGCAAAAACCCGTCTTGAGCGCAGAGTCATGAATCTCACACATGCTGCATTGCTGCGTGCAGAGCGATATGGCATGGATGTGCCTCCAGGTGGTCGCATTCAATTCGTCATCATCGATCAATACCATGAGATACCAATCGAGCGTGTCATGTTAAGAGAGGAAATCATCCATGGAGCGAAAGGAAAAGTGGATGCTGAATTTTACATTCAAGAAGCACATCGTGCACTTTGGTCAATACTTGCTCCGTTTGGGTGGAATGATGATGCACTTGGACAATCCAACATCCAGTCAAATCTGAATGATTTTATCGCGTCTTGAATCAAAATGTTTTAGCGTCAATTCCGGCACATCCTGTATCCAATACCCCGTTTGGAAACTTGGCTTGTGATGAAGGTATAATCTCTGTTGACGGCCTTCACCTTGAATCTCTCCGTAAAGTTCGGCTTGAACATTCTTCATGAGCATCGTATTGAGTTGTAGTTCACGTTTGGTTTGAAGTTTTGAATCTCCTGTTGTGACCAACATCAATGGCTGTATCTGATGGAGAGAAGCGAGTATGTTGCACTGATGTTGTAGTAACATCCGTGTTTCTCTATCGCCCACTTGTTCATCCATGTGCATGGTGAGCAAACCGTCAACAACAACGAAAGGAGTCCCAGTAAGTTTGATCTCATCAGATAATCGTGCGATTTGTCGTACGAGTTGATGTAGTGTAAAACCACGACTCACATATAATCTTGAAAGGCATTCCTCTACAGGCTCATTCATTTGTCGTAGGAGTTTGAACAACCGGGACGGGTCTATTCGGCATGCTCCATCAATCCAATGAACAGGGTAACCGAGTGCTAAAATTTGACAGACCCAAATTTCAGCAACAGTTCGTATATGACGTCCTGCTTTTCCAGGACTTGAGAGGTGATACCACTGTCCAACTTTTGGAAAAATATCTGTGTGAAATGAGGAGTTTCTAGGTCGTTCCAATTTCATCTCAAATGATGTGGTCGTTGTCCCTGCGCCCTCGCCATATACAAATTCTGGATTCATATGAATCATTGATAATCGTTGAATCAGGTCGAGATTACTTTCTCCGAGAGAATGTGAAAAGTGAATGTGTATCAAAGGTAAGGGCGAAGTTGAAACACCTTAGGCGAGTAAAGTCACCCGAGGGGAATTCTTGACAAATCGTATTTTGGTCCATTGCGATTTGGATGCATTTTTTGCGGCAGTTGAAATCCTTCATCATGGGCTAAATCCAGACATTCCTCTCATCATAGGTTCAGACCCGAAGCAAGGTTCTGGACGAGGGATTGTTTCAACATGTAATTACGCTGCACGGCGTTTTGGAATTCGCTCAGCAATGTCAATTTCAGAAGCATGGCGACGATGTCCTGCAGCACCATTCGGTCCAGGAGTGTACATACGTGGCACGAGGGGGTTGTACAGCCGAGCAAGTCGAAAAGTCATGGAAATATTACGGGAATCCTCTGATGAATTTGAACAGGCTGGAATTGATGAGGCATATTTGGATATTACAGAAAAAAGTGGAAATGATTGGGATAATGCCTATGCATTGGTTCGAAAGATGCAGAATGATATTGAGAAATCGATTGGGCTCACGGCATCATTCGGTATTGCCCCAACAAAAGTGATTGCAAAAATGTCGAGTGAAGAAAAAAAACCAAGGGGTATTTTTCGTGTATTACCAAATGAAATTGCAGATTTTTTCGAAGGCCGAAGTGTTAGGCAAGTGCCAGGAATTGGCCCGAAAACTGCGACGCATCTCTCGGAATGGGGACTAGAAACTGTCGATGAATTGTATCGGCTTGGGTCACTGGGCTTACAACGGTTGATGAATGAACGATTTGCTGGTTGGATCATTCAACTCTATGAGGGCACAACCACAAATCGTCTTCATCCGCTCAATCAAAGAAAATCAATCGGAAAAGAACACACATTTGCAAAGGACATGTTGGATGTAGAAGTCGTCATACAATCGCTCCAATCCCTTCTCAACCGAACTGTAAAAGAATTGATTGAAGCCCAAGCTGGAGCAAGAGTTGTCGAAGTCAAAATAAGGTACAAGGGCTTTGAAACATATACGTATCAAAAGAGCATACCAGCAGCAATGGATGACAATGAAGTTTTTTTGCGATTGGCGACGTATTTGTTTGCTCAAAATGTGGATATTGAACGCCCAATTCGATTAATTGGTGTGCGATTAGGCCAATTAGAATTTTTAACCTACCGACAAGAAACCCTCTTGTGACTATTCCAAGCTATGCATCCGAGTAAGCGTGGCAGTAAAGATTTCGAGTTCGGCCGGGATTTTGACATCTTCAAGTGGTTGATTCAAAGAAATTCCTTTTTCTTTCTTCGAGTTCCATACCATGCCGTTGAATTCTTGAATCGTTGATGTCATTCCACGAAGTTCAGTTGCATTTGGCTTACCATCCGCTAAAATTTTCGTATCAAGTTTAGGAAATACATCGTACTCAACGGCAGACTTTTCGTAAAGTGTGGACGAAATGTGATGGGTGAAAAAGGGGCATATCGGACTAAAGATTGTCATAAAATCTCGAACGATTCGATGGATTGTCCATGCCGCACCCTTGTCTCCATCATACAATCTTGATTTGACCATTTCAAGGTAGTGGGAGGGCAAAACGCCTGTTCCAAATGTTTTGAGTGTTTGAGTTGCTGTGTAAATATCGAGGTCATTCCATGCAGATTCGACCTTTTCAAGAACATGCTGAAATTCTGATAAGATCCAGCGGTCTTCGATATCGAGTGATTCTGGTTCTTCATCGAGAGATGATGGTATCTCGAATTGACTAGCAAAACGAGAAACGTTAAACAACTTGGTAAGCACTCCGTAATATTTTTTCTCAATTTCCTCTGGATTGATTTGGAAATCATCACCAACTTGGGCATCACATGCTTTCCAAAGGCGAAAGCATTCTGAACCAATTTTATTTGCATTCAGTGTTACTTGTGAATCTGGACCTTTGATTTTCCATGTTGCAGTTCGCCCTCCTGCACCACACTCAAGCACGCTGTCTGCGTCAATTCCATTTCCAAGAGATTTACTCATTTTTCGGCCCCAAGGGTCCATCCCCAAACCGTCGATCCATACATGCTTGAATCCTGGTTTGTCGAGAAGAAGTGATGACTTGAGAAGGGTGTAATAGAGCCATGTTCGAACAATCTCCTTTCCTTGAGGCCGAAGTGCGGTTGGAAATGCCCGCTCAAAAATCTCAGGTTCGTTGATGTATCCACTTGTGAAGAGATTTGAATTCGATGAATCCATCCAAGTATCAAAGACTTTTTCCTCACCTTGAACATCATCGTATTGTGAAGACATCTCTTCCCAAAGCCCAACAAATTCTCTTGATTCTCGGTCAATGACCTCAGAACCTACAGGTGGTTGTTCCTTCCAAGGTTGAACATACGAACCGGATGGCGGCAGAACAATTTTGCTACCGTTATCAACATACCATACTGGAATCTCAGTATGATACCACCTTCTTCGTGAAATTGGCCAATCAATAGATATATTTTCCATCCAATCGAGTAAAAATTGACGGTTTCTTGGCGGATGAAACTCAATGTCCTCAATATGCATTCTCATTTTATCTTGCATATCTGTTTGTTTCACGTACCATTCTTTGAGGAGAATAATCTCAACTGGATTTTTTCCACGTTCTGAGACTGGAATTTCTTGTTCCCGCTCTTCGATATTTTCAATTTTGTTTTCCTGTTGAAGCCACGCAATCGCTGATTTGCGTGCTTCAATGACGGGCATTCCTGCAAACGGACCAGCTATTTCTGTCATTTTCCCATCGAGGTCGATGGCTTGGAAAGGGGATAATCCCAGTTCTCGAAACACTGCAACATCGTTTTGGTCACCGAAGGAACAAACCATGAGTACCCCTGAACCAAATTCACTTTTGACCGATGGATGTGTTTGAATTTCAACACTTGATTCACGGCCCTCTACAGGAACTGGTAGATTGATTTTCTTTCCGACCAAGTGTGTGTATCTATCATCTTCAGGGTGCACCATGACTACGCCACATGCACAGATTAACTCAGGTCGCGTTGTTGAGATGACGACCTCTGTTCCATCTTCACAAGTCCATCGAACATCGACTAATTTTGTTTTACGAGAAATCCTTTCCACTTCGGCATCTGCAATCGTGGTCCCTTCGACTGGGTCGTAGATGTTGGGGCGTAAATCTTCAATGATTTTCCCCTGTTTGAATAAATCCACAAAGATCGATTGAGTTACAGCCCGATAATTTGGAGCATCTGTAAGATATTCGCGTTCAAAGTCACATGAAAGGCCAACTCGCCGTGCAGTTGTTCGCATAGCATTTGTGAATTCCTCGATAGTTTCTTTACAGAGTTGTAGAAATTCTTCGCGGTCGTATGTTTTCATTTTGCGCTTTGTGTTCTTTTCAACAGTAAATTCGATGTTGATTCCGTTTCTGTCAACACCCCATGGAAAGTATACTTCTTTACCGAGAAGACGTTGTGATCTTGCTAAAACATCAATCATTGAGTACTGTGCGACTGCTCCTATGTGCCATGTCCCCGAAGGATATGGTGGAGGGGTGTCAATAACGAAAATTTCCTTCCCGGAATGAGGTTTGAACCCATAGCGTTCAGAATAAACGCTTGCACTTGCATAATGTTCTTCTTGAATTTGCTTTTCAAGGTCAATCGACCATCGCTTTTCTGGTAACTTTGGAGTTGGCATGTGCCTCACCGGCCCCGGCCACGTCAATTGGCTGGTCCAGACACCCCTCTCTTGAGGTGTTTTTCAAAGCGTCGCAAAGTTACAAAATTAATTTGCTAGAACAAAAAATTGTCGGCAACCATTTGAAGAAGGAGGGTCTGGATAAGGCTGGTGAGATTCTGAGTTCTGATTCATCAGAGGGCCAACAACCTCAACGAGGGAAAGGACTTCAGCGACTCGGGGAAATCACAGAAAAAAGCAAAAGGCATTTTTCGAAGAAAGGTGCAGAAGTAGGTCGTCGTCTCAAAACGATGGATTCTAAATCAACAATTGATGCTGTTCTCGAAGCACCGAAACGATTTCAGAGGGAATGGCAAAAAACAGGGGCGACTGGAGCAATTACGCGATATCCTATCCCAACTGTCATCGTTTTTCTCCTCCTCACAAGTTACTTTGTAACGCAATCAGGATTTTTAGACGATACGCGTTTTGATGATGACCCAGACACTCCCGCTCTAAACGTGAATGGTGATCTCGAAGTTTATCTGCCAGATGGAAGTAAAGTTGCAGAATTAATTGGAAAAGTTGAGGATGATTGGTCCACGAATGTCATGGTCGTTTATATTGAATCCACAGACAGAAATATCACAGACCAGAGAATTTTGCAAGAAATAAGCTATGTCGAGAAAAAAATCAACCCATTGCTTAACGATGAATCGGATGACGTCATTTACATCTTATCACTTTCAACAGTTCTAAAAGAGGTCAATTCAAGCGCACCAAGGATTCGTGAAGCATTCATCACAGAATCTGGAAACCAACTTTGTCCAGGAGGTCAAACAGATGATTGTCTCTCAGCACAACTAGCTGAACAACTCAACGATGCATTTGCGTTAACAGACGAACAATTCGGAGGTGCATATGAAATTCCAAGTCAAGACACGATTGATTTGGTTGTCAACAACATGTACGAGGATGGAAAGCCTAGTGCTGGTTTGGATAAGATGGCTCGAGATGTTCAAGGCGCAGAAGATGGGGGTCCAGATGGCATTCTCGACCGAGCGATTATGGCTATTGCGGTCACAGAAAATCGCCCTGCTAAAGACATCATAGAAGAGACTCAAGCGATGCTTGATAATATCTCAAAAAAAGAACGACCATGCCAGTTCAATCAAGACGGTAGCCCAGATGGAGGGCAGTTGTGTACTTGGGATGATTTGGGCTTACGATTAACCCTTACCGGTCCAGTTCCAATCACGAATGCGGTCACTGAATTCTCGTTCCGATTGTTTTGGGAAATTTTCCCACTTGCAGTCGTTTTGGTCGCGATAGGTTTGTTCGTCTTCCACTCGGATTTATTGCAAGCGGGTTTGACTGGAATTCGTCCCCTCCAGGGATTTAAGGTGGTGGTGATTGCCGGCCTCCCGACGCTGTGTGCTGTTTTTTGGACATTAGGCATCATTGGTGCCACAGATTATGAAGTGACGATGACCGTCATTATTGTTGGTCCAATTCTTCTTGCCCTTGGTGTATCCTATGGTCTGCACATCACAAATCGTTACGCAGAAGAAAAAGGTGAGAAATCCGAGAAAATCCGAGCCTCTCTTTCTTCGACAGGACGTGCTGTTTTCTTATCAGCAGTGACAACAGTCATTGGTTTCATTAGTCTTGTTTTCACACCGATGGCACCAATTCAGACGGTGGGTATTGCTCTATCATTAGGGATTGTCATCGTTTATATTCTCACTATTTTTATGGTGCCAAATTTAACACTAATTCTCGACTTACGGAAACCAAGTCACCCTCCACTACGTGCATTTGATGTCATGGTTGATATTCCTGTACATCGAAACAAGTATGTTCTCGTATTCTTTGTTTTCCTCATTGCAATTTCAGCAACGATTGGCCAAGCAAACGTTGAGGAGAATATCGATTTGTTGGGGATGGCCCCGGAAGGTGAGTCTGCAGTCGTCAAAATGAAACAATACAGTAGAGAATTTGAAGCGGGACAAGTAGGAATGGTCCTCGTGAATGCACAAGTGACTGGCGATTTGAGTGATTCTGACCCAGCGAATGATGATCCCTACGGCAACCTAGAGAAAATTGAAGGTTTGGAATTACAATTAAACCAAATTGAAAATACATCAGCAGTATCCATTGTTTTCTTGATGAAAGCCTCGGGTGTTTCGATTGGCGTTTCAACCAGTGATACAGCCCAAATTATCAACAATACACCACTTCCTGATGATGTCAAAGACTTCGCTAATGCACTGTTCAATCAAAATATTGACACAAACACATCATTTTGGGACATTTTGAAGGCACCAGATTTGTATGGGTTACCAGGTGATGCACAAACTCAAATTTTCCTTTTGGATGTCTTTTATGCTTCACTTACAGATGAAACACGTGGAATTTTCGTGAACGAAGGTTATAATCGAACCCTCATTTATGTTGATATGCCATTCATTCCGGTGGCCGATACATCCAAAAGTGTAACACTTGTCAATGAAGCAGCATTCAATTTCAAAGGTGACCATGGTGAATCCGCTGAAGAACTCACAGGTGTTGCGGCAACAGCGATCGAAGTGAACACCCTCATTGTAAGTTCTCAGTGGACTTCGCTCGGATTCGCCATTATCCTTACACTCATCACGCTTGCTGTTGTGTTTAGAGACATTAAATATTCAATTTGGACAACTTCGCCTGTGATTGCGACTGTAGCATTGCAATGGTTAGTAATGTGGCAAATGGATGTCTCCCTCTCTCTTGTTACTGTGATGATTGGTTCGATTTTGGTGGGGGTTGGTGTTGATTTCTCCATTCACATCGCGAATCGTATCAAAGAATTAGGTGGCGGCATTCAAGCGATACGAAGTGCCGCAGTGGGTACGGGAATGTCACTGTTTGAAGCGGCTGTCGTCACTTCACTAGGAATGTTTACCGCTTACAGCATCCCAATCCCTGAGATTAAACCATTTATTACTGTCATCTTAATTTTGCTTTGGGTTGCAGCAGCAAGTGCACTTATTCTGCTTCCAGCTATCTTCGTGACTTTGGAAAAATTAGGCATTGGAGCAGTTGATGGTGCCCCCAGCATGGCGAGAAAACTTGGATTGCAACGGGCGAAATCAAAAGATTTCGATGTACTCGATGCGGAGTTGGACGGTCAAGTCGTTGATGCTTGGTGATGAGCAAAGCCTTAGACCCCTTGCTCTACGGGATAAACATGCGATATTGGCTCATGAAATCTGAATTGGATGTGTATCCTTACACAAAATTGGTAGATGATGGGTCGACACATTGGGATGGGGTGCGCAATTATCAAGCAAGAAATTTCATGCGTGACGACATGAAAGTCGGGGACAAAGTGCTCTTTTATCATTCGAATTGTAAACCTCCGCATATCGCAGGGGTCGCAGAGATTTCAAGAGAAGGCTATCCTGATTTCACTTCTTGGGATGTTAAAAGCAAATATTTTGATGAAAAGTCAACGCCTGACTCGCCACGTTGGTTCATGGTAGACATTGCTCCTGTTGCTGCACTTCCCGAAATTCTTTCCCTCGATCAATTAAAAAGCACACCTGAACTTGAAGGCATGCTGTTACTTCGAAAGGGCCAACGATTATCAGTCCAACCAGTCGAAGAAAGTCATTTTAATGCCATCATTCGCTTAGCAGGACTTCAAATCGATTAAAATATTCATCTGGAGTTGTAAATATGACCTCGCCTAGACACAAACTTTCGAGCACAAACCGTGCAATGAAAATAGAATATGCGATTCGAGATGTTGTTGTTCCAGCCACAAAACTTGAACAGGAAGGTCATGAGATTTTAAAACTCAATATTGGCGACCCAATCGCTTACCCCGGACTTCCAACTCCACAACACATGATCGATGCGTATAAACAAGCACTTGATGAAGGAAAGAATGGATATTCAGCTTCCTATGGTATACCCGAATTACGGGCGGCGATTGCACATGATGAAAAATCAAAAGGGTGGAATGCAACTCTCGATGATATTTATGTTACTCATGGCGTTACCGAAGCACTGCAAATCATATTTGCAGCAACATTGGAAAAGGGTGACCAAATTTTAGCACCAGGGCCACACTATCCACCATACATGGCTTATCCACAAATGTTCGGAGCAACCACAGTCGAGTACGGGCTCAAGAATGATGATGGTTGGAAAATAGACTTTGATGACATCGAATTGAAGATGAATGAAAACGTCAAATTATTTGTTCTCATCAACCCAAACAATCCTTGTGGGACTGTATGCGGCAAAGAGGAAATGAATAAATTGTTCAACATTCTACGTAACTATCCTCAATGCATTCTCATCGCTGATGAAATATACGATGGTCTCGATTTTTCAGGTGAACATGTTTCTGCTGCAAGTTGTAGCGACGAAGTACCAGTCTTTGTTTTGAATGGCGTATCGAAGGTCTATTTCGCACCGGGGTGGAGAATTGGTTACCTTGGCATTCACGACCCGATAAACGCCTTATCAGAAGTTCGAGACGGGATTGAGAGAATTTTGCGTTCAAGACTGTGTGCTTCAACACCCGCGCAATATGGTTATTTGGCGGGTCTACAAGGTCCTAAGGAATGGATGGCTGAATATCATGCTCGTGTGAAAGATCAACTTGAATATTGTTTGAAGCGCATAGAAGAAATCAAAGGTCTTGAAGTCCAAAGTCCCCGTGGGGCATTTTACATGTTTGTAAAAATCACAGATCCTAAATGGAGTGAGGATGATAAGCGATTTGTCCTTGAATTATTACATCAGAAACATGTTCTCCTTGTCCACGGTAGTGGATTTTCATCTGAACTTGGAAAAGGGCATTTCCGGCTTGTTTATCTTGCGAACAAAGATGTTTTGGAACAAGCTTTCGATAGAATACGAGATTTTTTGAATGAAAATTGAATGAAGCATCGATGAATTGAAAAAAAGCAGAATCTAGGGTTTATCATGTTGAGAAGACACTGGGTGTGGATTTTTCTCACAACACTTTTTCTCTCAGGTTTGCCTACAGTAACGGCATCATCGATCACAAGTGCATCCGATGCGACATTTTTCAATTATTTTCCACTGATACTCGCTTTCTTAGCCGCTATCATCATTCGAATCTGGTTTATCCCTAGCCAATTGTCAAATTTGCAAGTTGCCTTTGAAGTTGACGATGAGGTCTATGAGGTACACAGAATCACTCACAATGCAAGCGAAGTGCGAGAATTGTTCAAGGTAGATTTGGTGAATTATGGAATTATATTATACCTCATGGGGCTTACAGGTGTCCTCATATTAATCGCAGAACTTCTTTTTGATGCAGACCAATTCTTTGAAATAAATCTAATGCTAATTGCGTTGTTAATTGCTATTCCCGTAATCATTTCACCATGGGAAACATTGAACGTTCAGATTCTTGGAAGGCGGCAATCTGGTTCACTCAAACCATCATTTACGAGCACATTCATTCGTCGGGTGCTCACTATTGGTGTTCTCATCGGAGCAACTGCAGCAGTTTTGCTTTATGGTCGAAGTATTGAAGGTGAAATAACACCACTTTGGCTTGCTATTGGTCTGTTGGCCTTCATGGCACCAACAATTTTTGCCTATGGCAGAATTATGGGTGCATCTTGGAACATGCTTCTTGTGAGCAAGTGGAGAACAACTCGAGGGAAAGAAAATCCAATTGATCCGGACAAGAATGGTTTCTTTGGGCGTCTTTTTTCCTTCATCCTTGTCATCTTTTTGCTCACCATGCCGTTAACTGCATTAAATGGGATTGTCACTGTGCTGCATGTACTTGTGAATAAACCTGTAAATCAAGAAGAGGTTCTGAATTACGGCGGTATTATTGGGCACGCATTGTATTCCAACATCGATGAAATTTCTGAAGTATTGGGCCAATTGGAAATCATCAAAAGTTTACCGGAGGTTCTTTCCCTTTATCTTACGATGAATATTGCAATCGTGGGTTTAGCATTCATTTTTGAATTGACAAGAAATCTTGTCTTAGGTGGACAAACATTCGGTGGCTTATTCGGGGTCACATTAGATACTCCACGTGAAATCCGAAGCGAAAAAAGTGCTCAAGCACGTCAACTGACCTTTGCATTTGCTGGATTTTCAGGCTACACTGTCTTGTTGCTCATCCTCGTTTGTTACAAGGAATTCGGTGACCTCATGCCGATGACTGATGTGCTTGAAAAACAAGGTTTTGATGAGGGCATGCGTCTTCTCACGACATGGATGTTCATAGCAGTAGGTCAAGTTATTTTCTTGTTAGCATGGGTTCTTTCGATCGCAAAATTTTCTTCATTATCCAAATTGACATTTGACCTCGATCCTGAAACTCGTCGAGAAGGTGCAGTTAAATTAGCTGGCGGAGACTGGTTACGTGACCTCATTGAAGATGCTGCTGGACAGGAAGACCTTGACATGCTCGTCCGCATTCAAGAACACGAATTCTCAGGTGACCCTTCCTTGATACGACAAGAAAAAATTAGGGCTTCGATGTGGGAAAAAGCACTGAGAGGGCTGTGGCCTCAAGCTATCGAGGAAGGTCGTAAGGTATTGGCACAAGCAGGTGGAGATGATGACCCTGCTCGAATGGTAATTGCAACTGGTTACCTCGCACTTCGTCGATTGGATGCGGCGAAAGAGGCACTCAATGGTCTAGAACAAGATGAGGGGTACGATGAACCCGAATTGCTTGCATTCGTAGCAGAATGGCTTGACCCATGGCAAGGCAATGTATCCGAAGACGATTTGTGGGATTGGGAAAACAACCCAATCATCGAACATTTACAAGATACGTTAGAAATGCTCTCTGAGTGGTCTCCAATTCCAGATGAGATGCGTTTATCAAAAAACAAAATCACGCTTGTTTCACAATTGTCAATGGTGGGGTTGCTTCGAGCACAGAGAAGATATGATGAAGCACTTGATTTAGCATATAGTCTAGTCCGTCAACACCCCACAGGTGTTCGCCCTAGAATCGCAGTAGCATTATGCCTTGTTGATATTGGCGAGTGGCATGATGCACGAGAAATCCTAGATGAACTTTTAGAAAGTGACCCGAACGACCCTAGAGTCCTCGCATTATCTGCAATCTTTGGTTATGGACAAAAAGGACGCAAAGAGCTCGAAGTTTCTATTGTCCTTGACAAAGGTAAGCAGCTCAAGCGTTGGATTGACTTGGCACCAACAAATGCATTTGCGGCCATCCAACTGAAAGGAGGAATGGATGAGGCTCTCACTGCGAACGTGCTCATTGCTTCACATGAAGCTGTCCGACAAGGAATGCCTTCGAGATATTCGAGGAGCGTTTTATCCTACCTCTTTGTTTATGTTATCCTCCTCCCATCGTTAATTGGTGCATCGATATTCTATTCTGGCCTCACCTCAGAGACAGAAGGTGCCGTTGCATTTTTGATAGGTTTGAGTTCTTATCTTTTCTATCGACGGTTTAAGTCCCAACAAGAACATTTGATTCAACATCGTGACCAAGCTCTCATGATCAAATACGCAAAACGTATGAAGCGATACAAAGTAAAGCCGCAAGAAGAAAATATTCCCATCGGAACTCATCTTCTCCTTTCTGGTATCCTTGTCACCGTAAATGGTGTCGTCCTCGATATCGGATTTCCTGCGTGGATGATTCATCGAACTTCCACCGATAGTGACAAAGTTGTTCGTTCAAGGCTGAAAAAACGTGCATTGAAAATGGTAAATGCAAGAGATCCTCGATTCAAAATATTGGGTAAGGCTTGGTGGCTAAAGCGACCACGAGAAAATGAAGAAGATTCAACAGTGCTTCAGCGAAACATCGGAAACGTAGCATATAGAGGACGACCACAGTATATGCAAAGAAAATTACCTGCAAGCCTTAATTCCCTCGCAAAGAGTGGAAAGGTCGATGTCAAAGAGCGATTCATACCAAGAAACACAATTCGTAGCGAACGCAATGTACAGAGACTTACTGATTGACCATTTTCTTTGAGCAATCAATTCATGAACCTACTTTTGCCTCAATGTTCATGGCTCAAACAAAAGATGCATGGATTCCGCATGAAGACGCACTATCGTATGCAGAAAAAGTTCTCCAAGCAACAAAGGATAGTGGTTCACATTATCGTCACGGTCTTCCAATGATTGCATCTGAAAATATCATCTCGCCTCGTGTTGCTGAAGTTGTGAATAGTGATTTGCATGGTCGGTATGCAGAAGGATTGCCCGGCAAAAGATATTACCAAGGATGCGACGATTTCGATACGATTGAGTCAATCGGTATTGGCCTTGCAAAGGAGATCTTCAAAGCCCCTTTTGCGAACATTCAATCGACATCTGGAACAGTGAGTAACATTGGGGCATTGAAAGCACTTGCACCATCTGGTGGAAAGATAACTGCAGTATCAACTGCAGATGGAGGTCATATCTCTCATGCACGAATGGGTGCAGTGGGATTAAGAGATTTGAATCTAACAACATATCCTTGGGATGAAGAACGAATGGAACCTGATGTCGATGCATCTTGCAAAATGATTCGAGAAGTTGAACCCGATTGCGCACTTTTTGGGCAATCCGTATTTTTGTTTCCAACACCAATGAAAGAAATGGCAGATGCTGCAAAAGAATGCGGTGCTCGTGTGATGTACGATGGAGCACATGTTCTTGGCTTGATTGCTGGAGGACAGTTTCAAGATCCATTACGTGAAGGTGCTGATGTGATGACTGGTTCGAGCCACAAAACTTTCCCTGGACCTCAAGGTGGGTTTCTTCTTTCATCTTTAGAAGATGAGTCGTTTCAACGGAAATTGAATAATGCAATGTTCCCGGGGGTTTGCTCCTCTTACCACCTCCATCATGTTGCAGGAAAAGTTGTAGCCTTAGCTGAATTCAAAGAATACGGAGAAGCATATGCACGTGATACAGTTCAAAATGCAAGAGCGTTGGGAGCCGCACTTTCATCAGAAGGCTTTGATGTTCTTGCAGAATCAAGAGGTTTTACATCCTCACATCAAATTGTTACAAGACACGGTGAACTTGATTCAGGTGCAGGCGCTCGTGCAGCAAAAGTACTTGAGGATGCAGGCGTCATCACAAACATGAATATGCTCCCTGGTGATACAAAGGCTTTATCTCCTTCCGGGCTTCGATTAGGGGTGCAAGAATTGACTCGTGTCGGAATGGGTACAACTGAGATGGCTGAAATCGCAAAGATCTTCCGACGAGTTTTGATTGACAAAGAAGATCCAAGATCTGTTCGTGAAAGTGTTCATCAACTCAAATCTGATCATCAAATAGTTCGATATTGTTTCAATGAAAACGAAATTTCAGGTTACCCAGAATAAGAGTGATTGGATTGAATGTCCAAGAACGTATTCGATCAACAAACCAAGGAACGATTGCATTTTTGGATGGAAGCCCTCTTTTTCTCTTCGGGATGATTGAATTTCAATCATGGTTCCATCACCTTGATTCATTTGCAGAAATACCCCTACATCGAAAATTGCTTTATGCAGCTACTGATTCATACGAACATCTGAAATACCTTGGAATCAAAAAGCCAAATACATTTTTTGGCAAAAAGAAATTTTCTTCACAGATAAATGCTCAATGGCAGGCGTTAGGCTGGGGCAATTTTTCTCTGAGGAACATGACAATTATGTCGAGCGTAAATTCAGAATTAACAACGGGTTTTTCGTTGGCCATTGTGGAATTTTTGAAAGGACGGCGAATGAACATTGAACATTTCCAAGAACGAGAACATATTATTCGGATATCCACAGAACCGTCAGGCCGTCAAATGATTCCAATTCCACCAGTTCAACGATTTGATTGGGAATTTGATATACAGCCAATTGAATATGAAGAATTAGGTTTTGAAATCGACCAACGAAATGTCGGATGGTATGTTGATGACCAAAGAACTTTTTTCATTCCGGTTGAGTCATTTCGACAGTTTTATCATTCTCTTTTATCGGTGAATTTTTCGTCTAAACATAGAAGAAATGAACTCCTTGATATTCAAGGAATCCAGAACCTACAAATTCATGTTTTTCGAACAGCACTCTTGTCCAGTGCAATAACAGAGTTTGAATCAAATGTTCCGTGTTTTGTTCAATCTGAATATGATTGGAAGAACATATTGACTTTGACAACATCAATCAGGGGCTTTGGTGTCGTTGAAATCCAACATTTTGAATTACAAACAAAATCGGTTTCCATGACTATGAGGGGCTTCAATGCCCCTTACCTCATTGGGAAAATTTGGTCAAAATGGGATAAAGCAATCGGTGAATCCTCAAAATGTCGAGTAAAGGTTGGAAAAAATGAAATTTCAGTCGATTTTTATCCAATTGTATGATATGAAATCAAATTTTTTGATTACGAAATCATGCTCAGCAGGGGTGAAGGTCTATAACCGATATGATTCGTCGGAGAGTTTGCACAGATGTGCGGGGTATGTCTATGAGTTTAAGTCCTAATCAAATGGCGTATATCTCAATAGTTTCAACATTGATTTTTGGCTCACTGTTTGTGGGTGTTTCAGGATTCTATCAAACCAATGAAGGAATAGGAGGTTTTGAGAGTGCACTTGAAGAAAATATTCAGGGGGAAGGTCAAGACTACGATGACTCACCTGACACCGATGGCGATGGCCTTTCCGACAAACTCGAAGAAACACAATACGGAACCAACCCACAAGACCCCGATACTGATGGCGATGGCATGAGTGATGGTTGGGAAGTTGCCCATGGACTCAATCCTCTGGACAACGGTGAATCGCAGGATTTGGAAAATGATCCCGGTAGCGAAACAGACACTGAAGACGCAAAGGTGGAGAACGAAACTGATTCATGGCCCGACCCTAATCAAGGGCCAAATGGTGACCCTGACCGAGACGGACTTACAAACAAAATCGAGGAAGAATTGGGAACTGACCCACAGCGTGCAGACACAGATAACGATGGCCTAAACGATAACTGGGAATCTCAATACACGATGGTTGTTCAAACTCCCGGTGGGGACATAACGTTGTTCAACCCACTTAACGGCAATTGGGACTGCATCCTTCTCGACTCAGCTATGCGGGAAGCCCTGATGCAAAAATACGACGGCGAAGATGGTCAAATTTCGTGGATGGATTTGGCTTCAAATGACCGACATTCATGTGATATGGTTCTAGACACTGATAATGATGGATTAGCAAATTTTGAAGAAGAGATGTACGGGACAAACCCAACTGCTCGTGATTCAGACATGGATCTTATCGATGATATCGTTGAAGTCGCTAACTCAACCATCATGCTCAAGAAAGGACTTGGTGAACAATGTAATCGAGGTCTTGTTGAATTTATCCAAGATACTGGTCCATTCTACGGTTATGAAACATCTTGGTTCAGAGAAGACATGGATGGTGATGGCAAACTCAACGGTCCATCCGACTGGGACACTGATGGCGATGGTATGCCTGATGGATTCGAATTTTGCTACTCAAAATCAAACCTTGCTCCAAATCAAGACTCATCAAAAACCCTCGACCCAGCCAATGCTTCTGACGGCTACAATGATTGGGACGAGGATGGATTGAACAATGTAGAAGAATACATGGTTGCTCAAATCTTCGGTGAGGACAATTTCACTTCGCCATGGAGACTCGATACTGACCAAGATGACATGCCAGACCAATGGGAAGCATCGAACGGACTACATCCTCGTGATAGCAGCAATTTCGACAAAGATCCCGATATGGATGGTTGGGACACTGATGGTGACGGCGCTGTACGATATGATTCTCTTGAATTAACAGCTGTTGTGTACAGCGTCGATGTAACTCTCGGCCAAGAGGTCATTGCAAATCAAACAGTGGCACGGGCTCGAATTACGCTTGGCGGAGGTAACCAACAAATTATCCCACTCCTCTCTCCTGTCGACGGATATGTGTATGACATTAACGTCATGAACGGTGACACTGTTGATTCCCGTTTGTTTACATGGCTAACGGTTGTTGAAGAGCATGAACGATTTACAAACCTCATGGAATATCAAGCCCGAGACCGTGATGGCGACGGAATTCTCGATGGCCGAAGTACAAATCCTCTTGTAGCCGACACCGATGGTGACGGACTCATCGACGGTATTGAAGTACTTGGATGGGAGATTCTTGTGATTAACCGTGGTGTCCAAGAAACGTGGGTCACCTCCGATCCAGGCCTATACGACACCGACATGGACGGTCTTTCAGATTATGAAGAATTTTCTTCAACTTGCGATGGAGGTTCCAACGCATCAAATCCTGATACTGACTCGGATGGATTGACAGATTTGCAAGAAGCAGGTGACAACTTCCAATGGGAAGGGGTAGCTTATTCCACAAGTCCATGTATGTTCGATACAGACAATGATGGTCTCGAAGACGGTGAAGAAGTCATTGCAGGGGAAGACAATTTCCTCACCCATGCCAACAAATCTGATACAGATGATGATGGACTTGTTGATGGTCAAGAAGTACTTTATGTGCCTAGGCCATTCCAAAATCCAACAAATCCGCTCATCAATGACACAGACGCTGATGGAATGCTTGACGGTTGGGAGATGCAAGTAAAGTCTGCTGAAGACAATACCAATTCACACAGTTTATGGGTTGCAACATCAACATGGCTACGTCCAGGTTGTGAAGCATCTCAAACATCATCATGTACAATGGAACCTGGCGGATATGTCTGGCAAAATTGGTTGGGAGGATTCGTTTTAGAACCGAAGTTCCAAGTGAGCGAAATGAACTTAACTGGATTTTCCATGCCCAGCAACCAGAAATGTGATGGTTGCAACGGTCGTTGGGCACTCGATCCATCTCTCGGCTCATTGTCCGATGATGTGTTTGATATTGACAACGACACTCTGCTCAACAGTGCAGAGGCACCAGATCGATGGAATACTAACCCAGTTGACGATGACACAGATGGTGACAATTTACCTGACGGATGGGAGGTTTCATACTCAGAGCTTGCTTTTGACTTAGGACTTGTTGATAATCAAACATTGAGCGCAAACGGTGCAAGAGGTGTTATGGACCCAGCAATGCAAGATAGCGACCTTGATGGTATAGATGATGGGGAAGAAGACCCTGACCGAGATGGGCTTAATCGCACTGGTCTTGTCAAGAAATACTGTCCTGGATACAATGACACGTCTAATTCAGAGTGTAACATCGACCCGGACACACCTGATGGTCAACGATTCTATGATAATCTTGAAAATTACACGAACTTTGAAGAGATGCAAAACGGCACAAATCCTGTCCGCAATGACACAGATGGTGATGATTGGAATGATGGGCCTGAAGTCTACTATCAAGACCACGATAATGATGGTATGGCTACTGGATGGGAATATCATTTCCAATTTGACCCGTATGATGGAGCAGATCGAATGGTTGACACAGATGGTGACGGTCACGTGAACTATTGCGAATACAAATGGGATACAAATCCAAGAAATCCTGTTTCATTCCCTGGTCAAGGTGAACTTTGCGATCCATTTGAGTGATGATGGAACAGTGTCTAAATGGTAAGGAAACAATGTATACTTGTGCTCATTCTTATTGCACAGTTGTATATTCCCACTACCGAGGGAGCACAGACCCCTACAATCACCTTTGACCAACGCCATGGCCTGCATATTGATGAGTCCTCGATCAATGTATCTGGATATTCAAATATTGAAATGAAAAGTGCGTCCTGGAAATTATGGGATGTCAGTTCAACCTCTCAGACGACGCATGTTGTATCTGGGGATTTCTTGACAACTGTAACCCCTGTCGCCGACAATTTTTGGAGTTGGACTTTGGATTTTGATAATCCAGAACTTAATTGCACGTGCTATCTCATTATTTCAGTTCCCGACGGTATTGATGTGATTCAAGCGAACCTTCTTCTTTACATCGGTAGTTCAAACCATAGACCTGAGATGATGCTCCCACATTCCCTCGAATCTTCATTTACTTCTCAGAATCGTATCCTCCTTTCAAATCTGGATGCAACGGTATCCTTGAATGCTTATGTCCCATCAGGTACTTTGGAAACATCAACTCTTATTGCTCAAGTTTGTGAATCACCTTATTGGGTTTGTCTTCAAGAACGCTTCGAAATCGTGTTAGATTTTACCACACAAGATGATGAGATTGCTATTTTGCTTAACGCCGATGAACTTCAACTCGATGACGGAATTTGGGATTTTGAATTGATACTTATTGATGAATTACTTACTGAATCTGCTACTATTCATCTACAAGTTCATATCGATACCAAATTACCAGTGGTTGAAATCGAATTTGATAGTTTTCAAAAAGAGAATATACCATTTTCAATATTTGCCAATATTGATGATGGTTACAAAGGGTCCAATGAGATACTTACATGGACACTACAACTTCCCTCCGGAGAAATTCGAGCATTACTCGATGATGAAATGATTGAAGGAAATCAATTGGAACTTAATTTGAGTGAACCAGGAGAGTACAATGTTGAAATTTTAGTTCGAGATTCAGCAGGCCACTACAATAAATCAAATCAATCTTTTATCATCGAAGATATCATGCCTTACTCTGAACTGTATATTGATACAATGAAGTTAACACCAACTTCACACATCCAAGTGAAGTTGAATGGTGAGTGGGAGATACGAGAACAGCTGACCTCAGAACGTGATTACGTAATGAGTACGTGGACGATTCAACATCCTAATGGTTCCATAACCTCTTCATCTCTTGAATATCTTAATTCGAGTTTGTTTTCAGTCGAGGGTGAGTATGTGATATCAATGAACACGATCGATGATGAGGGAAACAAATTTTCTACTTCATTCAAACTTACAATTCTCGAAACATCCGACCTAACAGCGAACAGCATCCTGAATTCAACAACTTTCGGAGTCATAGTATTCATTGGAATAGCCATGTTGATTTTCATAATGTTCGGTGTAAAATCAAAAAGTAAATATTCTAATGATTTACCAAAATGGACAGCATCGAATGAGGCTGAAAAATAATAAAAGAGTTAGAATCAAAGCAACGATTCAAAAATTGAGAAGGACTGGGTGAAACATGTTCGCACAAGCTCTCGAAAGGTTGCCAAGTGAACCTCTACAGATTGAAAATAGCGAATATAGAGAACGGCAGATGAATTTTTATTCAAATCTTGAACATTCTGATATTTTCATTTTACCAGCACCAAAAGAGGCTACTCACTCGAATGATGTGCATTATCGCTATCGGACTTCAAGTGATTTCCTCTATCTCACTGGATGGGTTGAACCTGAGGCTGTTTTGGTTGCAAAATATGATGAAAGCATGAACAAATGGCTGACGATTCTTTTTGTTCAACCTAAGAACACGTTGATGGAAATTTGGGAAGGGAGGCGACCTGGAGTTCAAGGTGCTCTTGATCAGTTTCCAATTGATGAGGCTCATTCGATTGAAGAACTAAATTCAAAATTGAATGATTACCTCGGCCACTCAAAGCGTGTGCTACTTCGAACCGGTGTCATTGATGAAATTGACGATGCAGTAACAAAAGCAATCCAAAAGAGAGATCGAAACAGGCAGCATTTCGGCACAGGTCCAATTTCTACCGTAGACCCATCCCCACTTTTGGCAGAACTTCGTCTCATCAAGAGTTCCAGTGAAGTATCGCAGATGAGATACGCGGCACAAGTATCAAGTTTAGCTCATGAGTTAGCGATGAGATTGCAACAACCCAATTTAAACGAGAGGCATTTACAATCTATTATCGAGGGATTTTTCACGTATGCAAACTGCTCTGGTTGGTCATATCCCTCGATTGTTGGATGTGGAGAAAATGCTACTATTCTCCATTATCGAGCAAACAATGCACCATGTGGTGACGACGAGATTGTTCTCATTGATGCTGGTTCAGAGTACAGAGGCTACGCTGCAGACATTACAAGGTCGTGGCCGATATCAGGAAGATTTACAGATGCCCAAAAAGAACTTTACAATATTGTTCTTGAATCTCAAAAAGCAGCGATTGAACAATGCGTTGTTGGAAATGCATACACTGCCCCTCATGATGCAGCACGACGAGTTTTAGCTCAAGGACTCATCGACCTAGGAATTATCAATCAATCAATCGAAGAAGCACTCGATATGGAAACAGGTGAGTTAAAGAAATGGTACATGCACAACACTAGTCATTGGATTGGACTCGACGTACATGATGTTGGCGTCTACAAACCAGATGGCAGTCCGCGTCGATTGGAGGCTGGAATGGTCTTGACTATCGAGCCAGGGCTATACTTTGGTGCATGGAGGCCTGATGTAGATTGTCCGGAAAGATATGCAGATATTGGAATACGCATTGAAGACGATGTACTCATTACCGAAGACGGTCCAGATGTATTAACAAGAGATTGTCCAAAAGAAATTACAGAATTAGAAGCAATCATCGGCCAAGGAATCTAGGTGAGTTTGCATGGGTTGGCAAGAAATTCTTCGTGTCCAGTCCGAATGGGCAAGAGAATCAAAAGAAGAGTTTCGTTTATCCAAAGACGATGCTATCGAGATGTATGAAAACGCACCGCTGCATCAACTCATGCAAGCAGCACATCATCGCAGGATGGCAATGCACCCCTCTGGTAATGTGACTTATTTGGTCGATCGTAACATCAATTACACAAATGTATGTACAATCAACTGTCAGTTCTGTTCATTTTATAGGCCACCAAATCACGCAGAAACATATACTCAAACCTATGAACAAATTTCTAACAGAATCTCAGAATTAGAATCCATTGGAGGTTCTAGAATTTTAATGCAAGGCGGAGTGAATCCAGAATTGCCATTCTCGTGGTACACTGATTTGCTACAATTTTTATCGTTAAATCATCCTAACATCCATTTGGATTGCTTTAGCCCAATCGAAATCGAAGGAATTGCTGAGGTATCAGGTAAGTCCACTCTCCAAGTTTTGATTGAATTGAAAGAAGCAGGTATGCACGGATTACCCGGAGGTGGAGCGGAGATGCTTGTCGAAAATGTCCGCAAAGATGTTTCGCCAAAGAAAGGTTCGCCTGAAAATTGGCTTCGCGTGATGGAAGAAGCACAATCGTTAGGCTTAACCACGAGTGCAACGAATGTTTTTGGATTTGGTGAAACAATAGCCGATCGAATTGAGCATATGCTCCGCATTCGGAATTTACAAGATTCTTCACTCAAATCATACGGAACTGGTTTTACATCGTTCATTGCTTGGCCAGTTCAACTTGAAGTCAATTCGTTCGGCAAACGTAATCGTGGACGCAACAAGTTTGAACTCGGTGCGGGTTCGACTGAATATCTTCGACATGTTGCGATTTCAAGACTATTTTTAGATAATATTGAACACATTCAGGCATCCTGGCCAACAATGGGAATGAAAATAGCACAAATTGCTCTTCTTGCTGGTGCTGATGATGCAGGTTCAACAATGATGGAAGAAAATGTCGTTTCCGCATCAGGCACAACAAAAGTACAGGCAACAGAACAAGAATTGACTATGTCAATTACACGTTCGGGAATGACACCAGTGAAAAGAGACAGCGATTATCGACATTTGTCTGCACTATCGACACATTGAGTCGCAATTGTTTACTCAATCGCATCTAATTCGTTGTAGTGAAAAATACAACATAGACAACTGCTCGTATCTGCCGTTGCCCGTTTCCAATACCATCAGAAGGAACATATTCCTGATTGTTGTACAGCCCGCGGTAATCTAATTCATATGTATACGTAGAATTACCTGCTTGAGATAGGTCAAGCCAATCTGATATGTCGTATCTCCATTGCTTGACATCTTGGCCTGCACACCAGCCTGCACGTCCAAATGGCCACGAACCAAATTGATTAGCGACAACGCCATTGTTCACTTCATTTTCGCATCCTTCACTTGAGTAAACAATTGGATGCCACTCGTAAGCAGTATGAGATGTTCCATTATGAGTGAGATAGTAATGATGTTCATGGTCGCAAAACTCAGCACAATTTGCATTATCTTTTCCAAAACCATGGCCAGTAATTGTTGCGACCAATTCGACTTTAGTCGTTGTTGGTGGAACAGAGAAATTAAGAGATCTAGTGTATTTTGATTCGTTATTGTACGTTCCATCGAACTGCCCTCCTGAAAACGCATAGGTTGCATCGTGTGAGCGTTCACCAGAACCCCAATTGCTGAAAAGAAATTTCACAGTTAAATCTCCGCGATTGGCACCTCCATATTTGAAACGACGTTCTTGGCCGTCATTCAACATGAAGAGATACGGTGAGATGTCAGTAAGCCACTGGCCCTCTCTTCCATAGGTTGTAATCCAACGCATCATTTCAGTAGAGCATGATGAGGAGTTATTTTCATCACAGATATACAAATTTGCAAGATAATCCCACTCGTGGCATCCTCCATAACTACCATCACTTTTCTGATAACGATTCTTACGTTCGAAACATGCATGCTCGTGATAGACCTCCAATGTATCGTAAGCGGTTAAATCGTTACTCAAATCAATGGTGGCATTGGCGAATGATGAAAATCCTCCCGACCAACCTCCCGAATGTCGATAGAAGTCAAAAATTGAAACAACTTCAACTGCAGGGTCAAGTTCTCTAACTTTTACTGGGAATTCTGTGTTCCACTGATGTGTTTCGTAAGAAAGGTGCTTGGGGTCATTTGATTGGGTTGTCCAAGCATACAACGAACCAGTTTCACGTGCCAACTGAAATCGATCGATACCAAAATAGAGTGGATTGTTAAACGAGGAAATAATTTCACCCAGTCCGCCTTGAAGATTACTTGCATCCATATCGATATAATGAATCCTTGAATTCCAATGAGCTTCTTCTTGTGATGATAAAGCATTCAATACAGCTGATTTTCGAGTCGTAACATCGTTGTGATAAGATGAGTCAAATGACCCAAAGAACAGTTGTGTATTGAGAGGAAGTCTACGAATGAATGTACCTGGATTTTGTGCCCAAGTGCCTGAATTTGAATTTCCAGATGTATCTGTATATTTGAACATGAAGAAATAAACGTCTTCTCCACTCCATTCATTTTGGAAGTTGTACGTTCCGTCAAGCGTTGGAATGCTAAATTGAGGCACAACCTGCATAGGTCCATCTAAATTTGAATTGGAAGTGAACGAAATTGGTTTCTGTATGACTGCGCATCCAACGGAATCAACTGACCATTTCTCAGGGGATTGTGGACACTCATCAACATTTGAAAAGACACCATCATCATCGATGTCTGCACAACCAACAGCGTTGACAGTATTTCCATTCGGCGTTCCAGGACACTGGTCATCAGCATCATTAATTCCATCAGAATCAGTATCTCGTTCAATTGCTGCACATCCAAATTCATCAACATCTTCTGCACCTATTGGGGTGTACGGGCACAAATCTAGAGGATATCCCGTACCGTTGACATCATGAACACCGTCATTATCATCATCGATATCTTCATGATCATCATGACAACCATCAAGATCGAAATCAGTGCTGCTGTCAGAGGTCCATTCAATCATGCCTTTTGGACAATCGTCAATTGTATCATTGAAATCATCGTTATCATCATTGTCATCCTCATCAATGTCTTCGCAGCCATCGCCATCCCAATCACTGTAAACGTTTGAAGCCCACCCAGTACGACCGACTGGGCACTTATCGTCCTCATCGATAACGCCATCTCCGTCATCATCATCGTCGTGTTCTGCATCATGGCACCCATCAGAATCATGATCTGAATCAGGAGTACTCGTCCAACCTATATCATTTGGACACAAATCATACAAATCGATAACCCCGTCATTATCATCGTCATTATCTTCGTCATAATCTCGACATCCGTCTACGTCAAAATCTGTCGTCGATGATGAAACCCAACCTTCGTTTTCACCTACTCCGTCAGGGCAACGATCAATCGAATCGCTGATGCCGTCACCATCTTTGTCATCAAACTCAAATTCTGGAATGATTTGTATTGCGTACTCACTCGATTTTTTTGTGAATTCTCCACACGAGATAATGAGTGAAATTACAACCGTATCTTCGATTTCAGTAAAATCAAACAGAGCTTTCCAACCACCATTTTCTGAAACAGTGATCGAACCTTCATCATCAAATAACGAATATCGAAGGTCACAGGTTGAGATGTCAGAATGACTTGCTTCACCTTCAATCCAAATTATGTTTGGTTCTTCAATGAAAATCACTGATGGAATGGTCATCGTTGGTGCATCTTCAATTGGCTGAAGGCTCGTGATCGTCGCAAAGAAATCATAGTCTTCTTTGAGAGTTCCAGAAAAATCTAACTCACGAACACTAATCTTCACTTGATAATCTCCGACCTTGTCAGGTGAAAATTGAAGATTATAGATGTCGGAGTTTTCTGTCCAATTAAGATTTGAAACCTGAGAAAATGTTGGTGAGATGACGAGGGGCTCGACAGATACTGGTATAGCAGGTTCAATCTGCAATGTGAAAGAGAGTCTTGCAGTTTCTCCAAGTGTGATTTCATCTGTTAAAGTCGTCCATGTCAAATCGACAGTGCTTGGTTGTACCTCGTTGATGACTTCATTCTCCTCTTCTTTCAAATTCTCGTTTGAAGTACAGCCTGCAAGAACCATTGAAAGAACAAAAAAAATGGCTATAGCAGGCTTGCCTCGCATGGCAACTCTATGTGTATCATTCAAATCAAGTTGTTGATTGTTCTTTTTTATTTACTTCAATTCTACCATCATGAACCTCAAAATCTTCAATATGAATAATTTCTTCAGGATAGTGCACCTTTAGAGGTTGAACATAATAGAGGGGAGCCTTTTCTTTTCGGAAAAATGTAATGATGCATTCCCAATGAATTCGAATAAGGTCTGTACAAGTTGTACCCGGCCAAATATTGACAGGTGGTGACAATTTCAAAATTTTATCAGCAATCCACTCATCTTGACCACCCTTTTCGAATATTCTCATAGGCCGTAAGAACAGCCCACCACTTACTAAACGAGAATCCATCGGGGCATCTTCGCCTCCTGCTGTCCCATCATCGAGGCTTGCTTCCCAATGATGAGGCAATTCTGTGGATAAACCTGGTGGAGGTTGCATTTCTGTTGTGCGCTCATATGCCTTCAACAGTGCTTCTCTCGATGGTGGTAGCACACCGACTTGCCACTCAACATTGATTTTTTCCCATTCTTCTGAGTGGAACGGGAATTCGATTGAAATTTCTAATGGCTTATCAGCATACGTTTCTGAATGAAAATGAATGATTGGATTTTCAATATCGGCTTTCAGAAATTTTTGTTGAGAGCGTAAATCAGAAAAATTTCCATACACTCTCATAAATATTGGAGCAAACAAAAGCGGTACAACAAAAAATGCAAGGAGAGGGTAATCAAGTAAACCAAATCTAATGGTTTGGGTGCCAATACTTGGAACACCATAGTTCGACAAAATTGGTTCGATAAATAGATACATTAAACAAAAAAGGAGGACGATGACTGAGAATCTTATCATTCTGCGAACGAGAGAATGAATGGGGTGTGGGTGAAGGTACCAACCCCGTCGTTGTCGCTTTACAATTGGCGGGAAACGATTCTTTTCCATAAAACTGAATGATTGATCATGTTGTAATACTTCGCCATCGAACTTAATTTCTCTTTTGAGATGCCACGATTCATCAGTGCCTAGTTGAAATTGTGGTTTGAGCGAAGTTGCATGTTTCAATGCTTCTTCCTTGGATTCAAATTGACCAATAATTTCTGTTGTTTTCGCGGATGGGATGAATTCAGGGACCCATCGAGATGAATCAAAAGGTGGATATCGAATTGAAGATTCTACAGTTAATTTCCCCATGACATCACGTGCCGATTACAAATTTGAATCCCGTCTTAAGGGCTAAAGGTCTGAATGCGGGTACATTTTTGAGAAGGGCGATACCCAATGGAACTGGTTTTTCAATGTCACCAACTTTATTGATTAATTCAATTGTTTTCGGATGAGCAAATGCCTTGAAATGCTTATTTAGCGTTGCATCATCACAATCGGAAACTAAAATATTTCTTAGTTTCCGTGCCCTATCTTGATCTTTTTTCATTCTCGCCCATGGTTTTGAAACGAGATTTTTCAAATGAGACAAATCGAGTTTGTTTTCTTCAATCAATTTTGAAAGTGGTTCGATGATTAATGATATCTGCTCAAATCCTGGCCCAATACCTCCGCCTGTTGTTGGTTTTGCCATTCCTGCAGCATCACCTAGAAGCATCACTCTATTTTTGACCGGGTGCCGCACCATTCCTGCAGGGATGGGCCCACAATATCTTGAAATTTCTTGAATTTTAGCAAATTTTTCTTTCCATAATGGGTGACAAAGAAGGTCGTTGTAATATGATTCGATCGACTTACCATCTTTCATGTGTTTCGCATTTGACCAGAGCCCTATTCGATGAGTACCAAAACCTGTCGGAACAACCCATGCAAAAAAGCCGGGTGCAATATCACTGCCGCTATACATTTCTAGCCATCGTTCTTTTGACGTGTACCCCGTAACTTCTGTTTGAAATCCGATCATTGTTTCTTTAGGATATCCCATCTTGAATTTTCTTCGTGTCCAACTATGTGCTCCATCTGCCCCAATGAGTAGTTTGCACCGAACTGAATCTTTGTTGTTCTTTGACTCAAAAAATAATTCAACAGAATCATCACGAATTTCTGCGTTGGTTATTTTTGTTTGTAATGATAGAGTTGCACCTAATTCAACAGCTTGTTGAACCACGATCATGTCGAATTTTTTCCGGCATACTGAATATGTTCGTATTTTTCCATCCGTACCTACTGGAGCTACAGTACCGTTTGGACCGTGTATAAGGGCTCCATCGATTTCTTGAAGGACGGCAGAGTAATCATCAATCATTTCAATAGCTCCAGGATTGACTAAACCAGCACATTGAAATGGCCGACCAATCTCATTATGCTCTTCAAAGATATGAACAGAGATGCCTTGTTCTCTCAAAAGTCGGGCAGCAAATCCACCTACGGGGCCTGCTCCAATGATGGCAACATCGACTTCGTCCACGCCAAAGCGACAAGGAGGTGACCCTTGAATGTTATTCGATTTGAAGAAACTATGAACGCTTTGCAAATCGATATCCTACTGATTCATTCTTTTTTAGGTAAAGCTTTGCTGCAAATGGTTTTCCCGCCTTTGATGTAAAATCCTCGAATGGTCCAACTTCCTTTGATTCGATGAGTTCCTTTGCTTCATCTCGAGATAACTCTCTTCCGGAAATCTGTCTTGCTATTTGTAGTCGGCAAGTCCCTGAGTCATCTGCGATTTGGAAATGAGTTTCAGTCTCAATAATTTCTGCTTTGTGTGTAGGACATACAGCGACAACACCAGGTTTGACCTCAAATTTAGGTAAATTATTGTTGCTGGTTCGCAAAGGGAATTCGTAGCGAATGCCATTGCCTTTGATGACAAGATATGCACTGAATTGAGTGTTTTTCTTAGAGATGAAATCCTCGAAAAGTTCAGATTTTCCATTTTCAAAGAGTACCTTTGCTTCTTCAGTAGTTATCTCTCTGTGACACATGACCTTTTGCATTCCTCTGAATTTGCAATCTGTGTTATCACATTGGTAGGATGTCGATGATTTTCGAATGGTTCCATTGGAACAGATCTTGCATTCTGCAATCTCAATATCCTCATCTGTAACATCTTCTATTGACGATGATAATGCCGAAACTCTTCCGTTATTTTCCAACTTTACATCCATTTCATACTGATCACCTGAATAATTGAAAAACCCATGAAGATTGGTGATCTGTCTGTCTGTTAGTAATCGCTTTGTGGTAGTTCTATCATACCATCTACCACTTGAATCCTTCCAAATAACAAACTCACAACCTTTGCCTTTGCCAATGTTTTCAACACACTGGTACGACATCGTTGTCTCAATAATTTCTTTTCCACAGAGTAAGCAATCGCCAATTGAGGTGTCGTTAACATACAGTTGTGCACGATCATGCTCTCTAATTTTAGTTACCAATTCGTTCGTTTGTTCAATGATTCTATTCATATAATCTGATTTAGGGATTTCGCCTTTCTGAACAGATAGAAGGGAGGCTTCCATTTCGCCTGTCAGTTCTGCAGATGTAATCCATTCGACAGGTATACGACGTAGAATATCAACCACTTGAATTCCATGTGAAGTCGCAGAAATCGTGTTTGATTTTGACCGGCGTATGTACGCTTTTTCTACTAGTCTGTCGATTGTATCGGCTCTTGTCGCAGGAGTTCCTAAGCCTTTTTCTTTCATCGCTTCAATATATTCATCGTCATCGAGAATTTTTCCTGCATTCTCCATTAAGTTGAGAACACCCGCTTCTTTTAATCGACCTTTTGGTTTGGTGAGTTCTTCTGAAAAATCATATGAGGATAACTTAGCATCCTCAGGATTCTTTTGTAATTCGAACCAGTCTTCTGGAACAATGTTATTTTTTGGAACGACTTCTCGCCAACCTGGAGAACTAAGAATCTCTACTTCTTTGATAAATGTCTCAGAGGCAACATTGGCGATCCTCTTGTTCACAGACCATTCAGATTCAGGATACCAACTTGCGAGAAAATTCCTCACGACGAAATCGTATAACTTCGCATGGTCTTTCGATAATTTTCCCTTTGGTTTCTCACCAGTAGGGATTATAGCAAAGTGATCAGAGACTTTTTCAGAATTAAAATTCCTTTTCTCATTCTGTAGTCCTTTTGTTCCTAATTGACTTGAAAACTGAGAATATTCTTTTTGCGTCCCTAGTTTCTTAATGGTTTCATTCACGACATCCTTCATGTCATCGGGGAGGTGTTGAGAATCGGTTCTAGGATAGGTGATGAGTTTGAATGAATCATAGAGGTCTTGTGCCGTTCTTAGCGTTCGTGTGGATGTCCACGACCACAACGAATTGGTTTTTTTCTGAAGTGTTGTTAAGTCCAAATTTAGTGGTGGACGTTCCTTTTTAATTCTTGATTGCTCACTCACAGAAATGGTTGTCGCATCTTTGAGTTTAGACTCGAGTTCATTTTTTTCTGTTTCATCATAAATTCGATCATCTTTCCACTCCTTCTTCGAAGTGCCTGATCTTACCCATTTTCCAACCCATTGTCCCGATGTATGAGAAAAGGTCCCTTGCAATTGCCAATACGGTTCTGGAATGTGTGATAAAATTTCTAATTCATGGTCCACAATCATTGCTAACGTGGCTGTTTGTACTCTTCCTAGAGACGTTGCTGCTCTTTGCCCCTTCTTCCTCGGAAGATGTTTGTTTGCAATCCTTGTGCCATTCATTCCGATGATCCAATCAGCCTCGCTGCGAGCGAATGCAGCATCTGAAAGTGATTGAAACTCATCTCCACTTTTTCTAGATTCAAATGCTTGAAGAATTGCTTCAGGTGTCATAGATTGCATCCACATTCGAGAAATTTGAGTAGATAATTCAGCATAGGTGATAATCCTTCGAAAAATAAGTTCACCTTCACGTGCAGCATCACATGCATTGACAATTTCTGTAACATCTTTTGATTTTATTAATTTCAAGATTGCATCGAGTTGTTTTTTGGTTCTTTTCTCTGGATTCAATTTGAATTCACTTGGTACATAGGGTAAATCCGTTACGGACTTATGCCAATCCTTGAATTTAGGGTCATAATCATCGAGCATCTTTAGATTCAACAAATGGCCAACAGCCCACGTGATTTTAATTTCATCGCCATCGAAGAAGTGTTCGGTTTTCTTTGAAACACCAAGTACATTTGCAATGTCTTCAGCTACACTTGGTTTCTCAGCAATGATTACAATCGACACAACCTGTCCCCAACTGCTAATCTACTTGAACTCTCCTTTTTGACGAGAAAGGAAACCATCTCCATTTCATTTCTTTTGTTCAAGTGAGGCTCTATGTTGGGGCTCATCCCATGTGTTGTCTTTGAAATCTTGAATACAATCTTCACATCCAGGATAACCAGCTTGGAGTAATTCTATACAACATTGAAGCAGTGCATCCCAAAACTCTTCTAATCTTAATGGGATATAAACAAAATCTTCTGAAGACGTATCTTCTGAACTAGCGATATGATTTCCATTTGGAGTTTGTATCGACCATATGGTGGTTGTCGATATCTGATGTATTGATTGGTGTATTCTAGATGGGAGAAATTGTTGAATCAATAAATCAAATTGATGAATTTTCTGAGAATATGTGTCTGGAAAATTAAATTCCAATGATGTTGATTTCAAACATCTTCTCGACACTTCTCGAACGGCTGGCCATAATGGGTCAGTTATCCGCATCATGTGTTGCTAATTCAAGACAAGTTTTCAAACATGTTTCGTGTAGGGTAAAAGGATGGGGCTTTTTTATCGTATATTCTTCATGTCGGCCCTAAAATTTCAAGATTCAGAGAAGGCACATCGTCGGTCTCTCCGAATGTTGAGAATCACTTCAAGGAACCCGGTATCACGCTCAATACTAAAATTGCTGTATCGGCCTAAATCAGATATGAACATTGATACAATGGGTATGAAATTCACGAATCCATTTGGCGTAGCCGCAGGTATGGATAAATCTGCGGAGGCTTTGGAAGGCTGGTCCTCACTAGGTGTTGGATTCACAGAAATTGGTGGCATTACGATGCTTCAACAAGAAGGCAATCCCAAACCTCGAATGTTTCGATTAAATTCAAAGCAGATTCTTATCAATCGAATGGGATTTAATAACATCGGATCTGAAAAGATGGCACATTATTTGAGTCAAACGAAGTCGAGGCGGAGTAAACATGTTCAACCGTTATGGGTGAATGTAGGTAAATCAAAATTGACACCACTAGAGGATGCTAAAATCGATTATGGCACCACGATAGAACGACTATGGCCTCATGTTGACGCTTTTGTGATCAATGTGTCATCTCCGAATACACCTGAGTTACGAAAGTTACAAAACGAGGCTTACCTCGATGAGTTACTCTCTCATTGTAATCGATTGAACGAAGATGCGGCTACTCGAACAGGACAACGAAGGAAACCAATGCTCGTAAAGGTTGCACCGGATATAGAAGAGCACGATTTTGATGTAATTTTATCGACTGTAACCAAGTCTCAATTTGATGGAATTGTTGTCTGTAACACGACGATTCAAAGGCCATCACCTATGAATGATAAAGAGGAACGTATTCTAAATCAGGCTGGTGGCCTTAGTGGTCGATTTCTACATGAACAGTCTTTGAGGATGATTTCACACGCATATTCAACAACCAAAGGACAACTTACAATCGTTGGTGTAGGTGGAATTTTTGATGCAAAAGATGCAATTCAATGCATTCGTGCTGGAGCGACTTTGGTGCAAGCCTACTCAGGTTTTGTTTTTCATGGACCAACGATCATCAATAACATTGTCAAGGGTATAAAATCTGAAATGAAGAAGGAGAACGTGACACATTATCATGATCTTGTAGGGCGAGACCACGGTTTTTAATTGAAGCAGAAGTGGGGGAAGCGAAGCACATGTGGGCCCGGAGAACTCGACTTCTGGTGACAGGGGGAATTCTTACGATTTTGTTGCTTTCAACACTTCTTTTGGAGGCACCAGAACCTACGCGAACCGTCGATGAAATTATGAATAATCCAGACTCATTTGTGGGGTCTGATGTGGCCATAAGGGGTGAAGTCATCGATGGAAGCATTGACAATGAGACCTTAACCTTCATGCTGGAGGGAGAAAATGCTCAAATCTTAATCTCGTTCAAAGGCGCTGCAGTCTCCAATGGGCTCGATGATAATCGAACGGTATATGCAGAAGGTAAGATCGTAAAGATTGATGACATGTACACATTTGAGGCCTCTATTATCAAAACTTCATGTCCATCAAAGTACGAAGCAGAGTCGTGAACCACGTACCATCGAATTGAAATATAACCCTCATGAACGACGAATGGGATAGGTGGGGAGCTCGGCGTACCCTACATCACAAATCGTCGTTATGGTGGACCGAACGCCTCGGGGCGGCGAGACCGGACCCTTGGTTTCCATATGCGGACGTTGATGTCTCGCCCCCACATGACCTGGGTGTCTTGAACCGTATCCGGAAGGAAATGGGAATGGAATAACCGGGGGACTAGGTCAGGCCGGGAACGGAGCAGCCCTACCTGGGGCCATGGGTGCTGTGGGGTAACGGGATGGAGAATGTGTGTGGGCTTGGCCAAGGGAAACGGACGTCCACCTTTGGCCCTCCCACCTTAAATATCAAAAATTACTTGTGCAATCCAGCAAGGTCCTGCAATTTCTGGGATTGATTTTTCATCTTGAAAATACGATTCCTCTTGTTGAATAAACCTTGTAAAACACTCATGTGATGTCACCGCTTTTATTTCGGTCTCCGGCATATAATCTGATGAATCGATGTAAACCACATCTGCGAATAGAATACAATGTTCCTTCGTTTTTTTAAGCGATATCTTTCCATCAACATACCATTGTTGATGAACTTCTCTACGAAATAGCACATCATCCAACCATCGAATCAATATCATGTCGTTATCAATGTCAGCATCAAACGTACTCGACCATGTCCCGTGATGAAGATCTGATTTTTCAATTTCAGTCCCTGCTGCCATAATCGACATCATTCCTTGGGCCGTTTGGTCGAGTAATTCTTCTAGAGTTTGAGAAAAACTAAAAATTCCAACATCTGCTGTTGTTGGTATTTGGAGAAATCCCAAGGAATCATCACCTATCGCTTGGAAACTTGGAGATTCCATGCATGTTCGCCTATTCTGTGGAATAGTTCATCCTTTGTGATGATGAAATTTCTCATCTCTTCGGCTGTCAAAATACTCTCACAGGTGGCATTGATCAGAAGTGCTGTATCCTCTACATCGAAACATTGGTTCAACGCTATTGCTATGGCTACAGCAGCGGCATCAAGTAAACCAATGAGTTGACGAACCTCGGTGAGAGTACACGGTGCGTGCACTGGTTCTCGATCATGGGAGTAAATTGTCACACCGTCAATACCTGACACCACAACGAGATGTTCCCACTTGTATTCGTTCATCAGATTTTTAGCGGTTCCTTCATCACTATCTTCGCCCAATCTTCTACGCATCAACTCCATACCCTGCTGTTGAAAAAGAACCCAACCGACATTTTGGGTTCGATGAAGTCCGGTTAGTTTTGGATCAGCAATAATTGGAACATTGAGTTTCTTCGCTTGTTGGATAATTTTCTCAGTCTCCTCATCTGTGACAACACCAAGACCATAATCCGAGATAATGAGTGACGATGCGTCCTTGAGCGATTGTTCGGCTTTTGAGTAGAGTTGAGAGAGTGCGTTATCAGGCACGGAGCTTTCATCCTCAATGTCCCATCGTAGCATGAGTTGTTCATCACCAATGAGGCTTTTTCTGCTTCCTAAAAGACGAGTTTTGACGGTCGTCGTGTATTCTTCAATGACAATTGTATCTTCAGTTGATAGATCTGCATCTTCCAATGACTTTAGTATAATTTCACCTGCTTCATCATCACCAATGAATCCAAAAAGTCTCGTATGGAATCCCATTGAAGCTAAGCCTCTTGCGACATGGGCGGCTGCTCCTGCATCTTCTTCTCGACTGGTTTCTCGCAATACAGGGACAGGTGCTCTTGAATTCAGATTTTGAACCAATCCGTGGATGTATCGGTCGAGTACGATATCACCTATGAGGACAATTTTGCCATCAGATGGTGTCCGAAGAGCATTTTTCATCGATGAAAATCTATCATATAATTTCTGGTCGTCATCAGTCATACCCATTTTAATTCCCCCATAATTCTTCTAGATATCCTAAATGTTCTTCATTCGAAATCCCAAAATGTTGGCGTAATGTCGATAACATCGCTTCCTCATCTTCTGTAATAATGCCATCAAGTAAGGCAGTTTTTAATGCTTCTTTGTAGACTGAAGTATTCTCATTCTCACCGGGGGTGTCAAGTGCTTTGAGCATCAATCGTTCATGCGTCACGTCGTCAATGTCGAATGCGTTTCGAAGGGTCGTCAAAAGGCCGAGTTCTTCATCTTGAATCTCACCATCTTCAAGAGCTTGCACAAGCATTTCAAGATAAATTTCTTCTGGATCTGGTGAATTGTGATTCCCTCTCGCTTCTTCTGAAATTTGAACAACTCTTTTTGGATGAATGCCCCAAAATTGTACAACTTCATTGAGTAAACTTTGTTCATCTTTCGTGATTTTACCATCTTCCCATGCTCTAGAAAACATTCTGCGAATTAACTCCTCAATTTGTTCGCCATCGGTTGAAAGTTTTCCTTCTGGTTCAGAAACCGGTGAAACCAATGGACTCTCATTCCAAATTCCATCATCGTCAATATGTGATAGTAATTTTAGGAAGTTGGTTTGGTGAGGGAAAAGAACTGAAAATTTCAAACGTTCTAAGTCCTTCTGAACGTTTAGATTTTTGATGCTCTTTACAATGTCTTGACACGCCTCTAAACCGTTGGCTGTCAATTCATACGTTCGTTTTCGTTGTTTATCGCCTTCGACATGTCTCAACTCATATTTCACAAAGCCTCGTTCTTCTAATTTTTTTAGAGTTCTTGATATGTGCTTTCGTTGAACAAAAATTGCAGCAGCAATACCTGATTGAGTAATGTCATTAGGGGCATCATACGAATTACGGGGTATTTGATGTTCAAGAAGGTGCAGAAGAGTTCGTTGGTCAGAGGAAAATTGACCTAAAATTCCTCGAACCAAAACCTCACCTACCTACCCCAAACTATGCTATCTCATAGCACAATCGGTAAAAAAAAACTAAATTTTTTGCGACGACATCAAAAACAATCAATTTGTCGAAAGTCCATGGGCGGAAAGAAGCGTCAATTCACGCCGAGAATTCGCCCTAAGAGGAGTTTGCTGGAAAATAGAACACCAAATTCCCCCCCTCAAACTGGATTAAACCCTCCAAGACAAATTGAAAACCGATGGGAACTCGATATGCCTCTTGCTCAAAGGCTATTTCAGAAAAGTGGGATTGGTGTGCTTGAACAATCGAAGTACAGCATCAATCATTTCGAGTTGATTTTTTGCTTTTGGTATCGTCATGTACCATTACCCGAATCATTTGATTTTGGTTCCTTACTAGAGCAAAATCCAAAGTTGGGCCATGAAGTTGTCTTGTATGATGTTTTGCGCAATGGAGGAAATATTCTCATTCCAGCGAGTAATATTCAAGAACGGGAGTTTGAACTTCCAAATGGTTCGTGGGGGGCCTTTTGGGATCGTTCTTTGAAATGGCAATCTGATAAGCCAACTGCATGTGTTCAGTGGGTTCATAGTTTGGATATCATTGATTGGGGAGAGATTGTCAACTGGGCAAAATCGTGTATTGCCCTCGGCTATGACCCGATTCTTGTTGTTATTGATGGTGAAATGGATGTGACAAGTTACATTATTCAAGATATTGAACCAAATGGCCAACATCTCTCTCCTGAATCTTTATCAGAAAACGAAATTCGATTTATAAAAGACGTTCTCGGACATGTGATATATTCTGAACAAGGGTGGTATATATCAAAGGATATTGATGCATGGCCTTTGCCATCGTTTGGTGTTGAACATTTATCTGGACGATATTTTACCGACGAAGAAATTGATTTTTTACGATATGGTGAACGACCATCGCAACCTAAGAAACAATCACTCTATGCTGATCTCATTCATCGAGGTATCATGTTGAGACCAGGATTCAAATTTGGCTGTTGTTGGCGGGGATACTCGATGCCAATGGAAGATGAGCACGCACCATACCTCATCCCTGATATTGACTTCTTACCTTCGAATTTTGAAGCACTTTGTCTTTCATTACGACTCTCTGAGGGCGTGAATAAATCATGGATTTTACCCTGCCAAATCGAGAGCGAGAGTTGGAATTACATGACATTGTCTCGTTGGAATTCGTCCTGATGAGTATCAATAACTCGCCCCCAAGCGTCAACTTCATTGATTTGTTGATGAACAGAATCTGGAAGAGTGGCAACTGAGGGCGTCACAGTTTTTTTGCTGACATCAGTTGTTTTGTCTTTCCAATAGGCGAACGATGTTGAAACAAAATAGACTAGGCTCGTGAAACCAAGAAAAATAGTGAATGCAATCGATGGTCGGTCGAATAGATCTGAAAATTGGTTGTTGCTATCTGTTGTCAAAAACACATCATATCGCCATTCTTTTGAGTTACCTAATTCCAAAATGATTGTACCTTCAACGATCATATTACTTACAAGCAGTCCGTTCGGCTGAATAGTCAGTTGAATTGAATTATCTTCACTATCGAGTGTAATCGAGTACATCTCTTCAGTTAATCGAGATAAAGGTCCTTCAATTCGAACATCGAAGGATTGAGAACCAACGCCTAGCAGAGGAATGTCTATTTCGATAAGCGTACTTTCGTCATATTTGATGTCGGTTTTGAAGACATCACGTTGTAAGGGTATTATTTCAGAATAAAGCAGTTGATGATTGAGATAAATATGACCATTCTGGCAGTCGATGTCACCTGTGAGTTTCACAAGGTCCTCTGGCTGTGCTTCTCCATCAAAGTAAACCTCAATTTTTCTATCAAAAATTTGTACCTGCGTTGTTCGTGCATCATTGGTGACAAGAGTCACATTGCATGGCTGTTCAAATGTTCCTTCGATGATAAATGCATCTGATGGTTGAAGCACTGTCCCGAAATCATCGAGGTCAACAGAAAGAAATTCTGAACAGTCTGAGCTCATAAAATGAATTTCATTTTTTGTTTCATTTACAATTACCTCGGCAGTCCAACCTACACGGATGCCATCATGTGTAAAGATTTCAACACCTTCGGAACCAAATTTAGTATTATTTTTGAATAAATCATCGCTTTCACCTTCATTGATTCCTTGACCCATGTCATTACCATTGTCTGCCTCTATGATTTTGAGGTAAGGTGAGAATGGATTTTGATTGACTGAATTTTCTTCTAAATTACCAACAGATGTGTCTTGATATATGACCAAAAATCCTTCACCAGGCAATGACGAATCAAATCCAACGCTTGTTCGTAATTCTATCCAAATAAATTCGGTGTCCGATATTGGTATCTTTAATGCTGAACCACCCTCGCTTCTGGCTTCCATGTTTATGCTTTGTCCAAAACAAGGCGGAATTGATTGAACAGGCCATTCTAGGATAACATCATTATGAACAGGTGAACCAATGAGTTCCATCGTTGCAGCTGTAGGAAGGGATGGCGTTCTCCCATTATCATTCCAATTTCCGCTTGACATAATGTCCCAAACACCAACACCTTTCCAAAAGTCGAATTCGGTACCTTCTTCAGGATAGAAATCAGCGGCACCCATTTGGTGTAACATTTCATGAAGAACCGTTCCAATACCATTTTGTCCAGAACGTAAACTCGCCATAGTATAATGATTGATTTTATGATTAGAATCAGTCAGAAATGGTTCCTCAAAATATGTGAAATGACTCCAAATTCGACTAGATTTTGTGAGTCCCTCTTCTTGCCCTTTCGTTGAATGGAGAATCAATAAACGGTCTACAACCTTATCCCCATTGATGTCAAATTGTTCCCAATTGATTGAGTTCGCTACATTCGAAACAACTTCATCAGCAAGAATTGTTGGCATAAATTCTCCTTGACTGGTATCCCGTTTCGACCCTTCATCTCCACCATAGTAACTAAGTGGATTATTCGCTCTTGTAATTTCATTGTGAACAATGATGTTGAGTTGAACAGATGATCCCGTCGATTGCTCAAAATAATCGATCGCATTTTCTTCAATCAATTGTTTTGCAGTGGCAAGATCACTTTCACTAGAAGGGTCGTGAGAGAAGTCAACCAATAGAACAAGCCAAGATTCGTTTTGATGGAATCCAATGAGTTCGTCGTCATCATCAGTTATTGCATCAACTTTAATGGAATTCAGTGCATTGTCAATTCGTTCACCTTGCAAAAAAGTGAGGCAGGATAATCCAAGGAAAATGAATGCTACAATATATCCTGTAAATTGTTGCCTATTCAATTTCTCACCTCCATTTTTTAATTTACATGTGAAGAAGTGTATGGTGTTCTTTTCCAAGTGGTTTGTTTGTTTGTTGTTCCTCTACAATAAGTTTCGTCCCGTACCGTTCTTTGAGGGCTTCATATTTTTTACTTACAGTTTCTTGACCATAGATGTCCTCATTGGTAAAAAGATGATTCTCAAAATCGACCTGATCAGTGTACTCTTCTCCTTTTCGAATGGAAAGTGAGTGTAAATTAAGGCCAATTTTTGAAACATTTAAACGAATCAAATTTTCGTTAAATCGACTTGGACAAGCCTTACCATCACATCCAAGAATTGTTAAATGTGTACAATTATTATGAATAATCTGATGCATAATTTCATTTCTTGATTCTGCATGAGAACAAATTGAAGTTGTTTGTACAATTTTCATTCCATTTGGTGATTTTAATTCGGAATGTTTCATTGCACCATCACATGAACAATCTGCAATGAGGTTTCGTATACGTCTTCCATCACTATCGAGAATATCAGAAATTTCACCATATGACGAAGTAATTCGCATTGTGACATTTAGTAAAAACTGTATAGACAAAAAATAAATTGCAGAAAGAAAAAGTGCATATTCAAATTGAAACGATGGAAAAGAAACGAGAATAAGGAGACTGCCGAATCCAAATATCCGAAATTTCCAAAGATTTTTGTTTTCAGAAGTTAAGATTCCAAAGATGTGCATGAGCCAAAACGTCGAGTAGGTCAAAATCATGAGAAGGATGAACATTGAGGTGTTCACCCATACATTCAACATTTCAACAACATCATATTTCGGCACCAAACCATATCCGACATGCAATCCATGACCATGATCAAAAATTGCACGAACAAAGAATAGCGAAAAAATCGTGCTACCTACGATTGCAATACATGTCCATGTCAGCCATGTTCGAAGGAGTTTCCTTTCCCTAGGAAGTAATCCAATTTTCGCAAATTGATACATATGATATGCCAAAAGTGGTAGGATTGAAATGACCCCTAATAGAATTGCAGAAAACCATCGTATCCTGCTCCATTGCGTTGGATCATAAATGTTTAAACAAAATGTAGCACAAATAGAAAAAAAATCCACGAGATTGCTAAGGATTTCGTCGATGTAAAGAGACCAAAGACCTATACAAATGAGCATGGAAATAAATACAATTGTCATTCGAAGTGATAGTTCGTCAAAGTGGTGCTGAATGTTTGAATCCGAATCAGCATCACTTAGGAATGACATACTCAAATCAAATCAGTGTAAACTTTGGGTGCTCTTGCTTGCGAGATGGTTCGATAAACTCCATAGATTGCCCAAAGTGCTATCATTCCTAGAACAAGCGTTACGCCCCAAGATTGCGATGAGTCGATACTCCAAGCAAACACGATAATCAGCAAAAGTGAAAGAACTCCTCGTCGAATACCCTGGGGTATAGCAAGGCTCATATCAAGATGAGGTGGTCCTCCTCCAAATTTTCTCTCATAGAATTCGCCTTGGATGACTGCACCGATGATGATGAGGGAAAGAGTTGTCCAATAGTAGAGGTTGCCGTTAGCAAAGAAATCATGTGCGATACCTTCTTGACGTTCAGCTTCAAGTGCATCTGGGTCTTCGACGGCTACAAAGAGTGAATCGTAATCACCAACGCTGATGGTCCGCAGTGAAATATCATCTTCGGCAACAATAGCAGCATCAGAAGGACCAGGAATTGAAAAAGAAAGGATGTTCCAGTGGTCCATTTCGTTTGGTAGGCCGTCACCATTCACAGCATTCCCGACGAGTTGGAATGCTACAGGTCCGAGGTCTTCATCAGGTGCTGTCCATGTGATTGTCCATTCACTTGCAGGTTCTGATTGAGAAAGTGCCTCAACTTCTTCATTTGTGTTGGTGTCAACAACAATTTGACTACCTGTGCCAGGTGTTAAAATCCCATCATCATAAGCATATAGGACGAAGCCACCTTCTTCATTGGATGCGTGGCTTAGTGTAATGGTCATATCGTATGATTCACTAAGGTTGTATGTTCTTGGTACACTTGAGATTGAGATCACAACTTCAGTGGATGGTGAACCTCCACCGTGGCAGGTACAGCCGGTTTCAACAATTGGTGCACCTCCATTCATCCAAGGCGGACCGTTAGGATTTCCCATCACAGGTGCAATGAGCAACATGGAAAACACAAGTGTTGCAAGAATGAATTTACGCTTCACTGACATCTGTTCACCGAACCTACCACATAAACTCGTCATTTGAATGTTGCTTTCAACCTTTGTGAATTTGGTACCTATGCTTCCTTAATTGAGTTGTTCAATGCTGTCATCATAGCTTTTCCATCACCGAACAACATCATGGTTTTGTCCATGTAGAAGAGATCATTGTCAACTCCTGCGTATCCAACGGAAAGAGATCTCTTGACAATGACAACACTACGAGCCATATCAGCATCGATAATCGGCATACCAGCCAACGGACCTTCGCCAGTTCGAGCGGCTGGATTACAGGTATCATTCGCTCCGATGATTAATGCAACGTCACATTCAGGGAATTCAGGATTAATTTCATCCATTTCGATAAGTTGTTCATAGGGTACATTTGCTTCTGCGAGGAGGACATTCATGTGGCCAGGCATTCTTCCTGCAACCGGATGAATAGCATACTTCACTTCAGTTTCATATTTTTCAGTGATTAAATCTCCAAATTCTTTGACTTGGTGTTGGCACTGAGATACTGCCATACCGTAGCCCGGTACGATGATGACTTTCTGTGCACCGTCGAGAATCATAGCAACTTCGTCTGGGTCGGAGCCAACCTTGGTTCTTGTCAGTGCTTCTTTCACGCTTCCTCCGAAGGATTTGAACAAAACATCCGTCAGTGTTCTGTTCATTGCTTTGCACATGATGAAGGTGAGAATAAGGCCAGATGCACCAACGAGTGAGCCAGCTACGATGAGCACCGAATTTTGAATAATAAATCCAGTAAATGCCGCAGCGATGCCAGAGAGGGAGTTGAGCAAAGACACCACAACTGGCATGTCCGCACCACCAATTGGAAGAACGAGAACAATTCCAATGAGGCATGAAATTGCAATGATTGCATAGAGGTATTGTGTGTTGCCTGGTTCTTGAATGCTCAAGTAAATGAGAGCGAATACAGCAACGACCAACAAACCCTTGACCGGATTGAGCCAGGCTGGACCCCAGGTCGGTGTTCGAATCCATTTTCCAAAAATTGAAACTCCTCCCTTGAGTTTAAACATAGCGAGAATTGAACCTGTCAATGTCATCCAGCCCACGAGTGCGGACAATCCTGCGGCGAGCACGACAATGCCTTTAGTGAGGTCATCTGGAAAAATATCCGCATTTTGAGCATATTTCCATGATTCAGAAAACGCCACAAGTGCTGAAGCAGCCCCTCCAAATCCGTTGAAGAGGGCTACCATTTCTGGCATTCCTGTCATTTCAACCTTCACTGCCATGATGTAACCGATGATTGAACCAATCGCTAAACCAGCAATGATGAGTGTCCAGTGCATAGGTGCGTCTGCCGTAGAACTCAGTTGCATGTCCAATATCGTGGTCAACACAGCGATAAGCATACCAATTGCACCATACATGTTTCCACGGGGTGCGGTTCGTGGGTGACCGAGTTTCTTCAAACCGAAGATGAAGAAAGATGCGGACAGAAGATAACCCAAGGCGGTCCAGTCGGAGAATATCTCTTGAATGTCAACCATTACTTCTTCCCCCTGTTTTTACCAGCGATCATATTGAGCATGCGATTTGTCACGGCAAACCCACCCACGACGTTAATCATCGCAAGGACGAGAGCAATAAATGCGAGGATACCTGAAAGTTCGGTGTTGCCCTGTTTAAACGCAACATTTGAACCGATGAGTGCTCCGACGACACTGATGCCTGAGATTGCATTTGCACCGCTCATCAATGGCGTGTGAAGCGTTGCTGGAACTTTGGTGATCAATTCAAAGCCGAGGAAAATTGCGAGCAAAAAGAGCGTTAAGTTCGCTATGAGCATATCAGGCGAAATTACTTCCATTATCATTAGACCATCTCCATTAATCGAGTTTGTTTACTATGAACTTCTCCATCCTTTGTGAGAAGAACTCCACCCATGCCTTTGACATAAAAATCCGAGCCCTCTGGAGCACCGACTAAAATATCATCATCTTCGCTGAGTTGAACTTGACCGTCTTTCACGAGTGAGGTGTAGAATGTTGTGAGATTGTTCGAATACAACATGCTCGCAGTGTTTGCGAGTGTACCTGGTAGGTTTGATGTTCCAACAACGATAACGCCGTTGCTTGTTGTAATGACTTCACCTGCTTTTGTCGATTCACAATTTCCGCCGACATCGGCATTCATGTCAACAACAACTGCTCCTGATTTGAACGAGTCTACGGCTGATTGAGGTACTGTGATCGGTGCAGGTCGACCGAATATACGTGCAGTTGTGATGATGATGTCTGCGTCTTGAGCCACTCCACAAACTGTGTCGTTGACCTTTTGGATGAATTCTGGAGTGAGCGGTTTCGCATATCCTGATTCATCTTCAAAATCATCCATTCCTTCGACTTCAATAAATCGACCACCGACAGATTCGATTTGTTCTGCAGCACTTTTTCGTACATCTGATGCGTAGACAATTGCACCTAGACGTTTTGCTGTTGCAATAGCTTGCAGGCCAGCGACACCGCTACCCATGACAACGACCTTCGCAGGTTTAACAGTTCCAGCAGAGGTTGTCATCATTGGAATGCCTTTTGGAACATGTGCTGCACCAAGAAGTACCGCTTTGTATCCAGCCAAATTATCTTGGCTCGAGTTTACATCCATAGATTGTGCTCTTGAGAGTCGGCGAGGAATCATATCCATTGATAACAAGTTGACACCTTTATCTCTGCAAAGTGCCACTCGTTCAGGATGGCGGAATGGGTCTGAGACACATGCGATGTTCGTTCCTTTTTGGAGTTCATCAATCGATGGAAATTGAATGGAGAGAATGTTTTCACAGGAAAAAATTTCATTTCTATCAACAATGTTCGCTCCTGCTTCTGTATATTCTTCATTGGAATAATTGGCAAGGATTCCGGCATCTTTTTCAACAAATACATCAAAACCCGCCTTGAGTAATTTACGGATGCTTGATGGAACTAAACCAACTCTAGTTTCGCCTTCAGGTTCTTTTGGAACTCCTATTTTTAGGTTCGATGTTTTCTCTGAAGAATCTTCGCTCATGCCTTCTCACCTACCACAACGCCTTGTGGACAATTGTCTCCAACCAAACGAGGTTTTTGAATACCACGCTGGCAAAGTTTCTTTGAAAGAGTGAGAATATACAACCATTCATCTTATGGACTTGTCATAGAAGCGGCCAAACAGACGTGAGAAAATGAGAGGTCAACGAAAAATTTCAGTAATTGGGGCAGGTAATGTCGGAGCAACATGTGCATTTGCACTCGCATCAATGAAGATTGGAAACATAGTCCTGTTGGATATTTTTGAAGGATTTGCAAAAGGTAAGGCACTTGACCTCTCCCAAAATTCAAACATACTCAATTACGATGGCCAGATCACAGGCACCTCGGATTACGCTGATATCGCTGGCTCCGATGTAGTTGTTGTCACAAGTGGTTTTCCTCGAAAACCAGGTATGACTCGAGAAGATTTGATTGGTAAGAATGCTGAAATTGTCGAGCAAGTCGGACTTGGCATCAAAGAACATGCTCCTGACAGTGTAATTGTTGTGGTCACCAATCCACTTGATTTAATGACCTATCACATGCAAAAAGTGACGGGATTCCCATCCAACCGAGTTGTAGGTCAAGCAGGGGTGCTTGATAGTGCACGTATGGCCCATTTCATAGCTCTTGAACTCAACTGTGCAGAAGAAGATGTCTCTCCGATGGTGCTCGGCGGTCACGGTGACACGATGGTCCCGTTGCCGAGGTACACAACGGTTGGTGGTATCCCAATCACACAACTTATGGACGAGGAGACAATCGATGCAATCTCAAAGCGAACGGCGAGTGGAGGAGGAGAAATTGTCAAACTTCTTGGAAATGGCTCTGCTTTTTACGCTCCAGGTTCAGCAGCTGCTATAATGGCAGAATCCGTTCTAAATGATAGACGAAGAGTTATTCCGGCGTCATGCCATCTGACAGGACAATATGGCTTGGACGATGTTTACATTGGTGTTCCTTGTATTATTGGAGCTAACGGAGTTGAAACAATTTTTGAATTAGATTTGACTGATTCAGAGTTAGAATCACTACAGGGATCTGGCAATTTTTACAAGAGCCAGTTAAAGGATATCCTTGGCTATTGAAAATTGAGAAATTTTCAAACATATTGGGAACCTTACATAAGTAACGTCTGCGAGCGATGATCGGTGATGGTATAGTCCATACAAAACTAGCTAAAACAATTCACTGGAGTTTCATCGTTCTCTATGCCTATGGAATCTTCAAGCAGTTAGATGATATATCTCAGTTAGAAGATAATAGGCTTCTGATTTTTGAGGTTATATTTGCCAGTATTTTCCTTCTTATTGTAATCATGCGATATTTCTACATGAGGAACGTAGGGACAATGCATGCATCTACAGTTCCTGTTCATCCAGTGCATAAATTCATTGCCAAATCAGTTCACACCTCAATGTATCTTTGTTTGATTTTACTACCTCTTTCTGGTCTTGCTATAGCATTCTTGTTCAAGGAAGGAATCGTCGATGGTCCTTTGCAGAATATTGCGATTGAAATACACGAATTCACGGCTACCTCGAGTTACGTGTTGATTGCAGTACACGTTTCATCCGCAATATACTCTCGAGTCAAGGGTGAAGGTGTTTGGTCATCAATGGTACCGATTCTGAAAGAAGATGGACCTTCAGAAAATGAGTATGTCAAGAAAATTGCAGAGTTTGAGAATGCAGTATACGAAAAAATTTCAACAACCTTAGATTCATTTAGGTCAAAAGGTAGCGAATAATAAATCAAATCAATTTGAAGTTCTAACAATGGCCAGTGAGTAGGTCTTACCCGATGTTGTAGGATTTTCGACTGGGTTTTCTAGCCTTACCAGTTCTTTTCCCTGTCGGCCTCTACTGCGCATTCTTGCGAGTATCTCCTGTCCAATGTAACATCCCTTTGCCTCATGCACTAGATGACCTAGACCGCAAGCTAGTGGATGATTATTGGATGTGATTTCATAGCCTTGATGAGGTATCAAATGCTCAACACGGTAATCATTAAACTCCTCAAGAGTCATCGTTGGTTGAAGTCGAGTAGCGTTTGAAGCCACAACAAGCCAACCTCGAAAAGTCTCCACAACAGTTACCCCTTCACTGAGGGAACATTCCTCCGTACTGAGATAGACTTTGTTGTTCGGAGTTATATCACGAATGGTTACATCTTGCTGCAAAATTTTTGAAATCAAGTGAGATACAAGATTTTCTTTGAAACCTGCATGACCGACAAGTGCAATATTAGGGCCTACGGTAATCACATCGACCATGTCAATAATTTTTGCATTTTGGTCAGTAAAAACGGTAGTGCACGTACCAGTGACTTTATTGGTCGACAAACCGTCTATGAAGGTTAAGCAATCGTTTCCAGACAAAAGAAGCACGTAAGAATCAAGTTGAAAAAGACCCATTGGTCAACCTCAAGAGAAAGATTCTCCACAGCCGCAGGAACTTGAAGCATTGGGGTTATTGATTTTGAACCCTCCACCCATCAATCTGTCTACGTAATCAATTTCGATTCCGTTGAGAAGGTGACTGCTTGCATTAGGGACAAGAACACGAAAACCATTGATTTCTAATTCTTGACAGTCGATGTCCGTGTTTTCCACGATTTGCAAGTCGTACATGTAGCCCGAGCAACCTCCTGAAAGAACGCCCACGAGAAGAGCATGGCTTCGGTCATCGCCAAAAGCATCTTCAAGCATTTCTGTGGCTTTTTGTGTCATCGTTAACTCAACTTGAACAACTTGAGGTGCATTGATGACAATTGCAGGTCCTGAATCACATGTGCCACAGTCCATGATTACCCCACCATGAGGAGATTCTTGAATCTGTTTATTGGATGGCTAAATTATCGCTTTTTCTTAAGTTGCTGTTTTTTGAGGATCTCACAACGTCGAATCTGGTCTTTCGCAACCGCTTGTGCGGATTCATTTAAACCCCTTGGAATTGCTTGCTTGAAACATTTTATCGCATCACTGTACCGTTCCATAGATGCATATGCCGCACCCATGTTGTACAGTGTCTGGCCACGGACATCGGTTGGCCGAATCATCATAGCTTGGTGATATGCCTCTATACACTTAGGAAATTCTTCTAGGAAATAATATGCATTACCTCTCCCGTTGAGTATTCGAATGATCATATCTTCATCATCTTGGAATGATGCCAACGCCTTATCAAAACTGGACAGAGCTTCTCGATATTTCTTATCTTCGAGCAAACGAATACCTTGGTTGTACCATTGTATGTCATGATTTGCAATCGAACTGGATTGGGCTGATGTTGTTTGCGAACGTTGAGAGGCTTGGGTTGCATCAAGAGCTGCCTTTGCCAGGTCAACAACTGGATTTTCTTCAACTTCTCTAACCGGTTTTGGTTCGATTGGCGTTTGAAGAATTGCGTTAGCATTCAATGTTTCTTGAGGAACTTCTTGCTCGTGTGATTGTATTGGTTCGATAGGTTGAAGCAGGACATCGTTTTGATGTTCCAATTCATTTGGTTGTTGAAGTGAGCGTGCTTTAGCATGGCATTTTTCTGCTTTTTCTAAATCTCCAGCACGCTCCAATGCTCTTGCTAATCCAGTCCAGTTCTCAACAGTACCATCTGCCTGAATCAATGCTTTCCACATTGTAACTGCTCCCAAATGGTCATCATTGAGCGACAACGCTCTCGCTCTTGTGTTGCTTTGAGTATCAGGAATTAAGTTGAGTGCTTCAGCTGCCATTTCAGGTCCTGCAGGTAATGTTGGTGGTAACCCTTGAGTGTTGTCAAGGATATTTGATTCCCCATCCGCTAAATCAAGAAGAGTTTGGATCAACATATGTTTAGATATCTCGTTTCCTAAGGAAGAAAGGGAACGCAAAGACTGAAGATAATCTTCGAGTAATCCAGCATCTTTAGCGTGTACGTTAATGGCTTCGAGAGCCTCGACATTCGTTGCTTCGATAGCAAGAACTTTTTGATAATTCTGAACAGCATCGGCGGCATTTCCAACTTTTTGTTGTAATCGTGCTAGGGCTAACAGTGCATCAAGGTGGTCGGATTCAAGATTGAGTGAATGCGTTAATGAAGCGATGGCATGTGTGTCATGGCCTAATTCTGCAAGGGCCAGTCCTGCAATTCTCCAAGCTTCGGAGTGTTTCGCAGCGACTGATTTAAGGTGAGGCTTGAGAATTTTGAACACTTCTTTGTAATTCGATTGTTCAAACAAAGTTCTTACTTCGTTCATCGTTTGGTCAAATATATCTTCTTCAGATGGTCCTTCTACCTCTTGGTCATCTTCTGGTTTTTCTTCCGATTGAATCTCAGCTTTGGATTGAGTTTCAACTGCTTCTCGTGCAGCGACCATTGTTGCTGCACTCCTCAGTTCTTCGATATCCAGATGCTGATTATCGTCATCGTCATGGTGGACTGCTTCAGCAAGAACATCCTCAGGGTTTTCTACACCAGTTTCTTCGAGAACAGCAGTCATTTCTGCCTCATCGTAACTCTGCGTTGGTTTGATGCTTGGTTGCATTGATTCTACAGCCACCGAAATACCACTGTTTCGACATCGCTTCTGAACATCGAGCAGGGCTGGATGGCCAGGGAAAAATTCAAGCGCCCTTTTTGCAGTTTCATATGCCCCTTCTAAGTCGCCTATTCGTTCCAAGAGAATAGCCATGTTTGCGGTTGCAGGTGCGTGATCCGGGTTTAAATCAAGACAAATTTGGAATGATTGCCGTGCACCACGTGCATCTTGTTGTGCTTCAAGAAGAACACCTCGATTAAACCAAGCCATGTCACATGATGGGTCGAGTGATATCGCTTTGTTAAATGCAGAAAGAGCGGCTTTGATGTCGTTATTACGAGAGGCGTCTTCACCTTGAATGAGAAGTTCTTCAATTTCTCTTGCGGTTTCATCCTCTTCGTTTTCGTGTATGTTATCTTCTACATTTGGCTGCTCCAAATGTTCTTCGATTTCCGCTTCGGTGTTGGAATCGACAACATCTTGTTCATCCTCCAAATCAGTGTTTTCTTCGTCACTGGTCATGATGTCACCACTCACTACTGCAGCGCTATATTGAATAAGCGTTGCTTCCCCTTATCTTGCCGACAAAACCTTACATTCATAATTCTGTGCCTTTTGGGTGTAAGTGTGATACGATGAAAATTCTAGGTTTATGTGGTGAATATGGGTCTCAAACAAAAAGTGGAATGCTAGTACAGATTGCATTAAAGTATGCAAATTCTCAAGGTGCTGAGATTGAATTCTGGGACGCCACAAAAACACCTCTTCCACTCGTAGGCGAAGAAGGTTGTTGGTCACACCCTCATGTCAAAATGTTTCAAGACTTATTGGTGGAATGCGATGCATTCTTTGTCGCTTCACCTGAATATCATGGAAGTTTATCCGGAGTCATGAAAAACACATTTGATTGGATGTACGACAAGCATGTAGGAGGAAAGGTCTTCGGATTGATGTCGACGCTCGGTGGAATGACAAATAGCAATACTGTGAACCACATGAGAATCATTGTCCGCTGGCTGCACGGATGGTCTGTTCCCCAACAAGTTGTTATTGGTCATGTTAAAGACGCATTCGATGACAATGGCGAATTAAATGATGCCGCATTACAAGAACGCGTGGAATCCCTCGTTGATTCGGTCATGGAAACTGTAGGCAAACTCTCGTCGTGAATCGGATGTCTCAAACCCATATCCACTTCACAGATTCATTTGGTTGTAAATACTATCTTGTTGAGCCACAGTCATTTGGTGTTGGTGATCGCACGGGGAGAGATCTTCGGGCTTCACCTTTTCAAGAATGTGAAATCGTCGAACCATTTTTTGTTGCTGAAACTCCATTCACACAAGGGATGTGGGTTGGGTTGATGAAATCAAATCCATCAAAGCACCAGGAGCATATCGATTCATTTTATCAACCCGTTGAGAGCGTTTCATTCGATGATGTGAAAGCACTTATTAAAATGCGAAATGAGATGAACCATGATATGAAATTTCTAGGACTTCAAGGATATTGGAGGCTTCCTAGTGAAGTTGAATGGGAGTGCTTTGCGAGAGCTGGTTCGACAAGTGTTTGGAGTTTTGGAGATGATGAGCACGAATTATCATCATATGCATGGTATGGTGCAAATTCTGGTGCTAAAATTCAACGAGTCAAAATGAAAAAATCAAATGCATGGAATTTGTATGATGTACACGGACTCATTTCCGAGTGGTGTGAAGACCATTGGGATGCATCATATGAAAGACCACGAAGTCAAAGACCAATTCGAAACGATTCATCTCTCCGTATCATTCGAGGCGGGTCATGGTTTACGGATGGCACCTCTACGACAAGTTTTCACCGTTCATATGCACCGCAAGAGAAAAAAAGCGACGGAATAGGTTTCAGATTGGTGTGGGAACCCAAAGAGGCGATACAATGAAATTATTTCACAATCCGAGATGTTCGAAATCAAGAACAGCTCTGAAATTTTTTGAAGAAAACAACATTAGAATCGAAGTTGTTCAGTATCAAAAAGAGGGTATATCAAAGCAAGATGCACAAAAAATAGTGAACAATTTCGATGATGATTTTCGTCATTTACTTCGTAATAGTCCATTGGAAGATATCCATTCGGATATTACCTATGCGGAAAAAGTAGAGCTTTTGCTACAACATGTCGAACATCTTCAACGTCCTCTTCTTCTCACAGATGATGATTGTCAGATTGGACGTCCATTGGAAAATTTTTCAACCATCCAAGAATTATCAAGGTATTTCACCTTGGAGTAATTCAGTATCATAAAGTTCGGACCGAGTCAAGTCTTCCAATTGTTGCCCCTTTGGAATCATTCCTGGACCTACCTTCCATTTGTCGTTCAATGGTTCTTTCTTGATGACCATCAAATTCAATTGAAGAAATTGAGAAATCGCAAGTTCTGTACGATGAATGACGGGTGAGATTTCATCGTGGAATGTTGAATTCATTATGTTGCATATGTCCTCGAATGTACGATGGCCATCACATAATTCCCATAACATGCTGTTCATTTGATCGAGAGGTCGCCTCAATTCTTTTGGAGCTCTGAATAATTTTGCTAACATTCGCTCAAACCGATTGAATTTTTTTTCAATTCTCATCACGACTTTTTTTCCTGAGACGCCTCGTTCATTCGGCTGCTTTTCGATTTCTCCGGTTCGAGCCCACCACACTGGAAGTCGGCACGGGTATGTACCGGTCATTCTGTGTTCTTCTATACCTTCCAACGTTGTCAAATGATTCACCTAAAATGAAGTAAACGTCCACCAAAGCAGCAATAGCATTGATGCAATGCCACTATAAGCAGATAATTTTGTTAACTGAATTTTTTGGGTAAAATTCTTCAGGTACCATGTGAAAACTCCGAAGACTGAAACGAGAAGTAAGAGTGCATACCACAGCGGAGGAAACTCACCACCGGTCTCAGCCATAGTTTATCGAAGAAAGCATACCATTTTGGTTTATTCATAGGGTGCCATCAAGATATTGCTGACCATAATATTGCCATTGCTCCATAGTCCATCCAACTGGTAATCCTTCGGGAGGTAGAGGGGGGCCTCGGTGTTGAACAACTTGATTGATTGTTTCTTGAACTGTGGTATCAGCCAAAACAATTGGTTGATCATTAACTTCCTCTTGAACTTCCTGCTGTTGTTGTTCGTAATACTGGATTGGTGGGCCAGTTTGTTGATGCGTTTGTAGTTCTTCTTCGACATTCAGTTCCGTGGACCTTCGCCGTAATAAGAATAGGAGGCTGAGAAGGGCAACTAGACCACCTCCTCCAATGAGTGCAATATCGGTTGCCAAAAATTTGTCGCTTTGAGGTTCTTCTTCAAAGACAAATGTGAGGGACGTGGTTTGGGACCTAAATTCGTCGAGTGTTGATACTGTGATTCGGACATCACCTTCGGTTAAACCGCCAAATCTTCTTACCTCGCAATCGATGATTTGTTGTTGTTCAATTGTAACTCCAGGCTGAAGATTAAACTCTAGTGGTTCTTCGAACAGCACTTTTTGACAAATGACTTGCCATTGCTCTGGATATTCAATATCGAGATGAATAGATTCAGACTCGGAAGACGAACTTGAAATATTTACATAAAACGGTGAAGCCATATTATGGCTTGTCGTATCATTTGTTTTTTGTTCGATATTAAAATCTAAAGTTCGCTTTTTCGTCACCATCATCATCGCTTCTGTTTTCATTGTGTATGGTAACCCATTTTCATCAATTGCACCTGTGACCTCATAGGAAATGACAATTCGTGAATTTAATGCTAAATCTTCAGGAAGAAGTAAGTCCGTATTTAGAAGCAATGGCTGATTATGAAGAAGTTGAACAGGAATTTCTTGGTTTATCTCACGGTCCCCACCATTGATTGTGAAGAATGCAACAATGTTGTCATTCGGTGGATGAACTGATATGGATGCCTTGACTTTGAGTCTATCATCGACGGCGTTTCCTAAGTTAGACAAGGTTGATTCGGCAAATCCAAATCCGCCGCTTTCAACTTCATTTGATTGATTACCCGATGTTAACATTGGTAATCGAATAGAACTCGTTATGATTGTGAATTCGATGTGATTGTCAACATCGTTCAAATCTTGTCCTAAGGTTGATGTTGCCGCCACTTCTATGGTATGAAATTCTCCAGCCCCTTCATCATTTGGAAGGTGCAACCAAATGGAGAATAGCATGATGTCCCCTAGGTCATAAGGTGCAGTGAGTTCGATATTTTCATCAATAGGGATGCCTTCTTCATTTGCCAACCACCACGACCAAGATTCAGGCAGGTTTGGTAGAGTGATGTTGGCAGACGATTCACCATTACCCAAATTGGTAATTTGCATTGGGATTTCATTGCTCTGACCAGGTGTCAATTTTTGAGGTAGTTCTAATCCTTCGATTTTTATATCATAAAAAGTGTTTACTCTCAATCGGTCGAAATCATGGCCGTGAATTTCCATAAAACTTCGTTGAGATTGTATCACAGGTGTGATTGTAGGCCCTCTGTCGCCCCCTTGTGCGTTAACAGGAGCTTCAATGATGACATCAAAAGATGTGGATGTGCCTGCGTTTAGAACAGCATTTGTTCTTGATGGTTGATGCACAATCCATTGTCCTACGTCCTCTGAAAGAACTGATATGTCAAAAATGTCTTGCCTGGATGCATTATTCCAAATGGTGTAGGATATTGTATATGTCTCACCAGGGTCGACAAAATGAATTCCGTCGATGAATTCATTCGATACATCCACACTTGCGTCACTCATCATCGATGCTGAGACATCGATAATTGATGATGCCATGCGCCGGCTATCATTTTGTGAAGTCAACGAAAATGTGAACTCTGACATTGTGTCTGGAATGGCATCCCCCGGTATCGTCAAGAGAAAGGCGACATCTTTCGGTTGATTTGGTCGTAATTGAACACTCGTAGGTTGATTCCAATCAAACTGCACGTTCCAATTTAACGGCAATTGAGATGTGTCAATTACCATGTCAAAGACATCAGTTGCATCTCCAATGTTCTCAACACTCATCTCAAATGGACAGGTATATGTTGGTGGGCAACTGGGTTTTGGCGATTTAGGGTGAATGATTGGTACACGGTCAGCCATGACTTGGAATTGGAAATTCACTGATGTACCAATCGATGTATACTGCTTCGAATTCAGTTCCAGTTGCATTGATTTGAAACCGATTGAGGAATTTACGTCGGGTTTGAATTTTATATCAAATTCATGTGGTTGACCTGGAGTGACGAGAACACCATCCATCGGATCAAAACTTGTTCCTGATGTTCTAGCGTAATAGATTTCCCAATCTTGAGGAAGATTTTTCACCTCAGGAATAAACAACTCACTGATATTTCCTGTATTTGTGACCTCAATTCGGACACTACCCCATTCGCCTGGTAAAGATGGCACACTCGAGACAGACCGCGCCGAAACTCCATATTCAGTTTGTCTCACTTTTTGGTCATAAACAATGACGATTTCATCAAACCAAAATCCAATGTCATTACCACTAGCATCACTTTCAAACAAGAATCTGAATTGTGAATTTTGATGAAAATATTGTGATGCAACTGGTACAATCGGTGAAGATGCTCCTTTATCTGCCAAACTGAATGTTAGCCAACTTGCTCCATCAATGAATGAATTATCCACAGTTCCTTGTAATGTTCCAATATCATTCCATGCACCAAGATTGGAGAGTGCCTGCATCTTTATTGTATCATTTGGTGCAAGACTTCCGGTGTAATAAAACGAGAAACCATTGGTACGAAGAGGATTTGGATGGGCATCAGACAAATTCATTGCTGGAAATACGAGAGAACTTTGTAAATTATTTGGGTATGTCGAACCTTCGCCATTGCCAACATGGCATGATGTACCCATTGAAATTGAAGTGTCTGTATTCAGATTCCACGATGAACCAGCAGTCCAGCCAAGGAGGGTATCGCAATTGAAATAACTATAGGCAACTGTGAAAAATCGAGAAAAGTCATTGTTTGAAGGGTCGTCATCTGCAATGGTTGGAGATACAGAAATTTCGAGTGTGTGATTACCTGAATATGTCGGTGTGATTTTTACTGAAGCAACACCTTGAGATCCGCCGGATATTTGACTCACTTGTGTAGATACACTTGCGAATTCAAAATATGAGTATTCATTATGCAATAATTTTGCAGTTACAGTGACCACACCCGATGAAGATGTACCCAAATTTTCGATTGTAATATCGATTTGACTTTCAACATTCAACACTGCATCAATTGCAAAGAGCGATTGTGGACGATTGAAACTAGCAATTGGATAATTGGATGAAAACATCCTATATTTCGTCGAGTTCGTAGAGTCGGGATAAAAAATATTGATGCTATCAACTGTCAAATCTACTCCGGTCGCACGACCTGATGTTTCCTGCATGGAGGGTTGGTTCAAAAATTGAGTCTGGCTTGACGTAGATGCAAGCATAAGCATGCATAAGAAGACCGCTAATCCTACCCTCTTCATTCCGCTCGATTCGACACAGTGCTTCAAAGTATATATGGGGAATGTTCGTAATTATTCCGCCTCAGAAAGACCTTCTTGCCGAGAGACAGCTTGTTGAACTTGCTCTTGTGAGACGCGTACCCGTTCCTCATTTTTCTTTTCACGACTGCGAGCAGCGAAGTAGACGGTAAAGGAGGGAACAAGTACCATCGCAAAGCAACCTATGACTGCAGCCAGTGCCCACAAGAACTCGGTCGCTGCATCAATGTTGAAGAGTTCAATGCTTCGAAATTCTTCGTTCACAGTCTGAACAGTCATCGTGGGTTGTGTGCTACGGTTTCCTTTTTCAATGATCTCGATGGTGTACGTAGAGGGGAGATGTTCGTATTCAATGAGCGACCTTGCCTTCACTTCCGCTTTTTCAAGGGAAGTTGCATGAACGGTACCATTTGAACGACGTGATGGGTCAGGGTCGGTAAGAGTGGCGATGAATAAAGAATCTCCTGATTCGAGGATTTTTTCATGTACAGTGCTTTTTTCACACTCGGATGAACAAACAAAATCTTCATTGAGATCACCTGATAAATGAACTTGCACACCGAGAGATGGGTGACTATATATTCCGGCAGAGTTTAAAACTCGCAGTGTGGCCATCGAAGACAAGCCTTCGGCGGAAACATTCACCCAGGTCAAGTTTTGCGGATTTGCATTGACTTGCCAAGTCCAAATGGTTTGATTCAACTCTTCGTTGTAGAACGAACTTGTTGCTTGACCGTCATATGTATTTTCATCCGATGATGTTTCGTAAAGATAGTAAGAGGGTGAAATTGTGGCTCCGTATACCGCATATGACAGGAGAAAAATTAGTGTGAATGATAGGCCAAGAAGGGTTCTAAGAAGATTAGGATTCTGGGCCAAGGCCTTCTTCATGGGCTTTCCTGTCGATACATCTTCATCAAGTCTTGTATACTTCTAATCGAGAAACAGCAGAGATATGGTGCCGAGATTCAAGCGTTGTTTTCATATATGGGTGCAAGGTGGACAACACACTCGGTGTGTACCTATGACGACTGCGTACGATATTCCAGCGGATAGTTTGATTGCTGCATTAAGTGCAGCTTTGGCTGAAAATGGTCATGTGTCAAAGCCTGAATGGGCCGAACATGTCAAAACTGGTGCCAACCGTGAACTCCCTCCTTCCCAGACAAATTGGTGGGAAACCCGGTGTGCAGCGATACTCCGAAAAGTGTACCGAAATGGCCCTGTTGGTGTCACTCATTTGTCTCAAGATTTTGGTGGAAAGAAGAATTATGGATCAAAACCTAACCGCCCAGTTGCAGGCTCGCGCCACGTCATCCGAACAGCATTGCAACAACTTGAGGCTGCTGGTTTGGTTGAAAAAGTCGAAAGCAGATTCATCGAAGGTGAAGATGGAGACGAGGATGTTCAACTGTATGCCGGGCGTGTCGTTACATCAGCAGGTCAGTCCTTTGTTGACAACGTTGCTCATTCAGTCCGTGCCCAAGTTGAAGATCAGTACCCTGGATTAAGCAAATACTGAAGCGGTTGTGGAGAAGTGGTATCAATGTCATCCAATCATGATACCGAACTTAATGCACTTCGCCAGCAACGTAGGGCTCAATTGGAACAAGAGATTCAACAACAAGTTCTTGAAAGAGAAGAACAAGAACAAAAACATCAACAACAAGTGCAAGCTCAAGAAAACATCGATTCATTCATTCGAGCAAATTTATCTTCAGAAGCAAAAACTCGCTTAACCCAATTATCATTGGCCAATGCCCAAAATGGTGAACAGATCAAACTCCTCCTCATAAAAAACATTCAGAATGGAAACATGTCAACACCAGTTTCCGATGAACAATTCCGAATGTTTCTCGAATCATTATCCAAGAGCCGTAGGAATACGTCAATCCGAAGAATCTGAGAAGGTGCTCAAAATGTCAAGAAATAAACCAGCAGCAAAGAAAATACGATTAAACAAAGTAACCAAACAAAACCGAAGAGTTCCTGTTTGGGTTATGTTGAAAACGAACAGAAATACGGTCTCCCACCCAAAGAGACACCACTGGAGAAGGAGTAAACTCCAACGATGAGGTGAAAAAATGGCGAGAGGAAAAGAATCAGAACTTATCGTTCCACTCCGTAAAGCATGGAACATTACTCGTTTCAAAAGAGCACCACGAGCAATGCAAATTATTCGTGAAGAAGTTATTCGACACTGCAAAGTTCAGGAAGATGAAACCATCTATATTGATGAAAATGTCAACCAACATATTTGGTCACGTGGGATTGAAAATCCACCAAGAAAGGTGAGATTATTGCTCATTCGTCACGATGTCCCTGACATGCCTGATGTAGAAGTTCGTTTGTTTGAGGAGTGATTAGATGGGAAATATTCGACCAAGTTTCATTAAAGTACGGGCAATTCGATTAGTTGAAGAGCATGGAGAGAAGTTCACTGATGACTTTGAACACAACAAACACATGGTGACTCAACTTACAGATGTTGAATCTAAAAAATTACGAAACTGGATTGCAGGATACGTAACTCGATATCGCCAACGAAGAACTGACTAGGTGGATCTGTCATGGCGGTCCGAGTCGATTGGGACCGTCAGCCAGTCAGTATTCATTGTAATGATTCACCACCTCTTGAACGTTTGATTGAATTTCTTCGTTCAAAATACAATTGCCGAAAACATTCTGTCATCATGAGGGATCGAGAGAACGGTGCCGGCTACCTTTTTTTTGTGTATCAAAATCTTGATCCTCGATGGATTGTGTCATTTCAAGAATCGGAGGTGTCGGAATAGGTGAAAGAAAAGATATCCCATTACCTGCCTCGAGATTCAAATTGAATGTTATTCTCGTAGGTACGTCGGTTGAAGGAAATGCAGGAGCTATTTGTCGTGCAATGTTGAATTACGGGTTCGACCAACTCGCTTTTGTTCAACCTCAGTGTGACATCTACTCTGATGAAACTCGCAACAGAGCAAAGCACGCTCAACGCGTCCTCAATGAGGCCTCAGTGTATGATACTCTCGACGAGGCTATACGTGATTGTTCTCTTGTTTTTGGTACCTCCGGAAAACGAGAAACTGGTGATAAAACAGTAAAACGACATTTTCTTTATCCTTGGGAATTCGAACAACGAATCTCTTCATTTGATGGAACAATTGGCCTTGTTTTTGGTGAAGAGGGCAAAGGTTTGTCATCTGAAGATCTTGCAAAATGCGATGACCTTGTCACACTTCCAACATGGGAAGGTTATCCAATAGCCAATTTAAGTCATGCAGTATCGACGATTTTGTATGAACTTCACCGTGGTCGAGTTCTTACGAATGTAGGTGCGGACCCGGGTCTTCCAGAAATTGTTCCACTTGAGAGGGTTATTACGCCAAACCTTCGGCATATCCTCAACCAAGGGATTGATGATTTGGGTGAAGCACTTCCCGGGCTTGACGAACGTGGTGACTCATTTTCTTCAGTGCTCAAGAGATCAATCCTCCGTTCACAACCCACAGAAGATGAAGCTACTCGCCTCATCGGTGGATTGGTTGATGCAACAACAGCACTCCAAAAAGTCAACAACGATGAACGATGGCTTAAGCAGCGTCGACGAAGAATTAACGATTAGTTTCCATACCAAGAAGCGATACTTTTTGGTGTTTCCCGACAATGTATGGCCACCAGTTTCAATGCATTGCCGTACGATGTTTGAATGTGTGGCTGCACCTGTTCAAATGCCCATTTAGCAAGATTTTCTGCAGTCGGAATAAACGGTACGATAAGAGTTCGATGTTCTTCTGGCATTTGTTTGAGCAGTGAGAGCAACTCCGTATCCTCATCTGAGACGACAAATGCATGATCAATAACATCGTGAATATGTTTCATGAGTATTTCAGAAACATCACTAAAATCTATGAGCATTCCTTCTTCTGAGACGCCTTTACTCGTGACTACTTCGCCTTCAATTTCGGCTTCAAAACGATAGCGATGACCATGGATGTGTCTGCATTTGGATTTGTGATTGGGCACACGATGTCCCGTATCAGTTTCTACATATCGTCGTATTCTTGTTGTCATCACGCATCATCCTCACTCGTAAAATTCATAGAAACGGAATTAATACAATATCGTTCGCCACCAAATTGCTTTGGTCCATCTTCAAAGACGTGACCCAAGTGTGCATCACAATGTCTACATCGGACTTCGACACGTATCATCCCGTGACTTCTATCCTCTATTCTAACGATGTCAGCACCATCTAATTCGGAATGGAACGCCGGCCATCCGCAACCCGAATCGAATTTTGAACTGCTATCAAACAATGGATGATGACAACATTTGCATGTGTAGATTCCATCTCGCTTTTCATGGAGGAGAGTGCCTGTATGCGGGCGTTCTGTTCCCGCTTGTCGAGTAACATAATACTCAAGTTCCGATAATGTTTCTCTAAAGACATCATCTTGATGTTTTCGTTGGATTTCTAATGCGTGATTTAGCACGTTTTCCCAAGAGTCTTGATACTCTATGGGGTCTGTTCTTCCAATGGAATGAAACGCTAAAATTCGCTCAATGTCAGAACCAGATTTACCTGAAGAACGACCCATTGAATCTGGATTGTATGAGGTTAGTGTATTTTCAAACACTTGATCAAAATCCAACCCAAGTTTATCACACGATGCCAATGCATCTTTGAGAATTGTCGATTTATCTCCATGAAGGTACGGAAGGTCAAATGAAACTTTTTCGCTTTCCCAATTACCAAGAGCGAAAGCATTGTGAATTGCATCGTAAAATTCTGGACGACAATCTGGATAAATAGCATGGTCGCCACTGTGGACGCCTAAACCAATCTTTACATTCTTGTTGTGCTGAATTGCAATAGAAAGTGCCTTGCCATATATGAGTGATGAGAATATTGCATTGCGATTTGGTACTACAGTAGATTTCATTTGTTCTTCTTCATAGTGTCCTTCTGGAACTTGAGTTTCCTCAGAAAGAAGAGCGCTCGAAAAGAGGCTCATTGCCGAGGATAAATCTGAAATTTCATGTTGAATGTTGCAACCAAGTTTGTGGAGTAAGGCTATAGTTTTCTTTGCACATTCAATCTCTTGGGCATGTTTTTGGCCATATAGAAATGAAACTGCAATAACATGAGAACCATTTGCTAAATATCGAAGAATGAGCGATGTTGAATCCATTCCACCAGAAAATGAAACGACGACTTTTTGGTCGAACGAAATTATCTCACCCCCATCCACTTGTGAGTTTGAAGAGATAATCTCCATTGTGAATTCTTTTTCACAATGGCCTCAGTATCGCGGAAGTTTTTCCCATTCCACTCGATGGTTTCTTGTTCCATATAACAAGGTTGGAGATAGAGGTGATCAAAACCATGTTTAAGTTCGTCATACATCGACAGGTTTTGTCCAACATATACACATTTCAATTCGTTTCCAACACGTTGTTTTATCGATGTATTTGGATACAATTGGTCTTTTGGAGAAATTGTGATCCAATCAACAAGACCTTCAGGTATCTCAATCGTACCATTGCTTTCGATTGAGAGTGAATATCCTCTCGATTTCAATAATCGATGAAGTGGCCATAGATCGTTAAGCATCGGCTCGCCTCCTGTGAATATTATATTCTTGCAATCAAATTTCATCACCTCGGAAAGAACATCGACAGCATTCATCGTAGAATATGTTTCAAAATCGGTATCACACCATTCACATTTCAAATTACACTTCCCAAATCGAATAAAGACATGTGGAATTCCTGTTCGGTGTCCTTCACCTTGAACCGAATGAAAAATTTCTACAATCTTGTATTCTTTTGCAAAATCTGATGCTAAGTCTTTGATCACTTCACCTGAAATTCCACAGTCGACCATTGCCATCACCTACTTTCCAATTAATTGAAGTAATTCAGATCGAGCTTCCGGTTTTTCAAAGAATACACCTCGCATAGCAGACGTTGTCATTACAGCATTTTGCTTTTTTACACCCCTACATTTCATGCAACCATGTGATGCTTCAAGAATAACAGCAGACCCCAAAGGATTCAGATGGTTTTCTAAATCATCTGCGATTGATTTCGTGATGCGTTCTTGATTCTGAAGTCGCCTTGCGTGAAGTTCGACAAGCCTAGCAAGTTTGCTGATGCCGACAATCCGGTCAACTGGGATGTATGCTACGTGGGCCACGCCATTGAATGGTTGTAGGTGATGTTCGCAAGTTGATGTGAATTCAATGTTTTTGAGCAGGACGATACCGTCGTATTCCTCACCGTTGAAGGTTGCATCGAGAATTTCCGAAGCATCATCTTGATATCCTGAAAAAATTTCATCCCATGATTCAATCACTCTTTCTGGAGTTCTTTGCAACCCTTCTCTATGATGAGCACCTTCGCCCTCAAGATATTCAAGTAGGGTCTGAATGGCTTGTTCTGCCTTTCTTCTATCAGGCATTTTAAGCACCTCTACCGTGACGTTCGTCGATTTCATCAAGTTGGTCAAGCAGTTTTCGACACGCAGTCCTTATGGCATCTGCTAAACTGATAAACTTCTTTTCATCACCAACATGGATTCTCAAATCATCCACGAGTTCTTGTGGCATATCCAAGGAAATTTTGGGCATGGTATTCCGTCGAAGAAATAATATTATAATATTACTATGCTATTATCCAATGAACTGATGAGAATCGTCAAAAGGTTGAAAGAACGCCTTGCACACATGTAACACATGCAGGCGATAGCACCTCACTTGGCAGGCCTAAAAACTCTGAAGGATGAGTCGGGTGAATCGATTACGCCAGGATTAAAAGATGAAGAAATACTACGCTTCATGGAACTTGACCCTAGGTTGAGTCAAGCCATTCATGAAGCTGTGGAATACAAGAATGTTCTCGTCGAAGAATTGGGTAAAGAAATGTTCATGCTCCCTGAGAATGAACTTTGCACTCAACTTCAGAAAGGGTTTGTGAATTTTTATTCAGCACCAACGGTGAACCCATATGTTCCACTCGCTGCGAATGGACCTTGGATTGTTACATCACACGGAGCTGTAATTCACGACAATGGCGGTTATGGAATGCTCGGATTTGGGCATGGACCTCAACATGTCATCCAAGCTATGTCTAAGAATTGGGTGATGGCAAATGTCATGACTCCATCGTTTTCCCAACTTCGTTTTGAAGAGCGAATGAAAAGAGAGCTAGGCCATACAAGAGGGCATTGTCCATTTGACCGTTTTATTTGCATGAATAGTGGATCAGAATCCGTAACAGTCGCATGCCGTATCGCCGATGTGAATGCCAAGTTACTCACAGATGAAGGTGGTCGACATGAAGGAAAGGAAATTGTGATGATGGCGGTTGTACAAGGATTCCATGGTAGAACAGACCGACCTGCTCAATTGTCACATTCGTGTATTTCGAAATATGTCAAGAATCTTGCAACATTTAGAAATCGAAATAATCTCATTCTCGTACCTGCAAACGATATCGAGGCATTGCACCAAGCGTTTGATACAGCAGATAAGAACAATCAATTTGTGGAATTATTTGCAATCGAACCAGTTCAAGGTGAAGGTAACCCTGGACAAGAACTCGATCGTTCATTCTATGACGCGGCCCGTCAACGAACGCTCGAACATGGTTCAATCCTACTGATTGATTCAATTCAAGCTGGCCTTCGCGGTCATGGTTGTTTGTCACTCATCGACTATCCTGGTTATCAAGATGCAGAAGTTCCGGATTGCGAAACATGGTCAAAGGCACTCAATGCAGGACAATATCCGCTCTCAGTGCTTGGATTATCCCAAAGAGCATCTGAATTGTATGCTGCGGGAATTTATGGTAACACCATGACCACTAATCCAAGGGCACTCGAAGTCGCGAATTCAGTGCTCGATAGTCTACAACGAGGTTTACGAGACAATATTCGAGACCGTGGAAATGAATTTGTTGAAAAATTAGAACAACTTATTGATGAATTTCCAAAAATTTGCTTGAAAGTACAAGGAACTGGTTTGCTATGTTCGATTGAACTCGTGGAAGAGACTCATCCTGTCGTTGGTTTTGATTGTGTCGAAACTTGGTGCAGAAAACGTGGTTTAGGGGTTATTCATGGTGGCATCAATGCACTAAGGTTTACTTCACACCTCGAGATTACATCTGAAGAAATTGATCTTATCATGGATATTCTTCGAGAATGCTTCTCGGAATTCACTCTCAACTGATACTCGTCACAAGATCCTCGCGTCTGAATTGTCGTGCTGCATACAAAGCTGCAGAACCAGCGTAGATTATCGAAGTCAAGATCCAGACAACAATATGCTCCGCAATGACTCTATCCATCAACAATTCTCTCAATGCTAGGAGTATGTTGACAACTGGAATACCGAACCAAAACAATTCTATGTTGTCTAAGTTTATGACCTGACTGAACAATGCTGGGAAAAGAACGAACAACACAGCAGGGCCAAGAATAGATCCAGCCTCTTTTACACTATGAGAACGAATGGCGATTGCTAATTCAATTGCGACAACCATAATTGCAAACAAAAGAACAGCAACAAAAAGTAGGATTAGACTGAATACTGATAATGAAGGTAAACTGAATAAATTTGCTGACGCTAAGTATGTGATTGCAAACAACAATCCAGCGATTTGTAACGCCACACCAATTGCAGTAATTGTGCCGACAGCTAGCCATTTTCCTAGCAAGAGTTCTTTTCTTGAACATGGTAACCCCAAAAGTGCTTCTAATGTTCCACGTTCTTTTTCTGCAACTGTCATATCAATCGAAGGTTGAATGGCAGACGTAAATGTCCAAACTGAAAGGACAAGAGGAATGAACAATGAAAGAAGCATTCCAGATTGTTCACCTTTTGTTGCGACGTCGTTTGCTACGAACTCACCAACAGGTTGTATTGGATTGAGGGTTTCATCAATATCGAGTCCTGCACCCTCAATTCGAAGTTCAACTTCATCTTGTTCCCATTGTTCCAAAATCAACAATAATCGAGACCTTGATTCTAAACTGAGTTCTGAAGTTGAAAGATAAAAGAGCCCGTATGTGTATGTGTTATTGTTCTTTGATAACTTGAGAATTGAATCAACACGTAGTTCTCGTAATGCTTCGGTTTCTAATTCTGAGATTTGTGATACATTATTGCTCGCTAATTCAGTAAAGGTAAGCACTAAATTTGAATCATTGAAATATTCCGGTATTTCAGATTGGTTAAGAGATGTTTGAATCTCAATATTGAGTTGCATTGACTGTCGTTCTTCTGCTTCTGATTCTAAAAGGATAGGAAAAAGGATGAATAAAAGAGGAAACAGAAGTAAGGGTATGACAAGAATCGCAAGAATCGTTCTCCAATCGCGTGCAAATTCTATTAGTTCTTTTTTGGCAATTGTTTGAACACGTTTTCTCGAATTATTCAGACTCATCACCACCTAGTTGATTTGGCGGCAATCTACCAGTGAACAATTGCCTCCACCATGCAGATAATTTTGTCGTCTTTTCTTCATTGTCAAACCGAGGACGTGCGTCATCCATTGTGAGATGAACATATGCTTCTTCTAACGAGGATTTCTTCGTCCTCTCAAGGATTTCCGATACTGTTCCGTCAGCTCGAATTTCTCCATTATGAATTATGATGATTCTTGTACAAATTTGTTCAGCTTCAGCGAGTTGGTGTGTTGAATAAATCACCGCACCACCTTCTTCTTTTAATTTCAAAATGAGTTTGCGTAATGTCCTTGCACTCGTGATATCAAGTCCCGAGGTCGGCTCATCAAGTAGGAGCAAATGAGGTGAATGAGCTAACGCACGAAGCAAAGCAGTCTTTTGCCTCATCCCTCTTGAGAAACCTTTGGTGTGTCTTGATAATGCAGTTGTCATACCTAGTGGCTTAGCAAGTTTTGAAGTTCGTCGCCATGCAAATTCATCGCTTACACCATATAATCGACTATGATAACGGATATTTTCCCACGCAGTTAATCGAGAATACAATCCTGTTGACTCTGGTACGACGCCAATTCGTTGTCTTGCTTCTTCTATCGTGTCACCATTATCGAATATGATCTCTCCAACTGAAGCATTGTACACCCCAGATAAGAGTCTCAAAAGTGTTGTTTTACCGGCACCATTGGATCCTACGAGGCCTATGATTTCGCCTTTGTTAATTTCAAAATTGATTGAATTCAAAACTTGTAATTCTCCAAAGTTTTTCGAAATATTACGGACCCTTAGGAGAATGCTTTCCATTTTCTTCAACTCGCCCTGCCTTGCTCGATAGCAAGGTTAAGGCCTGGATGTTTGCTTTCCAACTTCATGGCTCTCTCCAATTGGCCCCGAAGGTTTTGGTGAATTTCTGTTTGTGGTACACCTGATTCAACCAAATTTGCAATCATTTCAATTGCACCTTGTATCGCGCCAGCATCCAAAAATGCTTCATTCGAGATAATTCGTTTAATGCGAAGTTCATCTAAGCGTTGAGCAATAAAACTTGATTCTTGTTTAAGTCGTGGCCCATCAATATGAGGTAACGCAAGTAAATGGTCTAAGCAAGTTCTCATGATTCAAGTCAGGAGAAGTCGCAATATATGATTTGGGTTTTATTGTGATGAATCAAATTGTGATAGTTCAACCAACACCCCTCCTGTTGAGGATGGATGTACAAAGGCGATAAGGCAATCTCCTGCACCTTTTTTAGGTGTTTCATTAATCATCTTAATGCCGTTTGAAACGAGGTGATGTATCATTGATTCAAGGTCATCAACTCGGAAACAAATTTGTTGAATTCCTGGGCCACGCTTATGTATAAACCTCCCAATTGGAGTATCTGGACCATGAGGTTCAAGTAACTCAATTCGTGGTGAAACTGAGTTCGACGCATTGTCTCCTGTTGAGAAGAACCGGATATTGACGCCTTGCTCATGATTAATCTCATCTTCATCAGATTGAACTAATCCAATTAGTTTCCAAAATGATGAATTCTCATCGAGAGATCTTGTTGCAATTCCGATGTGGTCCAAAAATATCTGAATTTCCTTCATTTTAGCACACCTCAAAAACCAGATGGGGCTGAGTATTCGCCAAACTCTACTTTCATGGCATCCATGATTTCACCAAGCGTAGCACGCAATCGAACGGCTTCAATCACCAATGGAAATAAATTTTCATTGGTAGATGACTTTGCTTGAATCGTAGTAAGAATTTTCTGAACAGATTCATGATCCCTAGTCTCTCTCAAAGTACGCAATTTTTCAGTTTGAATGTCTTGAAGTTGAGCATTAATTTTTGTTGTAGGCATCGTTTGTTCTTCCTTCATTTCAGCAAAATTCACACCAACAATGTGCCTGGATTTTTCCTCAATTTCTTTCAAATATTTATATGCTGAAAGATGAATCTCTTTTTGTTGCCATCCAGCTTCGATGGCCTTTAATGCCCCACCCATTTCGAGAATTTCGTCAATAATTTTCTTGGAGTTTGTATACATCTCATGAGTAAGAAGTTCTACATGGTATGAGCCTCCCAAAGGGTCAACCACGTCAGCAACGCCGGATTCTTCGGCTAATATTTGCTGTGTTCTCAAGGCCACAGTGGCCGATGCTTCTGTGGGAAGGCCGAGCGCTTCATCATATGAATTGGTGTGCAAGGATTGCGTGCCTCCAAGTATTGCAGCTAATGCTTGGATTGTAACCCTCGAAATATTGTTTAATGGCTGTTGTGCAGTTAAACTCACACCTGCCACTTGGGTATGAAACCGCAGCATTGTTGAGCGCTTATTTTTCGGAGCGTATCTCTGGGTGACGATATCATGCCATAATGTTCGAGCAGCACGGAATTTTGAAATTTCTTCAAAGAAATCATTGTGGCAATTAAAGAAAAAAGAAACACGTGGAGCGACATCGTCGACAGATAGGCCGACACCTATCGCAGCATCGAGATATTCGATTGCATTTGCAAGAGTAAATGCCAACTCTTGGACTGCGGTAGATCCGGCTTCTCGAATGTGATATCCAGAAATAGAAATGGTGTTCCACTTTGGGACATTGGTTTTGCAGTATTGAAAAATATCTGTGATGAGGCGGAGACTAGATTTTGGAGGGAATACATGCGTTCCACGTGCAATATATTCTTTGAGAATGTCATTTTGAATAGTGCCTTGCAATTGTTCGGATGATATTCCTTGTTCTTCAGCAGCCACGATATACATGGCCAAGAGAATCATTGCGGGTGAATTAATTGTCATCGATGTGCTGACTTTGTCAAGTGGTAATCCATCGAATAATTCTTTCATGTCTTCAACTGATGAAATCGATACGCCCACCTTGCCAACTTCACCAAATGCCAATTCATTATCTGCGTCAATACCAAGTTGAGTTGGTAAGTCAAAAGCTACTGAGAGGCCTTTCTGACCTTGTTCGAGGAGATACTTGAATCGTTTATTTGTTTCATCAGCACTTGAGAATCCAGCATATTGTCGCATCGTCCAGAGCCTAGAGCGATACATATTATCATGGATGCCTCTTGTGTAAGGTGGCAGACCTGCGCGTTGATTTTGGGAAATGATTTGAAGATGATTAATCTCCTCTGGAGTCACAATAGTGTGGGGTAGTTCTACTCCACTCAGCGTTTTCCAAACATCTTTACGCATCGGCTTCAGATATGCTAGCAAAACGATGTTCATCAAACTACGGATTTCAATCAGTGATGATGATGTCCGCCAGGACCATGAGCGTGACCATGGGCTTTTTCTTCGTCAGTTGCCGCACGAACTTCGACAACTTCAACCGAAAATGTCAGGGATTTTCCCGCAAGTTCATGGTTGAAATCTGCTGTAACCATGTCCTCTCCAATTTCAATAATTTTGAATGGTGCTGGTCCTTGAGGCATTTGAGCAACCAATTGTATGCCAACTTCGAGAACTCCTTCCTTTTCCAAATCTTCAAAATTTGATTTTTCAATTTGAAGGACTGCATTTTCATCTCTTTGACCGTAAGCACGTTCGGGCTCGAGTGTAAATTCTCTTCGTTCGCCAACTTCAGCTCCAATGATTTCTTCCTCAAATCCTGGAATCATTTGGCCGTGACCGACCAAAAACATGAGAGGGTCTCGCCCTTCACTCGAATCGAAAACCTCGCCTGATTCGGGATGTGTTCCGGTATAGTGTACTGATGCTACTGTGTCTTGTTCTACTTTCATAATTATCTCCTCGTTGTCATTTCTTTGACGAGTCCTTTAATTTGGTTTGCTATATCTGGGGTCAATATGCCTTCGCTAATTTTTTCATCAATATATTGCATTGCATCCTCAATACCAATTCTCTCACCCTTTGCCCATACCTGGCCCAGAATGTTTGACCTGTGATTTTCTGCAACACTAGGGTGTTCGAGTATCTCCCTCGCTGCAAATCGATATTCTATGCTTCGTTTGGAATCGAGTTTACGCTCTTTCTTTTGAACGCCACCTCCCCGCTGGTCACTTCGCCTTTTTGAACGTCGTCGATCAGTTGTAACTTTGACTTTGGTCTCGATTTTTTTGAAGACATCCTTTCTTGAGGGCTTCTTTCTTCGTTTACTATCATCTTCAAAATCATCGTCATAATCACTATCATCAAGTGAAGTCGCCTCATTATCAATTTCAGGTTCAATGATTTTTGGGGCAACAATTTCTCTCTCTATTGGTTGAATAGACTCTTCCTTCATTGAATCTGTAATGCTTTGTACGTCATGTTTCAATGACTTCGAAGCCTCAGCCAAGCGAGCTCTTCGTTCTTCTGTTGACTCAATTTTCGGCTTGGATTTATTTTCATTCGATCGGACTGGTTGAGGGGCAGGTTGAGGAGCTGCTGTGGTTTGCATTTTTGATTTTACAAACTCAGTTTGGGTTACATCACCTTGTTCTTGTAATTGCTGTTTGGATTGCTCCTGCAATTCTTTTAGAGATTTCTGTGTGGATTCATTTTTAGTGGATGTTGGTCGAATCTCAGAACGTTTCTGAATTTGAGGTCGTGACTCATTCCGTTTTTTTCGTTCAGCCGCAGCATTAGGAGCGAAAGGATTGAACGGTTCATTTCTCCTCCGACTCGAAATTAGGCAGACCCCCAACCGAGAACCGTATGCTGACCGTTTAAATGTGTATGGATTTCAAACTATGTCCAAACGATTGGTGTTTGGTCAGTACGAAGGTATTGATCAATAGCACTTTGATGCAACTTTGTGGTCCTTTTTTGTAGTTCAAGCCATCCAAGCCTTGCAATCATTGTGCCATTATCTATGCAATACATTTTCGGAGGGACATACGATGCTCCACCACGTTCTTCAGCCATGAGACTTGACATTGTTCGCAGTCGCTCATTACATGCTACGCCACCGCCAAGAAGAAGTTCTGATTTGCCCGTATGTGCTAATGCTCTTTCAGCAACTTCAATACATGCAGCGAAGGCATGCTCTTGTAAAGACCAACAAACAGATTCTAGACTTTTTCCACCTTCAACTAGTCGCTGTGCAGCCGTCATCAATCCTGAGAATGCTAAATCCATACCTCGAACAGCATATGGTAATTCAAGACCTTCCAATGTTGGATTCGATTCTTGTTCTAAATACTGCAATGCTAGTTTTTCAATCACTGGGCCACCAGGGAATGGAATCCCATTTGAACGTGCAAATTTATCGAGCATGTTTCCAATGCCAATGTCCAATGTTTCCCCTAGTACACGATATCTTCCATTGAGGCGAGCAATAACTTGGGTGTTGCCTCCGGACACATAGAGAAGAACAGGGTCATCACAGCCGCATTGCTGTCGTCCGATTTCAATGTGAGCCACACAATGATTCACACCGATGAGAGGAACGTTGAGTGCGGTAGAAAGACTTCGGGCAACTGCAGCACCAACTCTCAAACATGGACCTAAACCAGGGCCTTGCGAATAAGCGATAGCTGAAATATCGCTGATATCCAGTTGTTGACTCTCTAGTGCACCACGGAAGAGTTTTGATGCCAAATCTTTGTGGTGGTCGGCTGCCTCTCTTGGATGAATGCCTCCTTTTTCTGGACGAATTGTATCAGATGTTGATGGGAAAGGAATTCCTTCTGAGTCAACGAGTCCAAATGAGAAAGTATGGGCTGTTGTTTCTATACCCAATGTCCAACCACTCATGTTATGCCCAAAAAGCCATCATTCTTGAACTCTCATGTATTCGGAGTTACAATGAGGAGAGTATATTTGAATTGTGGACCGATAGTTCACATGAAAAATTCGCTAGCTTCATTTTCGCCAACAATTGAAGATAATATATTTCCTTCTGGAATGGCAATTGTTGTAAATTCAAATAATGTGGAAATGATCAAAGACACCAATGAAATTGAAGTCGAATTCTCGGGCAATAATGAAGTCGAATTCTTTGATGTTCTAGGTAAAGCAATCGTTCCGGGATTTATTGACTCCCACACTCACTTGCTTTGGGGAGGTGATCGCTCCAAAGAGATACGGTATCGTTTAGAAGGCAAATCTTATGCAGAAATTGAAAGCATGGGCGGTGGAATTGCTCATACAACGAATGAAACGAGGAATGCAACGGTCAGCGATTTGATCGAACTTGGTTATGTACGCCTACGCAATGCTTTATCGAACGGAACAACTCATATCGAAGCCAAGAGTGGATATGGGCTAAATATTGAAACTGAAATGAAATTATTGGATTGTGGTGATATGCTTTCAAAGCAAGAGCATCTACCTACAATTGAGCATACTTGGTTGGGTGCCCATTCATTTCCGAAAAATATGAGCTCAAATCAATATGTTGATCATCTCATACACGAACAACTTCCAGCGGTCATCGAACAGGGAGTGGCAAATTCAGCTGATGTTTTTTGTGAACCCGGTTGGTTTACTGTTGAACAATCTGAAGACATTCTCAAATCTGCAAGAAATGAAGGTTTACGGTTGAGAATGCACATCGATGAATTTCAGGTAAGCGGTGGTGCAGATTTGGCCGCCGAACTCGAAGTTGATACAGCAGACCATGCATATCACACCCCACTCGACTCACGTTTGCTCATGAAAAAAGCTTCAGTAAATACAGGATTCTTACCCGCTGCACCATATGTTTTGGGACAAAAATTCCATGATTACACCGAAGCCATTGAACATGAGATTCCATTCACATTAGCGACTGACTTCAATCCAAACTGCCAATTTCTATCGATACCAACAATTGGGTCTTTTGCAGTTCAACGTTCAAAACTTCATCCATTGCAGGCGCTGAAATGTGTAACGACACAGGCAGCGAAGTTTTCGAAGTTGCCAAGAATGATGGATGATGGCAGTATCAGAGAAGGGAACACAGCAACATTCAACATTCTTCATTCGACGAATTGGGAAAATTGGTGTCAAACACCAGGAACTTCTCCAATACATTCAACTTGCTTGAATGGAAATCATATCATCCATTGAAATATCTAAATGTCTCTTTCAGAAGGTAAATAATTAAAATTCAGTGATAACATGTTTTGGATCGAAACTGTCGTGTGTTCTGGTGTCATAGGTAAAGAAGCCCGGTTGATGAGGATGCTGGAAGTGCGTCAAGAATTCAAGCGTAGACAACAAGGATGTGTTTCAGCATGGGTTGGTCGTAATCCAGAACAGAGGGAAGTTCTCATTGTACAATCAGTATTTGTTTCTCAGGAGGCATGGAGGGATATTTCACAAAAAGCAATGGATTTGCTCGATGAAAAAGATGGAGGGATCGAGTCTCTTTTGTCAGGACCCCCACTTGTCGGTTTGTTTGAAACGAATGAACAACATCTAGAGCTAAAAAGAGACACCAATGATGTCGCATAATGTATGTTATGCGACATTTGTTTGAATTCAGGTGTTAAAGTTCGATGATACGAGGTGTCAAATCGTGTCCAGTAGCACGTTTTCATCTTCCAATCATTCTCAAAAATTCAATTTTCCTTGAAAATATTCCTTCTAGGGTAGCCTAAAGAGGTGGAATTGAGGGAAAATTGGATATTTATCCGAAGTGTTGAAAAAATATGATTCAAAGGGTGGGTTGAGAGATATGAGTGATGTCGAAGGTTTCTGTCTAAAGTGCAAAACATACGGTCCAATTCGAGATGGTCAATTGGTGAAAATGAATAATGGCCGAACACGTATGGCAGGTTTCTGCTCTCAAACTGGTTGCACAGGTAAAATTTCTAAAATTGTCAAATAATGTTTTACCAATTCATACCGAATCGGTTTAATAGGCTCTGTTGGTGGCTTGGATTGCGTCGGGCTCGTGGTCTAGGGGTTATGACGTCGCCTTGACATGGCGAAGATCGAGAGTTCAATTCTCTCCGAGCCCACCATTGATGTCAGTGTTTACTTTAATTGAGAGGCAAATAATCAATCATCAGATATGACCTCATCTGATGGAATTTCATGATCAGTGAGTCGTTGAGTGAGGGAGGTGTCGTCATCATCTTCGAAACTAAAATCTGTATTGCCGCCTTCCCAATTCCGTACATCCTTAGATTCTTCAAATTCCTCTTCTGGCAGTGATTGATTAGGTCGAATTGAATAATTACGTGGGTCAATAACCGGGGGTAAATACTGTTCTAATTCTTGAGTTGTAGGAGGCTTCCGTTCTTCCATCACAGCTCCTGAGTGAAATGTCCCACATTCCGGACACTTCGAAGTACCTTTCCTTTCGAGACAACCGCAAACTGGACATTGGACCACATTATCGAAAGACTGTATTCGATTCTCGCCATTAGGCAAATTCATCACTCTTCTGGGAAGAAAGCGTCTTCGAGATAACCTGTAATTTCATCGCCGGTTTCATCTTCTTCAATGGTCACAGTTTCTTCTTCATCATCAAATTCAATGACTGTTCCGAACACGTCTTCGATTTCATTTCCATCGTCGTCATAGAGTATGAGTCCAATGAAGTCGCCGATTTGGAAGTCATCGATTTCCTCCTCATCTCCGTCATCTTCCTCAACTTCTTCCTCATAATCGGAGCGTATGCCCATGTCGAGGTCGAGGATAGCGGTAATGAATTCTTCAGGATCGATTTTACCACTGTTGTCTGCATCCAGTTCTTCCAAAATTGTCTGGATGTGCAGAGGAGTCAAAGCATCACCAACTATTGCTTCAATACCCTTCTGGAATTCCGGTCCATCGATTTCATAATCATCGTCTGCATCGATTTCCTCAAATACTTCTCGAATAGTGAGATTGTTTTCAACCATGAACTCACCGAGTTTTACAAATGCATCATCGTATTCTTTTGCATCTGCTTTGTCTTCTTGAACTTCTTTCAACGCTCGCATTCTTGACCTCCATGCAGGTGCAAGATAGAAATGTAATGTGAGCGACGCAACTAAACCACCTATTGATATGATTAAGCCAAGGATTCCATCCCAGTAAAATCCCTTTGGCATGGAGCTTGCATCGCCTGCGAGTGGTGTCAAGCTATTTGCACATTCGCCAATTTGGATTGTTTTATCGCAAGGATAGATAGTTCCATCGAGCCGAGTAGTTTCTTCATCGATGATAACGATGCCATCTTCTGTGGCTTGTGCAACATTTCCTCCCGATCCATCAACTGGTCCAACAAGGCCATTGAATAACAATGCCACAATGAGTAGACCGAAAAATGTGTGGGCAATTGGATAAATAATATCATTCCATTGTTTTGACATCATCCGTTTTTGCCAAACGGTAGGGAACGCTTTCTCTTTCGGTTCTTTCTTTGATTCTTCGATTGCTTCTTCGTGTTCTTCCAAGGATTGAATAAATTCTATGAGGTCAATTTCTCCATCCCCATCCTCATCGAGTTGTTCCATCAATTCTGATATTTCTTCTTCGCTCAGCGAACCTTGGAGTTCATTCTGAATCGCTGAATTCAATTCCTCGTAACTCAACTTCCCATCCGCATTTTTGTCTAAATTGTTGAAAAATCTCGTCACTGAAACTCCTTCTTCATCCATTAAAGCCACGAGTTTTTCAAAGGCATCCATTTTATGTTGACCCGGAACAAAATCTACCTCTTCAGCGTCGTTCATATCCTCGTCATCAACTTCATCCTCGGAAACAATGTCATCCTCAAATTCTTCCGATTCTATCTCTTCAATATCTTCTATCAATTCTTCATCTTCAATGTCGCCTTCGTTACTTTCATCTTCGGATTCAATTTGAGCCTCATTGACATCATCATCGGAGGTTTGCTCATCCGTTTCATCTTCAATTTCGACATCATCATCAATAGAATGTTCGTCTTCACCTTGTTCTTCATCTCGTTCTGTATCTTCTGGGGCAAGTTCTTCAACATCGTCTGTTGTTTCTTCTACGACTTCTTCATGAAGTTCGCCTTGAACAAATAATGCTGCGGCCCTTTTCAGTTCAGATTCTTTGAGATATCTATTTTCATCTTCATCCATTGTTGATGCGAAAGCGATGAATTCGTCTCTATGGGTAATGTTGAAAGATTTCATAACTCGCTCTAAGACGCTTTCGGAATAGCCCATTTCCTTCGCAGCATCTCCTTCGATAATAATCTCGAGCTCACCTAAATCAATTTCTCCATCACCATTCTCATCGATGATCTCGACAAGACGTTCGACTTGAGATGGTGGAAGATCAGCCAAACTGAGATCAAGTAGTCCATTCCTCAATTCATCTGAGTCGATGATACCATTGCCGTCTATATCGAATCGCTCAAATAATTGGGAAACTGAAATTCCTGTTTTTGATAACCAAGACCGAAGAACATCGACGACGTCATCAGCGACGAATACAACACCACATTCAGGACATTTTGTTGAATCAATAGGAACGAGTTTACTGCATGCACCACACTCACCTAGTGCTTGGTCTGAGATTCCCGAGAATGAAACACCACATGATGGACATTCGGTGGAATCGATAGATATCAGTTCCCGACAAGAACCACATTCTGCCATTGAACCGCCTTGATTTTCTTCGTTCGACATCGCCACACCTATAATGCCTAGGAAGAAGAATATTATATACATTCATCGCTTTTTGTATAGAAATTATCCTAAATTTGATAGGTTACCGCAAAGGGTAAGATTCTATGGATAGGAATTCCAACATGCTGGTTAGTTTGGAATTTTCTTCTTATCAATCAATGTTTGATAGTTTGGAGCCATTCTTTTCAAATTCTCACCACATCTTATTTTTTTCGCGACTTGATCATCGAACCCTTGCATCTTACATAGGCTTCGACAGAATGAAAGTCTATTGGTTAACAAAACGCGAGGGTCCATTGAACCTGAAACCTCACCTCCAAGATATTGAACATTGTATCAAGATGCAAATAGATGAAGTTGATTTCATAGCTTTCGAGGGACTTGATTGGTTGTTTGAGTTGTATGATGAAACTGATGTATATGCTTTCATATCAAATATCGGACGGAGTCTTCAAGCACATCAAAAATGCGTCTTTCTTCTTAGCCCGCTCACGTTTACCCCCATACAATATGCAAGAATCAGAAGACTCGCTCCAAGTCTATCACCATTGGATATTAGTGTTAATGCAATTCATTCAGCGGAAATCTCGTCTATTGAACATTCAATTCCTTTTGAAATTGACCAAAGTGACAGTAGTCTAAGAATGCTAACGACACTTCCAAAGTTAGGCTTCAATCGTGACCATATCGCAAAACGAATGCTTCAATGGAAAAGAATGGGATTTGATGTTTCAGAATTGCAACCCGCCTTATCCATGAGCGATATGGAGCACGCTTATCGATTATACATAAATGTCGAAAAAAGGGTCCGACTTGCGATTGAACTCATTCGAGAAGTGGAGGCAAAATCAAATCAACTTGATGTCAAAACAATCCAAAGGTCGATGTATAATTTATTTCAACTTGAGAATTTTGATGACGTTGAAAAGTGGATAGCATAAATAAAACTCTTCGTTCGAATATTTTAATCTAAGGACCCATGAATTGATTCGATTGTCGATAACCAGGTTCCTTCATTGATGAATTCTGCAATCTTTATGATATAGTCCGAGGTGGAAATATCTCCACTTCGTCTTGGATAAATTGCTCGTGTACATTTTTTCAATTCTTCCAAAATCGGGCTAGATTTTTCTTCGTAGAATTCCATTGCGTCGATGGCAATCATAAGTTCACATGCCAGAATTTCACTGATTCGTTCGGTGGCTTTGAATAAATTATATGCAGCAGTAGCGCCCATCGAAACATGATCTTCTTGTCCAGCAGAGGTTGATGTTGAAAATCCAGTTCGAGGCAAGATTTGTCCATGAAGTTCCGACAAGGATGCACCAGCAACATATTGTACGATCATCAGACCTGATTCCAAGCCTGCATTATTTGCTAAAAATGGTTGAGGGGCCCTCTTTCCAAAATCTAAGAGTTGGTCCATCCTCCGTTCACTAATACTACCTAATTCAAAGAGGGACAACACCATTGAATCAGAGACCATTCCAATAATTTCACCGTGAAAATTACCTTGCGATACAATTTCATGTGGCCCAGGATTTTTTGTATCAGGGAAAACAAGTGGATTGTCAGTCGAACTATTTAATTCAATTTGAAGCGTATCTAATAACCTTTGAAATGATTCATGAACAGCACCATGGACTTGTGGTGCACAGCGAAATGAGTATGGGTCTTGAACACGTTCACAATGTGCATGAGATTCAAGAATCATAGAATCCCGAATTATATTTCTCATTCTTCTTGCCACTAGCGTTTGACCTGGATGGGGTCGTGCGTTATGAACAAGTTCCATGAGTGGTGTCGCACTTCCCTTTGCAGCATCAAGTGATGAACAATAGATCATGTCAGCTATCGGCAATATTTTTGATAATTTGTGAGCTGAAATTGCAAGATAAGCTGTCATCTGGCTCGTTCCGTTGATGAGAGATAACCCGTCTTTGGCTCGAAGTTCAACACCAACAAGTCCCTTTTCCTTTAGTTTATCAATTGTTGGTACTCGCTCACCTTGGTGCAAAACATATCCTTCTCCAATGAGACATAGAGCTATATGCGATAGTGGTGCTAAGTCGCCGCTTGCACCAAGTGATCCAATTCTTGGAACATGCGGAGTTATGTCGTGGTTTAGGTAATCAACGATTTGATTCAAAACATCGGGGTGTACTCCTGAATAGCCCTTGCACAAAGAATTTAATCGAATAACCATCATTGCTCGAACCATTTCTTTTTCCATGGCTGGACCGATTGCTGTAGCGTGTGAGCGAATGAGATTTCGTTGTAGTTCTTTCAATTGGTCAACTTCAATTTGGGTATTGACTAATGATCCGAAGCCGGTGTTCACGCCATAAACGGTTTCTCCACTTCTTAGGATTCTTTCAATCACACCTCGAGATGCAAGAACCTTTGACCATGAATCTGAAGCAACCTCAACTTTCACCTGATGATAGGCCACCATGTAGACTTCGGTCAAGGTGAGTGTCTCTCCATCAAGATATACAGTTGATTCAGACATCGAATTCCTCCAAAATAGATGAAATAAGCAAATCATCAGCAATGTTTGGTATTGTTACATTTAGACCAGGTATGGACTTATTTGCTCTATCTATGGCTTGAATTGCACCGTGATTCCGCGCCCATGCACGTCTTGCAATACCATTGTTCACATCCCACATTAGCATAGATTGCAATTTTTGTTCAGAATTTTCTGACCCATCAAGAACCAATCCAAATCCACCATTAATGACTTCTCCCCAACCGACGCCACCACCGTTGTGTATGCTCACCCATGTTGCGCCCCTACATGCATCACCAAGGACATTTTGAATTGCCATATCTGCAGTAAACATAGATCCGTCTCGTATGTTCGCTGTCTCTCTGTATGGGCTGTCTGTTCCGGAAACATCATGATGATCCCTTCCAAGCACAATCGGTGCAGAGATCCGTCCATCTGCAATAGCTTTGTTCATTTCAGATGCTATTCTTCGCCGTCCTTCATCATCAGCATAAAGGATTCTTGCTTGAGAGCCGACAACCATTCGGTTCTTTCCCGCTTGTTCAATCCAACGAATGTTATCCGAAATTTGTTGTTGAATATCTTCAGAGGCTTCTAATTTCATGGTCTTGAGCACATCGCATGCAATGGAGTCTGAAACAACCAAATCCTCTTCAAGACCACTTGTGCAGACCCATCTAAATGGTCCAAATCCATAGTCGAAACACAAGGGCCCCATGATATCCTCTACATATGAGGGGTAACGAAATTCTCCATCTTCAGTCATGATATCTGCCCCAATTCTTGAGGCTTCGAGAAGAAACGCATTGCCATAATCCCAGAAATACATGCCTTTTTCCGATAATGTATTAATCGCATTTACATGCCTACGAAGTGTATCTTGCACCTCATCTTTGAATTGATTCGGTTGCTCTGACATCATTTGGGCTGCTTCTTCGTATGAGTATCCAATTGGAAAATAACCTCCTTGGTAGGGGTTGTGTAAACTTGTTTGATCACTACCGAGGTGTGGGATTACATTTCGCTCAACGCATCGCTCCCATAATTGAACAATATTTCCCACAAAACCAATTGATATCGGTTCCTTATTCTCTGCAGATTCCACCATGAGTGTAATCGCATCATCCACATCATGTGTAACAGAAGAAAGCCAACCTTGTTCCAGTCTCTTCATTGCGGCATGATGATTCATTTCTGCGATAATCGAACTAGCACCTGCAATTGTTGCTGCTTTCGCTTGAGCACCAGACATACCACCAAGTCCAGAAGAGATAAACATCATTCCTCGCAAATCGTCTTCATTTGAAAGTCCAAACTTCATTCTTGCTGCATTTAGAATTGTAATTGTCGTTCCGTGAACAATTCCTTGTGGACCAATGTACATGTATGAGCCAGCGGTCATTTGACCGTATTGGGTGACACCGATTGCATTCATCCTTTCGTAATCATCTTGAGTCGAATAATTCGGAATGACCATTCCATTTGTTACAATAACACGTGGTGCATCTTTACTCGATGGAAATAAACCAAGAGGATGGCCTGAGTACATGACAAGAGTCTGTTCATCTGACATTTCACTCAGGTATTTCATCACTAGGCGATATTGTGCCCAATTCTGAAAAACAGAACCATTTCCTCCGTAGGTAATAAGTTCATGAGGGAATTGTGCAACTTTAGGGTCAAGATTGTTATGTATCATCAGCATAATTGAGGCCGCTTGGATTGATTTGGTTTTGTAATGATGGATTGGTCGTGCAAATATTTCATATTCTACAGGTCGAAACCTATGCATGTAAATTCGACCGTATTGTTGTAATTCATCTAGAAATTCTTTGGCAAGGAGGTTGTGATGTTCTGCCTTAAAGTAACGTAGTGCATTCTTCAAAGCAAGTTTCTTCTCTTTATTTGAAAGAATTTGTCGCCGTGCAGGGGCATGGTCGACGCTATTTGAGATCCCAGGATGTTGGGGCAAGATATCAGGAATGCCTTCGGACAAATGCCCGTTAAACACAGCAATATCCTCCATGGTACAACTTGGGATGGGTATGTTTTGATTGTTGTCATTCTAAATTTTGCAATTAGAGGTCAACCTCAAAATATAGCAACACATCCCTAGGCCATGGCCGATGATGTTGTTCTTGCTGAACTCGTCGAGCCCGATTGGAAATCCTATCAAAATCAAGATTCAAATCCAACTCGAGAATTCAATTCCATTCTTGCTTCAACCATTGCTCTAGCAATCGTTTTCCTGTTCATAGCAATGACACTTGAACCTATGATTTCTGAAGATGTCGATCAACAATATACAACGGATGTTCGCGTACCTGTTTGGGATCGTTACCTTCTCAATTATGTCACAGATGACAATTATTCGTATGTAATGGAATTTGGTGAATATGAACTGTTGCCAACTGAAAACGAATGGAATTCTACGCATTATTTCGTTGAATATGACCTGCCGATTTCTGAAGGCGGTGCTGCCCCAAATGGTTTGATTAGTTTGGCAGTATGGAGGCCAAATGTTCCGGAAGGCGTACAAGTTCCAGTTATTGCGGAAATTGGCCCATATTTCCAAGAGCCATCCGTCCAAACCCCCACGATAGAGGTGCCAGGTTCTTGGTTGGGTGAGATGATCATCGACCAAATCCTCCCCCACGGATTTGCATTTGCTCAAATTTCTGTTTCTGGAACAGGGCGATCAAATCACTGCATGGATTTGATGGGGAACGCAGAACAACTTGGGAACAATGCTGCTGTAAAGTGGTTGGGGGAACAGGATTGGTCAAACGGTGCGGTTGCGTTAATCGGAAAATCGTATGACGGTAGTACGCCTTGGCAAGCAGCAATGTTCGGTTCTGAACATAATTATCTCAAAACAATTGTACCGATTTCTGGATTAATCGGTGTTAAGGAACTTATGTGGAAAAATGGTTCATCAGAAGCTAGGGCACCAATTATGCACAATGGAGTGTATGGAAGTTATGGCATTGATGGTGATGAGGAAGATTATCAGAATATTTGCCCAGACTACGTCATAGGTCCTGGTACCGGAATGAGTGCATATCTCCTCGGGGAAGAGTATGCAGGAACATATTGGGAGGAAAGATACTTTCTCGACAGAGTCATTGAAAATTACAAAGGAAGTGTGTATCTCATTCAAGGATTCCATGATTGGAATGTCGATCCTCATATGGCGGTTCCAACGATGAACACCCTCATTGACAATGGCATAGAAGCTCGCGGATTGTTTGGTCAATGGGACCATGATTATCCTGACAGGGCAATTCAACTCGATGATCGCTCTGATTTAGGTGGTTGGGGTGGCGAAGCATTTCCAGAAATGATACGATTCGATTGGATGCAAGATTTACTTGAGTGGTTCGATTACTATCTTCGAGATATTGGCCCACAACCTGGTCAATGGATTGAGATTCAATCGAACTTAGGGGAATGGAGACTTGAAACGCGTTATCCGCCAGAGGATACAGAGGAACTCATCTTGTCATTAGGTGATGATTTGGTCAATGTCGCAGGCACCTTGACTGTTCTACCCGACGCAGACTCCGGTCCAGTCTGGGAATCAGAGCCCTTTGACTCATCAGTGTTCATTGCTGGCATGCCACGATTACATGTTGATGTTCAAACAGTAACCTATGGAGGTCAGCTTTTTGCTCTTTTAGAATCGTGTTCTGTGGATGACATATGCATTCACATTGGCCACGCAACCATGGATTTACGCTACCATGCAGGAGGCTCAGAACTTCAAACTTGGATTGCTCCTCTTGAAACAATCAATGCTAAGATGGAGTTTTTCCCTATGGATGCCGAGGTTCCCGAAGGTCACAGATTGCGACTCTCATTAACTTCAACAGGTATGGATTATTTACCAGCCTCTACATCATCAATTGTTTTCATAGAAGAAGGTACGACATCAACGCTTCAACTTGATACTTTTGATCCTTCAACCAAGTTGTATTTCACACCACCAATATGTACACATTCAAGATGTTTGTCGAGCGAGTGAGTTCAAAAGAATCCGTGAAAATTGAAGTTATCGATGTTCGGATAGTGAACAAACGATCCACTTCGATGTGGGAGTATTCGAAATATCAGCAGTTGAATCCAAAGGGACAAGAACATTTGCTTCTGGAAAATATGATGCTAAATTACCACGAGGAATTGGATAAGCAATGATTGTCCATCGTTCCGAAGTAATTGTGTTTTCTTCAAAATGACTTGTGACATCAACGAGTTGCCGTGATTTCCAGCCACGAGTAGCCATATCCTCAGCGTTCATCAAGATGATTCGTCGATTTCCTTTTATTCCTCGATAACGGTCTTCAAGCCCGTAAATTGTTGTGTTGTATTGGTCATGACTGCGTAATGTCATCATCACATACTGGTCATCATTAACCAATAAATTGGGTAAAGGATTTGAACTAAAATGGGCTTTTCCACTTGACGTTGAAAATGTCAAGGAATCACGTGGTGGATTTGGTAATGCGAACCCAGACCGCTTGCGCACTCGTTCGTTGTATCGGTCAAAGCCTGAAATTGATTGTTCGATGAGGTTGCGAATTCTATCGTAATCTTGTTCAAGTTCATTCCAATTCATGATTCCTTCAGGAAACATATAATCCCCAAGAGAACAAATGATTGAAACTTCGCTTCGTAGGTCTTGAGATATAGGTTGTAATGAGCCTTGTGACATATGAACGATACCCATTGAATTTTCAACGGTGACAAACTGTGAAGTGCCATTTTGAATGTCGATTTCAGTTCGTCCAAGGCATGGTAAAATGAGGGCTGTTTTCCCAGTGATGAGGTGGCTTCTGTTTAATTTGGTAGAAACTTGAACAGTTAAGTCAACATTTCTGATTGCATCTCCTGTACGACGAGTTTCAGGAGTTGCAGAGAGAAAATTTCCACCCATACATAAGAAAACATCAACATCACCGTCTTCCATCGCATGAATTGAATGAACGACATCAAATCCATGGTGACGAGGCATTTTGAATCCTAATCCATTTTCAAGTCGATCAAGAAATTCGTCAGGCGGCGCTTCCCAAATCCCCATTGTTCTATCTCCTTGCACATTAGAATGTCCGCGAACCGGGCAGAGCCCTGCACCCTTCTTCCCGATATGGCCACCAAGCAGCATGAGATTAACGACTTCTTGAATGACTTGGACACCATTCCGGTGTTGTGTAAGACCCATTGCCCAACAGGCAATTGTCGATTTTGATTGGATGCACATATTTGCTAAGTGCTCAATTTGATTGAGTGCAATGCCACATTGTTGCGACAATTCATTCAATTCCACTGCATGAAGATGTTCTTTGAATTGATCAAAATCAAGGCAGTATTCGTTAATGAAATCGCTATCAAATCCCTCATTTTGAATGAGGATTTTAGAAATGGCTTGGAATAGTGCAGCATCACCGCCAACTCGCACAGGTATGTTGATATCAGCAAGTTGTGTTGAGGCCAATTTACCTTTCATGTAATCTTGAGGATGTTTGAAACGTTTGAGGCCTGCTTCAAACAAAGGGTTGATGCTAACGATTTTCGCACCATTTTTCTTTGCGGATTCTAGGGCTGACAACATTCTTGGATGATTCGTTCCTGGATTTTGTCCTATGACGAGAATTAAATCAGCATGATCAAAATCATTCAGAGTCACCGTTCCCTTTCCAATACCAATTGTTTCCGATAACGCTTTCCCACTGGACTCGTGACACATGTTCGAACAATCTGGAAGGTTGTTGGTACCATACATCCGAACAAATGCTTGATACAGAAACGCAGCCTCATTGCTTGTTCGACCTGATGTATAGAATACGGCCCGATTAGCATTATCTAAAGATTTTAATCGATCGCCGATCAATTTAATGGCGTCAGGCCAATCTATGCTCTCATAGTGAGTATGACCTTCTCTTAGGATCATTGGTTGAGATAATCTTCCACTTGAGTTGAGTTTGTAGTCAGACCAAGTGAGTAATTCTTCGACTGAATGTTTTTTGAAAAATTCTGAATCGATGGCCTTCTTCATCGCTTCGTCAGCTACTGCTTTTGCACCGTTCTCACAAAATTCGAAAGAGGAACGGTGCTCTGGGTCTGGCCATGCACAACCAGGACAGTCAAAGCCTTCATTTTGATTTACGAGTTGTAGTGTTTTGATTGTTCGAGACACACCCATTTTTTTTAATGAATGTTGAAATGATGAAACTATTGCGGGTATGCCTGCTGCTTTGTTTTTTGGTTTCCCAAGTTTCAACTTCGCATTATCCGGTGGAGTCTCAGATTTTCTATGAATAGACATACAACTCATCACCGCTACTTACAACATATAATCAAAGTTATTCTACATTTGGATTTTTAACTGACCAATTACGACCGCAGAGTTGTTTTTCAGAAATGAAATGACGGACATATTCGAACTACGAGCAGCGGCAGCGGCGAGTGTTGAGCACGCCCCCAAGCCTACGATTGTTCCTATGCCCATCCGACCTGCTTTTGCTACAATGTCCCAACCGATTCTGCCGGATACGAGGAGTGCAACTGCTTGGTCGATTTTTTCCTCTAGGAGAGCATGACCAACGACTTTATCGACCGCATTATGCCTCCCTATATCCTCCTTGATGTCTATAATTTGACCATCTTTGTCAAGAAGGCACGCAGAATGCATCCCTCCAGTTTTAGAAAAGCCTTCACTTTGTTCAAAATATGTTTGATAAATTACGTGTATATCATCAATTGAAATGTTCAAATTTTGATCTTCGACGACAGGTATTGAAGACATTAATCCTTCTATAGTCGGCGAATCACAACCCCCACAAGAAGTGGTGACTAAACGTGGTATTTCATTGGCTTGAATCGAATCAATTTGACCGATATCGATGGTCACATGTTGCGTTTCATCTTCGAAGATAAACTCTAGATCTGACTGTATCCGAACACCATATTCTGTCGCTAGATGGCCAATAGCTAGTTGAGGTAATGAATCATTTGATGCGAGTAATTGTGTTAATTTGGCATCGTTGACGACGAGTGTTATCAATGATTCATCCGCAATATACTCATGCATAGGTGAGAGATTACCCTGATGCCATTTCTGAATCAAAATAGAAGAGTAGAGTGCCATGATGATGTCGAAGCAATGTTGTCTTAAATTTCATTCGTCGATTGAAATGTCAACATCAAAAAATTCAAACTGAAGTTGAATCAACTCTTCACTGGTTTTTGCATTTGAATACGCCTCCAAAGGCTCTTGATTTAATTCAAAAAATCGATTCCCCCATCGAAAAGCACCAAGAACTTCCGTTGCTTGTTCTCGACATCCAATTAAAAATAATGAAGCTGCAATAGCCTCCATCGTTGTTAATTTTGATGGCTTCCCCCAATTCACAGGATTTGCAGCCAGTAGTAATGGTAACATTCTAGGTTCCAATCGAGTGGTCTTTGTTACAAGTTGAACACTTTTTTCTATTTGAGCCCATGAACAATCCAGCCCTACAAGATGACCATTTCGTTCCAGTAATAATTCGTGGTCTTCAGGTCCGAGAACTTTACCGGAAAGTGGCTCAAGGAGAATGCCTTTTTTTGGCAATGTCTTCAATCGTTTATGCAATACGATGTCTTTTCGTTTACTTGCCAAGACCGCAGTGTTCTTTTTTGGATCATCTTGTGCAAGCCAAATTGCATGCACCGGTATCTCAGGCATCTATTCACCGACATCATTGAAGTAATCACCGAGAGTGAGGCCACGACCGCTTGAATGTGACAACATATTGTGTGACTCATCGCTAGTTTCAACCATAAGAACGATGTCGAGTATTTTCTCAAACTTAGCGATCACAGTGTCTGTCGGTCGTTTACCTGCTTCTGCAGATTTTACAACATTCACAGTTTCGGCCATCTTTTTACCCAATTCTTGGTGAGTCCATTTCTTTCGCTTTCTCCCTTTCATGATTCTTTTTCCAAAATCAGGTGCGAGTTCTTTAGATTGTTTTTTCATGATATCATGAGATTGACGTGGTTTGAACCCTTGGCCGCTTGATGTGCGTGTTTGAGTGGTTGGCTTTTTTTGAACATTAAAACGTTCAGAACAGCGTAAACATGCCATTACTGAGGCTTTTCCAGTCTTCACCTCACGGGTTGAAACTTTCATCGCACCGCACAATTCGCAATCGCCCATTCCATCCCCGCCTGTCTTATGCTGGCTCCTAATTTGAATGCTTCTATATCATATAATTCAATTAAAAAAAACCATGAGTACATATACGGTAAGCGTTTAGGACTCTTGATAGTATGACGGCTGAAGTTGGTTCCAATGCCGATGATATCACAGGTAAATCTGATGATTCACTTCGAACCTTAGAGCAAGAGTACAAAATACTTCAAGAGGAAACACAACTTTTGATAAATGATAGAACTCATTTAGAAAATGAATTAAGGCAAATGCGTCGCAAAGTAGAAAAGTTACAAGAAAATATCCAGATTTTGAAATTACCACCGCTAATTGTGGGCTTTCTCCAAGATATCCTTGATTCAGAAAGTGCTATCGTTCGTTCGTCAAATGGTACTGTGTTTCAAGTTGGGATAAATCCACTCATTGACCCTGATCGGTTGAAACCAGGCACACGTGTGGCTCTAAATCAGGATACACTTTCAGTTGTTGAAGTGCTCTCTGAGGCTTGGGACCCGATGGTAAGTGGTGCAGAAGTAGTCGAAAAACCCACTGTCAAGTACAAAGATGTGGCCGGTGTCGATGAACAACTCGACTCAGTCCGAGAGGCTGTTGAATTGCCATTGAAGAATCCAGAGTTGTTTACGAATGTAGGGATACAACCTCCTAAGGGTGTACTATTGGTAGGTCCTCCAGGTTGTGGTAAAACCCTGATTGCAAAGGCAGTAGCAAATCATACCGATGCTACATTTATCCGAATGGTTGGAAGTGAATTAGCACAGAAATACATTGGAGAAGGCGGACGACTCGTCCGTGAATTGTTTTCCCTAGCGGTATCAAAGGCTCCCGCGATTATATTCTTGGACGAAATTGATGCCATAGGTGCGAAGCGACTTGATAGTTCAACGAGTGGAGACCGAGAGGTTCAGCGTACTTTGATGCAACTACTTGCCGAACTTGATGGCTTTGATTCCCTTCATGATGTTAAAATCATAGCAGCAACAAATCGACCTGATATCTTAGACGATGCTCTTCTTCGACCGGGACGGTTTGACCGAATTGTTGAGATTCCATTACCTGATGACCAAGCAAGGAAAAGCATCATTGAAGTTCATCTGTCAAAAATGAACACAAAACGTGTTAAGGTCAACACTTTGATTGAGAAAACAAAAGGATATTCCGGTGCAGACTTAAAGGCATTATGCGTTGAGGCGGGAATGATTGCAATACGAAATAAAAAGTCATTTATCGAGCAAAAAGATCTCAATGAAGCGTGTGTTGTTATAGACAAAAAGAAAGACCAAGGAACTCGATTAACATCGTCTCCTCATGCACTTTATTCATGAGACCGAATGTCAACATTCAAAGAGTGACTTCTCTCTATTGTGGTTGATAGAATGTTTATTGAGTGTGTCCCAAATATTTCTGAAGGTAAAAATCTTCAGAAAATAGAATCGATTGTTGAAGCGGCTCGTCAAATTTCTGGCTGTGTTGTCCTTGGAGTTGAGCCAGATGGAGATTATAACCGTACTGTCATCACTTTAGCAGGTAGACCTGATGATGTCTATTTGGGTGCTCGTGCACTTGTTTTGAAAGCTATTGAAGAAATCGACATGAGCGAGCATAAGGGAGAACATCCTCGATTAGGTGCTGTTGATGTTTGTCCATTTGTGCCACTGAGTGAAGATATGATGCATGTTTGTGTGGACTTGGCAGAGAAACTTGCAAAAGAAATCAGTGAACAATCCGGCGTAGGGACATATCTTTACGGATTTGCAGCAAAATCAGAATCAAAACGAATGTTATCAGATATTCGAAAAGGGCAGTATGAAGGCCTAGAAGACCGATTTGGACCAAACTCACTCCAGGTGCCACATGAAATTATCACACCAGATTTTGGGTGCAAAGAGTGGAATGAAATTACAAAAAAATCGGGCTGTATAACGATTGGAGCAAGAGATATTCTTATTGCCTACAATGTGAATGTCCATGAAAAAAATGCAGTTATTTCGAAATTGATTGGCTCACTGGTTCGATCATCAGGTCGCCCTATCAAGGATTCCAAAGGGAAAACACACAGGCTCCCTGGCCTTTTGTCCAAAGTTCAAGGGATGGGTGTGACCCTCGATAGTATGGAGATCAGTCAAGTATCGATGAATATTCTCGACCGTTATGAAACACCATTGCACATTGCTTTTTTGATGTGCCAAACATTAGCAAAAGATCATGCCGTTGAAATTCATGGCAGCGAAATAGTTGGTCTTGTTCCACTACAATCTATACTTGAAGCGGGTCAATTTTTTGCTGAACATGATGATATGAACGACAATGAATTGGTTGAGAAAGCCATCGAAGGACTTGGGCTACGAGAGTTTCATAGTTTTGAGCCTGAATCACGAATTATTGAATGGGCAATAGAAAAGGAGTTGTCAAAATGACATTTATGGATATGACACTAAGTGAATTCCAATCAGTATTGGCTTCAGAGAACCCCACCCCTGGTGGCGGAACTGCTTCAGCAGTAGCCCTCGGTCAAGCCGGAGCACTTGCATGCATGGTTGCAAAATTGACTCTTGGTTCAAATAAGTGGGAGACTGGTTGGCCAATTGCAAATGAAACCTTAACAATCGCAAATCCAATCTTGGAACGAGCAGGACAATTAGCTAAAGAAGATAGCGAAGCGTTCGATGCAGTCATGGAATCTTATAGGATGCCTAAATCAACCGACGAAGAGAAAGAAGTGAGGCGTCAAGGAATTCTGAAATCAACATTGCAGGCTACGCACGTTCCATTAGAAACTGCAGAACATGCAGTTCTATTACTTTCGATTTTACCTAAACTTGCAGAGGATGGAAACTCAAATGCAATTACAGATGTTGGTGTTGCAGGACTACTAGCGAGTGCCGCTGCAAAAGGGGCCTTATTCAACGTCAAAATAAATCTCAGTGGATTGAATGAAATTCAGAGAGAACAGATTGAACCTAAAGTAGAATATCTCACCGAACAGGCAAGAACATTGTCAAGGAAAATCATGGATGTTGTCAAATCGAAACTCGACTAACGTACTTTTGAACCAGGTTTCATGCTCTTGTCTAAGGTAATGATTGATACACCACCATCGCCGTCATCAGCTGCTAAAATCATGCCTTCAGAAGTAATTCCGCGCAATGGACGAGGCTGGAGATTTGCAACAAAGACGACATTTTTACCTTCGAGTTCTTGAATAGAGTAGTATTCCTTTAATCCCGCGCATATAGTACGTCCGTTATCCGTCCCATCATCCAAATTCAAAACATATAGTTTGTCAGCATTGGGGTGATCATCTGCCTTTACTATGACGCCTGTCTTCAATTCGATACTCATAAACGTCTCAAAATCAATATACTGTATTCCTTCAATTGTTGACATGTTCTTTTCTTCCTTTTTCTTTTTCTTTCCACCCTTAACAGTATGTGTAATATCCTCTTTAGATTCACTATTTTCTTCGATAAGTCCCTGTTCTCGTTCCATTATTTCATTTAAATCAAGACGTTCGAACAACGGCGTTGGCGTTTCACTATTCCAACATCGAGGAGCAGCCCAATGAATTGCATCATACCATGATTGATGTTGAACATCGGTTTCATGCCCGAGGAGGTTCCATAATTTCTGAGAACTCTTCGGCATAAATGGGTTTGTCGCGATTGCTAAACACCTGGCAATTCTCCAACAAAATGCGAGTGAAGACATACTTTGTTCATACCCTTCATCATCTGGATTTTTCATGTATTTCCATGGTTCTGCATTTTGTAATAATTGATTGCCATATTGAGCAATTCCCATAACGTGTCGAAGTGATTCTTTGAATCTATGTTTTTCTAATGAATCAGTAGCGAGTTGAAAAAGACGCTCAACTTCATCCTTCTCTTCTTTCAATTCAAGTTGTTCGAATGTAGAAAACGGATCACTTGACGTGGTATCAAGTCGGTGCCCTAACGTCAGGACTCGGTGTACGAAATTACCATATGTCGCAATCAATTCAGAGTTTACTTTTTCAACAAAATCTGGCCAATTAAAGTCTGTATCGTGATTTTCAGGCATATTGATACTCAAGTAATAACGAAGGGTATCAGGGTCGTATTGTTCTAAGAATGAAGGTAACCAAACTGCGTGTTTTCTAGATTTCGAAAATTGTCCACCTGCGAGGAGCAAATAGTGCATCGCAGGAACATTGTACCCCAACGCTAAATCACCCGGTTTCGGTTGGAACGTAATTTCATTTTCCTTGGAGTTAGCAGCATTAAGACCCATAACAAGTGCAGGCCAGATGATAGTATGGAAGGGTATGTTGTCTTTACCAAGGAAATAGAGGTGGCGTGGTACGTTACCGTCTTCATCTACTCTCCACCAATTTTCCCATGCACTTTCTCCCCTAGGGTGTTCATTTGCATACCGTTCAGACCAAATTTGTGCACATGTGAGATATCCTTGAACTGCTTCAAACCACACATAAACACATTTTCCAGACCACTCATCATCATCAAACGGAATGGAAATACCCCAATTAAGGTCCCTTGTAACTGCACGAGGTCGTAATTCTGCGTCCAGTTGTTGACGAGTCATTGCCCGGACATTTGAATTCCAAACACCCTGCCTGTCTTCTGAATACTTTTCCAGTGCAGATTGAAATTTGTTTAATTGATAGAAAAGATGCTGTGTATCCCGAATTTCAATTTTAGCGTCAGGAGAAAGTTTCGACCTAGGATTTTTTAATTCCAAAGCCTCATATGTCGCACCGCATGAATCACATTGATCGCCTCGAGCACCCTCGGAGTCACAGGCTGGACACGTTCCTTCCACATATCGATCGGGCAGGAAACGACCTCCACCTTGTTCGTATGATTCATAAAATTGAGGCGTAGTTTTTGATTCAAAGAACCCTGCGTCGTATAATGATTTGAAATTTCCTTGAACTTTGGTTTTGTGATCATCATCACTTGTTCGATTAAACAATGAACCTCCAAACTCAATGCCTCTAGGATCAATATTTGGTTCCCATGAACAACCTAGATCAAGCAATGCTTTTTTGTTCATTTCATGATACTTGTCTACGACTTCTTGTGGTGTTAATCCGTCTTGTTCAGCAGTGATAGTAATTGGTGTTCCATGTTCGTCACTTCCAGAAACCATGAGGACTCGGTTTCCTTTTGCACGTTCAAACCGTGCTTGAATATCAGGGGGAAGATAACAACCTGCAACATGACCTAAGTGCAATGGCCCATTGGCATATGGCCAAGCGACACAAATTAGAACATGTTCACCCTCCATGTCACTCATATTACGCTGAGGCCATCACTTTTTGAGTTTGACTCAAATCAATGTTCCTTTCTATGAAATCTTCCGTCATTTTCAAAAGGTTAAGTTACCTAGGTGAGATTACCGCAAGACGGAGCATTGACTCTTCATGGCAGACTATACTCTTCTCATTCTCTACTGTAGTTTGGCACTAGGCGTGTCATTCCTATGTTCAATCTTGGAAGCAGTTACACTCTCCATGCCTCAAACATATGTTGTTTCAATGGGTAAAGAAGATACCGCGAGCGGAAAATTATGGTCCAAACTCAAAGCTGATGATGCTGTTGGGCCACTCACAGCTATACTTACGCTCAACACCATCGCTCACACAATGGGAGCGGCGGGTGTAGGCAGCCAAATTCAAACATTATTCGGCGAAGAAATGCTTACACTTGGATCAGTCATACTCACCATAGCTGTGTTATTTCTATCTGAAATTATTCCAAAAACGATTGGTTCGGCATACTGGAAGCAACTCGCAACACCTTCTGCATATGTATTGTTGTGGCTTACTCGGATTATGTTTGTCATTATTGGACCAATTCAATGGATGAAATCTATTTTTCCTCAGTCGAAAACTGCGACAGTCACACGTGATGATGTTGCCGCTATCGCTGATATTGGTGAGGAAGAAGGTATTCTTGACCCGGATGAAGAACGAGTAATACACAATTTACTACAGCTACGCGATATCAAAGTCGAATCGATCATGACGCCTCGTGTCGTTGTCTATGGTCTCGATGGAGGATCCAATGTGAAGGAAATCATGGAAGAAAATTCTATCATACGGTTCTCAAGAATACCAGTCTACAACGAATCTCTTGATGATATTCAGGGTATTGTGATTCGTTCAGAATTACTTATGTCTGCAGGCCGAGGGGAATGGGAATTTACCATGGCTGATCTCATGAAGCCACATCTAAATGTAGAACTACATTCGAGTGCGGAAGATGTGCTCGACCTCTTTTTGGAAGAAAAGCAACAATTTGCTATTGTTCAAGATGAATTTGGTGGAACATCTGGTATCGTTACAATGGAAGACATCATTGAAACGCTTCTAGGTAAAGAAATCATGGATGAGTTGGATGAAGTGGAAGACATGAGGGAATTAGCAAGAACAACAATTGTGAATGGAAGCAACGAAGATTCGTCATCTGAAGAATGATATATTTGTCCTATTCTCTAAAAATGTCTCAAGAAGTTTTGTTCGTTCAGAATTTTCATCACTACCTGTGTGTGTCAAACTTGAGATTAAATGGGATTCGTAATCAAGCGAATGCTTGTCAAGGAGTCCAATGAGTGCATTGTAATGCTCCCTTCCTAACCTAGCGTCGTGCTCTGCTTGAAGGACGAGTGATGGAACATGTGGCATTCCCCACTGGGGGATGTCAGCTTGTTGAATTGAAGCAAATTCCATTGATACAGTTTGTAACCGGCTAACTGTTGTCAATATTCGACGGTCAATTACACCTCGGATAATCCGAGGTATCCGAAGAATTCTATATGTTTCTTCTAAGATAAGTGAATATTTTGTCATAGGTGATTCAAAGATTATTGAATTTAATTCTATATCTGTGCTCCATTCTGATGCCCTTTGGCATAACCTCAGTCCAATGAACCCTCCCATGCTGTGACCATAAACAAAAAAAGGCGAGGCGCTGTATTCTGATTTCGTTGCATTAATGATATTAATAACGCATGACGTTGAAAATTCTGCGCTCCATTTTCCAACTGCATCTGAAGAACCATGGTTGGGTAAATCAACTGCTATGACTGACCAACCATGCTCTGTAAAAAATTTCATCCGTTGTATCATTCGGCTTGCACTTGATCTCCAACCATGTAAAAATAAAATTGCAGGTTTTGATTTTTCTCCATTATTTTGGTAAAATTGTATACGACAGCCTTGGATGAATACTTCAGATCGGCTCCAACCATTTTCTAAAAGACTTTTTATCCTGTATTTTTCTGGTCGTTGGAAAATAAAATATTCCATGACGGATATGTACAAACGAAGGAAAAAGAATCCAATGACAATCAAAAACAATGCAGGCATATTAAGTATAATATGGACATAAATCATTGAAGATACCAAAAATAAGTCAAATAAGACATCAGAATGAATACGATTTGGAAAAATAGCACGAAGAAGCATGTACCTTCAGCACTTTACATCTGATTCAATCTACTCTTTTTCACTGGATTCCTCTGAATCTTCCTCGGAGGCTTTTTCAAGTTTCTTTTGTTTTTTATCTTCCTGTCTTTGAATAAGTCTGTCACCAAAACTACCCATATTCTCTAATCGTGCAAAAATACCAGTGGCCTTTTCAGTTTCTGCAGGGACATATTTGACTTCGTATGCTCCAAACATAAGATCGAACATCCCTTGATTTAATTCACTACCATTTCGTATGTAGCGATTGATAAACCAAAGCAGAATAAATACAACACCAGTTCCTGTGAGAATCCATGCGTTCGTGTTGTCTTCTTCTCCAAGTTGTGAGACTTGTGTGACAACAAGAATAAAGCCCACTAATGACAATATTCCAATTGTGTTTACAAGTATTCCGTGAACAAATATGGGATTCGTTCCATCGGCTCTAACATATTTTGTTTTAGAAGTAAACTGTCCAAGATTCCGACTAAATTTCATTGGAATGAAAAAGATATTGAGGAAGAGGACAATAATTGCTGCACCGAACAAGTAGGTGTATATTCCAATTCCAGAACTTCCTCCTGTAAGAATATTCATGACTATACCTGCTATTAAAAATCCAAAGTTGACAATGAAATTGATCAACCAATTGATTCGACGGTTCATGTCGCTGGCTAATTCAAATTCTGAGGAGAGTTCTTTTGGACGAGCCTTTGGTTGTGCAGATTTCTTCTTTGATTCTGCTTTTTTTGCAGCTACTGGTTTTGCTTTGGCAACAGGCTTTGCTTTGGCTACGGGCTTAGCCTTCTTTTCTTCTTCTTTGACTTCTTTAGCCTTAGGTGCGTCTTTTGTTTCATTTACTTTATCGAGTAGCCCCATAATTTCACCTCGAGTATTTTATCACAACTTCTCTATAAATTTCGAATTCAGGTGATTGCGTGAAGGATTCCAAATCTTCATCGTCAATATCTTCCAATAACTTGTCGATCATCGCAACAAATTCTTCCCTTTGACTTTGACTGGTTTCATCGAAATTTTTCCCAATCATCATATAGAGTGCAAAATCCTCACTTTCAATAAATGATTGAGAAATGCTCTCTGGCAAGGACGACTCAAGTAATGAATCGACAATTGAGAAAAATTGCATGTACAACTCATCATCTTCATCGTTCCCTGAAGGCTCTGCCACAGTGGGCTCAATGAGTGACTTTCTTTGAGCAAGCAAATTTTGTAATGACGAACGTAATTGTTGTTCTTCTTCTTTTTGACCAGTTTCCTTCGCACGTTGATACAGGGGTTTGAGTCTCCGAATTTCATTTTCAATGTCGTCTAGACTCATCAATTCTTGTTCTTGTTCAATTGCCTCTTCATCTTCTAGAAGTGTGACGGTGGGTGCTTCACGGATTTCAGCTACCTTCTTTTCATGGTCATTTTTTCGAAGAACGATAATCTCTCGGTCAAGAGAATGGCCAAACCTGTCTGCATAACGATCGAGAAGAGACCCTGCATCTGCATTACTTATGCGGTCAATATGGCCATAAATTTGTTGCAGCGGTTTCTCCGACCTCTTTGCCCAAAGACGTTGATACTCATCGGATTGACTTGTTTGTTCTGGTGGATTGATGGGTGCAAGCGGAGAAGGGAGTTCCTGAGGTTGAACTGGAGAAGGTGGTGCTGCTTCAGGCACAGGTGCCGGCATATGTGCAGTTGGTTCTAAAGGAGGAACTGGAGCTTGAGGTTCTGGTGTCGATGCTGGAGGAGTTATAGGGGGTGGAATTTCATTTTGTTGCACAGGTGGCATTGGCGGCATTGGCACGCCGCTAACAGGCTGTAAAGGTGCTCCGGGAGCAGGTGGCATAGGCGGCATTGGTGGTAAAGTTGCCCCTGGTGCAGGTGGCATTGGTGGCATAGGAATAGGTTGTCCTGGAGGAGGCAATGGGTTCGATTTCGACTTATCTTTACGGGCCAAAATACACCACCTAAGCCGTAGGAACAGTGCTCTACCCTTGAACCTTACCACGAAATGATGTGGATTGCGTGAATAAATACCTTCATTGAACCTGTTGGCCCCATCCCTTTAGAACCAAGAATGTAGCACCTGATTCACTTGTTTCAACGATATCCCCATTCGTTGCTTCAATCAATTGCGACCCTATTTTTGCATGTATGTCTTCTTTGATGATTTCAACACGTTGATTTTTTTCCATTCCAAAGACATAGCATTCTTCAAGAGGATGAAAACGGTTGGAACCATCTGGGTCAAGTTGATTTAATTGAAATTCTGTGACGCGCATACCTGATTTCCCATGAAGAGAAGAAGGCCATCGTATTTGGCGTCGAACATCGATTGTTACAACCTCATCAGTTTCACCAGCATTCCCTAATACAATTGAAGTGTCGGATTTTAGAAGGTTGAGAAATAATTCTTGATATTTTCCTAAGACCTCAAATCTTGATTCATTTTTAAGACGCTCAATTTTATTAGGGTGATTCAATGTTTCAGCTAATTTTTGAATAGCCTGGGCTGAACGTTGGGATTGAATGTTTTCTCTTTCATGCATCGCTTTAATTCCTGCTTCTAGCCGTTTTAATTCGACATTCGCATTGTCTTCATTCAAATCAATTGTAACAAGTGTGTCAATAAGTTCACTCATACCGTCCTTTAATCGATTCGTCCATCCCTTCGAATCTTGGTTACTGAAACGCCCCAAACCACCTGCGACATCAACACCTTCTCCGCGGATATGGGAAACTATTTCTCGTCTTGCTTCTGAGTCCAAGTGGTGAAATGCTGGGTCTCTGTAATGGAGGTGGAAACCTCTGTGACCGGAAAATGTAACTTGTAAGTACTGTTCAGAGAAACCGAATTCAGGCTCTAAAAAATCATTCCACAATGACCAAGCTTGCTCTTGAATAATGTCAATCATCGATGGAAAATCATTGTCAGTCACCCCTGGCAAGTGATCGCCGTCAAGGTCGAAAATGAGGTCTGCTCCTCTCCATTCCTTGTCCACCATTTTTGTTTCATTCGGTTTATTCCAATATGCAGTCGAGTAAAAGCACGAATGCATCGTTTTAGAAGATACATAATTTCTCACATCTTGAATTCGATGAAATCCAATATGACGAATGGGCGGGGCACCCCCAAATGGAATGAACATCCATTCTCTGTTTGAGATTTGAGGTGGAGACCACAATCTCGATTGCTGATAGTACTGTTGGAACTTTCGGGCGAAGTGGGCCCAACCTGTCAGCATGATTCGTCGTATCCTTGAAGGATTAGAGTCTTTTTGAAGCCTTATTCTTTCATCCAAAATCTTTGTTCTGCTTCTGAAACTGCGGTAGAAGAATCGGCACCAGTACGTTCGACGTAGTGCTCCCAGCAAAGATAAATGTTCTCAAAGACCATCGCATTACCAAATGTCATTCGAACACCGCAGGAGTCACAACGCGGACCGATTTCACCATTTGGTGCTTGGGCGAGTTGAATGTGATCGTGGGGCATGTCTTCTCCTCATTATGAACGAGTTGGATTCATTTATTGAACTTGAGGGTTCTTCATTCTGCCATTTCATCAAATTCTGATGATTGCACCCATGCCATCAAGTCGAGGGCAACAATGCATGATTCAGCGATTTCTGGTTGGTCATGGTTCCTAAATTTCTGCAAAGTAGAGATTGCACTCCTGTCACCAATGGCACCCATTGCCTCAGCGGCTTCATGCCGTACCATAACATGTTCACTTTCATCAGACAATACATCGATGAGCTGAGGCAGGACAACAGGGTTTTGCATTTGTCCTAAAACATACGCAATCTCGTGGCGTAACAATGCACTTGAGGATTCAAACCCTCTGCATAACGCAAGTGCAGATTCATCGGTTCGTATATTCCTCAATGCAAAAACTGCTCGCATACGATGGAACATTTCGATTTCTTCGTCCACTAAAGATGCCATGAGTTTGGTAACGTTTGATTCCTTTTCAGCTGGTGCGGGATCAACACTTCCAAATTCACTAACTGGCGGCGCCCTAGATGATTCCATGACTTCACGCACCAATAAAGTCGATGTCATGCACATCAAAGTCGGGGCGAATTAGTCCAATCTTTTGTCCATCAGATAAAAACTTTCGAATCGATGCCCTTCCGTCATCTTTGTAATCAATTGTGCGTTCATTGACATACATTTGAACAAACTTTTTGTTCGTCTCATCATCGATTCCTCTACCCCATTGTTTCGCAAATTCTAGTGCTTTATCGGGATTCTTAATCGCATACTCGATGCTCATTTTGGTGTACTTGGTCACATCGTTCATGACCTGTTCTCCCAAGTCTCTTTTCACAACATTTCCACCTAAGGGCATTGGCCATCCCCCATTTGATTCGTTCCACCACTGACCGACGTCCAGAAGAACATCAAGATCGTGATTTTTGTATGTTAATTGTCCTTCGTGAATAATGAGCCCTGATGTCACCGACCCATCGAGTACTCTGTCAATAATTTCATCAAAAGGTACGACTTCATATTCAAATTCACCCCATGCTAATTGTAAGCCTAGAAACGCACTAGTTTTCACACCTGGTACAGCGATTTTGTTGCTCCTAGCAGATTCTTCAGTTGTCCCCTTTAGAGCGATAATCATCGGACCGTAACCTTCCCCCATGGATGCACCACAATTCATGAGTGCGTAATCATTTGAAATTTCTGGGTAAGCATGAATAGATACAGCTGAAACTTCCAACTCCTTGTTCATCGCACGATGATTGAGCGTTTCAATATCTTGCAACTCGTGTACAAAATGGTAACCTGGTGTAGGAAATGCTTGGGTTGTCATAGCATGAAACATAAAGGCGTCATCGGGGTCAGGACTATGGCCGATTCGTATAATCATATTTCCTTCATCATCTTTGTTAACTTCTGTGCTCATGTATATCCGCCCTTTATATCGTTTGTTCTAACAGGATTCGTTGGTCCTTGAAAGAAATAAATTCTGCTTGAGTTTGGTCTGAAAAAACAGTTTCTAAGAAGGTATTCAATCCGTTGATATGTTCAAGGTCAAGACGATTGAACACTTCGCCAAAATATTGCTCTAGTCGGCCTATTGATAATTGTGAATGCATCGAAGATGACAGTATCACATTTTCTCGAGTTTTTGGTTGTGTTTCAAACTTCACAAGATTGTCAAGGAGTACTCTATACGCAGCGTCTACATCTGCGAGAGGAGTATCTTTTCGTGCGGCAAATACCCCAAATACCATTGGTTGTGATGTCTGAGCAAACCATTCTTCGCCGAGGTCGAGAACAACCTTGTATTTGTTTTCCTTTGTTGCTTGAAGTGCTCTGTCTCCAATCAGTAAGGCTGCGTCACATTGCTGAATCATCGATTCAATATCGGGCCCCATTTGAATGTATTTTGGGGCATATCCTTTCATTTTGAGCAGGTGTTTGCATAAGACTACGGATGTTGCGGAGTCGGATGGTAAGGCGACTGAATCTATCTGGTCTAGAGGCTTATTACTGAATAAAAGAACACTCCCCACTTCTCCTTTGGAACAAATTCCTATATCTGGTAGAAGAATGAGTTCATCTCGATGACGTGCGTAATCTGCTGCAGGAATCGGGGCCAATATACAATCTCGGCGTAAAATGTGACCTGTGAGCCATGATGGTGGTGCTGATAGAATTCTCCATTTCTTGTCAATAGAATGGAATAAAGGATCACAATTCAAAAAAGCAACCCGACCTATTGTGTTTTTCCACGACATGTTTTCACCCATTCACGACTGGTAATGTTCTTCTAGGAGGTATTTCTTTTTTGACGAAGACTTGTGCTCTATCATATGTTGTATTTCTTAAGATAGGAATCGAACCTGAATTTTCAATTAATTTTGCAAGCATGTTGTTATCGAGATCGAGTTGTGCTGTCGAACCCGCTGAATGCATAATCGATTCTTTTTGAACGATTCCATCGATATCATCTGCACCAAATTGTAAGGCTAATTCTGCAAGATGGTCGCCAATGTTCATTCTGTATGCCTTAATGTGCGGGATGTTCGTGAGCATTATGCGCGAGATACTAATGATTTTGAGTATCTCTTGACCAGTTGCTAGTTGAGCTTCAGGGAGCCGAGTGTTGTCTTTGAGAAATGGATAGGGAACAAAACATTGGAATCCGTGAGTGTCATCTTGTAAACTTCTCAATTTTATGAGATGTTGGATTCTTTGAGTGGGAGTTTCCACCGTTCCAAAGAGCATTGTACAGTTGGTTGGAATCCCAAGTTCATGTGCTTGACGGTGAATATCAAGATATTCTTGAGAGCTTTCTTTTCCGTTGCAAATAACTGATCGTACTTCATCATCAAGAATCTCAGCGCCGCCACCTGGTAATGAGGTGAGACCAGAATCTCTCAGCCTTGTTAAAAGTGTCTTAACATCAAGATTCGATTGTTGTGCGAGATGTTTGATTTCCACAGCAGATAATGATTTTATCGAAATATGAGGGAACTTTTCTCGAACACTCGAAAATAACTTCTCGTAGTATTCGATATTCCAATCTGGGTGCAGTCCTCCGACGGTATGCACTTCATTCACAACTCCGCTATACGTGGAAAGTTCTTCGATAAATGATTCAATGGTATATTCATATGCGTCTTTTGCTTTCGGCCCTCTACGAAAAGCACAAAATTTACATGCTAAAACACAAATATTGGTTTGGTTAATGTGTACATTACAATTGAAATAAACATTAGATGAATACATCGCATACTTAATTTCATTTGCAAGAGAACCCAATTCATTCAAAGATGTGTTGTTGTGAAGGTGTAAACCGTCGTCTTCAGAGAGATTTACTCCATTGATTAATTTTTCAATTATTGGGTGTAATTCACTTGAATATTGTTCCATGATAATTGATGAAGAGAATACCTCGCGCCAAGCCTTGTTGGGTGTCGCCAATGGTGAAATTGGCATTTCTTCCATGCTGATGCTAAATTCAAATCACTTTAGAATCTGTGCATAGAGCCATATCATCTTCGGACAGCAAAAAAGTTGGATGCTTTGAAAAATTTACGGAATTCTTCAATAATCAATACGCTACTTGATATCGCCATGATAACAATCCAGTCTGCTTGTGTGAGTTGACTTGTCGAAAGCAAGTCACCTATGCCAATTCCAATCAGAGGAATCGTTGTGGAAGCAAATTGAACGATGACGAATAGCAAGGTCATTGAGATGATCAATGCGAGGTTAATCGACCGATTTGAGAAGAGACCTAATTTGAGAACGCTATCTTCACTTGATCGACAATTCATGACATTAAACAATTGGAATACAACAAACACTGCAAAAGTCATTGTTTGAGCCTTTTCAAAATTCAAATCTGCATATGTTTGCCAATCTTCAAGCGCTTGTTCATGAAGAGCATGTGATGAATCTTTACACGCATCAATATTGAATGATGCAACTTCATCATATGGCCGTAATTCACATTGTTCTATACCTCCACCTGCTAAGTAGAAAACCATCAATGAACCAATGACCATGACAAGTCCAAGATATAGCATAAGTAATTTATCTGACCCATTTGGAAGCTTTTCATCTATTGGTCGCGGTGGTTTATCCATAACTTTCCCATGTTTTGATTCTACACCAAGTGCGACTGCAGGAGGGCCGTCCATGAGGATGTTGATAACTAAAATTTGAGTTGCAGTGAGAGGCAAACTCCATCCGAAAATAAACGTGGACACTATGATGAGGAGAACTGCAGCAATATTGGTTGATACTTGATAGCGGACGAAATTACGGATATTCTGATAAATTTTCCTTCCTTCTTCAACAGCATGAACAATATTAGCAAAGTTATCGTCTTGAAGCACCATATCTGCTGCATCTTTGGCAACATCTGTGCCTTCTATGCCCATTGCAATTCCAATATTTGCACGAGAGAGTGCCGGAGCATCATTAACTCCATCTCCAGTCATTGCAACAACTTCACCTGTGGATTGTAATGCAGTAACGATACGCATTTTGTCTTCAGGTGTCACTCGACTAAAAACAGATGTTGATTGTGCTATTTTCACTAAATCTTCGTCACTAATATTTGATAAATCTCTTCCATTGATGCCCATGTAATCCTTTCGACATATATTCAAGTCATGGCCAATTGCTACTGCAGTTTTTTGTTGGTCACCAGTAATCATTTTTACTCGAATTCCAGCTTTTTGACAAGTAAGAATAGCATCATACACTTCTGGACGTGGAGGGTCAATAATGCCCACACTTCCAAGATAGATGAGTTCTGATTCCATGTTGTCCCAATCTGTGAGGTCTTCAGAACCGATCAATTGTCGTGCTGTCAATGTAATAATTCGTCGAGCATTTCCTGCCAATTCGTGATGTTTTGAGCGTATATCTGCAATATCCTTTTCTTCCAGTTTGACGAGGTCGTTTCCATCATAGCGATATTTTAATTTGGATTCTAGAACAAAAAATGCACCTTTTGTGAACATCCAGCGTTCATCATCAAGTGTATGCACTACACTCATGCGTTTCTTTTGGCTGTTAAATGTCATTTCAGCGAGCCGAGGGTGTGCCTTCCGAAATTCCTTCAATGGTCCATTTAATTTCCAACCTAATACGGCACATGCTTGGTCAGTGGGGTCACCAGTTGCTTGCCAAATCCCATTTTCATCTTGATTGATACTTGAGTTATGGCACAGAGACAAACAATCTGCTAGAACTTTGTATTCTTTGGTTTGCATAAGTGCATTGAGTTCAGATGATTTAATTTGATTTTCATTGATGTGTAATGTTCCGATTGGTGCGATGCCTTCACCGCCAACAGTGTACGTGGCATTTAGGGTGATTAGATCTTTTACAGTCATTTGATTGGTTGTTAGTGTTCCAGTTTTGTCTGAACAAATGACTGTTGTAGACCCAAGAGTTTCGACTGCTTTCATCCGGCGAATAATCGCTTTGTGACGAGCCATGTTTCGCATTCCAAGTGATAACGTAATGACGAGAATAATAGGCAATCCTTCAGGAACAATGGCCACGAAAATTGCAATAGCAATAATAAATTGTTCAATGGCAACATCCCGAAGAATAGCATCAGGATCACCCAACGCAAAAATCATCTTTACAACAACGAGGATGACTGCAACAATCAGTGCAATAAACCCAAGGAAACGACCCAATTGCTCTAATTTAAGTTCGAGAGGAGTTTTTGGCGTTTCAGCCTCAGCAATGTCTGCAGCAATTTTTCCTAACTCGGTTTTCATACCAGTGTGGACAACTAATGCTTTTGCCCTCCCGCTCGAAACGGTTGTGCCCATATATGCCATGTTTTTTCGATCTGCAAGAAGTGTGTCGTCGACGATGGGGCCGACAATTTTTCGGACAACTATTGCTTCTCCTGTCAAAGCAGATTCATCAATTTTGCAATCATGACTTTCAAAAATTCTTACATCTGCTGGAACATTTAATCCGGGCACCAACCATACGACATCCCCTGGAACCAACTCCGTTGTAGGAATTTCATTTTCGAAATCATCACGAATAACTACGCAATTGGAAATGGATAATTTCTTGAGAGAGTCCATAGCCTTGTCTGCTTGACCTTCTTGCCAGAACCCAAAATATGCATTTGCTGTCAAGACAATGAATATGAAAATGGCATCTGCTGGTTCATCTGGGTGAATGAGTAATGCCACGAGAGCCGCACCCATGAGAAGATAGTTGAGTGGGTCATTGTATTGGCTGATGAATCGTATGAAAGGATGTGTTGGTTTAGATTCAGCTAATTTATTGTAGCCATACTTTTCTTGAAGTTTTTGTACATCATTTGGATGTATGCCTGTCGGTGATGATGATAGTCGTTCAAAACAATCATCGATGTCTTTTGAATGCCAATTTTCTTCGGACATCTTCACCCTATCCTAGTGCTATTAGCCTATCCAATGCTTATTATTATGGTGGTGGTAAGCCAATGCGTTCAAGCACTTGTTAAACTCGTGAACTTAAAGTTGAAACACACCTAACGATGAATTGACTTACTAGTTGCGTCTGGCAATTTTCATGGGAGATCATGAACCGTACATATCTCCTGAACTTGAACCGAAGGAATTCACACTACGTGTGGTCATTGTTGGCATTGTTCTCGGAGTTCTTATGACCGCTGCCAATGCATATCTCGGGCTTTATGCTGGAATGACAGTGAGTGCAAGTATACCAGCTGCTGTGATGTCAATGATCATTCTTCGTTCTAAATTCTTCAAAGATGTCTCGATTTTAGAAAATAATTCTGTTCAAACAATGGCATCAGCAGGTGAATCATTAGCTGCTGGCGTTATCTTCACTGTACCTGCACTCCTCGTCATGAACATTTGGACGAGTATTCAATGGTTTGAAACACTCATCATCGCATCCATAGGCGGTTTACTCGGGACAATGTTCACTATTGCTTTGAGGCGATTATTCATTGTTGAAGAGGCACTTCCGTATCCTGAAGGTGTTGCTTGCAGAGAGGTCCTGGTCGCAGGTGAAGAAGGCGGAGATGGAGCCCTAGCTATTCTGTACGCCCTTGGTATTGGTGGCATCTATGGATTTATGGTGAAAGGGTTTGAAATCACACATCATACTGTAGAAGGGGCAATAGAATTTGCTGCAACACGATTGTATGCAGGTATCGATCTATCAATCGCCTTGCTCAGTGTTGGATTTATCGTCGGCATTCGCATCGCATCGTTTATCTTCCTAGGTGGCGTCATCGGATTTGGAATACTTGTACCAATGTACGGATTGATTTATGGTTGGCCCAATTCCACAAATCTTGTTGATGGATTTTATCTTCTCTGGTCAACTCAAATACGCTATGTCGGTGTCGGTGCAATGGTTGTTGGCGGAGTCTACACTCTATGGTCGATGAGAAAAACGATTTTCACTGGTCTTAGTAAAGCGTTTAAACAAACTTCTTCGGATCAAGAAAATCTTCTCCGAACTGAACAAGATCTTTCGATGAAAATTGTAGCGGTGATCTGTAGTATCTTGGTTGCGTTAACATTCCTGTTTTATTGGTGGGGGACTGGGTCTTCCATTTTAGCGTTGGCAGGTGCATTATTTCTCGCATGTGTGGCATTTTTCTTCGCTGCGGTCGCCGGATATATCGCAGGTGTCGTAGGGTCATCGAATTCTCCTGTTTCAGGCATGACAATTGCTACATTATTGTTCACTGTAGGATTGGTTTGGATTGTTGGCGACCTTTTGTTAGGCATGGCTACGCCGGATTTGATGTACGCAACACTTCTCATCGCTGCAATCGTTGCATCTTCAGCAGCCATTGCAGGTGATGTCATGCAGGATTTAAAGACTGGGCACATGCTTGGTGCCACACCGAGAAAACAGCAATATGCTGAAATCGTTGGTGTTCTCACCGGCGCTGTTGTTATTGGCCCGGTACTCTCTCTTCTCCATGATGCTTTTCGCATCTCGCCAACGGCATGTCAGGCCAATCCATTACCAAGCGATCCTACATGTTCAAAAGCACTCTTTGCCCCTCAAGCAGAACTCATAGGAGCAATTGTTCAAGGTGCCTTTGGTGGAGATTTGAATCTGCAAATGGTGTTCTTAGGTGCAGCGTTGGCGATTGCACTCATACGATTACAAATGCCTGTCATGAGTGTTGCCATTGGTATTTATCTTCCACTCGGTTTATCTGTACCCATCATGCTCGGTGGCATTTTATCGCATTTTGCACTTAGAAGTGCCCATTTACGAATCGACGGACATCTTGCAGATGAACCATCATCGGCTGCAAAAGAAGCAGCGAAAGAGGTTGAAAGTCGAGGCGTACTCATAGGCGCCGGTTTCATCGCTGGAGAATCGATTATGGGAGTCGTGATTGCTTTGTTCATTGTTGCTAAAATTAATTTACACGAAATTTTTGGTGTTGGAACATTAGGAAATACACTTTCTCTTGCATTTTTTGCCTGGTTTGTTTTCGTGTTTATGTGGCTCGTGACTCGAACGTTACCGAAGGGAGGCTCTTTTTTGAGTGATTGTGCAATGATTTTCGTTAACGGTGTAGGCAAATTTATTCGTTCATTTACAAAATTGGGCAAAGCATGATTCAACTGATAAGAACACAAGTATCAAAGGCTTACCGTCGCTTCATCGATTTGGATTTCAATGACATCAATTGCTGAGTTAGAAGATATTGCTCGAAAATGCAGAATTCGTATTGTAAATATGGTCTATAATGCTCAGGCTGGCCACCCTGGTGGTTCATTATCTGAAATTGACTTACTCGTCGGATTGTACGGCACAACACTCAATGTTGATCCTGCGAATCCTAAGTGGGCAGATCGTGACAGATTTGTTTTGTCAAAAGGTCATGCATCACCAGGCATGTACGCAATTCTAGCTGAATATGGATTCATTCAGGAAGATGACCTCTCTTCGTATCGTGTTCTTGGTGGAATTTGCCAAGGGCACGTTGATTCTAAATGGTGCCCAGGCGTAGATTTCTCTGCCGGTTCATTGGGCATGGGTTTGTCGTTTGCAATGGGTTGTGCAGTCGCAGCACGATTAGACGGTAGCAATCGTCAATCCTTTGTGATGCTCGGTGATGGGGAAATCCAAGAGGGAAGCGTATGGGAAGCCGCTATGGCTGCTGTTCATCATGAGTTGGGAAATCTCAACGTAATCCTTGATTGGAATGGAATACAGAATGATGATTTTTGTGAAGAACAGATGAGAATGTTTGACATACCAGCAAAATGGGAATCATTTGGTTGGAATGTAAAGGTCATCGATGGACACAACATGGATGAAATTTTAGATGGAATGGAATTTTTGAAACAGTCCAACGAACGACCTAACATACTAATTGCTAAAACTATCAAAGGAAAGGGCGTTTCTTACATGGAAAATAATCCTGCATTTCATGGTGCAGCACCAAATGATGAGCAATATGCGCTTGCTATGAAAGAATTGGGGGCATAAGAATGACAAGAATGGCAGCAACAAGAGATGGATATGGCGAAGCACTCCTCGAACTTGCAAGTAATGAAAAAGTCGTTGTTTTAGAAGCCGACTTGGGTAAATCCACGAAGTCTCTTCATTTTCGAAAAAAATATCCTGAACGAACAATATCATGCGGTATTGGTGAACAAAACATGTTCCTCGTGGGCGCTGGACTGGCTTCTTCAGGTTATATCCCATTCGCTAGCACATTTGCGATTTTTACAGAAAGGGGTTTTGAGCAAATGAGAAATGGTATTGCTCGGCCAAACTTAGCAGTTCATATTTGTGGAAGCCACGGTGGCACCCACACGGGCACCGATGGTTCATCCGCTCAATCCATCGAAGATTTGGCCATATATCGAACATTACCAAATGTGACAGTGATGCATCCTTGTGATGATGTTTCAACAAAAATTCTCACAAAACAACTTATTGCAACTCAGGCCCCATCCTACACGCGAACGGCTCGAAACAAATCGCCGGTATTGTACGATGGAAGGGAAGATGAAATTAAGATTGGAAAAGGAGTTGTGCATCGAAATGGTGCCGATGCAGCAATAATTGCTTGCGGCATTCTTGTATCGGAAGCACTGGAAGCTGCCGAAACCTTAGAACGTGAAGGCATTCATGTCACAGTCATAGACATGCATACAATTAAACCACTCGATGAAGATCTCGTCCTTAAAGTCGCTAAAGAATGTGGGCGAATAGTTACCGCAGAAGACCATAGCGTCATTGGTGGCCTGGGTGGCGCAGTCGCAGAATTTCTTATTGAAAATCATCCTGTGCCAATGAAGAGAATTGGGGTGCAAGACAGGTTTGGAGAATCGGGAGAGGCAGATGAAATGCTGGATTTACTCGGTCTTTCCTCGCCACATATTGCAAATGCTGTTCGAGATTTATTGAAATAATCCACAGAATTCCTCATGGAAGCATTGATAGATTTCTTCAATGTGCAAGAGTCATGGAATTCTTCCTCGATACTGCCGATGTAGACGAAATAAGAGAAATTGCGGAATGGGGTATACTCGACGGTGTGACGACCAACCCTTCACTCATCAAAAAATCAGGAAGAGATTTCAAGGAAGTTGTACGAGAAATTGCAGAAATTTGTTCTGGACCAATCTCAGCAGAAGTCACTGCAATGGATACGGAAGGCATGGTCCGTCAGGGTTTGGCATTAAAGGATGAATTGCCAGATAATGTCATTATCAAAATTCCGTGCACACCAGAAGGATTAGCAGCAACAAAAATCCTTACAGAACACGGTATTGATACAAATGTTACATTGATCTTCTCTGCATCTCAAGCCTTGATGGCAGCAAAAGCCGGTGCGACATATGTTTCCCCATTCGTTGGTAGAATCGACGATACCGGTCATGATGGAATGGAACTCATCGCTCAAATCATGAATATTTGGGAACAATACGGACCATCAACAAAAGTTCTTGCCGCATCTATACGACATCCTACACATGTACTCCAATGCATGCAAATGGGGGCACACACCGCTACAATGCCTGCAAAAATTTTCCGGCAATTAATGCAACATCCGCTTACAGACAAGGGCCTTGATAATTTCTTGAAAGATTGGGCTGATGTAGAAGCTGCGGGTAATGCATAAGATTTCTAACAAAAGAAGCCTTCATCAAGGTGTTGCCCAAGGGCGATGTATAAGGGGATATGATATGGTCAGCACCCACGAGAAACTGAAACAGCTTCTTGATGGCGAATTGGACATGGCCGAACTTGAAAACGACCCTGCATTAGCAAGTTTAGCTCATCGATTGTATGGCATCAAAATTGCAAATGTGAATCCTCAAAAAAATCGTTCAACTTCACAAGAATCATCCCAATTCCCACAACCAACAGAAATCTCTGATCTCTACGTAGAAACATCAGCACCATCTTTTCCAGATACACCACTGCCTCTTCCTGTCAACAATGAATTGCCACCTGCTCCAACATCCCCGAAAAAAAAGAAAAGTCGTCTTTCAACACTTTTTCTCCTAGGTTTTGCTGCTGCGGTTTCAAATATCTTTGGCCTCTTTGGAATGATTACAGACTCCCCTTGCAATCCTGACCATTATTGCCCGGTTGATGGACACACACGCTTCAATTATCTTTATCCATTGGATATGGAGAATGGCCATGCGTGGTCATTACCGATAACGGAAGGTGCATACGGAATTCCTGATATTGCTGCTATTGTTGGTTGCCTCATCTTGTTTATGTGGTTTCGAGGAAGAAAGTAAATCCTGTTCATGAGGGGTGTTTATTTTGGCTCATGAAAAAGCAAAACGAGGCATACCCTCTAAGCAAGAGCAGTTTAACGAATGGTACCCCTTTATTGTAGAAGCGGCAGATCTCGTAGACAAGAGATATCCAATCAAAGGCATGGATGTGTGGAGGCCGTATGGTTGGAAAACAATGAGACTCATTGATGAATTGACCCATCAAGAGATGGATGCGACCAACCACGAAGAGGTTAATTTTCCCCTTCTAATACCAGAAAATCTTTTGGAAAAAGAAAATGCATTGGTCGCACGACTAAAAAAGGCGAGAGAAGAAGGTGTTGACCCCGATACTCTTCGAATCGATGAAGATGAAGCAGGATTCAAAAAAGAAGTGTATTGGGTCAAGCACGCAGGTGAAAATGAGTTGGATATACCTATGTTTTTACGCCCAACAAGCGAAACTGCCATGTACACAATGTTTCCACTTTGGATCCGATCTCACAAAGATTTACCACTGAAAATATACCAAATGGTAAACACATTTCGATATGAAACAAAACAAACGCGTTCATTTATTCGCGTCCGGGAAATTCACTTCTTTGAGGCACATACTGCACACGCAGATGAAGATGATGCATCGAGACAGATAATAGAAGACTTGGGTATTGTGGACCGTATAATGCATGAACTTTGCTTACCCATTATCAAGGCAAAACGACCTGTTTGGGACACATTTCCAGGAGCTTGGTATACAATAGGCATAGATGCTATTATGCCAAATGGACGCACCCTTCAAGTCGCATCATGCCATCATTACAGAGATCAATGGGCGAAAGCATTTGACATAACATACGAAAACATCGATGCTGAACAATCGTACGTACATCAGACGACTTATGGAATGTCCGAACGCTTGTTAGGTGCGGTTGTGGGCATGCACGGTGATGATCATGGCCTCATCATGCCGCCTTCAATCGCGCCATTCCAAGTAGTCATTTGCCCAATGATACGAAAAAACTCAGAAGTTGATACTATTGCCATCTCAAATCAGGTAGCCGCAACTCTTCGAAAAAACGGACTGCGTGTGAAAGTCGATGAACGCGATATTCATCCAGGACAAAAGTACTACGACTGGGAAATAAAAGGAGTACCACTTCGACTTGACATTGGACCAAGAGATATTGAAAAGAATTCAGTCTTTGCTGTGAGACGGACTGGTGGCAAGGAATCCGTTTCTATGGATCATGTTGTCGAAGAATGCTATAGAATACTCAATGAAATTTCAGATGAGTTAAGAGTTAGGGCTCATGAACACATGGATCATGTTATTCAACCACTCCCACCCATCTCTGAGAAGGATGGTAAATGGTCTCTCCAACATGAAATAAAAGATGGTCACATCTACGAATTAGCCTTTGATGGATCTGATGCTCATGCTGAAATCATTGAACGAACAACAAATCTTTCGTTTTTAGGTGATGCTACTGAACCTTACGAGAACCCTATGCCATGCCACATAACTGGTAAAATGACGACTAGAAAAGTCCTCCTTTCAAAGAGTTATTGAAACGATTCGATTCGTACCATCTACAACATTCACATTCCGAATGATGAGGGGTCCATATCAAAATCACCATCTTTCATCATCTTTCTCATCTGTTTGTTCAATTTACGATTACCACCCATTCCCTTCATCATTTTTCTCGAGCGATTCCATTGACCAATGAGTTCTCGAACATCCTTTTCACGAACACCTGCGCCACGGGCAATTCTTCGAATACGATCCACCTTAATTTTAGCTGGCTCGTTCTTCTCCCAGTTTGTCATTGAATCCATGATTGTACGATACTGGTCGAGATTTTTCTGCATGCCATCCTTCTGGGATTTTGACATTGCACCCATTCCTCCCAAGAATGACCCGGGAAGAAATGACATCAATTTGTCAATTGTACCGACTTTTGACATCATTTCCATTTGCTTGTACATGTCGTTGAGAGTAAAACGCCCGCTCATGAGACGTTGCGTTAATCGCATTGCTTCCTCTTCGTCAAGATCTTCAGGTGCGAGGTCAATAAGACCTTGAATATCCCCCATACCGAGTAATCGCGAAATGAATCTATTGGATTCAAATTTTTCAATATCCTGAATTTTCTCCCCCACGCCGATATGTACGATTGGAGCACCAGTAGCTGCTACAGCAGATAGCGCACCCCCTCCGCGAGCAGTACCGTCAAGTTTTGTTATGACAATTCCTGTGACGCCTGCAAGACCATGGAAGGATGCTGCAACTGGACCTGCTGCTTGTCCTACTTGAGCATCAATGACAAGCCACCTCTCACTTGCCCGTGTAAGTTCTGATAACCCTTCCAATTCTTCAACTAACTCTTCATCTAACTGGTGGCGACCAGCTGTATCGACGATGATTAAATCAGCAGCCTTGCACGCCTCGAGTCCATTACGAACGATTGATACAGCATCTTTTGTCTCGGGTTCACCGTACACTTCGACTGTTGAATCCTCAAGAAGTTGTTGTAATTGTGCATAAGCACCTGGCCGATGCACGTCGGCTTCAATAACCGCAACTTTGAGTGAATGCTTTTTCCTATACCATTCAGCAAGTTTAGCGGTCGTCGTTGTTTTCCCTTGGCCGTAAAGACCCACGAGGAGTAGTGTTGCACCTCTTGGTTGAAATTCATGAGGAGGTCCAAGAATTCGAACCAATTCCAGATACAGGATATTCAGTGCATGTGTTTGGAATGTGATACCAGGACGGGGTTCTTCTTCTCGTAATCGCTGTTCAAGGCGATCGACAATTTCCTTGGTTTGTCGAATGTTGAAATCTGCTTCTTGAAGTGCTCTTCGCAAACTTCTTGTCATTTCTTTGAGTTCTTCTTCGTCAAGTTTTCTTTTATTCTTCAAGAGGCCGAGAGATCGAAATATGCCCTTTGATAATTTTTCGAGTGCCAAATTATTCCGCTCCTTTTTCTTCTTCAATGCCAGTTGCAGGGATGATGATTTTCAAGGTATCACCCTCGAATGATGCCCGGATTGTACTTTTTTTTGCAAGGTAATGCGTTGGAATCTCACGTTCTCTTCCGTTCACACTAACAAATAGGAAGCCTGATTCACATCTAAGTTGAAAAGAATTTTTCTCTGCGTCGGGAATGTGAACGTGCAAAGTTTCACATTCATCATCAACATTTGAAATCATTCCCCGATGAATAGAATGATGTAGAATTTCACCGAATGAATGCGGCCCTATTGAATGTTCAAATTCAATTGGGGAACCGTAGAGGATTGCACCATACTCTCGGAGGGAATCAAGTCCTTGGATTTCTGTTTCAAATATTTTGATTGAGCCGACATGAACGTCTTCAAGGGATTGCTTTAATTCTATCAACCGAAGTTGCTCCTCTTGGTATCTTTTTTGAATAAATGAATGGTCAATGTTAGGTGTCATCCGATTGACAAGACAAGATGGAACCGGAATTTTGTATCGCTGAAGAGCTTGGTGTGCTCGAAGCGTCTCATTAACACCCATTCGTTCCGGTATGGTGACAAGCGTGAACGAACTTGATTCGGGATTGCTCAATATTCGTCGGATATGAAGGACTCTGTTGCGAAATTTCTCAATTTCCTCTTTCAATTCGTCATTTTCCTTTCTTCCAAAGAGCATCGATCGGATGCCACCGGATATTCTTATCATCCGTAGGATACGGTCAGACCAAGTGTCAATTAATTCAGGCAATGATAAAAATCGTAGGGTGTGGCCAGTGGGAGCCGTATCGAAAATAATAACATCCCAAAAAGGATTCTCCATATGCCGAAGAAGTTCATCAAACGCAAGAGCTTCATCGAGTCCGGGAATGAGGAGTTCATCAGATTGTACTTCATCTTTCATTGAGGACAATTCTTGTCGCGCCTCAGCATCTAGAAACATGCTGAGTCCAGAGAGTTGGGGGCTTTTCATCCCCTTTACAGCCTCCCCCATTTTCGGCAATAATGCACTGAGTTTCCCTTCGGGGTTCATTTCTACACCATACAATGAATCTGTTCCGTCAACTAATGTGGGTTCGGATGAAAGTTCAACGCCTAGAGAATCAGATGTTGAATGTGCAGGGTCACTCGAAACCAAGAGGACATTAAGACCCGAATCAGCAAGCCAAATTGCTGTTGCTGCTGAGGTCGTGGTTTTCCCAACACCACCTTTCCCACCGAAGAGCAATAACCTCGCCATGCCCAGCCGACTTTGTGAAACCGTTTGAACTCAACGCTTTGACCTAAAGGTATGTAAATCCAAAGTATGTGCAACAAAATGTGGCATCTGAACTCATCTTGTCGCAATCAGCGATTATTCTATCGCTTGTAGGAATGAGTTTTGGTTGGAAAGGTGTCATGACGAAGTATGCTGGATTTTATGACACGCAAACCGCTTGGAATCAGGTATTCTGGGGGCTTCTTTTGGGGGGATTTTACGGCTATTTGGCAAATGCTTTCATTCTCGAACCCGCACTTCTTGGAACTTACGGTGGTGCTCAAGGTCAATTCAATGTGATCAATGTCATTCTTGTAGCCTTGCTCACAACAATTGGTGCTCATTTCATGTTACTTCGAAAGAAAGTTAGGGCAAACAATTCACAAGCCACGAGTGGTTGGGCATTGGGATTGTCATTAGGTGCAATGATTGCTATGTTTTTCATTGCTCGAATGCTTATCGAAACAGGTTTGACGTTTCGTTCAATGGCAAATGCGATTGTGTTTTGTTTAGTTGCACCGAGGGCCGAAGCTATGATTACTTGTTTTCATGGACATTTGATGGTACAAGGGCGAAGATGGGGGGCTGTTATTCGAAGTATGTCATTTCGGATGATTTTAATCGTCCTCCTCGTCAGTGCAGTTGATTTTTATCCAACTTGGCTTTTTATCATTCCATTCTTGTTTATATTCCAATCAAAGACAAATGAATGGATTTGGGATTCTATACCAAAAGAGGCACGGAGACGCTTGCGCAGAATTTGGGCAAGCCAGTCGAGAATACAGCAGCCCACAGCGGTGCCATCAAACGAAGAAGAATGAGGAAAGGTTGAGCAATTGTTATACATTTGTTGTTCAAGCACAGGGCATGGCATCTTGCCGCTATTGTAAGAGTGTGACTCTACCAGGTGACAAGATTTGTTACACTTGTGGACGAGTTATCGCTTCAAATCGTGAAGGAGGATATAGGCTCGAACAACAATTTGACGAGGGTTCTAAAGATTCAACATTCATGATGACCAAGCAACCACGAGCCAAAGGCATCGTCATGACAAGTTCTGGTCGAGAAAAAAATATCTTCAAAAGGCGAAAAAATCGATTCCGAAGTGTTGCTTTGGTAGCATTCGTAGCTTTCGTCATGCTTTCTCCGCAAGCCCGAGAAGCAATGCTTGGTGAATTCAGTAGCATCGATGAATTCATCGCTTCAGCTACTGCTACTTACCTGCCATATCAAGTTGAGTCAACCTATACAGTTTCAAAAACGAGTGTCGTTCAACCGATGAGCGGTTATGGAGCAGAACGTATCATCTTACCACCAACACTGTACAGTAATTTTGGCGAAGACCAACATTTTGTTTATGAAAACGGTGACGTCGAAGATAATGTTGTTCTCCAACAAACATTGAAAATTGAGATCGTAATTGGCAGTCAACGCTACAACATCCCTACAAACGGGGTGCCTCACAAATATTACGACGGACTAGGGTCATCCGCACCTATTGTCACTAACAGTGGATTCAAAATTTGGTATCCCGGTCTTTTCGACCCGTCGACAATGAATAGTGACGAAGAAAAGTATTATTGTAATGTAGCGAATTGTGTCATGGTTCAACCTGTGTTTGATGGAAATCGGCCAGCTGAATACTCATTTGAGGCCACGGTCAATTCCTTGTCATATTCTTGGTGGGATAATTCGAGGGTTGACAACAGAGTTGGAGGAAAAGAGTTTGGAATAAATGTTGAAAATTCTGGAACAACGAATGATTACACACTTCGTTCAAGCCAAATTGCTCAGCAATTTTCGAATGATCAACATTTCTCAGATTACGGTTCTTACAAAATTGATGGGACTGCATCAATTATTGATGAAGCAGCAGCACAAGTTTCACAACGCTTACCTGAAGGCCTATCGGATAACGCCTATGCATTTGCACGAGCTACCTTCGATTATTTACACGAAAAAGTTGTTTACGATAAGTTAGCACCTACTCCGGCAAGAACTGGCCCTGAGTGTCTCGCTGCAAACAAAGGTGATTGTGATGAACAAACAAACGCGTTCCTTAGCATTCTTCGAACCAAGGGTATTCCAGGCTGGTATGTATTTGGGTTATTGACGGACTACACTTTTAGTGACACTGGTTGGGAAGCCCATGCTTGGGGTTATATTCAATTGCCACTTAGTGACGAATGGTGCGAGGATAAAGGCATCACACTATCATCCTGTTTTGTAAATGCACAAGTCGATGTCGTCAACAATAAATGGTTACTATCAACAACGACTGCTTATGTGGATTGGGTTGAAGAATATGAATCAAAAAATGCAGAAAATGTATTTGATTATTACAGGCCAAGTTCCCCCGGATATGACCGAGACAGATCGTACACAACGATAGGCAATGTAGACAATGCACAAGGTGGCTTTCAAGTTAAAAAATATCCAGAATATTTCTGATTGAGGTGTTCAAATGAGAATAATTATTGGTGGAGCAGGTCGAATTGGCTTTGAATTGGCCCGAACATTGAGGCTTCAAAACCATGATGTCGTTCTCATTGATCATGATGCGCGGGCCATCAAAAATGCACAGCAATTAGATGTCCTTATCGTCAGCGGCGACATTACATCAAGAGAGAAACTTCAGGAAGCCGGAATCAACACTGCTCGTGTTTTTATCGCTACAACTGAATCTGATGAAACGAATCTTATCGCATCAATGATGGCTGAACATGAACATAACCTAAAAGAAACAAGCAGGCAATTGTTGAGTATTGTTCGAGTTCGAAGTCAAAAATATGTGGATGAACAGAATTTGGGACATCTCGTTGAGTGGGCGAAAGTCAATTTCGTCATCGATCCCACGGATATCATGATTGAACGTCTTCACGCTGGACTCACATCCGCCCAATCAGATCAAGTCGTTCACTATGGTCATGGAGCATATATTGTCGAAATTGATGTCGCTCAGCAAGCCACTCATCTGATTGGAATGTCAAATATGGAAATAAAAGAAAAATCAGATGTCGACATGCCACCTGTTATCGCTGTAAAAAAGAGAGATGGTCGAATGTTTTTGTATGATTCAAGTTATCATTATGAATTTGGTGATGTTCTTGCAGTATCAACAATAGGTATCGATTCCCTCAATACGATTTCAACGGTGTATGGTCACATTGCTCAACCATATCCTGAAACGCCGAAGGTTGTTATTTTCGGAGCTGGTTCCATGGGTCAGAAAATCGTGGCAGATTGGCTCCACCAAGGTGCAAAAGTAACGGTCATTGAACGAAATCTTCACCTAGCCAACCAACTTGTTGCTTCAAAATCAGGTGAAAACCCCGACCTTGAAGTTATACATGGTGACCATTTGGATAAGAACATTCTTTCAGAAATATCAATTGAAACATACGATTTCGCCATATCTGCATTGACTGATGACCATGACAACATCGCTGCATGCTTACTAGCAGCTGACAAAGGTGTAACTAGAACTGGACTCATCCTTTATGATTCAGATTTGGTTCGAGTCACGAAAAGAATGGGCATCACATATGCAGTCGACAGAAGTCAAGTTGCAGTTGACCAAATCCTCAATATTATTCATACCAATGCGAGCGGTTCCTATGGAAAGTTATCAGAGTTATCCGATTATGCAGGATTAAGTATTAACATTGAAGAAAGTTCCAAATTAGCGGGTGCTCCTATTGAGGACCTGAAAAAGTTTGATTGGATGCGAGTTGCTTTTATCCAACGAAGAAACCTAGCAGGTGAATGGGAATCGTTTTTACCAAAGGAGAAAAAAGCAATTTTGGAAGGTGATCGATTGATTGTATTCACAGACCATTCGAGAGCAAATAGTGTTCAAAAGAAAATTTAGGTGTCCTCATGCGTACTGACGTCCTTAACATGATCCTTGGGACAACCTTAGGATTACTTACTGCACCAATCCTTTTGGTCGGTGTAGCATCAGGCTTTCTGGATTCATGGGAGTTTGCTGCTTTAGTCTTTGGAATACCTGCGATGCTATGCCTTGCAATTTCTGTTTTCATGGTTTCAACATTTACACGAACAGACACGAAAAACCGCGTACGTGACCGTGAAGCATTCGTTGCCGTTGGATTGATGTATCCAATCGCAGTTGTTGTTAGTGCACTCCCGTTTTGGCTTGGAGGGATGTTTGTAGGTCCTTTTGAGGATGGTGCGACACTAAATGATATGATGACCGGTGCGGCTTACTCTTGGTTTGAAGCAATGTCAGGTTACACAACAACAGGTGCTACTGTTATTGATAATTCTACAAGCCCAAACTGCTACGATTTAACAATCGATGACGATTGCATTTTTGCACAATCAAAAGGTTTGCTTTTGTGGCGGTCGATGACACAATGGTTAGGTGGTATGGGAATTATTATGCTTGGAATGATGATTTTGTCATCAAAAATAGGTGGTGGAATGGCATTGGCTCGTGCAGAACTCACAGGTCCAACAGTTTCACGAATCCACCCCTCATTCAAGCAAACAGCGTATGCATTGTGGGGGTTGTATGTCATCTGTACATTTCTTTTGTTTCTTCTTCTTTTAGGAGTCGGTAACTTAACTGTATTCGATTCAATAAACCACGCCTTAACAACAATGCCAACTGGAGGGTTTTCAGTACATGATGAGAGCATTGGATTTTACCAGTCATCAGTAGTTGAAGCCATCATTATCGCATTCATGGTCATTGCAGGAATCAATTTTACGTTGATATGGCTGTTCACGCACAAAAGAGCTAAGGAGGCAATCTCCGATGAAGAATTTCGCAGTTACATGGTGTATTTGTTTATTGCTTCGACAATCATCGTCCTTGTTCTTTACTCATGGGGAGGCGATGTTCATCAATCAATTCGAGCCGGAATTTTCAATGTGGTTTCTATCGCAACTTCAACCGGATTTGGAACTGACGATTATGTTGCATGGCCAGTAGCAACCCATGTCATCCTTTTTTTCCTCATGATTGTGGGAGCGTCAGCCGGATCAACAGGTGGTGGTTTGAAAGTTTTGAGAATCGGATTGGCTGCTAAACTCGCAAGGAGAGAAATTTCAAAAATTGCTCAACCCCGTAGGGTTCATCAAATTCGTTACAACAAAAATCCAATCGATGACTCATACTTGAGCCTCGTTATTGGAATGTTGCTTGTTTGGGTTGGTTTATTTGCAGTTTCGAGCTTAATTCTTGCATTTTATATGCCCGAGTCTTCTCTTGAAACCATTGTTTCTGTGGTTGCATCAAGTCTAGGGAATACTGGACCTGCTCTAGGCGATTATGGACCGAGTTCAACATGGGAGTCAATGCCAATCCCCGTTTTAATCTATACATCCGTGCTCATGTGGTTTGGAAGGCTGGAGTTATTGACTGCAATTTTGCTTCTCAGTCTAAAGACATGGAAAAGAGAAGCGAAGTCAGATGCCGAAATTCAAGGAATTGCCTTGGTCAAAAAAATACTTCAAGGCAAAGAAAACGAAGACTAGAATAGTTTCATTTGGCCACTAGGCACACTATCGTCTCCATCTTTTGTGGATACATTATCTGTGTCTTCAGGTAATGGATCGAATTGTTGTGCTCCTGATTCATGTGGTGTTTCTTCAACATTACCTTCTTCCTCTAATATTTGAGAAACTATCTGTATTTGTTCATTGAACTCTTTCATGAGTTCTTTTGCGGATGACCTGTTTGACGGAATATCAGTGAGTGCAATATGTTCCTCTGCAGAAAATCCTAGTTGAAATGAGATTGAAAAATTTTGAACATCTCCCATTTGGTGTTGAGACCCATGCAGAATGGTGAGTATTGGTAACAATTCTTCGACCGTTGAAGCATCGGATGTTCCAGACAATTTACTGAGTTGTTCAATGATGTTTGGTTTAAATGAATGATACCTGTTTGATAAGTAAGCAGGATAGCGAGGGTACAGTTTTTGATGAAGCGGTTTTGAATTTGCAACACTCGCAGCAAGACTAGTGAGGTGTTGCGACCAATACGTTGAGCGATGTGCTGTGTTTCTGTATTTACTTGCAAATGCTTTGTCAGAAAGAGAGAGTGCTCGGTTCGAAGTTATGATTGAATGGTCATCTTTGAAAAATTGAGCGTTATTCCAGTGCACCCAATCAATAAACGAAAGTTCATCTTTATCGATCGTCCTAAGAATTTGTACTGCCTCTTTGCATGTCCTTGATTTGTACAATGCTTCTAGACCAGGAAACAAATCAACTGACAAATCACGGGGGTTTGAAGTGACGTATGCTTCAACTTCGGCAACATCGAGAGGCTGATCCGAATTTTCTGTTAAGACTTGTAAGTCACGAACGAGTGCCCGTAAATCCCCAGGATTATATTTTACAAGAAGTTCTATTGCTTCATCTGTGAAATCTTTGCCTTCATTGCGCAAAACTCGTTTAGCTATGCGACGTAGTGCTTCATTACTGACTCGTTTGAATTTAACGAGTTCTAAATATTTTGAAAATCGATCCTTTGCATACCTCCAATTAGATCTCCCCCAAAATCGTTGTTCATCGTTACACGCCAACAAGACGGGTTGCTTGGTTTTTTCAAGAAGGAGGAGGAGTTCTGCTTTTCCACCAAAATCACCCTGCTGACTACCTTCGATTCTAGCCTCGCCAAGTTCTGAAGCTACTCTCTTTTCGCTCGCTTTTCGAAGGCCACCTCCAAGGTGATCTACTTCATCAAGCAAGATGAGTGTTTTTTGTTCTTGTTTATTGGGGTCATGAAAGAGAGAACGATGTGTCGAGCCCATTGTTGCGGCTTTACGAATTGCAGTTGCATTTCGTGAATCACTAGCATTTAACTCGATGACTGTCCAACCCATATCTTCTGCAATTGCTCTAGCGATTGTTGTTTTTCCAACTCCCGGGGGGCCAGACAATAACATACCTTTCTTCTTCGGTTCCCCGTTTTTCCATTTTTCGAGCCACATTCTTATTTTGGATCTTTGAGATTCATTGCCTTCCAATTCTAATTCTGATGTTGGACGATGTCGCTCAGTCCAATCACTAGCGACTTCCATGCTCGGCCATATGAACGACAGTTCATAAAATTGATTTTGATTTCAAAAGATTACAGTTTATGTAATATGTCTTCAATTCGGACTCGTTGTTGTGAACCATCATCACGATTTCGAATTGTAAATGTATTGTCCTCTAGAGACTGGTGGTCAACTGTAAGACAATATGGAACACCGATTTCATCCGCACGCGCATAGCGGCGACCAATAGAACCGCTTCCATCGTATGTCACAAAAAGATTGGATGAATTCATGAGTTTCATTTGCAAATTTTTTGCCATCTCATCCATTCCATCTTTTTCAAACAGAGGGAATACACAGTAATCTATCGGAGCTACTTTAGGCTCCAAATGAAGATATGTGTAAGATTCACCTTCTTTTTCAGATTCTTCGTATGCATGATCGAGCATATGCCATATAATTCTGTCAATGCCAAATGCTGGTTCAACGACATGAGGAGTAAACCATTCTCCAGTTATCTTCTCTTGCCGCTGATCCCGTTTCACATGCTCAGGTAGAATAGTCAAAAATTCACCACTAGGAGTTTCCATCTCGAATGGAAAAATAGCATCGTTTGCTAATTTTTCTATTTCAACTTTCACGAATCCTGCATGTTGGCGGAATGCTGGGCCTGCAGTTGAAGGATTGATTGTCCATCCATCGATTGTCACAATTTTCGGATCATCAAAATTTCTTCTAGCCCTCAATTGCTTACCTGAGTATTGTTCATGGGCTTCAAGGTCAAAACACCCTCTGTGAGCGACACCCACACATTCAATCCAACCATAAGAACCAAAAATTTCCGCATCCCAACAATCTTGTGCATAATGTGCCATTTCGTTCAGTTTGTGTTGCCTGTAACGTAAATATTGGCTGTGTATACCTATTGAGATAAGGAAATCATATGTTCTTGCCATGAAATATGCCACTGTTGGATGTCGTATCATGCCTCGATCTAAGGCTGCTTGAATATCGCACTCAATTTTGCCATGTTCATCGGAGATAAATTGAATCATGATATCAGACCATGGACTAAAATCGTAAGTGTAATTTTTCTCTGGATCAATAAAGTATTCTAATTCAGCCATGTTGAATTCACGAAGGCGAATCATACCTTGTCTAGGTGAAATTTCATTTCGATAACCTTTCCCAATTTGCACTGCCCCAAAAGGTAATTTTTCTCGATTGTGCCTGTACAACGAGGTAAAAAGTGTAAACATTCCCTGTGCGGTTTCGGGGCGTAGAAATCCTGGTTTTCCTGAGTTACCTACTCCAATTTGGGTGTTAAACATGAGGTTTTGTGGTCGTACCTCTGACCAAGAAATTTTATCACATTCAGGACAATGTGGAGAATGCCGAGCCATAGATTCTTCAAGTTCAGCCAAAGTCAATGCATCTGCATCTGGAATAGCGTGCTCAAGGAGCGAATCTGCTCTAGAAGCCTCACCGCAATTGAGGCAGTCAACCATGAAATCAGTAAATTCTGAAACGTGTCCACTTGCTTCAAGTACACCATATGGGGTTATAGTTGGAGAAGAAATTTCAACGATGTCTCCTTGTTTGAACCAGTGCTGCAACCAAGATTGTTGTATGTTTCGAAGAATTTTACCCCCAACAGGTCCATAATCGTAAAGGCCTTTGCTTCCTCCATGAATTTCAAAGGCAGGTAGAATGACGCCTCTTTGCTTGAGCATTCCTTGCAGTCGCTCAAGCCTTTGTTCATTGAACTTCGATTTGTCTGTCACACCCTAACCAAAGGTCGATTGCCTATGAATTTGACTTTGTTTCAAGGACCACAAGGCTGTTTACATAGAGTTATATTCCACACTCATGTAGTAATACTATGGGTCAATCCATGGTCGCCATTACGATGGACGAATGCACTGGATGTGACCTGTGTATCCCACATTGCCCATTTGAAGCATTGCTTCCCCTCCTTGAAAACCCGCCACATCGAAACTTCCCGAAACGGCCGGTTGTTGTCGTGGAAAATAACTGCGTGGGGTGCCTATCATGCATCGGATCTTGTCCAACAAGTGCATTATACGAAATCAAAACTCCTCCAATCAGTTCGTCAAGTCCACTCCTTCTCATACAATCCGATCCAGATGTTCAAATAGTGAATAGATGGAAGAAAAATGGGATTGGTCATGCGTGAAATAGTACATACATTGTATGCATGAAATAGCATCAAATTCATATATTCCGTTCGACCGCTGGGGAACATCGGATACGAGGAAAAAAAATGTCCAAAGTTGAATATCTAGACCAGCCGCTTGAAACAGCTCAACTCCTTGAGCAACTTTCGCAGCCTGTTCGCAATTGGTTCAAAGATACTTTTCCAGATTTCACATCTCCCCAAAAATTAGCAATCCCATCAATCATGAATGGAGACCATTTGCTCCTTTGTTCCCCTACAGGTTCAGGAAAAACACTCACAGCTTTTCTTTCAATTATTGACAAGCTGGTGCGACTTGCATTAGAAAACAAACTGGAAAACCAAATTTATGCAGTCTACATATCGCCCATCAAGGCGTTAGCAAATGACATACAACGGAATCTAATTGGCCCACTCAAAGAAATTAGTGACAGGTATTTGCCTGATCGAGCACAAGAGATTCGAGTCGGACTTCGTACAGGCGACACCCCTCAATCTGAACGCCAAAAAATGCTTCGAAAACCTCCGCACATACTCATCACAACACCTGAAAGCCTAGCTATCGCAATTTCAAGTTCTAAATTTCAACCTATTATTTCAAATGTTGAATATATCATCTTAGATGAATTACATTCACTTGTTCCAACAAAACGTGGTGTCCATTTATCGTTGACACTATCCCTTCTCGACACACTATTGCATCAACCCGTTCAACGAATAGGTATTTCTGCAACAATGGAGCCTTTGGAGACTGTGGCTGAATATTTGATTTCGAGTCAAGAAGAAACGACGAGAGGAAAACAAAACCATGTTAAAATTGCAAAAATATCAGGTTCTAGGGAACTTGATTTAGATATTTTAATCACTCATCAAAAATTCAGTGATTTACCGGTACTGAAAATTCTTGATTCAAATGTAGAAGCGATTGCAGACCTCATTTCTGCTCACACAACAACTCTTGTGTTCGCCAATACTCGTAAAATGACCGAAACACTCGTTCAACGCCTTCGCCCATTTTTAGGTGACCTTGTTGCAGGACATCATGGTTCAATGGACAAAAAAATCCGATTGGATGTTGAGAGGAAATTGAAGTATGGTCACCTTCGAGCGGTAGTCACATCTTCATCACTAGAAATGGGTATCGACATAGGATCAGTTGATTTGGTTGTTCAAGTTGGATCACCAGGTGATATAGCTACTGCATTGCAACGTATTGGGCGAGCCGGACACCATGTTGGTGGAATTCCTCGTGCAAGATTTTTACCAACGAGTGTCGATGATTTGATTGAGTTGGCTGCCCTACAAGCAGCGATTCAAACCGGAGACATGGACCATCTCGACTTCCCTGAAAATTGTCTTGATGTCGTGGCTCAATTTATTCTTGGTCTTGTTATCATCAATGATTTAGACATTGATGAGGCATATGAAATCATAGGTAATTCTTGGTCGTATCGTAATTTCGAATACGATGATTTCATCGAAGTGCTCGATATGCTTGAAGATGAACGAAGAATTTGGATTGACTGGGAGGAAAATATCTATGGGAAACGTGGGTATTCTCGCATGATTTACTATACGAATGTTGGTACAATTGCTCCCGATAATTCGTATCTCGTGTTTAACGCAGAAGGGTCAATTCTTGGACAATTATCAGGATCATTTGTTGCCAACTTGCGAAATGGCGATGTCATTTTACTCGGTGGTTCAACATACAGAGTGACGAACATCCTAGGGACTCGCGTCAATGTGGCATCTGTCACAGGCCATCGGCCAACGATCCCATCATGGTCAGGTGAAGCACGCTCAAGAAGCAGAGAATTATCGAAATCATTGCTCCAACTCATCCATCACTGCATAGTTGCTTTGCGAAGACAAAATGATCCTCGACTCGTCCTACGAGATGCGTATGGTTTGTCGAATGATGTGGCTAACGCCATTGCCCGTCATCTTGAAGAACATAGTCTGGATTCATTTCAAGTCCCTGATACAGAAAGAATCCTCGTTGAACAAGTGATATCAGGGCCATATCCAACATATGTCATCACAACTTGTCGAGGACGCGGATTCAATACTGCTCTCGGTTATTTTATGGCAGGTTTAGCTGAATCTCAAAGCATAACTGTTATCGAAATGTCGTTTGATGAAAACGGCTTGTTGGTCAAAACATCTGCCGACATCGACCCCAATTCAATGTACCATTCATTTACTTCCAACAACCATATCGAAGTCATTGAGCGGTATGTTCTAAACTCACAAATTTTCAACAAAAGATTTCGTGAAGTCGCTGGTCGTTCACTGATTGTCCCTAAGAGGATAGGGGCGGACGAACTAAGTCCCCAACAATTTCAACAACGCACGGATGCATTGTTAACGAAACACAGGACCATCGAAGATAGTCTCCTCATCAAAGAAGCAAGAAATGAAATATTGTTTGCAGACATCGATATGAAGAGTTTGACTGAATTTCTCAACGCTTGTGATGAGGGAACAGCTCGGATTGTACATACGCGTGTAACGATACCATCACGACTCGGTATGTCACTATACATGTCAGCGTTTGAGGATTTACTCGCAATGAAGACAAGAGCATTTCTCGTCAAAGACATTGACCCTGAAATTCTTCAACGCCTCTTGGGAACACGGTCACTTGCAACTCAACTGAACCAAGAAGAATTGACTAAATTCTTCGTTGAAAAAACACCAATCCCTACCGATGCCAAGGGGTTACTACATTTGATGAATCACGGTGGTGGCCTAGATCGAGAATTTCAAAATCCACTTTATCGAGAAAAATTACAGGGCATCGAGATTGAGACGATACGCGGATGGGTGGAAGAATTATGCCAACAAGGCAAAATTACCAAGTTAGATGGAACTGGTGCTCCTGAATTGGATGGCAAATGGTTTAGTAATTTCATGGCAGAAATTCATGGAACACTGGGCTGCCTAGTAACAAATGGTGGCAAAGAGGTTGACGACTTAACTGAACTTCAAACGAGAGGTCTTACCTACAAAATTGCAACTGAATTTGACAAAACGACACCAACGGAATGGCGAAATGAATCATTAGGTGATCCAAAAGAAGCTATTCGTGTTAAAATCATCGAAATGTTAGGCTCAGAAGGTCCTAAGAAATTAGAAACGATGATCGAACGGCTACCTTTTCCACAGGCTCTTGTTGAGAAACTTTTGTATGAATTAGAAATGAAAAATGTCCTATCCATTGGCTTCTATCGGCAAACCGATGATGCAGAATACATTCTGAAAATTGATGAGCATCGTTTGACCGGAGGCGAGGAAGAGGTTGTTGAATACAGGTATGTCCAAAATATGATTCTTGACAAATCGTTCACGATGCATAAAGATTCATCCATATTTGAAAAACATGTCTTTTTCCAAAAGCAACAGGAACTTCTTTATCGTATCCATGATTTTTCTTTCGCTGATTGGAATGACATGCAAATGGATAGCGATATTATCATGGGAAGAGTGCTCCACAATCGTATAGGTTACACCACAAAGGCCAACATTCCTATGCTCTTGGGGCTGAAACCAGAACCTTGGATAGGGCCAATGGAGCAAGAATTACTCGATCGATTGCCAGCGGAAGAGAATATTACACGTCAAGAATGGTTAGCTGATTTTCCTAAAGGTGAAGATTTTAAAAATCTTCAACGGGAATTAAAAAATGCAATCCTCAATTTAGAACGACAAATGTTGGTTGTTAAGCAATTTGAAGAAGTACAAGGTCGGCGTAGAAGATTGTCATTATTTCACAAAGTCCACGGACTTTACAAAGAAATGTCATTCGGAGATGCCTTGGTTGATTTAATAGAACGAATGGGTCCAATAAAAGCAAATACGCTTAGATTCTATATCTCGAGAAGTTTTGAAGAATTGGTCATTGAACTGAAACAACTCGAAGACAGCGGACGAATATCAAGAGTCATGGCACTGGTTCCAGAACCTGAAGCGTTTTTCTGCATTCCATCAGACCTCGATATACTGCATCAACCAAGAAGAGAAGATAGAGTCATGAGAATCCTGACTCAATCTGACCCTTATGTTTCGCGATTCATTTGGGACGTTCGGGCAACGTTGGATAAAGGATGGTATCTACCAGTCTTCAAAGGCGTTGATCCTGTTGGAAAAATCCTAATGTTCAAAGTGAATGATTACCTAGAAATCAAAGATTTACACATTCCCACAGCATATATAGAAGAATTTAGTGAAGTCTTTGAACAATTGCTGCAAAATTATTCATCACAACTCATTGATGTCGCAGTTATTACCAATTTCAACGGAGAGCCGATAACTGAAGCCGATGAAAACATCATTCAATCATTAAACGACATTGGATTCAAAATCACTGGTGAACGGATGATTCGCGGGGCTATCGTCGATCCACAACCAAGAGAAATTGCTGAACGTGCACTATTCCACAAACACAATCTCCACCAATCAACTCGACTTGAGCATGAAATGGCTGCACTCAAGAAAATTGAGGAGATTCGTGATGATTTTGGCCTACGAGGTCGATGTGAAGTGTATCGAGTAGATTTGAAAAGCATGGCAAATGCAAACAGACTCCATCAAGGCATCAACCTTCGAGGACATCAGGTTTGGGCATCATACCAACACTTTCAGAAATTATTGATGATTCGAAACCAATCAGCAGATGAAGACTTGTGGGATATCACTGAATTTTTCACATCAAACACGGACCCGAATATCTTCAAGGAACGTCATGCATTAACTCAATCTGAGTTCAGAAAACTTGTACAACCATTAATTCGAAGTGGACATTTAGTACAAGATTTTAGAGGTGGATTCCGAACTGTTCAGCCGATTCCTAATGTTGACCCCAGTGAATTGAGGAGAGAATATATACGAGATTTGGTATCTGAGTACCCCGTTATTACGCTTAAGCAACTTACACGATTAGCAGGCACTCCATTCAAACCCGAAGAACTGAAAGCGGTATTGAATGAATTTGAACACGATGACACTCTTATCAAAGGATTTCTCATTGAAGGCGTCCACGAAGTGTGCTGGGGTCGAAAAGAAATGCTCGCAGAAGCCAAGAGCATACCCCCAATTCGAGACTTTGTATTGCCACCATCTGACCCAATTGCACCATACTTTTCTGACATTCTCAAAGAAAAATTCGGATTTGGTTCTGCTTACCTCGTTTTCAAAAATGCTGAACCTATTGCAGCATTTAAGGCCAATACTCGAAATAAAATCATCGAAATTAAAGATTACGAAGGTTCAGAAAAAGCTTGGCGTATCGTAAAAGAGTTCGCTTGGGAACATCAAATGCCCTTAGAGTCTGAAATTCGAATTGGTGGAAAACGATTGCAATGAAGCACGGTTCCACATTGAAAGTTTTACCAAAGAAATGAATTTTCGTTGTATAATGATTTTACCAACTGCTTAATATGGCACTTCCATGTAAGTCTATCCATGAGAAGAGATATGCTCGGAAAATTGGGGGGCATAAATTTGCTCGCCGTCGTGTTTATTCTTATGGTGACGCCCCTATCCTCGTTCTTGCTTACACCCGGACAAGCCTCAGAATTATCTGATATTGAAATTCTACACACTGTAACTCACCCAGAGACCAACATCACGTATCACTTACTATCGGAAGCCTCTTGGGAAGACTCTGCTGATGTAGCCGTATCTCTTGGTGGATTTTTGGTTACAATAGATAACGAAACAGAAGAAAATTGGGTGTTTGATACATTCGCATTTTTCAATAATCAAACACGCCATTTATGGATTGGGTTGCATGATTCTGCAAACGAAGGCGAGTTTCGATGGCATGATGGAACTCCATTTGTTTATCGTAACTGGGGCGAAGGTCAACCTAGTCAAGGAGGTGACGAAGATTACGTGCACATTACTGGAACAAACATGGGCAATATTGAACCAGGTACATGGAACGATCTCGAAAATGACCCACAATATTTTCCTGTGTATGGTGTCGTAGAGATAGGACCAGCAGCAGACTATTCGTTACAATTTGACGGTGATGATTATATCGAAGTTGAACCGATTACAATCGACTCAATACAAGATGAATTGACAATCATGGCAGATGTTTACCCCTATACAACAGAAGGAACACAATTCGTTTTCATGAATGGTGATTACGGTTTTGGTATGTATTTGGCTAATGGTTATCTCGCATACTCTGATGAATATTCACTTTCAAAGCATCCAAAAGCGAATGAAAATCAATCAATGCTCATCCCTACTAATCAATGGACGAATATAGCGGTAACAATCACTGAAGGCGTCGGCGGCGGATTTTATATCAACGGTGAACTCATTCATACTATTTCATCCGATGATGCACAAATTCCACTTGGCGACTTCGGTTCAAACGAATGTTATGAACTAAACCTGGCCTGTGATGAACTTGTTATTGGAAAAATGGGTGCGGCTTGCGATTGTAACTACTTCAACGGAATCATCGACAATGTCGTGATTACATCGAAGGATTTTGGCTTGGATAATGGTAGTCAACAAGCAAATTTATCCATTGATTACGGCCAATCTTCCATTGCCACCTTTGGTTTCAATGAAGGTTCAGGTTCGTTCACATTATCGAACGAAGAGAACAACGGCACAATCTACGGGGCCTCATGGGTTTTACCGGACGGCACTATTGTCGCTCAGGTCATTGAACTAAAATCTGATGAATACATCGACCTTTATGATTTGAAGGAAGGCGATATTCATTTATTCTACATTGAAGTCCCTGATTTCACAAAATATCTCTATTTCTTCGGCTATTCTGAATTTTCATGGGATTGGGAAGGCGATGATGAAGAAAATTCATTTGTCGTCTATACTTCTGAAAATGAGATGCCTACAAAATGGTCCTATGATTACAAGATAAGCGATGAGTGGGGATACATGTCATTTGAATATGACTGGCCGGAACCCGGTCAAACTTGGTTTATGCTTGAAGTAGCATCAGATGTTGAATATGCGACGTTGGGTGTATCCTTGATTGAGGGTACACCACCTCCCGCTCTAGAAGATATGACTGAACTTCAAAAGTCGATTCCAATTACTTCACAATCGATTCGATTATCGGATGACTGGAGTTCAAGTTCTGCTGCAAAGTTACATTACTACGTGAATGTCACCGAAGAACTCGCTGACCTTAGGGTTCGAACATATGGTGGTGAAGGGAATGTTGACTTGGCCATATCAAAATATACAGTTCCTGATCCATTCGATGAATGGTATTATTGGGATGAGGATTTGGGAATTCCAGGATTTTACGGTGAAAATAGTCAACAGAACGCTGAAGAAGATTGGTCATCATCTATGGGGAATGAAGAGGAAGTTCATCTCTTTGATGTCGAGCCGGGCATCTATTACATCACCGCATACACATACAGGAGAGCATCAGATTTTACGATTGTAGCTGACTTCACATACCCTCCTACAAACGTCGAACCTGAAACTGCCATTCAATTAACTCCAGGCGAAAAATATGGTTTGCTAAGCGGTTACGAAGGATTATACCAATATTTCAGAGTTGATGTTCCTGCGGGTACAGAAAGGCTTGTTGTCGATTTAAACGATGGTAAAGGAGAAGCTGCGATGTACTTACGACTCGACCAGCCTCCGACAGAATCGGAATTTGATTTCCACTCTACAGCACCTGGTCCAAACGATAAAATCGGATTCAATGACCCAACCCCTGGTACATGGTACATATTACTTTCAACATCCTCAATCTTTTCGGGTGTCAATATAATTGCAGAATTTGAGGACCGATTTGTTTGGGATTATGATGGTACACCAATCGAATTGTTCAATGGTGAACCTATTGATGAAATTGAAATACCCGAGTCAGAATATCTTGATTTCATCGTGAAAATGAATTCGAATTCAAGAAATTTTGAAATAAACACGTACGCGGGTAGCGGAGATATACACCTTTTAGCAGAAGGAGAACAATTGTTCTTTGAAAGGAATGGTCCAAATCGTGGCGACTCCAGGATTGAGGAGGTAGAAATTATTCCGTTTACCATTGAATCTGAAAATGATGGTACAAACCATAACATCTTTGTCGAATTATTGCCAAGTGGAGAAGTTAGCATTCGTTTGACTGCCAAAACTGATTTGACCGATATTTCAATTATCGCACGATGGGAAGATGTCGATATACCAATCGACATACCTCAGGAACCTGAAATATTCGGAAATTTTTCAAATTGTGAGGACATTGTAACTGATATATTTCAGAGTCTTGACAAATCGGGAGACGGTCAGCTTTCCAATGAAGAACTCAGTGACCTCGATTTGAAACTTTATGATGTGAATGAAGATAATGGTATCGACCTTCAAGAATATTTGCAACTTGAATGTGCCTGTGCAAGTGAAGTTGAATATGTTGTTTCGTCATATGATGGAACATACAATATCGATCCTGGCATTCCGACTTCAATCGTAAAGAATCACACTTGGCTCAATGAATTTTCATTCGATTATTATGACAACAACGATGATTACATGAATGAGGAAGAGTTTGAAATCGCCAAATTACTTTGCAAAAGCACATTCAATGCCTTTGATAGTGATGGTGATGGAGTGGATGATGTTGATGATGCTTTTCCATCTGATCCAACTGAATCAAAAGATTCTGATAATGATGGCGTAGGTGATAACGCAGACTTTGCTCCAAAAGTTGCAAATGACATGCTCTACTCTTTTGGCGGAGTTATCATTATCGTTCTCTTTGGATTACTTCTTGTAGCCATGAGGAAGCGTACCGGTGAATCAGAACAAGCAAAGTGGAACGATTTTGATAGGTTATCAGAGGAATTTATGCAAACCGAAGAAGGTCATTTTGAACAAGAGATTATTGAACAAACCGCATCCTCTCAAATCGAACCACCACCAAAGGACCTTATGGGCATGGTGAATCTAGGCATTGAAAGTCTTGAGTACCCCTCTTCAAGCGGCATCGTGTGGATAAGGTCGGAATATGGTGAGGATTGGGTACTCAAGGATTGAATCAGTCATCATTAAATAAAGTAGAATCAATAGGTTTTCATGCGACCTAGGCTTCTAATCATCTTATTTGTCTTGCCGTTATTTTCAGGATTGTTAGGAGATTTAAATTCTAGTGAAGAACTCGTAGACAGAACACAGAAACAAGTTATTGGTTCCGGAAATCCACTCGGCTGGGAATGGGTCGAAAAAGACGATGAGGCTGGATATGTTTGGATTCGAGAAGTCGAATCGTTGGTTGACGGTACATCATATGTTTCTGGGATTTTTCGAGGCGGAGGTGTTCATGTTGATTCCCATTATGTCCTCAACTCAGGTGCTCATGATATTTTTATCGGCAAAAGAAATTTTGACAACAAATGGCTTTGGCTGACGGTAATTGGAGGGTCTGGAGAAGAATTTGTCAATGATATGGAACTTGATAATAACGATGACCTTCTTCTCGTAGGGACAACGGATTCTTCACAACTGCAAGTGACAACTACATCAAGTACAGTTACACATACCAACGCAGGTTCACGTGATGGATTTGTTACACACTTGAATGCTTCAACCGGAACAATTTCATGGTTTAACGCCATTGCAGATACTGGTCATGACAACATCACGGGCGTGTCTCAAGCATCAAATGGAGCCATCACTGTATGTGGTTGGTCGACGAGTTCAACATTAACCATAGGCTCAACTTCATTTTCCAACTCTGGATTAGAGGATATGTTTCTTGCTTGGTATTCAGCAAGTGGCGTTTTACAGAATAGCATGATGTATGGTGGTAGTGGCCAAGAATTGCTCCATGATTGCAAAGTGGATAACAATGGTAAAACGATAGCAGTAGGGGAGTTTTCCTCATCATCACTTTCCCTCAATCAAACCACGATATCCCATGGAGGAGGGACAGGAAGCGATAGCATTGTCATGAGAGTTTCGAATCAAAATGGTGTTGAATGGGTGCGAATGCCAATCGCAACAGCTCACGATCGAGCTACTTCAGTTGCCGTAGATTCCGCCGGAAATATATTCGTTGCAGGAGAACACCATTACAA
>CAZTGO010000001.1:52510-99782 GCA_964613395.1 uncultured Candidatus Poseidoniales archaeon | reverse complement strand
ACACGCTTGTTTTTGACTTCGATGCTGTTGAAAACACAACGTCTTCCAACGATTACATCAATGCAGGATGGAACAATAATCCAAGGACCTCATCATCATACACGACGTCAACCACCTTTTCCATGACTTCAGATGCCCCAGGTGGTTTCCTCGTTCGAACAAAATGGGAAGTATCCACAAATTCACTCGGGCCAACGACATCTTCAGAAATGAAATCATATATTGGCATTAGTGGACTTGAAGAAGTCATAGATATGGAACCAATTTCATCGACAAGAACTGCTATTCTCATCTATTCAGAATCACAGGGGTTAAGATTTGGACAACACACCACTGGTGGTACTTTTGATGATAAAAAATTGATCCTCGTTGTTGTGGACAATAATGGAAACTGGATTTCATCGGATTCGTTAACATTTGGAAGAACGAGAGACCAATATCAAAGTTGGTCGAGTTCAGCAGATTATAACTACCGAAAAATGGGCATCAATATGGATGCAGCACCAAACGGTACGGTATGGATTAGTCTTTTTTGGGCAAACTCGTTATTCGTACCCAATGTGATACAGAAAACCACCTCCTATGAATATGGGGTCATATCATGGACACAGAACAATGGATGGGACACATATTCTCGAATCAATTTTAATACAAATCATTACATTCAAAATGATATTGCTGTCGACGGCCTCGGCAATGTGTATGTGATGGGGAATTGTTATTCCTCACTCCAAGTTGATGGTTCAACAATCCGTTCATTCAGCAGCACATATAGAACTTGTATCGCAATGTGGAATGCAAGTAGTTCATCTTGGGATAATGGATTTGGTTCAAATGGATATACTAGCACGCTGTATTCATCATCAATCACAGGGCACCCTCAAGGTGGGGCTATTCTCTACGACAAAGGAGGATATTGGAATTCATATTCGACTGGTTCAAACACATACACAGAATCCGGTAGAGGTGGACTTGTACGGTTGTATCACAACAATATGAGTGCAGCCTTGCTTGGAACGCCATCTGCTCACAGCAATTCTAATGTGATTAAATCCATTGATGTAAATGCAAATGGTGACATCATTGTTGGGGGTTGGTTTCAAGGTTCAATTTCCTACCCGAATTGCTGCTCTGTCAACACCGGTGGTGGCCGAGATGGTATGCTCGTGTTTTGGAATAATAGTTCGATGTCATGGGACTGGGCCATTTCGCTTGGAGGTTCATCCAGTGATGAAATTCGCTCGGTACGATTTGTTGGAAACCAAAGCATTGTCGTCGTTGGAGAAAAAACTGGCGTGATTAGTGTTGGACTAACTACTTTGGCGGCATCCGGAACTGGTTTTGTTGCTGTTGCTTCGACTGCAGGTTCATGGGAATGGGCGCAACAACCTGAGGGCCAAAGTAGTGTTAATGCTGTGTCTGCCATATCTACCCAATCGATATTAGTAGCTGGTGACTTGCACTATCAAACAACAGACCACATCTTTGGATTAGATTCCCTCACCACCTCAGAAGGTTCAGATATGTTCGTCGCTCGAATGAGCCCTGATGCAGATTCTGATAGCATCACAAATTCAAGAGATAATTGCCCAGCGATGTACAATCCTAATCAGGAAGACTATGATGGCGATCAAACTGGGGATTTGTGCGACAGTGATGATGATAATGATGGCATTTTGGACATGGTAGACTTTTGTGAAATGGGTGAACTTAACTGGACGAGCAATAGCACTTCTGACCATGATACTGACGGCTGTCTTGATGCCTCAGAAGACCTTGATGATGACGACGATAGTGTAAGCGACAGTGTGGACGCTTGTCCGAGAGGTGATTTGAATTGGACAAGTATACCGGCGCCGGTAACAATTCGAACAGATTATGACTCTGATGGTTGTCAAGACATCACAGAAGACACAGATGATGACAATGACCTTGTCAATGATACAAATGATTCCTGCCCAACAGGCCAATTAGGATGGATATCAACATCGTTAACTGATATCGACGGTGATGGTTGTCTTGATTCATCTGAGGACCATGATGATGATGGAGATGGTGTTTTCGATGTGCAAGATGCATGCCCAAGCGGCTCTTTGGGTTGGGCATCAAATAGCACAACGGATAACGATGGTGATGGATGTCACGACGGTTTGGAGGATGATAATGATGACAATGATGATTTCTTAGACATTGATGACCTCTGTCCAAACGGAACTGTTGATTGGCGCTCAGGTCGATACACAGATTATGACGGTGATGGCTGTCAAGACGCTGGTGAAGATACAGATGATGACGATGATGGTGTTCCTGATGTGAATGATAATTGTCCAACAAGTATTCCAGGATGGAGGACAAATCCCACAGTCGACCTTGATGGCGATGGTTGTCATGATTGGAACGAAGATTGGGATGATGATGGTGATGGAGTTGGCGATTTGTATGACCTCTGTGAACGAACGACTCTAGGGGAAGTCGTTGATTCCTCAGGTTGTGCTAGCGGAGAAACACCGGCAAATAGCGGCTCCTCCAGTGTTCAAAACAACTATCAAAACACGACATATGTGAACAACACATATCAAAATGACACATATTTCAATTCGACATACCTCAACGAAACGAATGAATATGAAAACAACACATACGATTATGATAATTACACATACGAATACGACAACACGACGTATGAAAACACCACATATGAAAATGAAACATTTCAAAACACAACAAACATTGTCGATAATGCTTCAGAAAACCAAGATATGAACGGAGAAATTACCGACCCCGATGATTCGCTTTCTTCAGAAAACGATGATACCTCTATCAATTTCATTGAGATAGCAGTTGTACTCCTTCTCGTTGCAATTCTACTCGTGCAGTTGATGGCCACGAAACCTAAATCGAACATAATTCAAAATTCAATCGGAGGAGGGTATCAAGAAATGGCTCAAGAAGAATTTGATCAAATTCAAGAAGACTTTGATACGAAGAGTTATGATGAATTTTCACCTGTACAACAATCTGAAGATCACCTCAATCCAACACTGGAAGATTCGATGGAAGTTAATGTAGAAGAGAAAACGACTGAATCAACCAATGAACCTTCATTAGAAGAATCACAAGATGAAAATCTACCAGATGAAGGATTAGAAGGCAATGTCGACGAAAATGGTTACGAATGGCTCGAATATCCTGAAAATTCCGGTAAGAATTATTATCGGATAAAGGGTGAATCGAATCAATGGGTTGAATGGATTACTTCTGAGAATTCTTCCTAAATGGACTCGTTAATGTCATGATATTACGATGCATCTGTGGTAAGAGGTCAAACATGACTAATGCAATGAGAAACATTGCAAAAAGAGAGACGAATCGAGCGACATAAGTATGGCCAAATTCGAACACCGACAATCCGTAGAAAGTCCAATCCTTGTAAGTCATGTGCATCCAAATCAAACCTGCATTACGAAAAACATTCATGATATGAATGAATGGTATGATGAGAAAAAGGACCTGAATTCTTTTCTTCAATGACAAGTTAAGTACAGAAATTGCACCGATAAAAAGTACCATTGATTGTATTGCTGTACAAGCTAGAACGAAATTAATCCCAATACCAGTGCCATCTGCCAAGAGGAGTTCTGCTTGGAAAGGGTAATCTCCCTCAAAATCTGTGAAAAAAAATCTGTTTCCATCCCATTCTGACCACGTGTATTGCCCTGATGAGGTATTCACATATGTCGTTCCAATCTCTATATCAGTTCCTGTAGCAAATCTAAGGAAGAGTGCAGATTGAGACGCAACAAACCATATTGCAAGAACGCTTAACCATGGAATGTAAGCGATGAGAAGGTAGGGTCCGCCTGCAAATGCAACTGTACCTCTAGCCCAATGTCTCGCTATTTTTGACTCGTCGTCATTTTGCTTTTCCCATAGCATCATTCCAACTGCAAGTGGTAGACATAATGCTGTCATTATCGTAAGAATATAATCTTGGATGTCAAGATAGTGAAAGGATTGAAAGAAAAACGAAAGGCCGCTAGAAAACCATCCTAGGTTGGCAATCAACTCCACCTTTCGCCGTCTCATAAACCACGATGTGCCGAGAAGCGTCATCCCAATGACACCTAGCAACGCAGGGAGATTTGAGTCCACTGACACAATACCTCCACGGGATTCGCTTTAACAAATATTCCCAAAAAAATTTGAATGGTCTTTGTTTCACGACATTTATGAGTGAAGCTTTTTTTCAGTTTCACCCAAAATTCCAAGCCAACCGAAATTCAAAGGCTGCTATTGCATTTCTCGATAGAGACGGCGTCATTAATGAAGGATACAGCACATATGTCAATCATCCAAATGAGTTGGTCCTGTTGGATGGAGCTGCTGAAGCAATATCAAAACTCAAACAAGCTGGCTATTTTGTGTGTGTCGTAACAAACCAATCCCCGATAGAACGCAAATTATGGGATCATCATGTTCTTGCATCAATCCACAACCAAATGTTTGTCGAATTGGAAAAAATGTACCCTGATGCCATCATTGACCTTGTTCTCGCTTGCCCACACAAATTCTCGTCATCATGCATCTGTAGAAAGCCAGAATCAACTTTGTTAAGATTTGGTGAATCGATTTTGCGTCATGGGGCGCCTGAGATTTCTGATGGTTACGGCATGACAACGCTTCATGCTTCATTTTACAAGGAAACAAATTGGTTCAGTGATAAACCTCTCTCCCCACATCCAAATGATGCAATGGTTGGAGACAGGCGAACTGATGAAGGTGCAGGTTGGGGTTATGGAGCCCGCACCTTTCGAATTCGTAACCACAATTCTCTTTTATCAATCGTACCAAGAATCTTGAATGATGCTGACCAAGGGGATGATTTTCATCCATAAGTCAACATTTTGGATTGGTCTTGACGATACTGATTCACTCGCCGGAGGATGCACCACATCAACATTGTATGACCTCTTGCAGAGTTTAGGTGAGACTGTTCTTGTCTTGAATGTACGACTTGTGAGATTGTGGCCATTTGCTCCACGACGTACACGTGGAAATGCAGCAGTTTGTGCACAAGTAGAGGTGGACAATATCACACAATTTATCGATGACATCAACGTATTTTGGGAACAGAACATATTGCCCTTGCAAGGAAGCGTACAAGACTCACATCACTCACCAAGAATGCAGCACCCTGCAGACCCAGGTCTTGTCATATTTACAGAGCAACCACCAGAAGAATTGTACTTCAAAGGTGTTCGGCAAGAGGTTCGATTGGACGAGTTACCAAATGGTGTTCTTTCCTTAGGAGGCCATGGGCGAATCGGTGCGACTTGTGCAGTTGCTTGGAGAGCAAAGGTGTCGTCTTGGGAAGCAATTGCATATAGGGAGCCTCGTGCCAAAGGTCAACGAATGATATGCTTGGATACACTCCGTTCGATCTCAAATCACAGTGAAATTTTTCTCGCTATTCATTCTAAAAATAATCATCAACTTGTGGCACCAAAAGGAAAATCACCAGTTCTTTTTGGAATTCGAGGAACCAATTCCAAAAGTGTTGAGCATGCTTGTCTGCAACTCATAAATGCAGAAAACACAGAAAAATCACGAGGTCATCTTATTTTTGAAACAAATCAGGCCACAAATGACCACATCGACTCTTCAAGAAAATTCCTCATTCAATCAATGCATCTCGAGAAAGGTCACGTCAACCTAATATCGGATTGTCATCAAGAAATAAGAATACATCATGAGAGTGGGGGGATGAATCGATTTGCCAAACAACTTGTGGAAGGCGATGTGATTGTCGTTCGTGGTCTCAATGACATGTCGAATGTATTGCATGTTGAAAATATGAAAATATCACATCTGGTACCAAGAAAAAATGGCCGGCCTAAATGTACAACATGCGACCGTACAATGAAATCAATGGGCAAGGGACAAGGCATTCGTTGCCCTATTTGCAAACAAAAACAAGCAGATGATTACACCACTTTTACTCCCCCCATTCCTCTCGATGTATGGATGGAACCACCTGATGACCAACGGAGGCACCTCTCAAAGCCTCTAAATCTATCATTAGACTAAATTCAATAGGGACCTCTAAATACAACTATTCTAGACTAGCATTATGGACCAAGATACACAGAAGAACATCATTTCTATTTCTCTTGTTGTATTCTTAGCCATCATGGTTTGGTTTATTTCAAGAAAAGCAATGCAAAACAGGAAGCAAATCCTTGAAAGTTCAGGTCCTAAAATTGCAGGTGAAGACGAACTAGCTGGCGGTGCAAGAAACCCTCAACTCTTTGATGAACCCGATGAAGAAGCTCTTGAAGAAATGGCGAAGTTGCTTGAAGATGAGGATGAGGAGGATTATTCCACTGTAAACACTGAAAACTAAAATTCGACTTTCAAGCCGAGCTCGAACCAGTGAAGTGATACCCTTCATCATTGATTTCAAGAATATTTTCATCACCATCTTGAGTGAATATACGTTTGTATCCATCTTTTGACTTCATCAATACTGCTGTCGAAAATCCAATGTCAATCATTTTATTTTTCGCCCTTACATCAAATTCTTTGTCCCCGCCATCCATCATTTGAATTCCTCCTTTTGAGATACATAACATTCCAATTCCCGAAGGAATCTTCTCTGCTAAAATACGTATTTGTTCAAGACGATCTTTTTCGATATGCCCTTGTCGAGAGCACCAATCATCGAGGACAATGAGACTCAGACCAGGTAGGGAGTGACATGCAAGAAGGATTTCATTCATAGTTCGTTCAAACTTTACACCGAACAACATGGCATGGAATCTTGAAGACTCAGTAAGCGGAACATGAGAAAACAATTGTGAGAATCGTTGAGGATGTGGCATCTCTTCACCTGCCCATAGGACACGATTTTTGTTCTGAATTTCATTAGCAGCCAAATGCAATCCAAACGATGTCCCTCCACAACTTCCTTCAACACCCAAATGAATTCGAGCATCTACAAGTTCGATTGAAAACCGGGTCACATACCGTGTTGTAAGCCAGAAGGAAATGATTGTTTTGTCAACGACATCTCAGCGAAACTTCTAATTGATGGGCTAGCCTCATACAACCATGGCCAAAGGAAAGGAACCGTGGGCGGCAACTGAACGGATCCCTCGTCGCCCTGCACCTCAATACGAAGATGCTGATTCACTGGGTCATGCAATTTCTCGTGATGGCTTTTTTGGAACAGCGTTCGATGACAAGAATCAATATGGACCAGTTGCCATGATGATTCTTCTTCTTATCGTAGCCACAATTACTGGAGGGGTCATGAACCTCATCATGCGATTGTAGTTCAGTTCGAAAACCTTCATCCAACACCTGTCGCATGAGTAAATATCATTATGCTTCATAGCAAGATAGGGAACTATGGGTGAGACTGGTAGTCAAGAAACTGGCTCATCAACAGACCTTCGATGGTCGATTATGGCGTCATTGCTTGGTACCAATTTGGCTATTATGCTGTTTCATGGCTTAGAACAAGAACTTAGGCCTACAAAAACTAGAGAATTAGCGTTAATCATTATTGCTGCAAGCATGCCATTTCAAGCAGTATATTTCATGGTCCATGCGTTTGTATTGGAATCAAAGGATTCGATAGAAGACTCAAATTATTCTCTACTCATGAGGCTAAGTGCTCTATGTCAAGCCATTTCATATTTTTCAATCATAGGATTAGCAATCATTTGGTACAACATGTCCGAATTTATCGGCGGGGTGTTTGTTCTAAGTGCTCTAGGTGCAATTGTCCTTGTTCGTCTAGCCTTTTCACAAGCAAACCCAAACAGTTGATGTAAAATTTGTTCGATACTAGACCATAGGAAGGTTATTGTTTCGAGCCTAGTACCGCTCATCATGGCATTCTGCCCACTCGATTATAGATATGGCAGTCAAGATTTCAAACATATTTGGTCGGAAGACGGTCGTCACGAACGCCAAATTGAAGTTGAACGAGCACTCATATGGGCCCATTGGCAACTTGGGAAAGTTTCTGAAGAAGATTACAAAACAGTGGAATCTATTTCAAATCCGAATGATGTACGCAAAGAGAGAGTCAACGAGATTGAAAGAGAAACAAAACACGATATTATGGCATTGACTAAGGCAATGGCTGAAGCCGCAGGAGATGCGGGGTGGTGCATACATCTCGGTGCGACATCAAATGATATCGTCGACACAGCAGTTGGTTTGCAACTTCGTGATAGTATTGTCTTACTCCGCAACGAATTATGTCAACTCATATCACAATGTGCTGATATTGCTGAAAGAGAGCGAGATACTGTCATGCTTGGAAGGACCCATGGACAAGCAGCAACGCCAATCACATTTGGATTAAAAGCATCAGTTTGGCTGGACGAATTGCGACGTCAATTGATTCGACTCGATGAGGCGGCACCTAGAATAGCAGTTGGTAAATTCCTCGGAGCTGTCGGTACCGGTGCTGCTCAAGGAGAACATGCCCGAGAGTTGCAACGTCTAGTATTAACCCACCTCGGTTTGACGGTTCCTCTCGTAACAACTCAAGTTGTGGGTCGTGACAGGTATGTAGAATATGTGTCTTGGCTAGCCAACATCGCTACAACATGCGAAAAGATTTGTCAAGAAATTCGAAACTTACAACGCTCTGAAATAGCTGAAGCGGGTGAAGGGTTTGATGTTGAGAAACAGGTAGGTTCATCCACCATGGCACACAAAAAGAACCCAATTATGTCAGAAAATGCTAGCGGTCTTGCAAGAATTGTGAGGGCTATGATCATCCCTACATACGAAAACGCACTCCTTTGGCATGAAAGAGACTTAGCGAACTCAAGTAGCGAACGATTCACATTATCTCATGCTTCTGCACTTGCTGAGGATGTCATGCGAAAAACTCGAACTGTGTTGAAGAATATGTGGGTCGATCACGAACGATGTTTGGCAAATATACATGCACAGAAAGGTCTCGTGATGGCGGAAAAAGTCATGATTGAACTAGTGGATCATGGCATTTCTCGAGATGAAGCACATGAAATTCTACGAACCGCATCATTTACCGCCATCAACAATAACGAGGAGTTGTTTGATGTGTGTTGTCGAACACCAGAAATCGCAGCGTCTTTCTCTGTTGAAGATTTAGAAATTATGTTTGATCCTATGAATCACATTGGCGTTGCTCAAGAATTGGTTGATGAATGCGTAGCACTCGCTAGGTCAAGTATTCAAGAATCTTAATCGAACCACGCTTCCCGTCCCACTGGGGTTCAAATGTTATGCTTATTTTTTGATTTAGATGAGGTCCACTTAAGATAATTGTTTCATATTCACCACCTTCTCCGTCAATATGAAATCTATATTTTTTCGAAAGAGTTTTGAGTTGTTCAAAATCATTTAAGGTGAGAATACGACCTAGCCAAGACTCATCTAAACCTTCACAACTGACACTTGAAATCATAATGCTAAATGAATTCTCTATCATTTGTCGAACATGATGTTCTCCGTTTTGATGCCACAATGGTGTCCATATGTGGATGCCTAATTCTTCTGTCATCCGCTCAAGTCTCGATTTTTGGTAATCGGAACGCAGTGCGCCCACAACAAGACCATCGATTTGGAGATCTGCAATTTGCTGTTTCAGTTGATGCACTTCCAATTTTTCTTCACCTGTTACCTTGACCTCATGGTATGGAACGCCAGCAATAGATGCTTGAATTTTTGAAATTTCAACACCTGGAATTTGAAACATGTGCGAGTCGTCACCCTCAACTTTGACTGTAATGATTTGAGAGATCTCCCAACCGCGACATGATGCCCACCACCATGCGGAAGCAGAATCCTTCCCACCAGAATTCATGATTGCTACTCGCACAACAAATGCTATTCTTTCCGGTTATTGATTCTTCAGCACATACACCACCACAGCATAAGCAAAAAGAATCAAGTTTTTCAACCCCCAATCATATAAAGTGTCGTCAGGAGGAACACCCATGCAGCCAAGCGGAAGAGGATATGACCACGGTATCACAACATTTAGCCCCGACGGCAGACTTTTTCAAGTTGAATATGCCAGAGAATCTGTTAAGCGAGGGACGACAACAGCAGGTCTGAAATTTCGTGACGGCGTTGTTCTTGTTTGTGATAAAAGAATCGTCAGTCGACTTATCATACCGGAATCGATTGAAAAAATGTTCAAAATAGCAGACCACATTGGAATTGCCACCTCTGGATTGGTTGCAGATGCACGACAACTTGTGGCTCGAGCACGGGTCGAATCACAAATTAACCGAATAACCTATGCAGCTGACGTTCCTGTTGATGTTTTGGTGAAAAAATTGTGTGACTTCAAGCAATCATTCACCCAATACGGTGGCTCTCGCCCATTTGGTACCGCATTGTTGATTGGTGGCGTTGATGCAAATGGCATTCATTTGTATGAAACAGATCCATCTGGTGCATACCAATCGTATCATGCAGGTGCAATAGGAAGCGGAAGAAATTCAGTTATCGAATACTTTGAGCAACATTGGAAAGAAGGACTGACCTTGAATGCAGCCATGAAATTAGGACTCGAGGCACTGCGTGACGCAAACGATTCTGAATTGAATAGAGATGCTGTGGAAGTTGTTGTAGTAGACCAAAATGGTTACTCCATACTAAACCGAGAGGACGTCAATAAGCAAATTGATCGATTAAAACCTCTCGATGATTGAAAAATGAACGATGATTATGGTCAGCCTTGACGATGCTGTTTTAGCACGGTTTGAATATTCAGGTCATCGATTCGAATTGCTTGTTGACCCTGGCATCGTCGACACATACAAATCTTCACCTGATAGTGTAGATTTAGATGAGTTTCTGGTTTTAGATGAGGTCTTTGAAGATGCACGGGCCGGAAAACGTCATACAGAAGTCGTGATCCAAGAGGTCTTCGGGACGCTCGACATCAATCCTATCGTCGAACGAATCCTAACGAAAGGAACGATTCAACTTACAACTCAACAACGGAAAGAGATGGTTGAACAAATGAGACAAAAAATCATTCATAACATTCACACTCAAGCAGTCGATCCACGGTCAAAATCGCCGCATCCAAAAACAAGAATCGAACTCGCATTAGAAGAATCTAGATTTTCAGTCGACCCTTTCAAACGGCTTGAAGCTCAAGTGAAAGATGCTATAACACGATTGAAGCCGCTTATTCCGCTATCATTTGAAAACACCCGCATGGCGATACGTGTTCCACACAATGCATATGGTGGCGTCCACCAAATGTTGCGAGAATATCAACAAAGAGAGGAATGGTTGGCTGATGGAAATTGGGCGTGCATCATCGAATGCCCCACCGCAATCAAAGGAGATTTAATCAGTCAAATGATGAAAAAATCAAGTGAAATTGAAGTCAAAGAATTATCATCCTGAAATTCAAGTGAAAGGGTTTCCTTTATCATGGGGTCATTGGTGCACGCAATTGGAGAGAAAAGAATGTCCAATGGTCAAAGTGGCGCCGAGCAGCGCCTCGTGACACCGGGAGAAGCATTAGGCTCATCTTCCGGGTTACGAAACGGAAGCGGTGTTATCGAAAAAGAAGGTCAATTTTATTCAACAAAATTCGGATATCTTCATTCACTCAATCAAACAATATCCGTAACCCCAACCCATTCATCATACACGCCACAATCAGGTGATTTCATCATAGGTTATGTCGTTGAAGCGAGAAGCAATCTTTGGTTTCTTCAGATTAATGGGCCATTCCAAGGTCTTTTACCCATGTCACTTGCACCATGGAAGGTAGAATTTGGCGAATCTCGAAAGCATCTCGACATTGGTGATGCAGTGTTCGCACGAGTTCAAGAAGTTGATGAAAGTCACAATGTTGTCCTCACCATGAAAGGTGTGGGTCTCAGGAAGATTGGCGAAGGAGCAATTGAGTCCATGCCAGCACATCTCATTGAAACGTTCCTCGGTAAGCAGAATGCAAACATCATCAAACTTCGTGATGCAACAAATGCGAGAATTATTGCAACAGACAATGGGAGAATATGGTTTGATGGTGATGTAGATGCAATGCGGAATGTTCGGGAATTTATTTCAACATTCAAACAATGTATCCACAAGGAAGAATTACAATCTTTAATCGATAAACTATGAGGTGAAAAAATGGGAGGATATGGAGACGTACAACTACTGCGTGATGATGGAAAAAGACTTGATGGACGGGCTGTCGATGAAATGCGACCAGTATCAATTGAAGTCGGTGTGTTACCTGCAGCACAAGGTTCAGCAATGATAACGCATGGACTCAATGTTGCAGTCGCTGCTGTTTACGGGCCAATGGAGGCACATCCTCGTAAAATTCAACGCCAAGACAGAGCAGTCATTGATGTTCGATATAATATGGCTCCATTTTCAACTTCTGACCGTATTCGACCCGGGTTTAATAGACGTTCTCAAGAAATATCAAAGGTAACTGCAGAAGCTTTAGAATCTGTAGTTCTTGTAGAATTGTATCCAAGATCAAAAATTCGCGTTGAAATAGAAATTCTAGCAGCCGAGGCTGGAACTCGATGTGCAGGCATTACTGCAGCAACTGCCGCACTAGCAGATGCAGGGATACCTATGCGAGATTTGATGATCGGTGTGGCATCAGGAAAAATCGAAGATACCGTCGTTCTTGACCTTGATAAAGCAGAAGACAATTACGGACAAGCCGATTTACCGGCTGGTATTCTTCCCAATACTGGTGAAATCGCATTCTTACAGATGGATGGTGATTTGTCACCTGATGAATTCGATCTTGCCATGGAATACAATTTCAAAGCTGCAAAGGAAATTCATGACATCATGGTGGATGCACTGAAGCAAAAACAGACACGAGGTGATGCATAATGGCTGAACTTGTCCCAAGTTTACTACGACAAGAATTAACAAGACTCGCTGAACAAAGCGAACGTCTTGATGGACGAGCCCAATGGGAAGGACGAGAATTCAAACTTGAAACGAATTGCCTATACAACGCAGAAGGCTCTGCAAAAGTCACAGTTGGTGGAACGATTGTATATGCTGGAGTCAAATTCGAAATTCGTGCTCCGTGGCCTGACCGTCCGACACAAGGATCGCTCATGTGTGGTGCAGAATTGCGTCCAGTCGCTCACGTCAAGTATGAACCTGGTCCGCCATCACCCCAATCAATTGAACTTGGCCGTGTTGTTGACCGAGGTATTCGAGAATCAGGATGCATTGATATGGATGATCTTTGCATTGTTCCCGGTGAGAAAGTTTGGGGAGTTATGATTGACATCCATGTGCTTTCAGACCAAGGCAACATCTTTGATGCATGTGGGCTTGCAGCCATTGCAGCACTTCGTACAGCTATCGTTCCAGCAGAACGATTTGATGTTGGTGAAGATTACAAATTGAAAGTCAATGGAACACCGATTATGGCATCGTTTACCCGTGTCGGAGGACGCTATGTCTACGACCCATCAGAAGAGGAAGAATTGGGCGGAGATGAACGCATTCACATCACATTGGGAGATGAAGGCCATGTCCACTCATTACAGAAGGGGCTAAAAGGGGTTTTCACTCCCGCTGAATTTGCCGAGATCTTTGAGGTGGCACAACAACGATGCAATGAACTTCGAAAACTCGTCGATGAAAAGGAGGGTAACTGATGGCAAAGAGAACACAGAAAGCAGGAGCAACGGCTCGATTTGGTGCACGATACGGTGTATCTGTTCGACGAAATGCAGGATCTGCTATGCGAAAAAGGTCAAAGAAATACACCTGCCCTGTTTGTCAATATCCAAAGGTAACTCGCCAGTCCGTCGGTATTTGGTCATGTGGAAAATGCGATCATACATTTGCAGGTGGCGCTTGGGAACCTTTCACCCGTGCATCAGACTTTAACAACCGAATTCTTCGAAGAGCTGTTGAAGGTGCAACAACCGCTGATATGGCTTACATCGCTCAACAAAAAGCAATTGAATACGAGCGTTCATTGGAAGAAACCTCAGAAGAAGAGTGATGGGGATACCCCATGTGGCACTTGGTCGCTACAATATCAGCAAAGGACAACGTGTACTCAACCGCATTGTCGGATGGCTTAGCAACCGATTGTGAAATTGAACGGTTGTCGGATACTAAATTTCAATTCTCACTTAACGAGAATTCAGCAAAAGATCTCCGTGCAATGTGGAACACTCGTATGAGAGGAATCATAGCATGTGACAACGTGCTTAAAGAACTCGAAGACTTACGGAAAAATAGGTGATGATATGGAAACAATGGAGGCAATACAACGGGTTGTTACTGAGGTACAAGCTGCTCGCCAGCAAGTAGCAAATCTGAAGTCACAAGTACAAGAATTTGAAAACACTGTGATTGCAGTTCAAGAGCAGCCCGAAGAAATGGCTATTTTGCGACAAATTGGTGGGGTGATGATTCAAGTTCATGACCGAGAAAAACTTGTAGAAGATTTAGAACACACCATACAATTGTTGTCAACATCATTGGAGCGTATCATCGAACGAGAAAAGCAATTGATAGAGAATTACGAAGAACTCAAGAAATCATTGCAAGAGGAAAAAGAATGAGTCGTCAAAACAATGCGGATTTATTGGCATTGGAATCATGGATTCAATCGCATGTGAATAATGGTGCCATTGCAGTCGTGTGCGGTAAAAATGGTGATATGGACACGATTGGTTCATCGATATCATTGGCTTCAATCCATCCAAACCTTATGGCGTGCGGACTACACATGAATCGATTATCTAAACGACTAGTAGGTGACCTTTCTGCACCCTTTCGAATACTTTCTGACAAAAATACCTCATGGCCATCTTCACTTGCCGCTATCATCGTGGTTGATGCAGCCGCTGAAAATCAAACTGGGTTGGAATTACCAAATGTACCTAAATGTGTCATTGACCATCATTCAACAAACGATTGGAAGCTTGCTGAGGGAGATCTCATGTGCCAATTAGACGCACGTTCAACAACTCAAATTATTTTTGAATTTTTAGAAACATTTCACACAAATGCTCTTACTGAACCAGTAAGGAAATTTCTTCTTGCGGGTGTAATAACCGATACTGGACGATTCAAATATGCTGATGAGCATGTGTTTGCAGTGACGCAACGAATTCTTCATCATACAACCATTGATTTTCAAGAATTCATTGAATATATTGAGCAGGATGACCTCACACCAAGTGAACAAGGCGTTCTTCTCAGAGGAATGCAGCGAGTAAAAATCGAGCAGGCTGGACCGTGGTCGCTTGCAATGACGAGGGCAAGCACGCAGGAATCAAAAATGGCGAATATTCTTCGTGGATTACAAACCGATGTAGTCCTCATCACACGGCATCGAAATGGAGAGACTCGCTTAACCGGTCGTGCACAACGAGAGGCTGTTTTAGAAGGTGTAAAATTAGGTTCGATTATGGAAAACGTTGCACAACGATTGGGAGGAGAAGGAGGCGGGCATGATGGTGCAGCCGGTTGGTCGGGTGAATATGACGCCATAGCAGCAGAAACTGCCTTCCTCGACATTTTAGCAAGAACGAATAGGAGTTGACATAATGACATCTACAATTCATCTTATTGAGCGATGGGAAAACAATGAATTTACTTCGTTCGACGATTTGCTTGAATTGATTACATCTTTAGATTCCATTACATATCTTTCGTTCGCAGAAGCATGCATTCACCTCGAAAATCCTGTGTTATTGGCTGAAATAATGAACCATTTACGGCCACAAGAAGTAGCAGTTTTGGATGTAGTACGACATCGTTTCGAAGGTAATACCGATTTACTCAATTCTATAGAACATGCGTTAGAAATTTGTTGTACGAAAAAACATAGAGATGTACATCTTGAAGGAAGACTCAGAATGGAACGTGGATTGGTACGATTTGAGCAGGGTGATTTTGAAGGGGCAGAATCAGATTTAACTTGGGCTGAAACTCGATTGAAATCTGTAAGCAAAGCGAGTCGAGACCACGATTTGTCATTGCTTAACAAAGCAGCATATCACATGGCTAGAGGAGAACAACTCATGGCCTTGCAAGTGTACGGTGACATCTCACGACATGGCGGACATGCTCATGAGACGATAGCAATATCGAGATTGGGGGCTTCAAGAATTCATTACGCTTTAGGCCATGACTTTGATGCAGCTCGGCATGCATGGAATGCACATTATCACAGTATTCTTGCAAATGAAATAATGATGGCCATCGAAGCAGGCACACTTTTTGTAGAAATTTCGTTACCACACCAGAATCCTGAAGCTATTCCAATGAACATTCAAGTTGAAGATATCGCACCTCGAGACCTCAAAGATGAATTACCACAATTAAGCGTTCAACCAAATGACCTCAAAAGCGTCTACTCTTGGTGTTTAGAGAACATTGAACGAAATGTATCAGGCTCACATCGACCTGATTTACAGGCTTTGTTACGAATATCACTTCATCTAGACGAGCTTGAAAGCATGTCATTTCTTCTTCTTCACCCAGAGAATGTCGAAGACGCATTTTTAGCGTCACTCTGCATGAGCATAGTTTCCAATGCTGAAGACGTAGCAAAATGGAATGCACGATTATCTGTACTTTCTCAAGTTTAATCGCATGAAGCAAAATATAGATCTAAATCACTGAATTCTTTTGTCGTCCACTGTTTTACAGGAGGAATATCGTACCACCATTTTATGCATTTCACTGATGGGTCATCTACATTCCAAAACTCACCATCTGGCCCATCATCAAGGATGACATGGGCTACCCAACCTTTAGGATAATATTCCTTATTCCAGCAATGAATTGTTCCACTGCATCCAGTTTCTTCAAGCAATTCTCGATGAAGAGCATCTTCTGGTGACTCACCTTCCTCAATGTGACCCCCTGGTATCTCCCATCCTCGTATTGGATGTTCAACGAACAATGTTGGCAAGGTTAACTGACCATTTTGTAATGATTCCTTTGGGGTCACCCAAGCAAGAACAAAAACTGGGCTATTCATACTATCAACCCAATTTTTCTTGTATTTGACGAAGATATTCGTCGGCCCATTCCTCACCTTGTGCAACGAGTCGACGCGCATAAAAGAACGCCTCTTCCATGTTCTCGCTTGAAATTAGTTCGAGTAATTTTTGTTTATCTATAGAATCTGTTTGTTCCTCGTGAATTTCTTCAACTGTAGAATCGACGACATCTTTACGCAAGCGGCTGGTAAGGTGTTCCATTTTCTCCAAGAACGCATGACGGTCTGCAACAGTTGGTGCAGACCATGGTGGTTGTTGTTTTCCATCAAGTTCAGTTGTTAACCGTTGTAAGAATTCATCTCGAACGAAAAGATGAGGTCTCAACTGTTGAACATGGTCATAGCATAACCATGCCTGGTCATACTCATTTCGACGTTCATGAGAACGACCAATTTGCATCCATAATTCGTGGTTTTGTGGTCGATGAGCAAGGAGATGGTGAGCAATTTCTAGAAATTCATTTTCATATCCATATGCCTGCAACTGCTCTAAACGTCGGGCAAAAACAATGTTTGCTCTTTGATCTCGAAAATCTAACCTTTTGCATCGTTCCACGAATTCTTGAACAAGAATTTCTGGCTCAGAAGATACAACATCGTCCCACCAATTTTTTGGATTTAAAGGATCTTTGAGCAATGCCGCATGAACGAGTTCTTTTCCGTGTTCAAGAAAGTTTACATCGTTAAGTTGTTTTAACCTTTCAGGATCTCTACCTAGGACTGAAAACAAATCTGTAATCACCGCATGTAACCCGTTGGTATCTTTGGTTCTAACTTTTAAATCTACCAAACAAATCCAATTCCTCGTGTCTGTATAATCATGAAGCAATGCCTGTCTCGCATTTTGTTCAGCCCAATTCATATGCTCCTCTGAACGTTCAACATCAGTTTCAGCGAGACGAATAAATTTCAAAGCATTACTTCTGTACCGATTACCGAGGTTTCTTCTTGGGTGAAGTGTAGAATCACTTTCATTCATGCCATCACGCTCAGAATTGGACAGACATGAATCCGTTCTTGTCTTTAGATGAATCTATCGTTGCATCATATCCAATTTTTGAGGTGTTTCCGTCATCATATCTGGACGGATCGAGCGAACTGCCTTTTTGATTTTCAAGAATCACGGTGTCTTTATCTGGTTGCCATCTCGTCATCATCGCCCATTCAACTCTAACTGGATTGGTGATGTCAATATCTTCATCGACGACTGTAACCATTTTCATACTCTTGTGCCCCTCGAATGCAGCATGAATTGCTCTTATGCCATCATCATCGTTTTGTTTTCGGATTTTGATGACTGCTGCGAGCCATCCGCATCCACCTTCGGTCATATGCACATCAATGCAATCAACGACATTTGATACAGCAGACTTGATCGTTGGCGACCTCGGAAGACCCATCAATGTCTTGTGTTCAGCCTCTCCGGGTATGAGGGCGTGAAAAATCGGGTTTGAACGATGCGACACACCGTCTACCCGAATAACAGGTTCATGTCGAACATCATCAACAGTTCCAGTTATGTCAACATAAGGGCCTTCTTCGTCGTCTTCGATTGTGATTTCACCCCATAGCACATATTCAGCATCTGACGGAACAGTAACGCCATTTGGTGCTTTTGTAACCTCGAGAGGACGGTCGTAGAGTTTCTTGTGTAATGCAGCTGCAACAGTTAATTCGTCCAAGTTTTCATGAAACGACATCGCTGCAGCAAGCAGGACCACAGGGTCTGGTGCATTGACAATTGCAATTTTAACCGGGCGACCTTCGTTGCGTGCGTTCATGACCATAGTACGCAAATGTCGTGGTACAAGGCGAACAACGAGATGAGACTTGTCTCTCAGAAACTGACGATGAAACGAAACATTTCGAATGCCATTGTCTTCAGCAATGATGATACTTGCCGATGAGTATCGGCCACGATCTGCCTCCCAGTGATGTGGGATTGGTAACGAAGTCAAGTCCACACCATCTTGCACTTGCTCGAAACATGGAGCATGCGTGGCTTCGATGTGGACTGGATCTTCGGGATGATCCATACCCCATCCAAGCGTATCGATGTACTCTGAAGGCGTGATCCCAATGGCTTCACACAAACGATCTCGAGTAAGCAAATTTATGACCGCTTTATGATGTGGTGCTTCACGAATATTGTCAAAAACAAGCATTCCGTGTTGATGTTCTTCCGAAACCCTTCGCATCTCGTGAACAAGGCTAACCGACTCTGAATGATAACGTGCTGCACCAAGATGGTCACGAAAGGCCATGGTTCGTCGAGTTATCGAAGATGTTTGAATGTTATTCACAATTCAATTTCATTCGTCTCGGGTGCAGGGGATTTGGTTATATATGGGCGCTAAGTGGACGACGCTGCACGAATGAGGTTCAAACATGGGACGAGGATTATTTGCTGGTGCAAAAATGGCAAAAGACCGCCAAAAATTTCGATGGTCAGACCGACGATACAAGAAAAGAATGTTGAAAAGTCGAGAGAAGCACGATCCTCTCGCAGGTTCTACGCAAGCTAAAGGCATCGTTGTTGAAAAGGTTGGAATCGAAGCTAAGCAACCAAATTCAGGTATTCGAAAAGCAGTGAAAATTTCACTCATTAAAAACGGCAACAAACTCACAGCATTCGCACCTGGAGATGGTGCGATTAATTTCATTGATGAACACGACGAAGTCATGGTCGAAGGTATCGGAGGACGTATGGGTCGTTCGTACGGAGATATTCCAGGAGTTCGTTACAAAGTCATTCAAGTCAACGGCGTCTCGCTTGATGAGATGGTTCGTGGACGAAAAGAGAAGCCAGTTCGATGAGGTGATGATATGGAAGAACAAGAAGTTGACACACGACCTATTGCAGGAATTGGAACCAAGGTATTCGGAAAATGGGATGCTAGTGAAGTCACATGTAGCGACCCTGGTCTCGCACCATATGTCAATCTCACAACAGTTGGTGTACCACACACAGGTGGTCGCCACGCTAACTCTTGGTTTGGTAAATCAAAACTTTCAGTCGTCGAGCGATACATCAACAAACTCATGCGAACCGGCGCCTACACGGGTAAAAAGCAAAGTGCAATGAAAGCATTTGAGCAAGCCCTCGATAAGATTGCAGATCAAACCGGAGAAAACCCACTTCAAACATTTGTGGACGCAATCATACATGCAGCACCTCGAGAAGAAATTACGTACATTAAATTCGGTGCAGTTGCACAACCTAAAGCAGTCGACTCCTCACCATCAAGAAGACTCGACGTTGCACTTGGAAATCTTGCAAAGGGTGCACAACAGGGCACACACAAATCCAAGAGAACACTGACCTCTTGTATTGTTAATGAATTGTCAAAGGCATCAAAGGGTGATGCTACTTCATTTGCTGTCAATAAGAAAGAAGACAAAGAACGTGTTGCGGCTTCTGCTCGATGAAGCACAGTCCAACTTCGCTGTCGTGCGTTTGACTTAAGAACCCAATTCGGGTCGGCAAGAACAATCAGGTTAGGTGAAAACCATGGGAAGAAAAGAAGACAACATCAAGAAAGCAACAGAAGTTATGAACATATTGCCGCAAATTCGAAATTTGTGTATTGCTGCTCACATTGACCACGGAAAAACCACCTTGTCAGACAACCTCATCGCCGGTGCCGGTATGATGTCTAATGAACTAGCAGGTGCTGCCCGTGTTCTTGATTTTGACGAACAAGAATCTGCACGTGGCATTACCATTAACGCCGCTTCAGCTTCCATGGTGCACTCTGTTGAAGGAACGGACTATCTCATCAACCTCATCGATACACCAGGTCACGTCGACTTCGGTGGAGACGTGACTCGTGCCATGCGTGCAGTCGATGGGTGTTTTATCCTCGCCTGTGCTGTTGAAGGTCCGATGCCCCAAACTGAAACTGTTGTGCGTCAAGCACTCAAAGAAAAAGTAAAGCCTGTCCTTTTCATCAACAAAGTCGATCGTCTCATCAACGAATTACAAGTTACTCCAGAAGACATGATGGAGCGATTCAAAGGCACAATCCAGAAGGTCAACAAACTCATCAAGCAATTTGCACCTGAAGAATTCAAAAAGGAATGGCAAGTTGATGTTGGTGCAGGTACAGTTGCATTTGGTTCAGCATATCACAACTGGGGTATTACCGTACCATACATGCAAAAATCCGGAATTTCTTTCAAAGATATCTTTGAATATTGTAACAACGAAAATCAAAAGGAACTCGCCCAAAAAGCCCCAGTGCATGAAGTCTTGCTCGACATGGCTGTCAGCAAACTGCCAAGCCCAGTGAATGCACAGCCATACCGAATTCCAAACATATGGACTGGCGACATTGACTCCGATGTTGGTAAAGCAATGGTCAATTGTGACCCAGAAGCAGAACTTGCAATGATGGTCACTAAAATTTGGATGGACCCTCACGCAGGAGAAGTCGCTGTAGGTCGAATCTACTCCGGTGCAATCAATCAAGGTGAGCAGGTATTTGCCATTGGAGCTGCTAAACCAGAACGTGTTCAACAAGTCTCAATGATGGTTGGAGGCGATAGAATAGCTGTTCCAAGAGTTGTTGCCGGAAACATAGCAGCAATCACAGGTATTCGCTCAGCGGCTGCTGGTGTCACCCTATCACGCAACAAAGATTTCACACCATTCGAAGCAATTCGACATTATTCCGATCCTGTCGTAACTGTCGCTGTAGAGCCAAAGAGTATGAAAGACCTACCAAAGTTCATTGATGCCTTGCGCTCTCTTGCAAAAGCAGACGCATCACTTCAAGTCACAACAAATCAAGAAACTGGAGAAGCTCTTCTTGCAGGAATGGGTGAATTACATCTTGAGATTACAGTGTACAGAATCGAAGAGGAGCAAAATATCAAAGTCAAGGTTAGTCCTCCTATTGTTGTCTATCGCGAAGGTATTCAATCAAACAATCACGGCAATCCATTTGAAGGAAAATCTCCAAACCGTCACAACCGATTTTACTTTGAAGTTGAGGCACTCTCAGATGAGGTCATCCAAGGATTGCGTAGTGGAGAACTAGGCGACGGACCAGTCCGAACATCCGATGCGAAAGAAGTTGGTTCAAGATTTGGAGAATATGGCATGGACAAGGATCTCATGAGGAAAATCTATGCCATCAATGGGACCAATGTCTTGGTCAATGATACAAAGGGTATCCAAAACCTCCACGAAACTCGTGAATTGATTATCGAAGCATTCAATGAAGTGTGCGCAAAAGGTCCTATTGCGGATGAACCAGTACAAGGAATGTTTGTTCGACTCGTCGATGCAAAACTCCACGAAGATGCGATTCACCGTGGACCCGCCCAGACAATCCCTGCAGTTCGAAACGGAATCAAGGGTGCTATGATGCGAGCACGCACAATTATACTTGAGCCAATGCAGAAAGCGTTTGTATCCGTGCCAAACGACTGGCTCGGTCAAGTCACTCGTGAAGTTACAACTCGAAGAGGTATCATCGAAGATATGCCTTCAGAAGGCTCCGTTACAACGGTTGTTGCAACATTACCTATCGCTGAAACATTTGGCTTTTCAAATGACATTCGAGCAGCATCACAAGGCCGTGCAGTTTGGAACACAGAAAACCTCGGTTTTGAAATGCTTCCACCTCAACTCTTTGACAAAGTCGTTGGAGAAATACGACAACGGAAAGGACTCAAGCCTGAACCAAACCCTGAATCGTATTACGCTGATTGAAATCGTTTCCATACAGGAATCGAATTGATGTATGACATTGTGGTGGGTTGAACATGACCGGAGAGGGCGAAGCACCAGCAAACCCTTTTGCCCAAATAGCAACAGAACTCGATGAAAGAAAAGCAATCGCTGAAATGGAAGTTCAGCGCAACAAGGACGAGGAAGTTTCAATCCTCCAACAGCGATTTGCTGACGCCATTCGAGAAATGAGTGATAGAGAAGGTACTGTTTCGGTCCGAATACCCCTCAACGTGATGTCAATGGACCATCACAAAGATGCAATCGTATCTGTGGCATTTTCATCTGATGATTCCGAACTTGCCTCGTCATCACATGATGGCACCATTCGCATTTGGAATCCATTAACCGGAGAACATATTCGAGCTCTATCTGGCCATACTGGTCATGTGAATTCAATATCTTACGCACCAGATGCCAAAATGCTAGCGTCTGCATCGAGTGATAGACAAGTTAGAATTTGGGATACTACAACAGGAATTTCCAGTCAAGTTCTTACACATCACAAAGAAAGAGTCAACAAAGTTGTTTTTTCTCCACTGGGGAAAATGTTACTCTCAGCATCACATGATCGAACAGCACGACTCTGGAATCCTTCTACAGGAGAACACATGATGGCTCTGTCGAAACACAAAGGAGCAGTTCTCGATGCAGATTTTTCTCCTGATGGCAACACGATAATGACAGCATGCGAAGATGGTTTGTTGAGATTTTGGACAAATGATGGTTCTCTTATCGATGAACGTACAATCCAAGTCAATGATGTACCACAACAAGCAATTTTCTCTCCGAATGGTGATGTTATCGCAGTTGTTGTAAGTCGAGGCCTACTACGAATGTACAACACATTTTCAGGCATGGAATTAAGAACAATTCAATCAAATGCAAAAAATATTGGTTCGGTTCAATTTTCACCATATAGCGACGTTGTTGCATTTGGTACATCCAATGATGACATACAACTCTGGAATTATGCAATGGGAACTGTTATTCATTCACTTCGAAATCACAAGGGTCCAGTAAGTGGTCTAAATTTTTCCAACAATGGTACAATGATTGTTTCCGGTTCACATGACACTTCCGTGAAAGTCTGGCCAGCACATGTAGCACCTGGTACTGAAAAAGCAATTTTAGATACAGTCCTAAAGATGATGAAAGATGCAGGATTCAAAGTGAAACAAGACGATATCAGTATCACAATCTCGCGATAGTTAGATTTGAAATTCAAGTTCCTCAAGGACAATATTGAGTTCAAGTTTACATTCATATTCTGTGCCGTTCAAAACAACATCTTGTTCAAGAAATTCCGTATGTATCGAAAATTGGCCGTCGAGAAAGAGGTCATCATCACGTACATCATGCTCTGTTACTTTGATGTTGAGGCTTTTGTTACCTCCAGTTTCAATCATACCGGTAACTAGAGTCGGCATTGGCTCAGGTGAGAATGTTTCATTTTTTCCTAAGGCGATAAACCCTTCTTTTGGATAGCGATGTGAATCCTCTTGGTCGGTTATTTCAAGACTGAATTCTCCTTTACCAACAAGATCACCTGATGTTGAAGTGTAGAAAGATTTGAGTCGGACAATGAAAAGATACTTCGTCATGACATCACCTATTGAATTCTTGAGAGTTGGAAATCTGTCAACTCTCTCAATGCACGTAGACCAGGTCCATCGGGAATACGGTCAAGACAATTGTGAGCCATTTGATGATAATGCTCTGCTTTTGCTTTAGCATAATCGATTGAACCAAGTTCGGATAATGCATCTAATGAGGATTGCAGAGTTGCATCGTCAACATTTTCTCCCTGACCAAGAGACAACAAAAGGCGTGTTTTTGCGTCACTATCGGGTTGGCTGAGTGCATGTATCACCATCAAAGTCCTTTTTCCTTGTGCGATGTCTGAACCTGCTGGTTTCCCTAAGGTCGTTGAATCGGAGAGGACATCAATCAAATCGTCCATCAACTGAAAACATAAGCCAAGCGAGAGTCCCCATTCCGCCATACATTGTATCGTATCATCATCGGCTCCTGAAAGACGAGCACCAATTTCAGCACAGGTTTCAAACATCACTGCGGTTTTACCTTCGATCATTTCAAAATAATCATCCTCGGAAACTGCAATACGGTCTTCAAATTCGATGTCGAGTTGTTGACCCTCACTGACTTTTCGAACCATTCCTGCAATTCGATCAACTAATGCCACAATGTCATCGTTTGAAACTGATTCAGCCATCACAATTCGCTCAAAAGCGATTGCGAGCATAGCATCACCTGCATTGATGGCAGTCGGGGAATCAAATTCAATGTGAACAGCATTTCTTCCTCTTCTCACCTCATCGTTATCCATGATGTCATCGTGAACGAGAGTGAAATTGTGGACTGTCTCTATTGCAGCTCCAACATCAAGAATCCCTGAATGAGAATCACCTACAGCCTTGGCTACAAGCCATGGCAAGGTCGCACGAAGCCGCTTTCCTCCACCAAGAATGAGATGCATCATCGCATCAGAAAGTCGCTCATGACGACAGGCACGTAGGCTGGATTCAATACGTGATTCTACGAGCGGTTTGATTTCCTGTATGGACGTCATCAATCCCGCTCCTTCGGCATTTGGTAACATGTGGGACACATCACCCATGTCATGAATTAAGTCGTCAACCAAGTGACTAGGGCTCGATGAATTCTCAGCACATGACCACCAATGTTCATCCATAATTCGAGCCGCAATACAGCGAAACCAAGGTGCGATAATTTCATCTGATTCAGAAATCAACATCTCTTCCAATTCGTTCATCGATACCCACATGATTTCTTCAACTTCATTTTCATTTGGTTGTACGTCAACATCAGCTTGAAGAAAGAGAATATGATCTATCTCTCGTTCTATCCAATGCTCATCCATACGACAAGAGTAACGCATTTTTGTAATAAAGTGAATATCATCTATGCTGATGCTTGCAGGGTCGATGCCCAGTTCTTGTTCCATTTTTCGTATTGCTGCGACTTTTGCTCCATTCTCAGCATCCATTTCATTGTCGACATGTAATGGATGAGAACAACATGAGTTAGCCCATACACCCGGGAAGGTTACTTTTGATGATGCTCTTTTTTGCAACAATAGCTCGCCATTTGTGTTGAAAAGAAGGACGCTAAATGCTCTATGGAATGAACCTGGGCCAAAATGTGATTCATGTTTTGAAATCGGACCAACAATTATGTCACGCTCATCAACTTCAATGACTGCTTCGGCCATCATCTCTATTTGGTCAGCGTCGTGAGAAGAATACACAGACAATTGTGTTTCATCAAGAACAATCTTTGGATTCGACAAGATTTATCCCCAGTTTCATCGATGAGCACTCAATACATGAAGAGTTCTCTTGTATTTACTGAGCAAATAACGCAAATTTAGTACCGATTACAGGGTCATTCTTCGACGCATCGGTCAATCTTCCTGGAACTTCGCCATTGACAAAAATGACTTCTATACCCGCTTTTGCAAGGTCAAAACTTCTCGAAACCTTGAGGCCGATACCTCCTGTGACATCAATTTCATGTTGATGTTGAGGCGTAAACTCTCGATTTGGGTTCATGAGAGGAATCAAGAGTTGCTCCTCCCCTTGTTTTGGTGGTTGCTCCAAGACACCATCCACCCCACCAAGCCCAAAGACGACGCGTCGAACATCAGAAATTTCTGACGCTAATCTGTAGACGAGATCGTCGCCGGATAATATTCCGAACTCAGCATCCCCATCACAGTCAACCACATCTCCATAACAAATCGAGACATGATTTGATTGGAGCGATGAAAATTGAGTTAAATCTCCTTCGAATTGAGGCCCTGTGTTCGTTGCCCAAACATGAGTTGGGAAGGTATGGCACTCGATATCAAGAGCGACCAATGCATCCACAATGAATTGATTCAATTCCAGCATGTCTTTGCGGATTTGAACAACGGCCTCTTCTTGAGAAGAGCAGTTTGAATAATGGTGTGAAAAATTGGGAATTTTTCCTTCTGCAATCCTAAATTCCTTTGCCATAAGGTGCCCATAAGAGCCTGCGCCATGAACCAAGATGACTTCAAAACCGTCCCGAATGATTTGTTTTATCTCTTCAGCACATTGTTGGATGATATCGATACGAGGTGAACGGAATTCATCTTTTTCTGTAATCAATCCACCACCGAGTTTCATAACAATACGTTCTCCCATGACTTCTGCAACACATTCTCTTTCATATCGATGACTCCTGACATGATTGGAAGCATTCATGAACATCGAACTTGTGAGCATCATTATGGCAGATGGCCCATCAGTCGATGAATTCATTCGTCACCTTCAACATTTATTGGAAGAAACTGAATCTATTCCAGATAAATTGGAACGAGAGAATCGGCTATGGCAATTGGAATCCGCTTTACAAGAGGCTTTAATTTTCAAAAACCGATACAACGAACTCGTTCAAAATGGAGTTGACCCACTCCTTATCATTCAACCAAAAGAAAGGGACCATGCAACTCCAATGCCATCGAAAGTTGAGGCTTTGATAGCGGGTTCAAACCACTGCAAAAAATGCAACGCGCATCTTGAACCTGATATCGATTTTTGTCCAGCCTGCGGAACAAAATCGTGATTATTCTTCCTCTTGTTCCCATTGTGCAACGATTTCTTGAATGATCTCATCGTTGTCATCAACTTTGTACAAAAATTCGCCTGGTACACTTTCCATCAAGTAGACGGTTGTCCCTGCCCGGTAAATTGTGTGGCCATCTGCAATAGCACGAACTGTGTCGACTTCAAGAATGGCTGGTCGATCAATACGAACATGCCCTGCTTCCATCGCATTTGCTATTGTCTTGGAAAGATGGACATGCTTTCTATCTCCTGCAGTGATACCGAACTGAATCAATGATTCGACCTGAGAAACCTCGCATGGATAGTACAATTCTTCAGGAATATCATCGGTTGGGAGGTCGAGGTCTAAGTCGATGGTGTGACCGTATGTTGCACGGATCATCCCGCCTTCGACTTGATATCGTCCTTTTCTATCTGCGTTTGCAATAGCCTCAAAATGCCATCCTCGGAGCCAGTGATACCGATTTCTCTCCCTTTGAATCGCTTCAGATAATTCCCGAGTGCTCACCCATCCGTTAATATCCATTTCAACACCGAATTTTTCAGGGTCGTGTCTAAGGACCAATGCGAGCATTCGTCCTAGTGAATTCGATTCTCTGTCACTCATGATGAATTTTCCTTCGTCATTACAATCAGGGCAATTTGTACCTGAAAAATGCCCATGTGTCGAACATTGTCGTAGCATAAAGTGTATCGGCGGGTGGCTTGTTCATAGAACCTACGCAAAAAGAATTCGCACCTTTCAGAAAAATATAGCGTTGGTATCAAATGCTGTGTGCCCCTAGCATCGCCATGGTAGATGTAGCCGTCGTAGGGGCTGGTCAAACCAAATACGGAAACCATGAACACGGGCTCAAGGGAATGTGGTCCGAAGCCTGTGAATCAGCATTTTCAAGTATTGACGGCGATTTCAGTCCAAAACAAGTCGATGAATGCATTATTGGAAGTGTTGCATTTGGTGGTGCACAATTGGGTAACACAGCAGCAATTCTAACGGAACATACTGGCATGAAGGGAATCTCAACACGGCGGGTAGAAAATGCATGTGCATCTTCGGGTTTTGCTTTACGCGACGGGGTTATGGCGATCAAAAGTGGTCAAGCAGATGTTGTTGTCGTCGGTGGCATTGAAAAAATGAATGATTTGACACAGGAGAGAAAGCGGTTCTGGCTCGGTGTTTCCGGCGATACAGAATGGGAACGATTAGCAGGCCTAACATTTCCTGGCACGTATGCATTAATGGCACGTCGACATTTTCATGAATATCACTCGGAGCACGATGATTTGGTTCATATTTCGGTTAAAAATCATGAAAATGGGGCTAAAAATCCAAAGGCACATATTCAAAAAATTGTCGACTTTGAAAAAGCAAAAAACGGTTTCATGGTCGCTGACCCTCTTACTTTGTATGATTGCTGTCCGACATCCGACGGTGCTTCGTGTGTCGTTCTGGCACGAGATGATATCGCCAATTCATTCACGGATACACCTATTTGGATTCAAGGTTCAGGGGGTGCCTCAGATTACTTAGCACTGCATGACCGCCCATCAGTAACAGAATTACAGGCTACAAAAATCGCATCAAAGAAAGCTTACGATGCGGCAAAATGTACACCTCAAGATATTGATTTTGCAGAAGTTCATGACTGCTTTACCATCGCTGAGTTGATGGCTACAGAAGATTTAGGTTTTACGAAAAAAGGCGAAGGAGGATTATTCGCACGAGAAGGACGTGGACGACTCAATGAAGGGGATGTGTCAATCAACCCAAGTGGTGGACTAAAGTCGAAGGGGCACCCTCTCGGAGCAACTGGAACGGGACAAGTCGTTGAGGTCTTTTATCAACTTCGTCATGAAGTTGAAACATCTAGACAAGTCACAGATGCAGAACGAGCGTTAACACACAATGTTGGGGGTTCGGGAGCGACATGTGCAGTCCACATATTCGGGAGGGATCGACCTGTCAACTGAGCAATGGCAAGGATATCTCTTCGAATCATTTGATGGAGGTGTTGCTCTTCAATCACCCTTCGGGTTAAACGGCCATCGAGTTTTTGGTCCGGATAGTGATTACACAACTCTAGCCATATCTGCACTCGAATTGCTTCAATCGAATGGACAAGAAATTTCCTCATGTCGATGTGGAGATGAAATGGATGCTCGAGCAATTTTTGCGGCTACGGGCGTTTCATGTTCGGAAGATGCAGAATGGTATTTTCTTGTCGCCGACGAAGCACTTGTTGTCTGTACGAATCAAGACATCGATGAAATTTCAGAACTGCCTACAATCGTTGAAGTTGATGAAGAGTTTCATAATGCCATATCTAAAGCGTGGGATGATGAATGTTCACCTCAAAACATCAGCCAAGGAGCGTATGTTTCAAAAGCCCAGTACGAAGAATCCATCCATGCACGACTTGGAATGCAAGGTCAATTCGCAGAATCAACAGTGATGTGGCCACCTCGGCAACGAACCGATGCTGGTGAAATAGTTCCTTCTTCCTCAAATTCAAATGTTGGTCGAAGGGGAAAAATTCAGTCTTGGACGACATTATCTGCAGCTGGTGCACCTTCTGAATTTGCTCTTCGCGCCCCAATATTAGGCGGATTAACATCAATACTTGTCAAATTAGAAACGAACCCATCCGGAGTTTTCCTCATGGTTGATGATGAGGAGCCAGAATTAGATTTTGACCTTGATGTTGAACTTGTTGTCCGAAGAATATACGCACAAGACGGATTTATTCGGTATGGTCGAAAAGCCAGGGTCATGCTCGATTAACAAAGCATTCATAGAAAACCAATACTGACGGCCATGTATGGCGGGCTTTGGTGGATTGCGAAAAGGTAGAAACGAAGCAATTGATAATCTCAATTACCAAGATGATGGTGATTGTCCTCGTTGTGGTGGTGAAAAGCAATCATCGACCATGCAAGGATACCTTATGTGTGGCCGATGCAACTACGAATGGCCAGATCCAGAGTACAAAGAACAACGAAAAATTGCACCACCACCCACTCATCGAAGAGATGCAGAGTTGATTGATGAATTCAAGAAGGAGTTTGCATCTGGTGAACTTTCAGAAGTCCTTGGCATCAAAAAGGACTTATCATCTGAGCAAGAAGAATCTCTAAAACGACTCGAAGACAAATGGATGAAGGGGATGGAAGGTCGTTATAATGCAGCTGCAGAAGAACGAAAACCTCTCATGATCAGTTTTGATGATGATGACAATATACTCACCACGGAAGTCGCAGCGATAACAATTGTCGAAAATGGTTTTGATGGTGGAGAAGAAATTCGATTGGAATATCCTGGCCACGGAACCGAATTTTATGCCTTTAATGAGCGGAGTCCTACCGGGTGGAAGCGAGGTGTATCAAAAGAAGATACAGCGCGGTCAATCACAAATGTGATCAACCGGTCATCCAAATTAGTTTATGCCACACTTGAAGGATGTCGAATATCATTCGAATTGCGAGATGAGTCATTAAAGCCTGAATCATTTGTTCTGTTTGTCGATGACCCTGGCGGTACTGATATTGTGGCAGAAAAAGGTGGTGTTATTCTCGACGCAAGGGATATTAACGATTTTAATGATTACAAAACTGTGCTCAACTTGGTCCTGGAAGATGGCATTATTTCTCCAAGTGAAGACCAACTCCTTTGGGCTATGCGACAACAACTTGGAATTGATGAAGTCTATCACATCCAAATGATACGTGAGGTGTTTGGTGATAATGTACTCAAGGAGTGTACAGGATGTTCAAGAATGGCAGAATTTTTCTCCGAGTACTCCGCATGGTACTGCCATGCTTGCGAACAATGGTGTTGAAACGATTCAGACTTCTGTTCTATAGAACTTTTACGCCATCCCTGCACGAAGATATATCGAGGTATTCTTGATAAAGTCAAGCACACTCGGAGATTTGGTGCGCTATGGCAAAAACAACACTGTATATCGGTATTGACTTGGGAACATTTAGATCTGTGATGGTCTCTTCAGAAGGACATGAAGTTGAAGAACTCACAGTTATCGGGACTCCAAAAGACCCAATTGCACGAAATTTCTTGAAAAGAGATGTCCTGTTTGGCGAAGAAGCACTCAAAAATCGACTTGCTTTGAATCTCTTCAGACCTCTTGAACTTGGTGTAATCAAAGATACTCCAGAGGACCGAGAGTTTATCGCACATTTCATTACGCATCTTATCGGATTATCCGACCCAGAGGACTATGATAGAGTCGTTGCAGTTATTGGTGCACCTGCTGAAGCCAGTCACGTTGACAAAACATCGATTTTCGATGCCGCTGCAGGCTCAGTGAATGCTGCAATGATTATCTCTGAACCGTTCGCTGTTGCATATGCACTCGACATGATTACACACACACTCGTCATCGATATTGGTGCAGGAACAACTGACCTTTGCCGTGTGTACGGCACAGTGCCAACACCAGATGACCAAATGCACACCGGCTTTGCTGGCGACTATGTCGATAACCAAATCATTGTCGAGGTGAAGAAGAAATACAACGGTGCACAAGTAACGAAAGATATGGCACGCCGATGGAAGGAACAATTTTCCTTTGTGTCCTCTTCTCCACCAGATGAACCAATCATGGTGGATTTCTCAATTGAAGGAAAAGCAATGACTCTAGACATCACAGACTGTGTACAAAACGCATGTGAATCAATAGTTGACCCAATTGTTGACAACGTAAAGAAACTCATCGCTGGATCGAACCCAGAATATCACGACCAATTTAGAAGCAACATGATTCTCGCTGGTGGCGGTTCTGGAATCCGTGGTCTAGGTGCAATGATAGAGCGACGACTCTCTGATATGGGAGATGTAAATGTTCACGTCGTTGATGACCCAGTACGATTAGGTGCCATGGGTGGTCTTCGACTCTCGATGGAAGTTCCTGAAGAGATGTGGAAGAACCTCACGCTTGCAACTCGCTGAAATTATTCTTCTTGGTTGGTTTCACCAACATACTTGTTCTCAAGTTCAGTTCGAACGAGCGGGTTCTTGCAATGGGGACATGTGTCCTTCGACGATAGCATCATTGGCTGAATGGCGAGAACTGCCAAACATGTTGGACATGCAGCGAGCATCTCACCGCTTTCTAACTGGAATTCAAGTGAATTTTCTTGGCCAAAGTATGCACTCTTGTACATTGGATGGTGATGCATTCTCGCCCTTTGAATTGAACCACGTGCAGCCCATAACATAATCACACCGATTAATAATGTAAAGATGTCAACTGTGAGGACAAAGTAGAGACAATTGATTAGTCCAATGACTCCGAAACCTAAACCAATGACATACAGAACGACAATTGCAAAAGGATAGGCCCAGTCTTTTTGGTCCCTGTATCCTCGATAGAGCAGATAGCCTCCAAGATAAAGAAGTGCAACGACATATTTCAGATTCGAATCGATGAAGGCGAAGAATACACTGGTCGTAAAATAGCATAATATTGCAATATCAACAAGCAAAATGACTGAAGTCCCACGAAGGATTGCTTTGTACGGGTCGGTAGAATATCGATGTGCAGAAGAAGTTCCTGCGAAGACCATGTCTTCAGCCCTTTTCCCTTCCGCCATGATATTGTTATGAGCACCTCTTTATTCAAGATTCGTCCTTTAATGTGAGAATGTCAACAACGAAGGGGTCTTGAAGAGGAGATTCATCGGCACAACATGGCCCTTCGTGACACAGATGTTGAAGGAAAGGGCAAGTCGTTGCAAGGAAAGAAGATTCTTTTGGGCGTTACAGGAGGCATTGCATCTGTAGATACCGTCAGATTGTGCCGAGAGTTTCGAAGATATGGGGCAGAATTAACGGTCATCATGACACCATCAGCACAAAAAATCATCACTCCTTTAGCAGTAAAATGGGCAGCACAGTGTGATGTCATCACCGATTTTGACAGTGATTTAGAGGCATTGAATCACATGGATGCAATCGTCGTAGCACCAGCCACACGACATATTCTTGCATCAACCGTTCATGGTTTCCAACACGGACCGTTACTCATGGCATTGTCCGTTGCAAGAAATCGCCAAACCCCAGCGATTTTTGTACCGAGTATGCATGAGGATTTAGCAGAAGAACCGGTCACTCGTGAACTTTGTGAACGCATCATTTCAGACGGTGCCCACATCCTATGGGGTTCTCTGGATGAAGGGAAACGAAAAACCCCTTCTCATGAGGCTATTGTTGCCCATACATCACATCTCGTTCATTCCGCGAGTACTTCAGCATCTGTGGTCATCACACTGGGTGCAACGAAATCTCACATTGATGATATTCGATATGTAGCAAATACGAGCACAGGGTCAACTGGCTGGGGAATCGCAGACATGTTGTATCGATATGGTCACGATGTCTCATGCGTTGTAGGTTTAACAACCCAACCACAGCCATCGTGGTTGCCGTTGTGTATTCACGCTCCCACTCCTGAAAAGATGTTGAATGAATGCATAGCACTGTCGAATGACTCCATTGATGTCTGGATTCACACTGCAGCAGTACTTGATTATGTTGTCAAAGAACCTGTTGAGGGTAAAATTGCAAGCCAACAAGGCGTACTTGAATTCCAACTTCAAGAATCATTAAAACACATTCATGAATTACGGGATCGATGTAAAGATGCATTGAGAATTGGTTTCAAACTTGAATCAGGAATAAAGCAGAAAGACCTTGTGTACCGTGCTCACGCTCAAATACAGCATTCTGAAATGAATGCTGTGATTGCAAACCGGCTTGAAGATTTGAACCAACGAGAAAAACCACGTGCCTACCTTGTTGATGAACAAGGTGTCGACTTCGCATTGCAAACAATCGATGAAATGCACGAAGCCATTCGAACACTTATTGACAACAGGGGATGAGTAGTTTGAGGCGATTCGCTATTATTGGACAACGTGCACTCGCAAAAGGTAAACTCCCACTGAACGATCTCGCAGGTGGAGCTGGTCGCATGGATGTCTTGGTTCGGGGATTAATGGCTTCACTTCTCACAAGCCATGGTGTTCGAGAAAATACTGAATGTATCCTTCATTTGTGTGGAGGACCAGGACCATCTCGAAGAATAAAGTTTAACGGTTCTGAGATCAAAGGAATGCATGCGGATGAAAGGTCAGTTGCAGGACTTATTGCAAAGGTCATTCGTGAACCACTACCGCCAATAGGGCATTGGATTGAACGCCAACATGGCATATATGATTCTGGAGGTACACTCGAACAAACGCTGCAGGAATGGGATAATGATGCCACTATAATTTTAGATGCACATCACTCGATGTTGTGGTCTGAACATGGTCAAGGAATCTCGCCGACATCCATCACATCGATTGGGTTCATCGTTGGTGATGACCAAGAGTTGCCACCAATCGATGATGACAATATGTGTTTGAAACGTTCGCTTGGTGACCAGTGGCTTCAAGGCAGTGCTGCAATTTCAATTTGTCATTTCATATTAGATCGTGGCGAGCAACTCAACCTCAATCCATCGACATAATCCAATCTGGAAATTCATGATGTACCTCATACGCATAAGTAAGAGTATGCTCACTTAATGAAAGTGGATGATTTTGTGGCCAGGTACCAAGAGATGAGATGCTTGCAAAAGACAATTCAACTGCATCGCAATCCCCACGTTCAACATCGGTTTTCTCTATCTTTGATGCTCCAATTGTAAATGTAGCATTTGATTCGTTTTCGTTACCATCAAAGGCCACAGCATTTCGATACCAACGAATTCCAAATCGTGTTGTCTTCCACTGTCCATTCCAATCTGGAGGGATATTGAGATTAAGATACAAATCTCCATCATAAAAGGCCTCTTTTAGCATATCATTCTCTATGACTGAAGTTCCACCCCAATGCCATGGTTGAGGATTATGCTCATGTCTACCAAGATTTCTCGCTTGAAGCGGTAAGGTTGGCAGAATCTGAAGAATGGCTTGTACAGTAGCATCAACAGCAACCTGCATATCAGTATCCTCAAACACGGTCAATGATGATGCAATGGATGGTACTCCATACATCGAGGATTCTCGTGCAGCTCCCATCGTACCACTGTGTAAACAGTCTTGACTCATGTTTGGACCGAGGTTCACTCCGGAGACCACCATTGTTGGACGCCCTCCTTCAATGAGAAAATCCAGGCCACCATCAAGCGCAACGATCATACAATCGCAAGGTGTTCCATCGAGGTCGAAAAGATTGATTCTATCTGGGTGCTTGAGATTCCATGTATCAATCAAATCATTTCTTCGCCGCAATGGTAGTGGAGTCATCAAATTTAGACGCATACCAGTAGCGGATTGATTCCTACGAGGTGCAACCACAACGATGTCAAAAGCATCGATTGCATGAAGCGATTGAACGAGTAATCTCATTCCAATGGCTTCGAGACCGTCATCATTGGTTAACAGAAGAAGAGGACGGTCCACCATATGTTCACCTCTATCTTTTGCACTACCTTCATGACATTTCATTGTTCGTTTCATCATACTCTGATTCTTGAACAATGACGACCATGAGCAAACCTACGAGTAGAATGATTCCACCTAATACTGTACGAACATCAGGTGTTCCTGAATCAAAGAAAAACCAACCGATCAAAGTACCTATGACGGGTTCGAGCGTAACGGCCACAGAGACGACGAGAGGTGAGACATAACGTAGACACGTGTTGAGTCCAGTATGACCAAGGAATCCTGCTATTGCGGCCAAGAGCAAAAACCATGGTAAATATTCCATAGCCAACCAGCCAAAGGTACCAAATTCAGCGAAGTCAGATTCCAAGATAAAGGAGGCTGGAATGAGTAAGACGCCTCCAATGAGTGTCACTGGAAAGGCGTAAAGGAAGATCGGCATCCATGTTCTCAACAATCTTCCACAAACGATGTATCCCACAACAAAAACTCCACCTGCAAATGCAAGCATATCGCCGTAGAGTGTCACAACATGGTCGCCTTGTTCTTCGCCTAAACTTGTCAATGTGAGGGTAGCACCAAGAAAACCTATCATGGCACCTAAAATCTCATTTCGATGAGGAAATTCTACATTCTTTGAGGTCTTCGACAAGATCATCATTCCGACGACGATAATAATTGGATGTGAAGTAACAAAAAGAAGGGAATGCGTCAACGACGTTGCATCAAGACTTGCAACCCACGTACCAAAATGAGCTGCAAGAAAAACACCACTTAGAATGATTATTTTGATGGTAGAGGCTTGCTTATATTTGACTTTCAGGGAAGCCTCTGCATTCATCCATTGCATGAGTGCAAAGGGTGCCAACAACAATGCAGTAAGTTGCAACCTCCACGATGCCCTCAACAATGGAGGGATTTGGTCAACATGTTGAAACAGTGCTCCGGCACTTGAGACGCCAAGAACAGCACAACCCAAGAGGAGCCAAATTCTGACGGGCACCTGTTGTTGACTCATGAGGCATCATGCTGATGCTTCAGATTTTGCACCAATAACTCCGGCTCTCTTAAACAAAAGGTAGATGCCGAATCCAGCGATGACGTTGATGAGAATTAAACCTGCCATGCGCAATGCATACCACGTCTTTGAGAAGGCAAAGTCACCCTCAAATAATGAATCGATGAATGAAAGAATACTTGATTCAGTTCCAAAGAATGCTTCACCTGTGAGCAAACCGGCTGCAATCATGAATGTGCCGAGAAGAATGAGAGCCCTTTGTTTCTCAGCCGCTGCAGAGCCTTCTGTTTCCTTGATTTTTTCGATACGAGGGGCGAGTTTCTTTTCTTCCCATTTGTCTCGTGCCACACCACCAATCAGCATTGGAAGGGTGTGAGGTACATCGAGGTACATACCAAGGCCGAAGGAGGTCCCCATACCTGTAGCCCATTCAACAAACATACCAAGCAGGAAACCAAGCCCTAGAAGGATAAGGTCACCTTCCCGCTCAGCGAAAATAACTGAGAAGGTTGCGAAGGCATTTGCCTGAGGTGCTATGAGGTCAATTCGGCCTTCAGCGAGTTGAATGGATAGGAAGATCGCTACTGCTGCACCAATAATGGCACCCGGAACGACACCCATGATGTTTCCTTTCGAGATATGATATGGGCGATTACCAATGTACAGGCTGTTCTTGTAATCACCAATCACCGTTCCGGACATCGAGATAGCAGAGCCAAACACAGTTGTCCCAACAAGACCAAGAAGGACGGCGTTCTGAGTATTGAGGTCGAGTAAATCTTGGAAATTCAAGAAGACGCCAAGGAGCATGAGGAGAACGATGAACGATGTTCCCGATACCGGTTCAATACCTGTTTCACCCATGACACGTACAGCGATAGCCCCGAGTAAGAATGTCGTCAACAACAAAACGGTTGCGAAGACGATTGATGCAAGGATTGAAAACTCTCCAACCACGAAAATGATAATCATCGAAAAGAATGTGACGATCATGAAGATTGGAATATGTTTGAGTGGCCACTCATACCATCCTTTTCCTTCCATGAATTCTTGACTACCTTCACCTTTGAACGCCGAACCAATATCCGAAAAGATGCTTGCAAATGTCCTCCACATTTTCGCAAGGCCGAATATTCCGCCGCCGACAATCGAGCCAATGGCTATTGTTCGAATTGTTTTCGCGAAGGCGATCATCTGCAGCGATGCCGCACCTCCGGAAGCATAATCCTGAATTGGGACATTTGCTTGCTGTGCAGCATCATAGATTGGCATGTTGAAATATACGGCGAGAGGTACGAGGAAGAACCAACCAACAATGGTGCCTAGGTTAACAAGGAAAGCCACTCGAGTTTTCATGAACCATCCAATAGCAAACATGGAAGGCGTCAATGCCACACCAATGTAGGTGTATGCAAATGGATTCCATTGAGAATCCTCACTCCACTGCGTGTACTTGAGTGATTTGCCGTCAACCGTTCCCGATGGCTGATGGATTTTACCGTTTGAATAAAATGATGCAAGGCCAATATCCCCGTAATGAACGGATTCGGCAATGAAATCAAGGAGGGCAATTTTTCGATTTTCTACCCAAATGAGTGGATATTCAATCAGGAATAAACCAATCATGGTCAATCCTGTCCAAACACCGATTGTTTTGAGTGAATCACGTGCATGCTCAACTGCACCTGTACTCACATCTGATGCGATATCAAGCATCTTCAGTGTAGCCTCAAAACCTGGGAGAGGCAGTGGATCTTCGACAAGCCAAACTCTTCTGAAAATAATGAAGTACATTACCCCAAGGAATCCTGCAAACATCGATGCAATGATACCGATGAAAGCTAAACGAAACGCTTCTCCATCGCCTAGGCTAATCAGAGGACCATTCGCAAGTTCATACTGAGGTTGGCTTGCAAGCAAAAAGATTGCAGGGAAGGTGAAAATGAAACCCGTTGAAGCATGTGTTGCACCGGTTGTTGCCGAAGTTGAAATATTCACTTCTGAAGGTGACCATTTGAGAGCCATACCTAACAAGTAAGCAATATACCACGCTGCTGAAATGGCAAGACCTAATTTCAAACCAATGTATGCAGTGACTCCAGAGAATACTGCTCCAATGAGGATACCGATCAGCACCTTTGAAGTATTCCAGTGGGATACTTCAAATGATTCTTGAAGATTTTTTTCCTCGAGGTATTGTTCAAGTAAACCAGTATTGAGATTGTTGTACATCTCATCATCGAGCCAAGTGAGCGTACCGTTTTCTATTGCTTGGAGACCAGCAGGAGTGACTGGCTGTCGGTATGCTGACTGAGAAACTGTTTTTTTACCTCCCTCGCCAGTCATCATCTCACCTTTTTCGACGTGGGTAGACCTCACGCTAGTCTATTGGAAGGCAAGACACTTCATGACCGTTACGGCACTAAGTTGTCGAATCATGCTTGGTTTCGATTCTTTGCATCCTCTGCCTTTGCAACTGCTATTCCATCTTCAACATCGACTCGACGAAGCAACAGTGCACCGGCAACAATGAGCAATGATATTGCGAAAATGCCTACTCGTGAGTCAAACATGACCGTCATTACTGAATAGATCAGCGGGCCAAGTAAAGCCGCTACTTTTCCAAAGAATCCAAAGAAACCAAAGAATTCCGCAGATCGTGTCTCTGGAACCATTTGGCCAAACATCGAACGCGCGAGTCCCTGTGAACCACCGAGCAAAGCACCTGCAAATACTCCGAGAAGGAGGAACTGGAAGAACACACTTAATCCGAGTGGAGCCCATATGTAGGTACGGGCAGTCTCAGGAATGAAATCAAGAAGACCATCGCCAAGGCTTGTTGGATGGTTCACGCCAAGCCCTTTTGTTCCATCAAATTCGCCGCCTTGGATACTGAATGAGAACCGTGATTCGTCCATTGAATTTGTGAGGTTAGCAATGTTTTCTTGCGTCAAATATACGGTCGAGGGAATCGCAGTTCCGTTATCATAGTAGGCCCACTTGACGGCAAAGCCCTGACGTGTGACGTCTGTATTTTGTTCAACAGGGAGAATATCCCTAAACTCAAGTGCCCATTTTTGTTCATCGTTATCTGGCAATGCTGCAATTGCATTGACACCTTCCCGGGCCTCGACGGTGTAATTTGAGGATGTTTCGTCCCATGAATAGAGAATGTCATATTCTTCATGCTCGGATAATTCAAGCGGAGCGAAGCCTAGTGCCCCCACAATAACGACACACCAACACACCAATGAAAATTGAAGAGCCGATTTTGTGCCCCATTTTTCTGCTAATTTCGTAAAACCGATGGCCGCAGGTGCAGCCACAAATTGAATAATCAGAATGGTGATAATGAGGCCCGTTGTTGTAATACCGAGAACCACAACGCCAAACACCCCTGCAAGTGCAGTCACAGAGTTGATTCCATCGATAAAGCAGAAGTAAGCGAGCATGTAGAAAAATAATGTACGAAAACTCTTGATATCCATCAGTGTTTCTTTCACTTCACCTAGTGCCATCTTGGTTGAGTCAACAAGACCCATTTTTTCCATTTCATTTTCGATGTAAGGTTCGGGGACCAAGGAGAATGTCATTTGTGCAAAACCGATCCACCAGACACCTGATGATGCCATAACAAATGGAATGACCCAAGGAAGTACTGTGCCAGATTCATCGACAATCAAGGTGATCATGGCAAGGTGAACGACCAAGAGCAATCCTCCACCGAGGTATCCTGCGGCGAATGCTTTGTTTGAGATGGAATCCATTTCGGTTTCGTCGCCCATGTGAGGAAGTAATGCGTTGTAAAATACACCTGCACCGTTGAGACCAACATTCGCCAACATAAACATGATCAAAGCCCATACCCAAGCCAAAGACACACCAAGATATGGCGCTGCTGCAAGCAAAACACAAGATAAAGCACCTACAACAGTGAGAATTCTTAGCCACCATATTTTGATCATTCGCCTGTCTGCAATGACACCAAGCGATGGAGCACAAACTGCGACGATGAGTGCCCCTACCATAACTGCTGCTGAAAACATTGCATCAGCGGTCCACTCAGAACCAAGAATTTTTGTTGAAATCCCATTTGCTTCTGCGAATAGATACGCAAACCATGCAGGGAAAACCGCTGTTGTCACCGATGTTTCAAACGCACTTTTTCCCCAGTCATAAGCACAATATCCGCGTACTCGCCCGTCTTTTTCTACGTCAACATCTACATTGGACATACACGGCTAACGTTCAAATGAGTATTTGAACTGATACCCTATCTATGATAAAAAATCAGTGGTCTCGGATGATTTTGTATCGACCAAGGGCTTCCATCCACATGATTTCTTTCCCAGCCTCGATGTTCATCTCGGATTCCATTGGAAGAATCATCATCGAATGATCTCGCATATTCATTGCGTGAACTTCGTTGCCTTCGATGTGTGTCACCATGGCGGTACCCTTCTCAATCATTGGTACATTGATAGAATCTGTCACTGTTCCGACGTGGGAGATTTTTTTGTCAGTGAAAATTGAGACGAGTTCGAGGCGAGCTTTTGCAGATCCGTGCTTTCCTGGCTTCGATTTTGAGATGCTCAAAATTTTGTATGCTTCGTCATCGACGACGCAAAATCGTCCTTCCTTAAGTGTCCGAATTTCTACTCTATCTGTCCCAGGCATAGTGTTCCCTCATTTACCCCTCATCGATGGGATTTATGACAATATCCCTTGTTGTGAACCGATGATGTCAATTATCAACATTAATTTCACGAATGTCAAATCGTTGACCTGATTGTTCCATACCGTGTCCAAGAATCAGAGGAGCGAGGTTTACAGCGACATCACGTGGAGAGGATAATGAACCATCGTCAAAATAATCTTGAAATGTTTGCCTCATCGGAAACCTCTCATCTGGTGTTGAACGTATTGTCAACTGCATCGATGTATCAACGATACCAGGTGCTATGGAAATAGCACTTATTCCCGAGGTTTGCCCCTCGACTGCAATAGATTTGGCGAGCATATCCAAACCAGCCTTTGCAACACAATATGCACTCCATGATTCCAAAGCACGAAGGGAGGCACCACTTGAGATCGTGGTGATTCTTGAACGCTCAGCACGGCAGAGAAGAGCCCACAATTCCTTCGTCATATGTTGAACAGAAAGCAAATTCATCGTAATACATTTCGACCAATCTTCAACATTCACTCGATGGATAGCATCAATAGGAGATATTTGACCGGCGTTGAAGATAATTCCGTTCAAAGGAACTTGAAGATTGTTGATGTTCTTACATAATTCAGCGACTTCACTTTTCACGGTTAAATCAGCAGGAAAAACTGTGACATTCGACATTTCTTTGAGCTCGTCAAGTGAACTGCTCGGACGTGAAGTTGCTATCACGTGAATATCTCTTCTGACAAAATTTTCAACAAATGCTCGGCCAATGCCTTTCGATGCTCCTGTGATGAGCCAAGTTTCCGACATCGTTCGGCCTCATTCATATGTGTAAAATCCACGACCTGTTTTCCTTCCTAAAAGGCCAGCATCGACCATTCGTTTTAGAAGTGGAGCAGGGCGATATTTTGAATCGCCAAAGCCCTCATACAACACATTCATGATGTGCAATACAGTATCAAGACCAATATAATCTGCAAGTGTTAACGGACCCATTGGATGATTCATGCCAAGTTTCATGATGCCGTCAATGGCTTCTTTTGTTGCAACGCCTTCCTGAAGACAAAAAATGGCTTCATTAAGCATAGGGCACAAAATTCTGTTTGAAATAAATCCTGGGAAATCCTCCGATGTAAGTGGAATCTTGCCCATTGTTTCGGCAGCTTCAACGATGGATGCATTTGTTTCATCACTTGTTTCTTCACCATTGATAATTTCAACCAGTTTCATTAAGGGTACTGGATTCATGAAATGCATGCCGATGACCTTGTCGGGTCGGGATGTTGCACCAGCAATCTTTGTGATTGAAATACTCGAGGTGTTTGAAGCAAGAATCGTATGAGCGGGGCAAATCGAATCGAGATCTTTGAACAAGTCCAACTTCCATTCAAGGACTTCGGGAATTGCCTCGACGACTAAATCTGCATCCTTGCAAAGTATTCTATCTGTACCTACCGATATTCGACCTAATGCAGCATCAGCATCTTCTTGGGTCATTCGTTCCTTACTCACGAGTTTACCAAGTGAAAATTGAATTGTGCTTAGAGCCTTGTTGAGCAATTCATCACTCATATCGACCAAGATAACATCAAAGCCAGCACAAGATGCAACCTGTGCAATACCGTTCCCCATTTGTCCAGCTCCAATGACGCCTACAGTCTTGATTGTCATAACTTCACCATTCCTTTGGTCAACACTCATGTTGAAGAACTTGCGGTTGTGTAAATTTGCAAAGAAAGAGATTGGTAGCCCGACTCGGATTCGAACCGAGGTCAGCGGGACCAAAACCCGCTATGATGGACCCCTACACTATCGGGCTGTGTAACCCGAGCGAATCACAATCTCTTTTTTGGTTTGTCGGCCTTGAAAATAGAAATATTGTCGTCTTATTCTGATTCATTTCCATCTATTTTCTTAATTGGTGTTGGGTGATTGCTGGATGTGAAAGCCGCAGGCAAGAACAATGACGACCAAGTTGGACGTTCGACATCCCCTTCTTCGTTGACTGCTGAACGTAGTGCCATAGAAATGAAATCAATGATGACGACAACAACGAAGATGATAATCAGCAATGCTACAACCTTGTCATATTGTGCTAATTTGAGGTACGTGTTCAGATAAAGTCCAATCCCTCCAGCCCCAACGAGCCCAACAACGCTTCCATGACGAACATTGTACTCAAACATGAAGAGAACATGGCTGAGCAGGTTGTTTGCCGATTCAGGAATAGCTACAAGCCACGCAGTCTCAAAGCGATTCATCCCTGTAGCCTTCGCTGCTTCAAGCGGAGCATTTTTGATGCCCTCCATTGACTCAAACTGAAGTTTTCCAAGATAACCTACTGTGTAAAAGGTCATAGCAAAAATTCCAGCGAGTGCACCAACATCAAAAATAATCATGAAGAGCACAGCCCAAATAATTGAAGGCAGACTTCTCATACCTGCCAATAGTACACGTGCAGGAAGGGCAAGATAGGGTGAACTCAAATTACTCGCCGCCATAACAGAGAGGGGGACCGAGATTAAGAATCCAAAAATTGTTGCAACAAATGCGATTTTTAGAGTCTCCACCATTCCTAACCATGCAACTGAACAGAATATTTCGAATCGAGCTTCGCATACCGGATATGATTGTGCCTCAAGAACTGACCAATTTGGAGGCCACAGACTCTCCTCAAAAAATAATACCAAGTTGCCCCAACCGCCACTCAAACGCCCCCAATCGCCAACGAGATCAAAGAATAAGAAGAACGCTAGAAACACAATGGATGATGCAAAAATTAGGAACCTTTTGTTCATCCTTACACCTCCTCAACAAGTCGACCATCCGTGATTTTCCAGATTCGATTGGCCACTTGACGGGCTAATTCTTCGTGATGTTCGACCATGACGAGTGCTGAATTTTGCTTGTTAATGACCTGCTGAACAGCATTCATGACAATTTCAACATTGTCATCATCTAATTCCCCTAAGAATTCATCAGCGAGTAGAAGTTTTGGTGCTTGTGCAATAGTTCTTGCAGTTGCTACTCGTCGTTGTTGGCCACCCGATAAGATTCGGACTGGTTGGTCTGCTAGATGGTCAATGCCTAAGCTCACAAGACACGAATTGACTTCATCAGCAAGTTCTTGTGGAAGAGGCAGAAATGGCGGATGCCATTTTGACAATCGCACACGTGCACCCATTTCTACATTCGAGCGGACTGAAAGATTCCCCACCAAACCAAGCCGTTGAGGAATATATCCTAGACCCCCCCTCGGATTGACACCAAGTTCAACCTCTCCAGATAATGGTCGAACGAGACCTGCCATGGTTCGGAGAAGTGTGGTTTTTCCTATACCAGATGGTCCTAAAATAGCAATAACATCACCAGCAACAATCTCGATGGTGATATCATGTACAAGAGGCTCGACATATCCGATGCTCACATCGTGTAGGTGGGCTAGTTCTTCCCCCATGTTCATGCCTCAAGATGAATATTTTGCGTCGAGATAGACCGAAATCCCCGGAACATGCTCAATGAGCCCAGAGTACGAACCAAGATGCTCTTCACTTGTCGTTTCAACAATACCAGGTGTGTTGAGAATTTCCGCTAATATTGCGCGCCCTTCGGCTGAATTTTCTAAATCAAGCAACGCTTTGACTAGGTCTTGTCGGACATCATCATCAATCGTTGATGGGTTGTACATAAGAGGATGACTCGGTGCTTTTCCAAATGAAGGAAGGGCAATATACTCATCCAAATCGAGACACCATGCTTCATTGCTATCTGCATCAGAATTGCCACAGTACGTATCAACTGTTGAATCTTTGACGAAAGAAACGGCCCCTTTACCTTCTGATAAACAACGTAATGCTCCTCCGTAATTGTAGTATGGTGTTCCTGAATCAGGTATTATTGCATCCTCTGAAAAGTAATTGAAAATCGTATTTCGCAAGGATTCGATGTCATCCTCGTCACCGACCACATTCGTGTAATTTTGTCCGATGAGATAACCCATAGGAATGAGCATTCCAGCAGATTTCAACCAACCGGTGTGGCACGAGGGGGTTCCCTCTAAAGTGGCAAACGGATCGGTTTCATTGTCATCATCAAGGTGTGCCTCAGCGGCTGGACTTCCATTAAGGACTATCGCATGTGCATTGTAAAACGTTCGACCATCTGCATTCATGTCGGCTGCCATAACTTCTAGGCCATACTTTTTCCATCCCATCCATCCTGAACCACCATCAAGAAATGCGATGTCAGCGCTTCCAAATCTTAACGCTTCAAGTGCAAGAGCATCGGATGTGATAGGGTAGATTTCAACCTTCATGCCTATTGAATTTGAAAGATAGTCAGCCAATTTTTGTGGATTTTCGTCGAAGTCGGTGTAATCATCTTTTATGGAAAATGCAATTTTAATCGATGGTTCTTCATCATCTGAAAGGCAACCACTGAGCAATGATAAATACATCATCACGACAATGGAGATAACCTGTATTTTCCTCATCCATCCACCACAGGTTTAGGTTGCCCTAAATGATGAAGAATATAAGTTTTAGGCCACCCTAAAAATCTCGATACAATCTTTCATACACTGTGTCTTTGAGCACTCTATCGGCACTCACACGAAATCCTGACAAATCAACATTGTACAATTCTTCATATTTTCTCGATTGTAATGCCATGTCAAGTTTATCCATCTGTTTTACAAATTGAGCCTCCTTGCTAATACCTGCTTCATACTCCTCGAACAATGAGAGAAATTGAGGTGCAATGTCTTCAAATGCTCGGTGTTCAAGCTCAGCCTTACCTTGAATATTATCTTGAGGTGTAATATCTCCAACAATAATTTCAGCAAGATCATGAACGATACACATTTTCAAAACTTTCTCAAGGTTATGGTCTGAAGGGCAAAATGTCATAGCGAGCAAACCCATTGACCATGAATGACTTGCAACAGATTCGACAGTTGGAAGCCCAGCACGCACCCAACCTTCTCGATTGAGATGTTTTAGTTCCAACCACTTCAACAAGAGTTCATTCATGACCCTAGGTGAAACGAACCCTCAATAAAGACTGCCGTTACGATTCATCATGCAACCTCTCGCCCCAGACTGGTGGAATGACGCTGTGAATTTCCTTAGCAAAGATGAAATTTTATCACCAGTTGTCGAAAAATTTGGTACATACTCTATTTCCTCAAAGAATAATTTGTTTCAAACATTGATGAAGTCAATTGTTGGTCAACAGATAAGTGTAGCGGCAGCTGATTCAATTTGGTTAAGACTTTCAAACCACATTGGTGAAATGACGCCCGCAAATGTCCTTAAGAAAACACAAGAAAGTATTGCATCATGTGGAGTGACTCGGCCAAAGGCAAGTTACATTTACGGTCTAGCCGAACAATCTGAGCACTTGCTCAACCAACCCTATGATGAGATGACTGATGGGGAAATTATGAAGCATTTGACATCCTTCCGAGGCATTGGTCCATGGACTGCAGAAATGATGCTTATGTTTCATTTTCTAAGACCTGATGTGTTTAGTATTGGCGATATTGGTCTCGTCCGTGCCGTTGAAAAATTGGTACCCGATGTAACTTCAAGAGAAGAAATTCTTGATGTATCGAAACGTTGGAAACCTTACAGGACTGCTGCTTCGTGGTATCTTTGGAGAACCGTAGACCCCGAACCCGTTGAATATTGAA
>CAZTGO010000001.1:15333-52410 GCA_964613395.1 uncultured Candidatus Poseidoniales archaeon | reverse complement strand
GAAGACAAATCAACCCTTTCCGATACATTATCGAGAACTGGTGAGAAAATATCAGATGTATCCAAAAGACTGGGGAGCCTAACAAAAAATGCAATCGAAAAAACCGCAGAGTCAACAAAATCATCTGTATCAAAAGCGAATGAATCAATAAAAAAATCTATACAAGAATCCAAAGAGAAAAGAGAAAAAAAGCGTGAAGAAAAACTTGATTCAGTCAAGAATGATTTGAGGGAACAAGACCTCATTGATCCGGTGCCTCCGATGATTACATTACCTGAATTTCAAAAAGAGCACGTTGAAATTGCACAGGAGCAACAAGAAATTTTGAATGAAATTGTTGAACATTTGCAAAGAATGTCATCTCGATTAGATGATGCTGAAACGAAACTGAAATCAATCCATCAATCTAATTTAACGTTAGATCTATTAGAATCATCCGCAAAACAAACTGAGCATCAACAATCTGAAAACTTGACCTCTGAACCTATGAAACACTTCCTTGCTGCTTTGGGTGCATCATTGATTTGGGTTGCACTTCTCTTTGGAGGCCATGCATATATCAGAGAAAACAATTTCCTTATTGCAAATACATATCCTGCAGAAATTCCAATGTGGTCTATCGGCATAGCAATTTGGAGCTTTATGATTCTCCATCGATTAGGAAAGGCAGCCTCAATTTTCAAAGTATCCTATCTTTTGAAGTTTCAAAGTGCAATTGCAATCGGCTTGACCACAATGACTGCACTTCTTCTCACGAATGATGTCTTCTCAACCATGTCAACAATTTGGAGATGGGGTTTGTTGAGTATCGTCATTTTGTTTATTGGAATCGGGGTCATATCAACGATATGGAATTCATTTGCAAGGGTCTTTTCAAAAAGAAAAGAGATAGAAATTATTCATTGATGGATTCGGGAGATTTCGACAAGTCTCTTGTGATGTTCTTTTGATGGGACTCAAGAGTACCTCCGCCGATTTCGAGAAGTTTTGAATCACGCCAAAGGCGCTCCACGTGATATTCAGCCACGTAGCCATAGCCACCCATAACTTGCATGGCGGCGTCAGCGATTTCTTTTGCACCGACGGAGGCAAAGAGTTTGACACCGTCTGAATCGAGGCGTTGACCTGAGGAGCCTATCGTGTAATTGTTTGCAGTATCATAGATATAGGCTCGCATAGCACGATATTTTGCCCACGAATCTCCGATATATCGTTGAATTTGCCCGAAGTCACGTATTGATTGACCAAACGCTGTTCTGTCGGTTGCATATTGGTTCATTTCGTGGAGACAACGACGTGCAATACCCAACGACATGGCTGCTAACGTCAATCGCTCAAGTTCTAGATTACCCATCATGTGAACCATCGATTGACCTTCTTCACCGATGAGGTTTGCTGCGGGAACAATGCAGTTATCAAACACCAGTTCTGCTGTGTTTGAGGCTCTCATTCCTGTTTTATCCATGATTTTTTGGCCCACAGAATATCCTACCATTCCCGCTTCAACGAGGAATGTGGAAATTTGGACACGACCTTTTTCATCCTCCCCTGTTTTTGCATAGACGAGAACAACATCTGCGGGAGTACCATCGTCATCGAGACAGCCGTTCGTAATCCACATTTTTCTACCATTGAGTACGTATGTTCCATCATCTTGTTTTACGGCTGTTGTCGACAAGCCAAGAACATCTGTTCCAGCGTCAGGTTCGGACATCGCCATCGCTCCAATCCATTCTCCCGAGCAGACTTTTGGAAGGACACGAGATTTTTGTTCTTCACTGGCATTGTGAGCGAAGTTATTGACAAAAAGCATTGAATGTGCAAGATATGCTAGTGCAAATCCAGGATCACTGTAGGATAATTCTTCATGCACAATGACACAAGCCAAGGCATCGAGATTGGAGCCTCCAAATTCTTCTTGTGCACTAATGCCGAGTAAGCCCAATTCGCCCATTTCTCGAAGTAACTCAAGATTGAATTTTTCATTCTTATCAAAGTCATGTGCTTGTGGTTCAACGAATTCTTGAGTCCAATCACGAATCATCGATCGGAGCATATCGTGCTCTTCTGTTGAACGAGATTGGTTGTCCGTCATGGTTTAGCCTCATCAGATTGGTTTTTGAGTGTTTCAATACATGCCTTAGTAAATTACTCATCTTCCGAAGCATTCTTGGGTTGGAGATTTTGTTGTTCCATGAATGATGAGTAATCATCTTGTGAGTCAAATTCCAATGGTAATACCATCAATTCCAGGCAATCTTGGCATTGATAGCGTTGTCCTACCATGAACCCCATGTAAGGATACACTCGAATACTGAAACAATTGATGCACACCCGAAAGGACACATCGTTTGACCAAACTCGGCCATTCATAGTGTTATGTATGAAGCCGTCCGAAAGGTTTTGGATTGATCAACTTGAACAAGAGAGCATTGAACATCCCGGTTTGTTTTCTGCCCATTCAGGACGCTTTCGATAGAATTTCTCAAATTCTTTTTGTTCATCATATGGATGTTTCAAGCAGGTGTATAACTCATTGGCCAGAGTCATATCACCCTTTTCAGCCATCTCAATTGCATTGTACGCAAGCCAATTCCTCAAAACATATTTCGGGTTTGAACTGAACATCAAATCCCTATTTGGCGAATTATTTGTAGCTTCAAACCAATCATCAATCCATTTTTTCCAACGTTCCTCAGATTGTAATTGGCCGTATTGAACCTTGCTAAGAAATTCTATAGAAGGCTGTTCTAAATGAGATAATTCTCTAAAAAACATCGTCATATCGACCGCTGATTCTTGAAGAAGTTCTTGGCATGCCTCAATAATAGGAATGCTTCTTTCATCAACATCTGTAAATCCTAATTTATTGCACCACATGCGATGATGCGCTTCTTGGAATGAATGTTGAAAATGTTCGAGGAGATCCTTTTTCTTCTGCTGCAATTCTAAACATGGTAAAATTGCATCGAGAAGACGGGCATAATTCCACATTGCAATCATAGGCTGATTCCCATATGTATACCGCCTCGAATATTTGTCTGTGGTGTTCGGCGTCCAGTCGAGTTGATATGGTTCAACCCATCCATAAGGCCCGTAGTCAATTGTTACAGAATGAATTGACATGTTGTCAGTGTTCATAACTCCATGGACAAAGCCAACTCGCATCCATTCAGAGACGAGGAAGGCCGTTTGAGATCCGATATCTTGAAGCCATTCCAAACACCCCTCAAGAGTAAAATCTTCTTTTCCAAAATGCTGGGTAAGGACATAAGTGAGCAACTCCTTCATTGTCTGAACATCGTTTCTCGATGCATGGATTTCAAATGAGCCGAAGCGAAGGAAACTTTCTGCAACTCGAGTCACGATTGCACCAGGCTCTTCCTCTGGGTGACCATCATACAAGATGTCACGAATGACTTTTTCACCCGTTGAAACAAGACTTAATGCTCTTGATGTTGGTACATTGAGATGATACATCGCTTCGCTACACAAATATTCACGGAGTGATGAGCGTAATACCGCTCGACCATCGCCACGACGGGAATACGGCGTTATGCCGGAACCTTTGAGTTGAATTTCAATTGGTTTGTTGTTAATCGACATCGTTCCCAATGAAATAGCTCGACCATCTCCAAGTTGACCTGCCCAGTTACCAAATTGATGACCTCCATAGCAATGAGCAAATGGTTTCATTCCTTCAAGCAACGTGTTCCCAGACCAAACGTCAGCGTCTTTTTGGAATGACAAATGTTCTGATAATGTCTTGTTCCATAGAAGAATTTCAGGAGAGGGCATTTTTGTGGGTTCTACAAATGAAAGACATGATTTTGAAACTTGACGAGGACGTGAATCGAGAACAGGGTCATTAGGAACGTTATCGACAAATGTCCTCGTCCACATAGGCTAACAACTTGTCCACGAGAGCAACACACATCAACATTTGTAAATGGAGTGCCAATTAAACATTTATATAGTCTCGACATTAAGTATAATCGTGTTTGAGTAGCATACCTCCAGAGTACTTGGAAAAATTTTGTCATAGGACGAAATCAAAGTATAGAGGTTAGGAGATGAAAAAAGCACTAAAACACCACAAAAACAAGCATAACGACAAAAATAGAAACCCAATAAAGAAGGAGAGAGAAGTTCCGGAACAACCCAAACCATGTTGCCCGAATCAAGAAGCCATTGAAACAAAAAATCTCTGGCTGATGAAACAACTCCTCAAACAACCACAATACGAACTTCAAGCAGGTAAATGGAGCCTTATTGTTCCTAGATCATTTAGGCGTACATACCGACGACACATGGGTCACTTCATGGATTATTTCAATCGAAAGAAGTACGGCAAATAAAGTATTGACGACAATTCATAGGAGCATTTTGCTCCGAGGGCGGTGGAGGGAATTGTTTGCTCAGGGCGTCACTCTACGAGAGTCACGCGGGAATGGGATGACTTCGCGAATGTGTTCTGCTCCAGAGAGCCAACTACAAACACGGTCAACACCAAGACCGAAACCACCGTGTGGAACACCACCGTAGGAACGAATATCGATGTAGAACTGGTTTGGTTCTCTTGCAACGCCTTCTTCGTCGATACGTTGTAAAATTTCTTCTTCCGTCCATGTACGTTCGCCGCCTCCGATAATTTCACCGTAACCTTCAGGTGCCAATAAATCGTGACAAAGCACGTACTTACCGTCATCTGGGTCAACTCTATGATAGAATGGTTTTGCGACCTTAGGATAGTGGGTCAAAAAATGTGGGACATCGAAATCTTGAGTAAGGACTTTCTCCTTTGAATAATCAAGGTCTTGACCCCATTCAATTTCGATTCCTTTGCCTTGTAGGATTTCGACTGCCTCATCATACCGCATTCGTGGATACGGGCTATCTGCGTAGTTTTCGAGGAGAGAGAGATCTCTGTCGAAGGATTTCAACTCATCAGTTCGCTCTTCAAGCAGCGTTGCACTGATGTGACGTACTAAACCTTCACCGTATCCCATGATTTCTGAGTTGTCTGCCCAAGCAACCTCCATTTCGGCATGCCAAAATTCGGTGAGATGTCGTCGAGTTCTCGATTTTTCAGCTCTGAATGATGGTGCAATTGTGTACAAACGCTCCAGTGCAGGCATGGCTGCTTCAGCGTACAACTGCCATGATTGAGTGAGGTAGGCCTTTCGACCAAAATAGGGTACTTCGAATAAAGTTGAGCCCCCCTCGACTGCTCCAGCGACGAAGTTTGGTGCTTGATATTCAGTAAAATCTCGTCCTCGGAAGAATGAATGGATGGCTCCAAACACACTACTTCGGACCTTGAGCATCTGCGTCATACGAGAAGTTCGTAGGTAGAGATGACGGTTGTCAAGGAGAAATTCTGTCTCTCCGCCATCGGCAGAAGACATCGCACTTTCAGTGATTGGAAACGGACGTTCTGCGTCAACGGCACCAATGACCGAAATCGAGGTAATGCTGATTTCGTGACCTCCTTCCGCTCGCTCATCAACATTCACTTGCCCTTGAAGTATCACACTCGATTCGATGAGTGCTGCCTTGAAGGCATCAAAACTATCATCACCCAAGACATCTCGCTTACCTACGCATTGTATTGTTCCAGTAGAATCACGCAAAACAATGAAATGAATTTTATTTGAACCACGAGAACGCTTAATCCATCCTTTGAGTTCAACGGATTGCCCATCAAACTTCCCTGCTTGAACATCGGAAATCCAAACGTCTTTCATTCTCTCGCCATCTTTTCCAAAACATACCCCTATGTGAAATCTTCCTTATAACATACAGAATGAAGGCAAGATGAAGTAAAAAGGAGGAAGTCTCAAAAGGTTTGACTGGGATTGAAAATCGTGGTCAAAACAATAGTTTACGCCTTAGGCGGAAATGCTCTGTCATCTCCCACGTCGTCCTCAAGAGAGAAAGAAGCGGAAGTATTGGCCAGGGTCATCAGTGATATCGTCGACCTTCTTGAGTCGGGATGGCATGTGATTATGACACATGGAAACGGCCCGCAAGTCGGCCATTTGCTTTCACTCGACACGAACAGTCATCACGAATTAGATGAATGGGTGGCTGCTACTCAATCAATGATCGGATACCAACTCATGCAAGCAATGACCTCAATCTTCACACTTCGAAATCGACCAGAGCGAATTGTTGTGGTCCCAACACGAGTACTTGTCGATATCGATGACATCGCATTTTCTACACCAACCAAACCTATTGGCCCAATTTTAACCTCAGACATTGTCATGAATGTTGACTGGGATATAGCTGAAACCATTCATGGACCACGAAGAGTTGTTGCGAGTCCTCAGCCAAAAGAAATTCTCGATATAGAGGCGATTCGACATATATCAAATCTTCACGCAGTCACAATTTGCTGTGGCGGAGGAGGAATTCCAACAATTCAACAAGAAAATAATTTCATTGGCGTTCCTGCTGTTATCGACAAGGACCACTGTTCGGCCTTACTTGCATTATCCCTTGGAGCTGATGCGTTTGTTATTACAACGGATGCAAAAGGAATTGCAACAAGCTTCGGAAAGGAGAATGAAACATTTCATTCAACATTAAGTGTAGATCAATTGCAATCACTGCTTGATGATGGTGAATTTCCAATGGGCTCAATGGCACCTAAAGTCAAGAGTCTTTTGTCTGCGAAACGATCCTCGGCGAACATGAAGGTTGTTTTGTGCGAGCCTGGTTTTGCGTTGAGTGCCCTAAGAGGTCATGATGGAACAACCGTTGTAAAGAATACTGCTCCATAGGTTCATATGCCTCACTATGCTCGCAGGAGTATGGAAGAAAATCACATATTTGCAGAAGCACATTGCGATGGACCTTGTGGCGTTTACGACCCAGCCAGTGCACGAATTGCCGGCGAAGCAGTCCAATCGATGACTAAAAAAATGCTCGCACTAGAAAACCCATTAGGCTCTGGCAACAATGAACAAGTAGCTGCTTACTTAAACACCATGTCAAGATATGCGGCCATCAAAGAAGAAGAAGCGCAAAAGTGCAAAGATGAACTTCTCGTCTTGTGGACTGACTTTTTCAAGCCACAACACCTTGAAAGTCATCCTGAACTCCATACAACATTTTGGAATGCAGCCAAATTATGCTCTGCTTGTAAAGTTGAAGTCTCGGCTGTTCACGCCCAAGAACTCATGGATGCTATCGAGGAAATCCACAACCTATTCTGGTCAGTCAAAGGCAGAGAAGTCCCTTGGATTCGAGCATCCTGATCGCCATGACCGGAATACTCAATGTCACCATTTTAGGAGACAGCATGTACCCGACGCTAACTGATGGGCAAACTGTCTCGGCTGAGATTCTCAACGAATTTGATGATGTACGAGTCGGCGATATTGTTGTGCTTTTGCACCCATTCAAACCTGAAACACACATCGTAAAACGTATCAAATCATTTGATGGATTGTTGTACTTTGTTGAAGGGGACCAACCAGACCCGCTGGGCTCTGAGGATTCTCACAATTTTGGTCCTGTAGGACGGGATCTCATTTTAGCAAGAGTCAATGCAACTGCAAGCCTAAATGTTGCTCCAGAATTTATTGAAATTCTAATTGATGACCAAAGTATGTCACCTAAATACAATACAGGAGATACCGTCATAGCGCATTTACTCGATGCTGTTGACGAGATCGAAATTGGTGACCTTGTTGTTTGCATCAACCCTGAAAACAATGAACAACGAATGATTCGAAGAGTCAAAGAAATCGATGGGACACATTATTTTCTCGCCGCAGACAGTCAAGAAGATGAAGGGGTTCTTGATTCGTCACATTTCGGGACGATTTCACGAGATGAACTCATTGCAATTATTGATGATGAAGCAAAGGAAATGGAGCGGGCCTGACGGGGTTCGAACCCGCGACCGACGGATTAAGAGTCCGTCGCTCTACCTGACTAAGCTACAGGCCCATCGTCCGCTCCCTCAACCCGTATTTAATTCTTGAGAGGTCGCAAAGTAGTTCAGAGTCTTCCACTTGGATTTTGAACAATTTCAACTCCTGCCGGCGTTGCGAGAACCACAACATCACACATGTCAGAAAAAATACCGACTTGGACGACCCCTGCGAGTTGAAGCAACATTTGTTCAACTTCACGTGGCCTTTCTATCGTCGCTCCACAATGTGCATCCACGATGAAATTGCCGTTATCAGTTATGAGTGGGGAATCCCCTTTCATTCTCAATACAACCTCAGCATTCAATACTTCAGCGATGTTTTTACGCGTTGTTTCATGACAAAATGGAGTCACTTCGATTGGTAATGGAAATGCACCGAGAACATGGACGCGTTTTCGATCGTCGGCTACAACGACCATTGCTTTGGACGCCTGAGCCACTATCTTTTCTCGCAGCAAAGCTGCACCTCCACCTTTGATCAATTGAAAATGTTCATCGTATTCATCCGCACCGTCAATCACCACGTCCAAATGAGAAAGAGTATCGAGTTCGACAAGAGAAATACCAACCTGCTTTGCTAATTCCTCAGTCTGAACTGATGTAGGTACACCAACAATCTCTAAGCCTTCATCTTGAACTCTCCTGCCGAGTTCGAGTATAGTGTATTTCACCGTTGAACCCGTGCCAAGCCCGACGTTCATGCCGGACTTGACATAATCACAGGCCGCAATACCTGCTTCTTTCTTCAACACTTCAACGTCCATACATGCTGGAATGATTGGTAATTATTGAACATCCCGCTTTGTATCTCTGAAAATTAAATCCCGAACATTTTAGACCATTCGTGATTCATACATGAATCATGGGCGGGCTTAGCACCAAGAAACAGACCGCTGCCCTCCTCATATTGTTGTATTTTTTTTCCGTTCTTGCAGGTGTCGTTAGTCAAGGAAGTATGTCGTTTCTTGATGAAACGACCAACCAGAAGAAAGCGACCAATATTGGCCAATCCACGACAATCGCCATTGGTTCATGGCCAGATGGGGCCAATGAACGAATTGATTTTGATGTGTCAAATGGAAGTTCAATTCGAAACCTTGACCTCACATTCAATCCTTCAACAATCCCTGCGTCAACTGCCAACATATGGACAAATTCGAATCATTGGAAATCAAATTCCGTCTATGATGGTATGAATGTCAATTCAACAGAATTAAGTCTTCTTCCTAAGGGAATCACATGGGATTTCGAAACAACACCACACGGTTGGACGCTAGGTTCGGCGTGGTCTGTCGGATATGATACAACCATAGGGCAAGTCAACGGTGTGCATTCTGGCAGCAATGCACTCTATACATACAACGGAAATTATCCTAATTCCATGGGTCAAAATTATGCCACTTCTCCAACGTTTGACTGTTCAGGATGCAGCGGCACATGGTCGTTAAAATATTGGAAGCGATTGGGAATTGAGTCTGCATCGTTTGATCACGCCTATGTGCAAGTCACAAATTCCGGCGGTTCATGGTCAACTATTTGGTCACACACAAGTGGAACGACAAACCCGTCAACTTGGTCACAGATGACACACGATATTTCAAACTACATCGGAGGTAACGCAAATTTCCAGGTACGATTTGTCATGGGCACCACAGACGGAAGTGTGACGTACACAGGGTGGAACGTCGATGATGTACAAATTGAACCAACTGGAGGAATTTCAGGCGGCGAAGGAAACTGGACATCTCAGGTCATCAGTCCTCTCCTCGACGGGCGAGGCGAATTACGAGAATTTGGCCTTATGCACTTTGATGCTTCACTATCGACTGGGAGTCTGTTTGAATGGTCGCTCATCGATGCATCAACCGGTGCGACGATTCCTGGTTTCGAAAATATGGACACATTGACTACTGATTTGGGTGTCATCGATTGGAACAAGTTCCCTGAGGTTCGACTCAAAATCCACATCGCCACGAACGGAGGCTCCGTCGCTCCGATCATCCGTAGCATTTCCTTCAACGGTCATATCGCATATACATTTGACAACGACCCCACAGAAGTTGGTTGGGATTTGAATGGCTCTTCTTGGAGCACGAGTGGCACAATATCTGGCACTGGGACAACGCTTTCCCCCGAATACAAGGTGAGGAGTGGATTCTCCAAATTCAAAACAATGAACGACATCATTGGTGATGGTGTACTGCAATTTTCCACAGACTCTGGCAGTACATGGAATGACTTACCTGAGGAAGGGACACATACACTATCCGTACCCGCATACATGGTTCAATTTCGCATGACTCCTCTGCCTGCAGCACAAACATCGTGGACGCTCAATACATTTGATGTTGAATTGGTTCGGACATCAACTCCAGATGGACTCCGCATCGATGTCGGACTTGATGGTGCACCAGAATGGAGTATGGACCAACCGCACATCGGCCGATTAGGGATGCAAGACAGACTTGACGATGGTTCAATGTGGAAAGAACAACAGTACACTGTTTCCTCATCAGCGAATTTCTATGTTGCAACACCTAAGAAAGGAGTTGATGCATTTTCCTTCTTCTTGAGCTCCCCCCTCCAAGAAATGAAATCACCCTATCTCGCTCTTGCTGTGGATGGAACTGATGTCATGAGTCGTTCTCTTCCAAATATTCAATTTCTTCACGAAATCACGTTAACGACCTCGGAACTAGCAGATCTAAATACAGCACTATCCAATGGTCAAAACACACATGGAATCCCTGGACTTGAGATGACCCTCATTGAATTAAGAATCGGCTCTTCACTTGAACCGGGTTCGGTTACGCTTGGCGGGTTCTTTGCACCATACAATGGAACGATTTCACTCTCCTTCGACTCCACATCCTCGGTGGTTCTCGGACTGAATAGTGAACTGATGAATTCTCCTGTGATGAACGGTCAACGAACAGTGAGCCTTCCGATTCGAATGTCGCAATCTGGTGCAGTCGTCGTTGTCCTCGATGATGTACAGAGTTCTACTTCTGTTCTGCCCGTTGGCCTCACTGTTGAAAACGCAAGCAATACACTCACACCAAGTACATCATGGATTCGAACTCGTTCAATATTTGATTTGGGTCTCATGACAATGGACAATCCATTGACATATGCAATCAACTCGAATTGGCAAGTTGAACTAAATTTGAATGGTTTGATACAATCGAGTAGTATTCGGTGTAGTTTAGGCCAATTGCCTGTTACTGCTATGTCCATTTCCTCGTGTACCACCCAAGGTCAATCGCTCATGTGGAACGATGCAGGAAACATGGGAGAAATTGTTGCTTTGACCTCAGGTTCTCGCCTTGAAATTCAACACAAATTCAAGATTCCAGATGGATGGAACGATGAACAATCAGCAACTCTTGGGGTTCATCTCATATCAAGTTCGGGACCAATGCTTCCTGTGACACACCAATTCGGACTTGGACATTCGAACGGTGTAGAAAACGACATTGAAGTCAAATCGTGGAGCATCTTATCGAGCAATGGTGTTCGCTCCTCACATGAGCACCCATATCTACAAGCGGGTCAAGAAGTAAGTGTAGAAGTTCGCTTAGGATTTGAAGGGGTAGAAGAAAGGGCGTTTCCGCGAACAGGGCAAGCCCTTGTTCGATTCTTTGCAGATGGATATGAAGTGAGTTCGACATCTATTCTGTACGAGGGGGTTGCTCTATTACCATACACAGTTCCGATTGGAAGGACTCAGGTTGAACTCAATGTCGAAGTGATCCCCCTCAAAGGCCAAGATGTTGTATTCCCTATGGCGAGGAACCTTACATTTGGATTCGATACAGTTCATCCAACGCTCTTGTATTCGAACATCGATACATACTCCCAGCATCAAGTTGGCCAAACTGTTGACCTCCAGTTCCTTATTGCTGACCGCCCACACCTACCTACACATTCAAAGATCCATCTGTGGACGTCATGGAATCACGATGAAAATGACGACATGCGAATGCAATTCGGTGAAACTACCACCCATGAACTCGTTCAACCTGTATCGCTAAATGCATTATCAGGATTTTACACATACGATGTGAACATTCGACAAGCAAGTGTAGGTGATTTCTTCATCGGTTGGCTCGATGTGGCCGATTCAGCTGGGCATGTGATGCAAGAGGGTGGGAATTTCCAATCACCAATGTTCTTCGTTCAAATCAACAACGATGAGGCTCCGAGCCTCGGGACGACCACAATGAAATGGAACCACTCCACAGGCGATGTTTGGCTTCACCCTGAAGAAATGTATGAATTGTCGATTCCATTATATGAACGTGGAGGCATTTCAGATATTCGAGAAATACATCTCGATTTATCGTCAAATGCAGTTCAATCATCGACAATTCTCTTTAATTCAAGCACCAAAGAATGTACATCTCTCAACAATTATTTGGAAATCGAATCATGTGAACTCACAACAGTAGGTTCTGATGACTATTTTGCACGGGACGGTATGTTTTCAATTTCTTTCAACTTGAAGTGGGGGTATGACCCTGATGTAAGCCTACGACGGCTCCCCCTCATCACACTGTATGACCAAATTGGTCAATCAAATCAATTCGAGTTGTCATCCTTAATCTGGCGTTACTCCGGTGAAATAACCATCGACAAAGACTCCATTGAATTCGAATTTGCAGGGTCTGCATCAAGTGAAATAGGGTATTTCGTCGAACCACGAACTGTATTCGACATCGCTAGTGACATTGTTTGGTACCGAACAGGCGAACGAATATCTGAGAGTTTTGAATTCGAATTAACCTTGGGCAACAACGAGTTTGTTGGTAACACAGAGAACAGTTCACTTCGCACCGAACTTCTAGCACCACTAGAACCAGGCATTTTTGGATTGTTTGCTGAACTCCATGATGCTCCATCTGGAGCACTTCTTAGGGGCATGAATGAAGCACTTGTTTACATTATCGTGGATGAAACGGCTCCAAAAGTCATTGCTGTCAATCAACCTACACCAAATCGAATCTTACTTGAATCCGAATGGAATAATAAGAAATTTGAAATTCGAATTCGAGAGAATGCAAAGATTGACACATCGAGCATTACACTCAATTGGGCAATCCACGAACAAGGGCTAGGATTGAACTCTCAAGCCATACTTGAAGGACTCGCTCCAATGAATTTGATTGGTGGTATTGATTCTGGAGAATCCATTCCATTTGAGGCAACCTTGGACCTCGATTCAATTATGACAGCAGGTATGCGTTCAATGTCGCTAGAGTTACGGATTTGGGTCAGTGGTAACGATGAAGCGGGTCACAAGCTCGAGCGATCATTCAATGACATCGATGCCCCACTTCGAGTGTGGCCTCTTGAACAACGAGTCGCCGAATTTGAGTTTTCCTCTGTTGAACTCACCCCTGCATCTAACATTCGGGAAGGTGATGTCATTGACATTGTAGCCTTCCTCAAGAACACTGGCCAAGCGAGTGGCGAAGCACAGTTGGTGATGGAACTCGTGGAGAGCAACGGAGCCAGAACACGACTTGCAAGTCAAAGCATGGCCGCACAATCAAACGAAACTATCCTCTTCCAACAAGAATGGATACCAAACCGAGAAGGAACCATGTGGATTGAAATTCATATTTTGAATTCAAATAATACATTTGCGACATCCGAAACAATTCGTGTTCAATCGGCATCATCAGATGGCCTTCTTTCTAGTTTGACTGAAGTCAATTCTACATTGCTTGTCATCATCAGCCTCATCATTGCAGGTTTGGTGGTAGTTCTCGTTTATGGGTTGAAAAAACCTGCTCAACCACAGATACCACAACTTCCTCAACATGCAGCTAAAGACCTACCTACACTAGAACAACCGCCTCAACAGCAATATGGTGCGTATGGCGGCGAGACACAAGCATATTCACCCGGAGACAACCCGTATCAGTGACTTCACATCATGGGGAATTTGAAAAAGGCGATGCGTTACCCGAGCCGGAGGGAGAAGGAGGACCGCTGACAGAGTTCGACTCTGAGGAAAGTCCCCTCTCCAAAGTGCAAGTGGCTTTCAGAAGAAAGAGGGCAGAGATGAACTGGTATTGGTACAGAAACGAACGATGCAAGGTGTGTACAATGATGTTGAAAAACGGAGATTGCCTTGTTGTCGATGAAACGAGCAACCCCACTGGAGCAAGTCCAAATCGTCCCGTTGACGCTGCACGTCGAGGGACAGGTAGGATGCATAGTTGAATGCGGTCACCGAAAGGGAACAGAAAGGGGCTTACTCCCTTCTCCCTCCACCTTCCAAAACCGCATCAAGTGGCTTCATTGAAACTTGTGACGCAAGGGCTATATCGTCTCCAAAATCAATCCAAGGCGGCTCACCTTTGATTTTAGCCTTGAGGACATGCTCCATTGTAAGAAGTGACGGAAGAAGGAAAGTGCTTGTGAGGAATGCAAATGCAATGAGCAAACACATGATCATGAAGAAATTTTCAAGTCCGGGGAAAGCCGCTAGGAAACCCGCTCCAATACCTGAAATCGTAGTGATTGAAGTTTCAAAAATCGTTTGCCCAGTTTGTTCAATCGAATTAGAAAGACCTCTCGGCGTCTCACCTTCTTCTTGGATTCTGTGCATGATATGTATCGAATCATCGACGCCAATTCCAAACACAATCGTTCCAATCATAGCAGTAAAAATATTGACATTGACATCACCACTCTGCATTAACAATGGTTGCCAAAGAATTACCACTGCAACTGGAACCATGGTGTAGATACCTAATCGAATTGACCTAAACACAAAACATAGGATAATCGTAAGAACGATGAGCGTAATTATTGTCGTTTTTGATTGAGAATCGTGAATGCCATCGTTGATATCAAGCGAGACAGGTAGCCCTCCGGTGAGAAGTGATGTTTGAGTTTCGGCAAGCGTCGTGTCTTGGCGAAGTACATCATCGATTTGGTCTCGAAGACCTCCTGCAATGTTGAGATTCATGTATGGTTGTTCAACGTAGACAATTGCTTTTGTTCCACCCTCATTAAGAAGCATTGAACGAACCTCGTAGGATAAGGTATCAAAAACAACACTCACCATATCCTTTCGTATTGCTTCTCTTCCTCCAGGAGTTGCATCGAGTGAAAGCCAAACATGACATTCAACAACATTGTCACTTTCCCAACATGGTTCATGCAACAAATCCCACAAACTCCCTTCGTACAGCGATACGCCATCGACAAGAGTTATTGAGGCAGGTATTGTTTTCAAAAAGAGGATGATGCTCGTTGTTTCGGTTTCATCAACAGCGTCAACAAGTGTTTCAATCCTGTCAATTTCATCCAGCACTGGGAGGTCACGAATGTTGTCTGTGTTATTGTCATTGGAGCGCTCTGTGGCATCAAAAATAAAGAGTGATGTTTGACCACTGTCGAATTGTCTTGAATATTCAGATAAGGAATTGAGTGATTCAATGCCATCAGGGGCCTCTGATGAACCGGTAATGGGTTCATTGAGTTCGTCTAAATTCACTACGCCATACATCGTGACGAAACCCGATACCAACACGATTGCGATAAATCCCTTAATTGGAAATTTCCCTATGTTTTTCCACATCGGTGGATTGCTACGTTTATTGAAGCGTAACATCCAAGCCAATGTTGGCACAAGAAGAACGCTGAATATGAGCGTCGCCGCAATTCCAATGACGAGGGTTGCACCCACAGATCGAATCGGTGAAATCGGAACAATCATTGGTAATATGAGAACAGTGAAGCCAATAATCGTGGTCATGGCTGATAAAAACACGGCCACTCCAGTTGATTTTGTCATTTCGATAACACAGCTTCTGTAAAAATCTACATCCCAAAGTTCGGGAACTTCAAGTTCCTCTTCACCCTTTCGCCGTCGTCGTTCGTTGGTTTCATTTGCTTTCGTAATTTCTTTACGACGAACCTCTTCAATACGATTCACCATATGGAGTGCATAATCGACACCGAGACCAATAAGGATTGGAAATGTTGCAATAATCATTGGCGTGAGGGTAATGTCTAGAATCACAGAAATTCCAAAGGTCATTGCAATTGCCATCATGATTGGGGTTCCTGTGATGACAACAACTTTCCATGAACGATGTAATGCTGTAATGATGGCTATAGTAAAGAGAATTGAAAATGGTAAAATCATCATCAAATCTTCGTAAATTTCGTCAGAGATATCCTCGAGCACTTTAGGTAATCCAGTCACCGTCATTTCAGTATTTCTGTACTGGCCAGGTTTTGCGTCAATCACTGCCTGGAAATGATTCAGCAACTCCGAAAAATCTTCAAAATCACCTGTAACACTAGGATTATGATGCATACCAACCACAATTGCAGTCGTATCCCATATTCCATCACCGTCCATATCATTGGTGTAATTTCCATCACCATCAGTATCCTTTGTAAAATCCATATCATTGGTGTCCTTGAAGAACACATCAAATCCACCATTTGACTCCTCGATAATCAGGTCAATTCTTTGTTGGTCAGGTATCGCATAAGCACCTCCTTCTGGTAACAAAGAACAATCGAATTGAACAGGTATTCTTGTGTTCAACCCGTGCGTGCACATGGATTCATTGAAACGACCATCTGCGGAATTAATCTCCTTAATGACTTGAGTACCTGAAAGTATCCAGAGGACACCGTCGTTTCTTCCTCTGTCATCTTTGTCATAATCAATTCCTCGGCCTGTTGAATCCCCCTCAATGTTTCGGTCATCCCCCTCAACCCATGATATTTCATTCAAAATCTGCTCAGAAGTGATATTCACTGTAGAAGTTGTATCAAATGCATTTGGCGTTTGAATGTAAATGACAGCGATATCGGTAGACCATTCAGCCCTCACCTCAAGCAACAAATCTGATGACATGGCATCATCGGGGAGAAATATTTCCACATCGTCTTCGATTTGATCTTGAAACGATGCACCTTGTTGAGCAAAAAAAGCCGTCAAAATGACAAGGAGAATCACCACAGTCCCTGGCGATTGTAAAGTTGTGGTGTACACTCGACTTAGACGTTGTTCAATGACATCACTCACTTTCTCTCGTACATCTGAGAATGTTTGTGACATTGAGCCAGTTGAAGATGACTGGCCTCTTGTCATAGTGTCGCCAATATTTCCGGCTTCAAGAAGAATTCCACTATCTTCGTCGAAAATTCTTCAATCCAGTCCAAATTCTTCAACAATCAGATGTCGAAGGAAATTTTGAGCGGTTTGCAAGACTATTCCAGTAGCCATCAGTGCTAAACCAAGGACGCCAATCCATATCGCAGATATACCGTTCCCTATAAGCACATCAATTTGCGTTGTGAACTCCTGTGCTGCACTCATACCCATCGCTGCACCGGTTGCCAAAAGTCCAAGACCAGGAATACCAAGGACGAGAATTGGCTTCTTTTGAGAAAGAGACAGTAATGCCCAAGTCAATACAGTAAAGCCATGGGACAAAGCGGTGAAATTGGAACCTTTGGGTACATCGTATCGGATGATTGTAGGAACTTCCTTGACTCGAAGGTGCTTTTCATTTGCATCTTCAAGAATTTCTAGAGATAATTCCATGCCTTCAGCATCAAATCGTAATTTTTGCAAAGCCGCTTTTGAAAATGCTCGGAAACCTGATTGTGTATCACTAATGTTGAGGTCGCTCGAAAGATTCGAAGCTGCAGTAATCACTTTGATTCCAAGTTTCCGATAAGCTGGCATATCGACGCCACCTCCACCATCGACAAACCGAGAACCTATGGTGAAATCTGCTTGACCCGACAGGATCGGTTCGATAACCGCAGGGATGTCGTTTGGATTGTGTTGGCCATCAGAATCAAGGATTACAAGTACATCAGCATCTAATTCAAGGGCATGACGAAACAATGTTTTCATCGTTGCACCGTAACCACGATTCGAACGATGTTGAATCACTTGAGCACCACAAGCCTCTGCAATACTCGCACTTGAGTCTGAAGAACCATCGTCGATGCAAAGAACCATGTCAACATGTCGTAGTGTGCTAACAATGACCGACCCGATGGTCTCTTCTTCGTTGAACATCGGCATTCCTGCTACGATTTTCAAAGAAGTGGCACCTGCATCCATGCTGCTCACTATTTAATTCTCGCGAACTGCTTCTATATAGAAATAGTGACTTGGGGAGAGGAAATCAGATGTTTTAATGAAAGGGGCACATCAAACGGCCGAAGAAGAATGATGTGCGTCGACTGCTTTTGCAGAATAGGAATGAAACGGAGGAATTAACCTAGCGACTCAGTCTTGAAATTGGCTGATGGTTGTCACCGCTCTTTCGCCAGAAAGAACACGTTCTAACGCACCAATCGAAATGACAAGAGGAACATAGGATTCCCCGTCTGCAGTCACATATGTTGAACATTGCTCAAATGCAGAGGCATTAATCGATACTTTGATCGCACCTCCAGCATTGCTTCTTCGGACGTAACCGACGAGCAATGTTTGTTCTTCTGTCGTTGTTTCTTCTGTTTTTTCTTTTTGTTTTACCATTGTATCACCTCGGGGACTTGCCCCAATCCATACTAAATATCGTCAAAGGTTATCAAAGATTCTTGAGCACGAAAAAAAGTATCACTTATACGGATGTATGCAACCCACTCATTATGCGAGTACTCGTTACGGGTGGGGCTGGCTTCATAGGTTCGCACCTCATCGATAGGCTCATCCAACGTGGAGATGTTGTTCGGGTGATTGATAACCTTAGCAGTGGAGACCTCGCATTTCTCGAACAACATCAATCAAGCGATCAATTTGAGTTTGTTCAAGGAGATGTTTGCTCCCTCGATGATGTCTCATCAGCCATGAAAGACATTGAATGTGTATTTCATCTTGCAGCAAATCCCGACATTCGCCTCGGTACTCAAATAACTGATACCGACTTAAAGCAAGGAACAATTGCAACCTACAATATCCTCGAGGCAATGAGAGTTGAGGGTGTGAAAACTATAGCATTCGCTTCAAGTTCTGTTGTTTACGGTGAGAATGCTCCGATGCCGACACCAGAACATTACGGACCATGTATGCCAATTTCTCTTTACGGTGCGAGCAAACTTGCAGGCGAAGGTCTCGTGAGTAGTTGGGTTGGCACATTTGGACTACAAGGTTACATTTTCAGATTTGCAAATATTGTTGGTTCAAGAGCCACCCATGGCGTTACTTACGACTTTGTTCACAAATTGCATAATAATCCAAATGAACTCGAGGTCCTCGGAAATGGATTGCAAGAGAAATCCTACATGGATGTAGGAGATTGCGTTGATGCCATCTTGCACATCATGTCGTCTGATGACGCACCACTCAATGTGTATAATTTAGGCTCCCACGATACAATATCTGTTCGCGACATAGCTCGAATTGTCATTGAAGAATTCGGTACATCTGGAACCGAGATAAAGTACACAGGTGGCGATAGAGGGTGGGCTGGAGACATTCCACGGGCCATGTTGTCAGTGAACAAAATGTTAGAAACAGGATTTGATGTCCGCATGAACAGCGAGGGCGCCATCCGGCACACAGCCCAATCAGTAATTCAAAATTTGAAGTGATCACATGTACGACGATAATGCAACCGCACGAACGGATACCCTCATCAAAATCATAAGTTTATTTGTCCTTGTTCTTGTTGTCATCGCGTTCACGACAAACCCGATTGCAACAGGTGTGGGTGTTGGGGAAAAAGTTCCAATTCTCGAGGGAAAAATCTACAACGGAAACGGTTGGGTCGATTACGATTTACACGCTCAATTTGATACGGATTGGAACGAAGAAGACACCAATGCAACTTGGTTCATCGTCGAATTTTTGGACACCGATTGCAGCGCTTGTTGGAGAGACACCGCAAAGGTTAGTGATTTGCAAAATGCAATCAGTTCTACCCAATGGGATAGAGCACCAGTTCAGATGATTGCTGTTGTTGTCGAATTGAATATACAAAATCACGACGGCTCAAGAGATGAAATCAAAGCATTCCGTGATAAAAACGATGGTGATGGCTCCTTCAAATGCAATGCAGGACGGTCACTGTGCAGTGAGAGGGATGGTAACCCATACAACTTTCCATTCTTTGATGACCTTGACGGCAAGAGCACGAAAGATTGGGACATTCCAGGAACACCAACATACTTCATCATCAAGCCAAACGGCATAGTTGCATGGTCATCAGTTGAGGCTGGAAATAGTGATATCTTTGACGCAGTTAATGGACTCATCCCGGAGGCATCAAATTGAACGCCAATCTCATTTTGATGCTGTACATCATTCCTCTTCTTACTGGTATTTTGTTGATTAGCCCGCTTCGTGAAAAATTACCTCTTGATGTGCTCATGAAGAAGTATCCTTCCTTGGAAAACGATACAAGGAAAATTTTTCTGGGACAAACCTTGATTGTCTTAACGGGATTTGCTGTTTCAGCACATACATTGTGGATCAGCAACAAAATTTCAGAAGGAGGCTCATATTGTTCAGCTCAGAATGTTTTCGATTGTGACAGCGTTATTGGCGATATGCGATACAACACAGTGCCATTTACGGAAATCCCCTGGGGGCTTCTTGGTTTTCTTGCTTTCACAGTTCTGCTTTACTTCGTTCGAACATTGTCAAACGAGCCACATGCAGATTTTGTTGAGAAGCACATCCAATTTGGTAAACTCATGACCGTTGGTGGTTTCTTCATCATAGCACTCTTGGTCTACTACGAATTCAAAATGGGAAAAATTTGTCAGTATTGCACGACCGCCCATGTCGCCAATATCGCTGCGTTTTTTGGATTCAATGAAATTGAAAAAGCATACCAATCAGATGATTGGAAAAAACTGAAGTGAGGGAAGATTATGGTTTCAGAACAACAAATATGGCTTGGCGTCATGGCTGTAGGAATAGTTGCATTGCTAGGAATTTCAGGTTTCAACCCTGTTGATTTACTCGACACGACCGACGAAGATTCCATGTATTCTACGGCAGATAAGAAACACCCTCTTGCGAAAGAATGCTTAGGTGGCCACACTGCAGACATGATTCATTACCATGCAGCAGTCATCATTCGAGTTAATGGGGAATTCGTTCCTATACCTGAAGACGTTGGTCGCCCCGACGGAGAGTGCCCGATGCGACAACTTCACACACATTCCGAAAATAACGTCATCCACATCGAACTAAAACAGGCTGCTGATGTACCTATCGAAGCATTTTTCGATGTGTGGGGTAAACATTTTGACGAAACTGGCTTTGATGATTATCGCGTCAATGAAACCCACGAAATCGTCATGATTGTGAATGGTGAGCCTAATGATGAATTCAACGACTACATCTTGAAAGATGATGATGAAGTGTTTATCGATTTTAAACCACGAGATTAAGGTGTATAAGCACCTGAAAACACCAAAGGTTCAGCGTCTGGATCGACCTCTTCCATTCGAATGATGGTTACCTCGATTTCCCCTGCACCGACGTAGGTTCTTCGCAATTCACTCATGAGAAGTGACTGAATATTTTCAGCAGATGTTCCAAACAAAGCCGTGATGTGATGAGTGACTTCTGCTCCTGAACGAGCGAGATACTCTACAAGCCATTCTTTTGGTTCAGTAGTTTCCCAAGTGATGTCTTCCCATGTGTTGTTCATGACATTACATTGTCATGCTCCTTTATCAATTTTCAGTCGATATGAGTCATGATTGAGCATTTTCTTTCATTTTTTTACCACTTTGAAACGAATTCCGGAAAATTGTAGAGAAGACAAGAGCAACACCAATCAAGAGGAAAAGCGAGATGATGAGCGGTGATTGATTTGATGAATCTTTGGCTCGTTCCCGGAAACTCATTTCAATTGAGCCATAGGAGGAACCTGCTGCACCAGATTGTAGCTCTTCAATCGTAGGTTCGTGTAAGAGAACGATACTCCAGCTTTTCGTGGGTTGAAAGGTGATTGAAAATGAAGACGTGCATAGACCTTCTGATGAAGCATTCAAACCAATTGATACAGTGATATTCGAGGTTGAGAGATTACATTCTGCTGTCCCAACAACCACACGGTCTCTTGTGGCATCTCCTGGGTTGATTGCAGAAGATGGAACTTCTTTTTCATGCTCAAGAAGAAGAAACGTGAGTTGACCTTCTGGAACTGAGAGTGAAACATCCTTTACTGACGCAACAAGTTGTGCACCATCACGAACTACCTCGAATGCTAATTCGCTTGTGGATCCCCTTTGAAGTTCCTTTTCTAAGATATCACTTTGAACATCACCCCAAGCATCGTAACCAACTCTCAACTCACCACCTTCGACGATGAATGTTGGTGTTGATGCTAATGTTGGATGGGTTATTGTTCTTCTATCGATGCGATGTTGACTTGCCTCGGGTTGAAATGCATCCTCTCCATCTGTAGGATGCAAGGCAAGCATGACAATACGTGAGCCGTGTCCATCTGCCACTTGGACCAAATATGGATCAATCTCTGCGCACGATGGGCACCATGTTGCAGTGAGTTCTTCAACAACGAGACTTCTACCACCAACACCTGTTGATATTGGTTCATCAAATGTTTCAGATGTATCGATGACGATTCCATGAGCTGGCTGCACTCCAAACAAACATGCAAGAGAGATGATAAGAATACAAACATTCTTTGACATTTCAATTCACCCATGAGAACATATGATTTAGTCTTGCCAGCAGGAAAGGATTCTTGAACTCTATCCTCAACCACTCCAATGATTGCTGTGGCAGACCATTGGGTTGAAAATCACAAACGTGATTCATGGCGGCGTCAAGCCAAGTCGAGCGGATACAGAGCACGCTCTGCTTTCAAACTCAAACAAATTCAAGAGCGGCATACGATATTGAGAACTGGAGATGTCGTGTTTGATGTTGGGTGCCATCCTGGAGGATGGTCACAAGTTGCATTGGAGATGATTGGTTCATCTGGCGATGTCGTCGGTGTTGATTTACAGGCTACTCAAGGTCTTGAAGGGGCCACATTTCTGACCGGCGATATTCGTCATGAAATGATTCAACATCAAATCATAGAACTGTTGGGTGAACGAAAGTTCAATGCTATTCTTTCGGACATCTCACCTGACATTACAGGGAACTGGGATATTGACCAATCAGTAGCACTCGAACTCGTGGCTATGGTTTTTGATTTTTCACTACCGCATCTCGGCAAGGGTGGATGCTTTGTTACAAAATTGTTTCAAGGCACTGGTGTCGATGAACTCATTTCAGAAATAGAGAAACATTTTGCATCTGTTCGGCGATTCTCACCTGACGCTTCAAGAAATTCATCGTCCGAAGTCTATCTGATTTGCAAACATCACACGCCGTGGAAATCACCCAGTAAGTCGATATCAGAACGGTTTCATAACAAGATGAACGCTTTATTGAATCCTGAGGAGGAAGAAATCCAACCTGTCAAAACATCTATGCGAATAAGAAAGAAGAAATCAGATTAAACCCTTATTACCGTTCACGGTCTTCGCAGTAGATATGAAGCAGACAGAGTACAAATTGAGCACAGCCAATCAAATTACAGTTAATGACCTTGAAGCAAATCAACGAATTCGAAATCTTGAGTTGGTCCTCTTGAGGATCTATCCTACTCGCATGGTTGTTTCGAAATCCTATACTGGCCCTGTAGCCGCTGGATGTGCAAGGGACCACACAGGGTTGGTTGGTATCGTGTTATGGAATGAACAGATTGATGCGTTTCGTGTGGGAGATATTATTCGAATTCAATCAGGCTGGTGCAAGATGAGAAATGGACATCTCGTCGTCAGTACTGGCCGAACAGGAAAGATTGTTCTCGTCGATAGATGATGGCGATTGCTCGCGTAACCATAAAGAAGGGTAGTGTGTGCGCAAAGCATCGCAGAGGCATCAAAATGAGCGCACGAGCATCAAACTGCACATCATCTGGCGTACCATTAGCGGATTCGGGTTCCACATCTTTTCCTTGCCCAGGATGCACAGAACCAATCGGAAGAAGCCCACGCTGTCGAAATCAAGGTGTTTTATACACTTGTCCAAATTGTGGATTTGTTGGACCCTGAGGTGATTGAATGGGAAGAGTAGCAATGACATACAAATTAAATCCAGATTCTGAGGTCGAGGCAAACATCGATGAGATTGTTGAGACGATCAAAACCTTCGCTAGTGAAGTCTACGAAGTACAAAGTGTCGAAACGAAACCACTTGCATTTGGTCTTCAATTCGTTCAAGTCCACGTCGTTATGGAAGACGGTCCAGGTCTTTCAGACAAATTTGAAGAAATGATGGGAGAACTTGTCGGTGTTGGTGAAATAGAAGTTCTTTCAATGGGACTTCTTTGAATCCTAGATTCATTGAGACTTCATCTCAAAGATGATTTGTTGGTGACTTCATAAATTCTCTTAATAGAATTGTAGCATAACTACCAGGTGGTAGTGTGAAACGGAAACGGACACATGCACCTTGCTCATGCCATGTTTGATTATCTTTCGTTTTTTCAGCCTTATTTGATTCCTCAATCGCATTTTCAGCGATTGGTACTGTTTCAAATTGAAACTCTTCAAACATCGTGACAAGTGCACGTCTTGTTCCATTTGTGGTTAATGCAGGAATATCAGAAATAACCCAATCCAATGAAGATAGTCCCAATTCATCGGCTGCATGTTCTTCCAACGAGCCAATATCACCGTGGGCGTATGACAATTCACAACCAGGTAACGGGCCTGTTGTCACCAAACGTCCCATGGAACAATTTCTTGAGATACGGGGTTGATTTTTTGCCTTTACTTCAACGCAAGACGAAACCTCGAGTTGCCCTTTTTCATCAATTCGTCCAACTAAATCTCCTATTTGCGGTTCTGATAGCGAAATGCCAGATGAGAGTCTATTCTTCATCGATGTGTTGAAGATTTTAGATTGAACCGAGTGAATCGTCATCAATTGTAGATTGCTTGGTAACGTTGAGAATGCGCCAATGTAATCGTTTTCATTCTTGAGTAAATGTTCAATCATTCTCCGTTCATATCCCATCCATTTGGGCATTTCTTCAATCAATTCCTCTGAAATTCCTTCTTGCAAGATTTTCCTTCGGACAACTGCGGCGTCTTCGTCTTCTTCACCAGGCATGGTCAAGTATGTCATCACGGCATTTTCCCAATCACTTCGGAGGGCAAATTGACCGGTGGCTGCAGTCACAGGCCTGCCTGAACCGAATCGTTGTGGGCCGATCCAATTTGGGAATTTTTCTGCTCCAACTGAAATGGTCATCTCCTCAACGATGTTTGAGATGCGTGTAAGTGCATCTTCGTTTGAAAGTGGACGTCCATGTTCATCAGCACAACCTCGAACCACGATGGTAAATCGATTTCCACGATGATTGCCAAATCCTATTTTTTGATGTGTACGACCAAGGATTTCAATCTCTACATCAGACATCTCGATATTTGCAACCTTCGATTGCGGTGCATCGATCACAAAAATTTGCGAAGTAATCGCACGCTTATCCTTTGTTCCAGCGAAAAATATTCGATTTCTTGGTATTCTCAATCTATTGGCCAATTGTTGACAAAAACGGTTCGTTTCCCAATTCGTGAGCGTAATTCGTGCAACAGTGAACCTGCCCTTAGGGTCGAGTGCTAGACTCGTTGCAACTTCTTCAACACGAAAATCAGATGTTCGTACTTTAAGCAAACCACCGATTCCCGGTGCATCGGATGCATATCCTATCAAGCCAATCGCTTCAGCGATTGGGTCGGTGACTGTCATTTTTACTCACGTTTAAAGTTGAAGTTTGAAATCATCAATTACATTGCTGATGATATCTTGAAGAACTTTATCGGCGGACCCTTTTGCTGTGGTGCGGATAAAAAATTCAGGGTCATCGAGTTCAGGATGGCCTGGGAAATAGTTGGCGTATTCAACATCCTTGTGGGTGTTGAGGCGTTCTCTCAACACTTGAAGTGCGGTATGGCTCTCCCCGCTGATTCGTAGTCGAAGCTCATTTTTATCCTTCTGTAAGACCTTCACTGGCATGTCAATCGATTGTGCGAACGACCGCTGTTTATTGAATCTTCTCATACAGTACATCTTCATCGAACGTTGTTCGATTGGAATATTCAAGCCTCTTGTTTTTTTACTTTCACCCTGTCGCAGGGTTGATGGATACGACGAAATTTGAGAATTGGTTGGCTGAAAAAAGCCACCTTTTCCGAAAAAGTGCTCCATTGATCTTAATTGTATCATCACTCATTTCCATAGGTTTGATATCACACCTCGCGACAAATCCACCATCATTTCAAACAGATTTGAATGATTTTGCACCAGATGATGAATCAAATGATGTGTATGAACGCTTATCAGATGTATTTCCAAATGAATCTCGCCCCATGTTTGTCCATGTCACAGCAGATGATGGTGGCAATGTCTTGACTATGGATAGCATCCAAACAATGCTTCAGGATTTGGATGTGATTGAAGTTGAGGCTGATAAGCGCAATTCGATGGTGGTCGAATGGACAACGACGACTGGTATTTTACAAACTGCACTCGATGAAGAAGCAAATTCAACCCCTTTGTCATCAATTACATCGTGGGAAGAACTTCTTGGACTCGTTCTTGAAGATGACCAACGATGCACACTAGGGGCAAACGACCAATTCTTATCCATGTCGACATACATTTCCTCGGCCCTCTTGAACAAAGATTTGGAAATATTGTCCCGGACATGTCAATATCTAGCTGATGGAACAACAAATGCTGAACCATTTGCAAGTTCAACGCTTTGGGTCCTCAACATCGACCCTGATATGGACGAAGACCAACGCCGAGAGTTACAAGCACAATTACGAGAAGTTTTTGCAGTGCAATCTGAAAATTCAACGCTTCATTACGACGTCATTTCAAATGACCTCATCACGTATGATATCGATGCAAACACTTTCAATAATTTGATTATTCTCATCGTCCTTGCTATTGTGGTCGTTCTTGCTATGCTCTACATAGCGTTTCGAAATATCAAAGAAATTGCATTTCCATTCGTTGGCTTATCCTTTGCTCTTGTTTGGACATACGGCATCCTTAATTTGGTTGGAGCACGATTTACGGTTCTCGAAGCAACCGTAGCTCCGCTTGTCCTTGGCTTAGGTATAGACTACGCCATCCACTTACAAAGGGCAAAGGCCAATGCGAGTGCTGACACAGACGATACTGCTGAAGCATGGTTGCGTTCTTGTGCACGACTATCGGTGCCACTCACCCTTGCCGTTGTCACAACCATCGCAGCATTCTTGGCCAATATTGTTTCGCCACTACCGCCGATTGCAACACTTGGATATGCACTTTCACTTGGTGTTTTTAACGCATTTATTACGTCGATTTTTGTCGTTGGTTCGTTACATGTTATGTTCTCAAAAGATGGTGAATCTGCGACAAAAGCACCCCAACTTTCCATACCCAAAGTAACAGATTCCTTCGTTAATATTCAACAAAAACAGCAAGTGCTCGTTTTGCTCATCACCATCCTGATTTCAGGCTTATCAATCTATGGAGCAGCATCACTTGAAACGAATTTCGACCTCGCTGATTTCGTTGATCAGGACTTAGAAATCATGGAAGTCCGAGATGATTTATCTCAAAATTACGATAGCGCTGGCTGGAAAATCATTTATGTTTTCATGGAACCAAGAAGTGGAGAAGAAGCCATTCCAGGTGATGAAATTCTTTTGTCAGAACTGCGTGGTTTCCATTTCGACCTAAAATCAAATCACGATGTTGTAGGAACAGATTACAGATTACCTTCTCCCTCGTATGACGGGCCATATACTGTGTTAAGAGACGCCATATTGTACAACGAGAGTTTTGGAGAAGAACATAATTTGGAAGTGTTCGGGGGTGATGTATATGTTATTGATACTGAAAGCCCAATTGACTTAGGTAAAGCGTTTGAATACCTCGCATCAAACCAGACGATTGCTGATCCACTTACCGGGAAATCATGGGAGGCGAGAGTCTCAGCGAGTGTCGCTTTAGAAGAGGATAACATTGTCTATTTGCGACATGAAATTCGAGTTGAAGCATCGACATCAGCACAATCGAGTCGAGTCGTTTCTGAATTCCAGAAAGCCTTAGGTTCTGAAGACGATTCTGGTACACTGAAAGCCTCGCTTTCAAATCACGCTCAAATCTATATTGCAGGAGATTTGGTTAATCTACAAACTATTCTTGACGGTTTATCATTATCACAACTTCGCTCAACAGGCATCTCACTCATTTTCTCATTTGCAGTGCTCCTCATCATCACAAGGAGAATTATGCCTGCGATCATCGTTCTCTTCCCAGTAGGCGTCGCATCTCTCTGGGTTGTAGGCTCCATGGCCGTTCTCGGTTTGAAATGGAATGTTCTCACAGTGATGGTTACGGCCCTTACATTAGGGATTGGCATTGATTATTCTATACACATGTGGCGACGAATCGAAGTCGAGATGGAGAAAAAGAAAGATCACTGGGAAGCATTGCGTGCATCTTTGAATTCGACAGGTGTAGCACTTATGTTGAGTGCAATCACAACCATGTTTGGATTTGCAGTATTGCTCCTCTCACCAATGCCAGTGATTCAAGATTTTGGTCTTGTTACTGCTGTCACGGTGTTATTTTCCCTCCTCCTTTCACTGTTCCTTCTGCCCGTTCTTGCTGAACTAACGGCTCGTGGCGATGAAGCAAAAGAAGCCTTTCATTCCGAGACGGATTGAGATTGCATTTCACTACTGAAATACTGCAACGATATCATCCATAGCCAATCCCAATTCTTTGGCAATGAGTGTAAGTGCCATCCACTCTGTAAGGTACCTTAGAGCATGCTGTTTTCTCTCAGAACGACGTTGAAGTTCGTCTTTTGGCAATCCAGATGAACGTGCCAAATATGAAAAAAGCCGCTTTGTTTGATGCTCACGTGCACTCATGCCCTGTTCATGTTGTTGTTCAACATCAATTGTTTTAGGTTGTGTCAATGGTTTCTCTAAACTTCGGGGTGGTGAGGAATGATTTGTTTCTTGGGTTGCAGAAGGGGGATGAAGCAAATGCGTTGGCCTTGGAAACCAGCCAAGTGGTAGATCTGTTGATGATAATGAGCGCTTCAAGTGACATATTGCATCATTGAGTTCGAGCCAACCTTTGGCGATGAATTGTTCAACGGCTTGTTCTGATTCTGATGGGCTCAACCATTCCATATCGAACGCAATCATTCGTTCTAAAGTGTCACGTTCAATCGATACAGACTCCCGAAACAATATTCTCAAGACGTTTTCAATATCATGAACGGCTTGGTCTGACATCAATAGACCTACCTATTCTACCTTTGAAAAGGAATTGTCATCATTGAGAATCCATCGACCACAGGTAGAACCGACGTAGAATGTGCCTTCAGCGGTGTACTCATATTCGCCCCCTCCTGGTAATTCGGTGTAATCTCTTGCAAACGTTTTCTCAGCATTTGCAACCTCATTCGTGGAGGGCAGTAATGCATCGAGAGCGGAGAAGTGAGATTTGGCTTCTGCTTGTGGAGTGACTTCGACTTTTTTCTTTGGTGGCGGTCCTTTTCGTGGTGGCCCGACACGTTTTGGCTTTGGTGTTGTTTCGACAGCCGCTGCAGTCAAATCAGGTGTCTCTTTTTCTTCGACTTGTTGTGGTTGAACTTCGCCAACATCGAGGGATGATACGTCGCCATCAAGTCGATTCTTTCGACGCAAAACAAGAACGCCGAGTAAAATCAGAACGACAAGTCCTCCACCTACACCTGCGACGATTGTCCCGAACATTGAAGCAGCAGTTGAGTAGGATATTGAATAATTGTTATCTTGTTCATCAAGCTCCCAAATCGTTTGATTTGAATCGACGACGATAAGCAACTCCCAGTCTCCTTCGGGTATCAAGACATAGGCGTTGATTTTGGTAATGACATCGGACGATATTTGGCCAAAGTTCGAATTTTTTGCAACAACAGATTCGCCGTCAATCACAGTGTAAATCGTGACTTCAAATGGCAGATCGATGCTCTCTCCGTCGTTGTAGAAGCGGACTTCCAATAACGAATTCTCCCCAGGAACAAAATCTTCTTTCCATGTTATACCTTCAATCAATAGATTTGGTCCTTTATTTGAGAGTGATTTTGTGAGCCAAGGGTCGTTCTTTGTGTTTCCAGTCGTGGAGGTTAACCCCCATCCTGCGTCATCTGAACCATTTGCCCAACATGCAAGTGAGGCTTGGGCCGATAACTGCGATGGATCGCCTTGGTTTGAAAAATTATAGATGAAAGTAAACATGGTCTTATCATCGTAAACCATCGTAGAATTTTGAGTGAGTTTTATCTCATCCCATGAAATGTCATTGGAACGTATTTGACATGTAAGGTCCAATTGACCAGACCATCCTTGAGGCTCGTCGATGTTAACACCTACCTCTACGGATTCGAGATTATAACGCGATACACTAAAACTCATGCTTGAAGGAAGGATTTCTGGAGGAGTGGCATCGACAACAAAATCTGGAACTTCATAAATCGCAAGTTGTACTGTTTCTAGCGGGTCCCAAACAGAGATTTTGACTTGATTAACGAGTCCGCTCCGAAGTGGAGTTGGAATGAGATGTTCAATGTAGCCATTTTGAACTGTAACATCAACCCCACCGCTCCAACGGTCAAGTTGAATGTTACCTTCCCAACGTAGTTTTACAGTTCCTTCGTAGGGGGTGAGACTTGTTGAATGGATGAGCGAGGCTTCGAACAAGAGTCGGTCTTCTGCCATTACGATGACGCCTTCTGAGATATTGTTCACAACAGGACCATCAACATCACGCAAGCCTTGAATTTCAATTTGCATTTCTTTCTGTAGAAGCCAAGCATTTTCGTATTTTGTTCTATTAACACCATCGTTATCGACGACGACCACATCCAATTTTCCACCGATTAACCCCGACATTGAAAATGACCAGGCCACTTTCGAATGAAATTCAATAGACATTCGTCCGTTTTGAATGTTAACATCGCAGTCGAATGGAGTGACGAGAAGTCGTCCATCGAGAGATGAGCAAGAGTTGCTTTGAGGTTCGTATTGCAATCCTAGTTGATTATCGCCGCCAAGTTCGATTTTTACTTTTGTAATATCATTCAGGTCGTTTGCATCACCAACTTCAACGGAGACATTGAAGTGCTTTGAAGGTTCAATGAGTGCTGCAGAATTGATTTTTTGTGATGTGATCTCAAATTCAATCAGTTCACCAAAACTTGCTTCTCTCGTCTCCCAAGATAAATGACTTATGCCATTTGTCGGATTTGGCACAGGATGCCCGGCTACATCATGGCCGGAGAACAAAACATGAACAAATTGATGGTCATCGTTGAGCGTATCATCCATTGTGAGATTAATGAACCATGAATTAAGTTCATTTTCTATGGTATAATTCACTTCAATAAATTCGACTGACTGAGGATAAGAATCTATGGAACCACCATTCGTCCCATCGTGAATGCTTTCTACCCAAACAAATGCTTCGATTGTTTGGTTTGTAAATCCTCCAACATCATAAAACTCAATGCCAACATTACGATCTGCGTCTTCGTTGGAGTATGCGTCCATTTCAGGGTATTTTTCAACGATAATCGGTTCATCAGCATTGATGACAAAAGTGAGTTCCTCTGCATCGACATCAAGACCCCAATCTTGGTCGGTTCTCGCTTCAAACCAAAGAAGTGCATCACCTGAGATGCCTTCTGCAAGGTTCATCTGAGCAACATAGGATTGTGCCTTTGGTAGAGTGAACCACTCGGTTGTGATGTTATCCCATAATCGCTCACCGTTCTCTTCGTCTTCCTCAAATGTATGAACATCGATATGCAGCCTGCCTTCAATGTCACCCTCGAGCATTCGCAACCCCGAATTTTTGAACACTCTATCAACTTCAATATTGAGAGAACTTGTTGAAGGTATGACTTCGTTCATCTCAAGTGTCTGGTTTCCAACACTCGAAAATGAAGATGTTACGCCAACAACATTCACGCTGACTTCTTTATCGAGAGAGAGTATTTCTGGGGAGATATATGTGACATTTCGTTGTGCATGTGTTCCGATTTTATACACGAGGAAATCAGATTGGAGACTCTTCGATAGGGTTACTCTCCAGTCCAAAAGGTCACCTTGAGCATCGCTTGAATGTATTGAAACAGACAGATGTTCGGAGATCATCAATTGGTCCGGGTCTTCAACTGACATCTGTTGGGTCGTTGAATTGTATGTGAGTGTTGTCCAAGAAGAGCCTGGTTTGTAAATGCCATACTGGTCACTTTCCCGGAATGCAATCCAATATTCACCATCTGTCGTCACAGCATGATGATGCGTTTGGAAAAGAACAGGAGAACTTGAAGGTTGCATTGAATCAGGAATTATTGGCCCTAACGAGGCTTCATCTGCACCTATCGAGACGTAACTGATCCGTGGCATAATCCAGTCATCCAGTTCAGTCGATGTAAATTTAACACGATACTGCAAAAATGGCAAATCTTCTAAACTCGATAAAAGCGAAAGATTTGATTGTTGAAAGAACGAATTAACTGGAATGGAAGCTGGAACCCAATTTGCTTGAGGTATGCCCGCCGCAGATGTCGCCATACGATATTGAAGCAATGCCTCGGTACCGGTTGGTTCGTATGCACTAAAATCGAGCCATAGCCCAGATGCACTTCCTTTTGAATTCCAGCGAAGGTCAATGGCTTGGCTCGTTAACCAACCTTCAACTGAATCAGGGTTTTCATACATTCCTGTCTCTGAAAGATATTGTAAATACCACACGTAATATGGGTATTGCGTTGCTTCACCACCTGCGTATACGAGCGTACCTCCTGCATTCACAAGGGTTGATTCAAACAAACCAATCTGGAGTGTATTATGTTCTCGCCATGTGTCAGTAAAAGGGTTGTATCCATATGTTTTCGTGTTCACATTGGCATTCCAACCCGAACCACTATATCCACCAAAGATAATTATTTCATCATTGATGACCGCAGAGGCGTATGAAGCAAAGTTATTTGTCGAATTTGGTAAGCGAGACCACGTGTCTGTCGTCGGATCATAGGCTTCAGAAATATTTGTTGTTCCGATGACTGTGGTGTTGGTTGTTGTATCGTAGTATTGCACCATCCCTCCATGTGCAATGAGTTTTCCGTGGTACGGAATGAGGTCGAACGCAAACCGTTTATGAGACATATTGGCCATTTCTGCCCACACGTCATTGACTGGGTCATACCGCATCAAGCGATCGGTAGGGTCTGTTCGTGCTCGATTGCTAATGCCCCCTGCAACATACATGTAACCATTGTGTTCTGTAGCACCTGCAAGACCCACACTCTTTCCGCTTGGCATATTTGTTCCATTCGTCCAATTTCCTGTGGTTAAATCAAGAACTTGAACGAGCCCAGATGACTTTATTTCTGGATTTGCAAATGGAAAATAATCACCAACAGTGTAGACATTGGTTCCTATTTTCACACAGTCATGGTATTGTTGAGTGTAGGGCATCGTGATTGGTGCTGGTGACCATGTACCATTCGTTACATCGAAGATTTCAATCAAAGTTGTTTCTGTTTCATCTCCAGTTTGTAGAGGGTTAGGGTCCACCATTCCACCCATGAAGTACACTTCATTTGTAGCATCATTGAAAAATGAACATCCAGCCGTTCTGGGCATTGACAAACCATTTCCATTCGTGCTCGACCATTGAAGCAGAGGTTGTTCAATTGTGGTAATTCCTGTTTGGGTATCAAAGGTCAGATTCGTGTAAATGTAACCAGATGATTTTGGAAATGTTGTATGGTTTATCATCGTCGAATTGATTTCTTCATTCTTTGAAAGATTTTGATATTCGGTCGAAAAATCAACAACTGATAAGAGAGACGACAAAAAGATGAGGACAAGAACGAAAGCAACGCTTTGATTTTGCCCTCGACCTGTCATGGAACTCCGATGGTGTTGAAGTTTGTATATGCATCGAATCGTGGTGTTCGTAAATGACTACCTTCATGTAGTGTCAACGCCGGCGCAAAATAAGGTCACACTATGAATCGATACATTGCGAGGGACCCTAGAACGGGCTTACCGATTAACGTCGGAAAGAAAAAAGGTAAGACCAAACAGCAATCTGTACGCAAGGGACCGTGGATGGTGCTCCGGCCAACCCAAATCATGGATTTAGCTACAGGCCAAGTTGAAACCATAAAAGTACGATGGCAGGGAAAAGACCGTCAACTCTCACAAAAAGATGGCATTGAAGGTATCGCCACCCTTCCTCGGCAATTAACCATCCCAGCCCATGATGCATTACTCGAGGCGTTTTCGTCGAACAGGCACGATGTTCGTGCTGCAGCATTGCGTGTCCTGCCCGATTTTGCACCAAGAAAATCCGATGAGCTCTTCGATTGGTTATCTGTTCTCCTCGATGACGGTCACGACATAGTCCAAAGAGCAGCAAGCCAAGCACTCATTGAATGTGCTGCGTACTTCCCAAGTGGTATTGAATCTTCATTGCTCAATGAGGTGCGTCACCCTGACCCTCGTCGAAGAAATTCAGGTTGGAAAGCTCTGGAAGTTTTGGCAGATCACTGGCCAGAAGTTGCGGCTGACCATATTGATGGATTATTGCTCGAGGATGAGGAAGTTATCCGACAACGTGCTGCGAAATTAATTCAGAGAGTTTTGAACAAAAGTTTTGCAGCTGCATGGGACTTGGTCTCGTGGTGCTTGAATGATGATGACGACAAAGTCCGACTCTCTGCTGCAAAAACATTACCTACACTCGCAAGGCATGATAATCGAATGGCAACATTGTTCGCTGAACGAATATTAACCGATACGAACGCTGAAATTCGACTTGCTGGTATTAAAGCAATGACTTCCCTTAACAGAGACTCAGGAAGAGTCAAAGATCTCATCATACAAGGGGCACGGTCGACAGATATTCGCATTCGCAGAGCGAGTATAGACCTTCTACCAAGAATCATGGGGGAGGACCAACTTCGAATTCTTGCAACAGACTTGTTGCAACATGAATCCGATGACAAACTCATAACTTTACTCAGTGAAATGCAATATGATGCAGCATTGGAGGGTAGTGAAACAGAGAAGAATGCTGCATTGTCTCCCGCCTTACCTATACCAGAGTTGGAGCGTGAATTATCAGCCATAGAGAAAGGTGCCCATGTAGAACTTGAACACAATCCAAAGAATGACCAAGAGATTCTGCATGTACAAACTCATCGTAAGACCAACACTGATGGTGCAACGAACAATGACGAAAATAATGACCAAGACCAAGTGCGGCATCATTAAGAAGAGATGCTGAGTGGGCGGATTGTTTGAGAAGTGATTCAATGAGTGATGACCAGCCATTCGACACAAAGGAAGAACAATTTGAGCGACTTTGGAATGGTGAAACGCCAAAGGGCATCAACCGATCAAAATCACTCAAGTTTCAACAGTACATTCTCGAACATGTACGTCAAATGCGTCGACCTTTGACCAAAGAAAACGCTCGACGATATTGGATGGGCGAACTTCAAAAAGAAATTCAAAACACAGAATACTGATTGAACGAGAGTTGTCACACCTCGACAACTCAAGATATACGATGGAGGTGAGGCACTGTTTACAAAGAAAACATTCGACGACTTTAATCTATCAAAGGACCTTCTCGCTGGGATAAAAAAAGCCGGCTGGTCGAATGCTACGCCAATTCAAAATGATTCGATTCCATATGGTCTCCGAGGAAAAAACGTCATCGGACAAGCCCGAACCGGTTCAGGAAAAACAGGTGCATTCGGCATCCCAATTCTTGAAAATTGTCAAGCAACGGGAACGCTCCAAGCACTTATTCTCACCCCAACTCGAGAACTAGCACAACAAGTTAGCGATGAGTTGAATATTCTTCAATCAGAAATTGGTTTTAAAATTGCGACCGTGTATGGTGGCAAAGATTTGGAAACACAAGCAAAGAAACTCGATGGCGGTGTAGACATCATCGTTGGAACGCCAGGTCGAGTCATGGATATGTCAAAACGTGGACACTTGGACCTCAATCTTCCTTCCGTCTTTTGTTTAGATGAAGCGGACAGAATGCTCGACATGGGATTCTTACCTGACATCATGTGGATTCTTGAACGAATGGAGGGCAGGGAACAAACATTTCTGTTTTCTGCAACATTTCCCCAAGAAATTCTCGATATTACAAATCAATTCATAGAAGATGCTGAACACATCCTCACTGAAGAAGAGCAACTCGAATTACCACCGGTCGACCTCTATTCCGTGCGCGTAAGTCGAATGAACAAGATGTGGGCACTTGGACGCCTTTTAGATGCTCAAGATGATGGGCAGACAATGATTTTCTGCAACACAAAACGAATGGTTGACCTTGCCGTAGATCGATTAAAGAAATTTAATTTCAATGTTGGTGCATTGCATGGAGACATGAGTCAAAATCAACGAAATGATATGCTTCATCGTTTCAAAAGTGGAAAATTACCAATCATTGTCGCTACCGACGTTGCAGCCCGTGGGATTGACGTTGATGGCGTGACGCTTGTCGTCAATTATGACCTACCCTCAGACTTTGATTCTTTTATTCATCGAATAGGACGTACTGGTCGTATTGGACGAAATGGAGTTGCATGGAGTTTGGTTTCGAAGGATGATGCTCCATTGCTTCCACGTATTTGTGCTACATATGGTCTTGATGTCATCGAGTCAACACCACCTGCATCAACCTCAGGTGAACCAGACAGAATAAAAAAGAAAGAAGATTACTCTGAATCTGCAGATGTTTTTGGATATATTACACTCGAACGCTCACTTCGTGAATCCATCAGTGGTCTTGATGCAGAACGATGGCTAACGGACACATTGAAATGTGACCCATTACTTATCGGAGATATCACATCTACAGAAGAGGCCATTCAAATGAAAATCCATTCATCTATTGTCGGGACAGCAATGAAAGCGTTTGGAACGACCGAATTTTTTGGGTCCACTGAACATGCACATATTGTTGAATAACTATTCTTCTTCTT
>CAZTGO010000001.1:4505-15233 GCA_964613395.1 uncultured Candidatus Poseidoniales archaeon | reverse complement strand
TTCTTCTTCTTTTGAACTGTGATGTTGAGGCGTCGCTTCTTCGTCCCACTTGTGTTCTGAAGAACTCTTTGAAAAATCGAATTCCTTACCATACGTAATCCCAACAAACGACAATCCAATACCGCCGATCATACTGAGTGACCAAGCGGTTTGAATGGTGTCATCCCAAGACCTCTGAGCATCTTCACACTCTGGTGTGACCAACTCAGAAAAATTACAATTTGAGAGGACCTCTCTTGTTGCTGTAGCATCATCGTTAGCATATATTGAGAGGATAGAGAAGAAAATGAGCAAAACAAACGCAACAGAAAGAGAGATGTGTTTCAAATGCCATTTTTTCCTTATACGGAATGTAGATTCTTCTTTTTCTTGAAATGCCGCCTCATTCGTTCGTGATGGCCCTCCGACCTTAGTGAACCAAACGAGCCACAGGAGTACAAGGACGATTAAAAATCCAAATTCATACACAAATGCATGAAACTCCCACATCGGTTGAAGACATTCTTGTTGATTTGGCATTGCAAGGCAACTATCCAAAGCGATAGGATAAAACACAACTAATCTCAAAATGTTGAGGACATAAACGATGGAGCAACCAACGAGAATTGACTTTAATTTTAGTCGTTGAGGCACGCCATCAGTCATCCAAATTAATGTCGACAGGAAAACCATTTCATGCACCCCTGCACACTCATCAGAAACATAGAGGCCAACTGAGTCAAAAGGACCAGGGAATGAAGGATGATGGAAATCGATTCGTGTGAGCCATCCATTGTGCGTGGAGAGAGTAGCTGTTCCTTCGCCATAAAGAAGATTTGTGAGACCATTCCAAATCCAAGCCTCTGTCACTTGAATAATTGCTAAAGAATCCGATGGCATGGTCAAAAACCAATACAATGCTTCAGCGAGAATCAGAGCGGCTGGAATACGAATGTACCTCTGGCCTAGTTGAGCAACCTCTTTCCATGAGAGGTCATCTTTTTGCTCAACTTTCGCCTTCGTCATTGATGAACGGAGGTCGCATGAACACATTAAACCACTTGAACACTTCAAGATTTTATGAGTTCAATTCGGGGTATGTTGAAATGGGTCGGACACATCCATGTGACCGTGGAACAATTTGAGCCAACACCAACACATCAACTCGATGTGCTAGGATTCTATTGCCCGGTCCCTCTTCGAACTCTTCAGAGTCAAATAATAGAGTTGGAGAATAATGAGATTTTGTTGCTTATTGCTGACGATCCTGAAACAAAATATGACATTCCTCCCTTCCTTGAGAGGTCTGGTCATACATTGCATCAACTCATTGAGCATCATGGAGAATTCTATTTTGTCATCGAGGTGAATTCATGAACGAAAAAATCGAAAACAATCAAGACATCCCTAGCCACTCGATTTTACCAACGCATCTCGGAAAGTTTGAGATTCATGTCTTCCATGATAAAAAAACAGGTCAAGATCATGTTGCTCTAACATTAGGTGACATGGCAGGCCCTGACCCTGTTTTGATTCGAGTCCACTCGGAATGCCTAACAGGTGATGTCTTTGGAAGTCAACGATGTGATTGCGGACCTCAACTTCACGCCGCATTGGAAGCCATCGTCAACAAAGGTTGGGGTGCACTGCTTTACTTACGACAGGAAGGCCGTGGCATCGGTCTTCATGCGAAAATTCAAGCGTATAGATTACAGGATGAAGGAGCTGATACACTCGATGCAAATCTTATGTTGGGACTTCCAGCAGACAGCCGTCAATACGATATCGCTGCCGACATGTTACAATTCTTGGGAATTGAGCGAGTCAATCTACTCACAAATAATCCAGATAAAGTGAGGCAACTCCAATCCTTTGGTATTGATGTCGTTGAACGAACACCGCTTATCGTAGGTGTAACCAACGAGAATCGAAATTACCTTTCCACCAAGGGTCATCGAATGGGGCATCACATTTCAAATTCTGATCTTGAAGGCTAATTTGACTCAACATTCTTGTATCAATTGGAGTGGGGCCGTGGCCGGGAATTGAACCCGGGCTGAGGGAACCACAATCCCTCGTGCTAACCTCTACACCACCACAGCCATGAGATGCAACCCTGCGTCAATAATTCACTATTTCAAACATGCGACTTGAGTTCAAACAACCTCATCATCAACACATCCAACCCCTTCATTCAAGAACATCTGTGTGTTGAGTATGTGTATGCGAGGAAAGGGAACAGCACTTTTCTTGACCATCCTACTGTTTTTTTCGACGACGATTGCTTTACTTCAATCGGTTGATGCTAGGAGTGTACACTCCACATCACCTGTTGATATCTTTGAACAAGGGGATTTCACAGACAGCAACCTATGGACGACTGATGCAACAACCTCATTTTCTTTGGAACCTGCTGAATATACTGAAGCCATGGTCCTAGACAATCGATTGACGTTTTTGCATGAACGACCTACAAATATCGACGGAGTTTTGTTTTGGAGCCAGTATTCCCCAACAGATTCTAACCTTTCAATTGGAGCACCAGATGGGGCTGCAACGTGGACTACTGGACCCGAAATCGTGGTTGAGTCATTTTTTACATCGGGATATTCACAATACGAAATTCTAGAAGTTTCATTCACAAGTTCCTTCCAAATTACAGATATGCTTCAACAAGACACAGTACGAATTTCAATCGAAACTTCCGAAGGTTTCGATGTCATTCAAAATTTTGCACACACACAAGGTAACTTGGATTACATCAATAATTCTGCTTGGAAAACGAATATCACCTCAATGTTTGATTGGAATTGGTCAATTCTTGAGTCGAGTATTTTCACATGGGATTATGTTTCTGCTGGCGGAATAGACGATGCTCGATTGGTTGTCGATGCCGTAGGTTTTGAAGTGAAACTTCGATTGCCTTGGTATGGAGGAGAAGTAGCAACAGCCAAAACTACTGTGCAAGCAAACGACCTACCTCTCATGTTTGCAAATTTGTCGAATGGAACATATCAAGAAATGACGCTATCGTCATGTGGTTTGGAACGAAGCAGTTCTTCAACCAATGTTGGAATTTGGGAAAGCGAAATTCTTGAGGTGCCTCCTGAACAGAAGTTTGGAAGAGTTCATTTCTCACTTGAAAACGAATCTGTGGATGATGTCGTCATGAAATATCGCGTTTCAGATGATGGAATTGCTTTCACAGAATATGAGACCATTCTAGAAAAAATGCAACTTCCATTCTCCAATTATGTACAAATAAAAATTGAAGTTTCTGATAGTTGTGTCTCAAAAGTCTGGGTCGACATCAACGACCCAAAGATGCAATTGAATGGCCAAATTTATGGTGACATCGACGGGATCGACCCCACATACTCTCGATGGCTCGTGTTTGTCGACGATGAACTTGTTCGAAATGAGCCAATAGAGATTGGTCAATTTTCAATTTCGATACCTCTTGGTGCGTATCTTCCACATGACAATTCAGCGTTTGACGTGGAAATTAAGGCATGGTTTACATGGGACTCAATAGGCAATGAGAGCACAACTGGATTTGAAATCACCAACATAGAAATGACTGGAGCGTTCTTTGTCGAATGGGATGAAGACCCCATCTGTGAAGACATTGGACGCATTGACCTCACAGAAGACGGAGGAGGAATCATTCTTCCATTCCTTAATCGTTGTAGCGATGATCGGCATTCAAATGATGAATTGAGCATCATGTTTGCCAACACCAATTCTGACTTGATCGAGGTTGACATGGTGGATGGACAAATCCGCATCCACTTGCTGCAAGAAGCATCAGGTCAATCTGTGGTCACAGTTCAAGTCAGTGATCCAGCTGGAAATACCTATACCGACACCTTCGATGTTCTTGTTGAAAGTGTGAACGATGCTCCTGAGGTTGATGAATTCCCTGGCATTATTCCGGTCGAGAAAGATGTTGCATTAGTGGTTCCATTTGTTGCTAATGATGTTGATTCAAGCCTCCTAACAGGGAACACCAACAAATCATGGGTAACTGTCGATATGGAAAAATCTGAACTGACCATCTTGTCACCATCACCCGGATTTGACGCTATTTTATTCAGCGTATGTGATGAACAAGAATGCACAGAACGTGTTATCGACATTGAAGTGCGTGCCCTTGCTGACCTTATTGTTGAGGATGTTGAATTCAACAAGGATGTAAAACAAGGCGAAGTGCTGGACGTGAAAGTCTATGTTCGAAACATTGGCCAAGCAGAAGCAACAATGATCTCTGTCCGATGCCAAACTGATGATGAATTGGTCGATATCGAAACCATTCCGGTGTTACAACCTGGTCAAATCGCTGTTGCTACGTGTCAATGGGTTGTTCCTGAAGAAAAGCTTGAGACGCAATTTGGAGTTGTTTTAGACCGAGGACTCAACATTGTAGAGGGGAATGAAGACAACAATGAATGGACTTCGCTGTTAACCATAGACACAAAAGATGTGGAACGAGAAAGTAACGAAGATTCATCATTTTCAATATCCTCGACCGTTAGTTTGAGCGTTACTGCTGTGTTTCTCATTCTGCTCACAGTCTTGTTTATCATTTTAGCACCTGCGAAAATCAAGAAAATTGAATGAGGTTTTGAAATGAAATCTGATACGCTCACGGAACATGAAGTCCAGCGACTCTTGAAACGGATACACGATGTACCGATAATGGAATCACTATCGATGTCCATCACATCACTTGAGCAAGGAGTTTGTGTCGCAAAAGTACCAAGGCACCCAAAATGGGATGGAATTTTTGAAACGTTCCATGGTGGAATTCTTGGCACGATTGCTGATTCAATCACCTGCTTTGCTATTCTTACAAAACTAGGTGCTGACGCCAATGTTGCAACAACTGATTTCAACATCCGGTTTTTGAGGCCATGTCACACCGATGTTATTTGCACTGCACGAGTCATTCGAGCGGGCCGTACATTGAGTCTCGCAGAGGCGGAAATCACAAACGCTGAAGGGAAGATTGTAGCGATTGCACAGGTGTCGTACATTCAAATTCCTTAACCGGTCATGATGTCGCATAATTTTGAAATCCACCTCAACATTCATAAGTAGACCGTGTCAGAATCGGTTACTTTGAGGTCGTGGGGGCCGTTCAACACTGTTGACAAAGTGGATGTGGGAACATATGCCAGAATTGAAAATACGCATTGAAACTGAGGAATTCATTTACGAAGAATTTGTAGAAGCTTAATCGTCATTGTCTTTTGTCCACCTTCGTGGGTACAAGTCAGCGTCCATGAGCACCATGGATGGACGTGCAATCTCTCCTTCTTCGAGATCTTTTACATCAGAAGCATTATGCTTGAATTTAACAAGAGCAACGGCTTGACCATGTGCTGTTGTTACAAGTGCCTCGCGACCTTTTTCGATGGATTCATCCAACGAAACAATGCCAGGTCGAAGCAAGGGTGCACCATTTGATAATGCGGCAACTGCACCATCTTTGACGATACATCGTGGATAATGCTCAAGCAGCGTTTCAATCGGGTGAATTATTTTCTTCAATGCCCGTTCATCACCTTGTTCTTTCCACAACCAAACTGCATCTGCGAGAACATCCATTGTTATGCACTGGTCAAGATTAAACCGCCCTGAGATATTCCTCCTCAATTCTTTGAGGTCGACGGGCATTCCAGCAAGAAGGCCCAAGTCACGAGCAATAGTACGAATGTATGTTCCCGATTCACATTGGATTTCTACAACAAAATCTCGTTGTTCGTGATCGAGCAATTTCACTGAACCAATCGTCCTTGTTCGGACTTGAACTTTAACAGCCGATATCTCAGGAGGTACGTTGTAGATTTTACCTTCAAACTTTGATAGGAGTGTCACAAGTTCTTCTTTCTCAATTGGCTCTTTGCTCCTCATAACACAAATGTACGATTTATCGTGTTTGAGAATTGAAGAAGTGAGTTTGACAGATTTACCAAGAAGAAGTGTCAAGACACCGGTTGCAAACGGGTCAAGTGTGCCTCCATGTCCTAATTTATCTAGCCCTAGCAATTCCCTAGCCCAGGATGCGAGTTGGTGTGATGAGGGACCTGGTGGCTTATCGAGCAAGATAAATCCCGAATGTAACAGTTCATCAAGAGACCTATCATCTGGGGATGAACCTAAATGTTCATCATGCGAATAATTTTCTTCAACTGAAATATGCTGACTCATTGTTTGGCCTCCAAAATCGAAATGACTTCAAATGCAAGATCTCCAATGGTTTTGCTTGAAGCCTCGATAATGTGCGTGTATGGTGTTTTGTCCTCGGGATTTAGTCCATACAATTCTTGGAATCGAGAAAGGTCAACACTACGCCTCAACTCATTGGCCTCATGTGCTACTTCAATCGAAATACCCTCTCTCTTTGTTACACGTCGTGCCCGTTCTTCAGGGGAAACGCTTAACCAAACCCTCACGCAATCAATATTCAATTGATATGCCCACCAACCAGCCAATCGAGATTCAATAATCTCGGAAGTTTCTGATAGCATGCGTTCCTTGAGAATTTCATCTAATTCTCTATCCACCTCAAGATTTGAAGTGCACAATTGCCCGAATTCTTCGAGACTCATACCATGTGCTTTAGCCTGCTCTCGAAAGATTTGTCCACCGTTTAGACTTGACCAAGAAAAATGTTGCTCAAGCTGTCCAACAAGTGTGGAGGTGCCACTACCCGGATGGCCAGAAATGGTGATGTTGACCATGCCTACACCCATTCATGGAAACAAACGTTACAACGTTTAGTGCGTGGGCCATCATGCGTTATCACATCGCCTTGACACTCTGGGCATTCAAGAACGTCTGAGAAAAATACTTTGTTTGATGTTGGGGCCTCTGTTGCTGCTTTCTTTTTCTTTTGCTGTTGTCGTTTCCTTGCTTTTTCTTGACGCATTTTTGCAGCGCTTGATTTTCCACCGGACTTCTGTGTTACGAGATGAAGCAAGGGCTCTTTGAGAATTTCTCCAGATGTGACAATTGGATGGCTCTTAAACCTGAAGAGTTTGATATGCCTGTCAAGGACTCTTCCGTAGGCTGCACTCATACAGATGTAACAACAAATCCATGCGGGGAAGAAAAGAAATTTATCGTTAATCAAATTCCATTCTGTAGCCCAAGGGAGTGAGACATAATCCACTCGGAAATTTGTTACTGCTGTCGTCAGCCATGCAAATATGGCAATGATGAAAATCATAGTGAACATCATTGGTTTCATCGCACCCATTTGTACTTTGAGTTGCTCAGGCATCATTTGTTGTTGAAGAATCATTGCCTTTTCTTGTAGAATTGGGTCTCGAGATATCCTCGCCTCATTCATCATCTGTCGAACTTGCCCTTGACGATGGCCAATGTGTGCTTGATCAATTGGGTCGACAAAGAAGTTTCGAATCACCGTATTAAGCGTCATGGAAAATATACCGAGAATCAAAACTGTGATGACAAAATATGATTCCTCGGGTAAAAGAGGAGTAAGGATTGGATCGGCCATTTCCCCTACACTCGTACGTATTGATGGCGTCATGATCAGAAAGGTCATGAAGATCATGACGAGCAACATCATGAACATTGAGCCATTTGGCGGAGGGGGTGGCGGTGGACTAGGACCATTAGCCATAGTGAACGGATTCAACCATAGGGCATGAAGGTTGGCTTTCAAACCCATCATTTTTTTTGATTGTATTTGCACTCAACATCAACGAAAGTACATCTGAAGAGGAAAAAGATGTAATAAAAGACGGTATAGCCATTGTCGGAGGAGATACTTTTGCGGCAAAAAGAACGGCTAGAAGTCAGTGATGTCTGGATGTATCCTCTACCAATGCCAATGCCTGGTCAACCTGTCTGTGTAACTGAAACTGAGGCCATGGAACAATTAAATCGATTGGGAAATCATCCATCGATTTTCCTATGGACAGATGAAGAGAGGAGGGTGCCGAATGATTGGCAATTTTTACCAAGCGTTCGACAGGGCGTCCCTCCCGAGGGCATCTTTGCTGAACTTCAAGCGTGGAAGAAGCAATATCCAAAAGCATGGTTAGCAGTTGATCTTCGAGACGGGGTCATACCACCATCCATACCAAAGCCCTTAGAGGATGTTCTTGCAGAATTGGGACGATGTTCACTCGTTCTGGTGAACAACTCTGAGAGCCACCCTGATTTTCCAAGGTGGGTTTTACCCTAGATTCAAGCTGTGAATTCAAATCCGCAAGCAGCACAAGTTGTACTACCTTCTGGGTTCGAACTTTCGCAGACAGTACAGACGAGATCACCGGAACCTGATTCAACTTCAGCAACTTCTTCTGTGGGTGATTCAGATTCGCTTTGCTCTTCGGTAGGTTCTGCAGACGCTTCTTCATCAGCATCCTCCGAGGAGTTTGCATTCCAAGCTTTAGCAGCATCTTCAAGTTCAGCTTTCTTGAGGTATCCATTGTCATCGTGGTCATAATCTGCTGCGAACACAATAAATGCGTCACGGTCAGAAATACCATGTGCATCCATGACTTTCAGAAGAACATCTTCTCGCCATGTCACAGTAGGTTGTGCACTATCACCATCAGATGATTCATCTCCATTCGACTCTTCGTTGGATTCTTCTGAAACTTCTTCGGTAACTTCTGTTTCAATAGTAGGTAAGTCGTCGGATTCAACTTCGTCACCAATGTGAACACCGTGGAATCGGTTGAGTGCTTCTGCGTCGACTTCACCACTTCCTTTGATTTCGAAGGAGACCTCAATTCGCTCTCCTTTTCCTACGATTGGTACCTTCCAAACACAGTGTAGGCCACCTTCACCTTCCGTTGATGACATTTCGACATCGTCTCGCTTACCACCTTCGCCTTTCACAGTCCAGTCTTTGACTTCGAAAGATGATGGAATCACATCGTTGATATGGACATCTGATAGGCCTGTATCGCCGTTGTTTTCGAAAAGAATGAGGACTTCATATCGTCCCTTGCCACCAAGTGGAATTGCTTGCTTTCCAGAACTGATGTTTCGTCGGTTGTGAACTACCTTGATGCTCGGTGACTCACTTGGTTCTCGTAGACAGATTGGTCCGAATCGTTCAGCACTAAATTCTGCTCGAACAGGGGCGTCCACACGTTCATTGCTCGGCGATGGGTCTGGTGCTATGAGTGGGTAATGAATTTCTAGTTTCTTACCTGGTTTCATCCCAATAGGCCCTCGTGTACCAACGGTGATCATCATGGTGTATCCATTACCATCTGGTGACCTGTGTTCTTTTTCCAGAGTAATGCCGTCACTGACTTCGACCTTGAATTGATCTTCATCGAGGACTTTTCCATCCAGTTTTATGGTCAAATCACCGGGTGCAGGTGCATTGAACAACCCTGGGATATCATCGGTTATTCGCATGAGGTTTATTGTTGCTGTACCTTCATTTTTCACTGAAATGGTCGAATCGATTTTTTGTTCTCTGTATGAGCGAATGCTCGTGGAGGAATATTTCTTTGAAATCGAACCTTCAACAACATCAAGTTTCTTCTCTTCAAGTGTGATTGTACCTTCAGTTGAACGCTTTGCTCGTGGCAATACCGTATATGATAACTCATATGTGAAATCAGGCTCAGATTGATGTTCAACGACCGCCTCATTTGATTCCCACTTGCCATTTGGTAGAACATCTTCTGAAACATCATCAACGTCAAACAGCAAATCGTCACTGCCTTTCATCCTTACTTGTAACTTCGTGAGGTCAACAGCGAAGGTGGAGCGGTTTTCAAAAATAGCCTGGCAGATCCAGTTGTCAGGTCGCTCATCTTCTCTGACCTTCATGTAGGTAAACCCACGACAAAATGCATCAAGTTCTCTGAAGGACATGCCTGAGAGTGTGGCGTCTGATTTGTATGTGACATTGACTTCACCAGCATTAATTGAGTTCACATCTGTGATGTGGATTGTTCCTTCGATGTGGAGGGTCTGTGTATCGCCTGCTGCAAGGCGCCCTACACTCCATGTGAGAAGGCCGTCTTCTATAGAAGATGAACCAGGAGTCGGGAAATCCATTGAACTTGGGATGACTCTCGTAAGCGTCACCTCGTTGAGGCTTACTCCCGAAACATTTTCGACTTCAAGTTCAAGGGAAATTGCCCCTGGCTCTTCACCCATTGCAACAGAGTAGGACCGCTCTTGAGACCGGGCAGGATTTGTGTCCAAACGTTCTCGGCAAAGGAGCATGGTTTTGCCGTTGACCTTGTACTGCATGGTGTAGTTTTTACCTGGCTCAAGTTCATCCACGGAAACATGCTCACCTGCAACATCTGTTGCATCTGTGTCATCCAAGAGGACATCGATATCGAAGATTCTGTCATCTTTTGATGGGTTGTTGATTGTAAGCGTACCTTTCACAGATTGCTTCATAATTTCACCATCGACATTGAGTTTCGAAACTTCAACTTCATGGAGATTACCTTCCAGTTTGTCTCCGTCAACATCGTCGACTTCGTCAACTGAGCGAATCTTTGCCCCTGCTTGAGAATCACTCAAGTCCACTTCCAAGGCTTCTGTTGAGGGCACATCAAGCGCTGTTAGCGGTTCTGCTGAAACTGGCTCGAGAGGGGTTGAGAGCGCATCCATTGGTGGTGCAGGCGGTGTAAGCAATGCGTCGGCTGCTGGTGGAGCAGGTGGTGTAAGCAATGCGTCAGCTGCTGGTGGAGCAGGCGGTGTAAGCAATGCGTCAGCTGCTGGTGG
>CAZTGO010000001.1:4027-4405 GCA_964613395.1 uncultured Candidatus Poseidoniales archaeon | reverse complement strand
ATGCGTCAGCTGCTGGTGGAGCAGGCGGTGTAAGCAATGCGTCAGCTGCTGGTGGAGCAGGCGGTGTAAGCAATGCGTCAGCTGCTGGTGGTGCAGGCGGTGTGAGGAGCGGATCTGCAGGTGCACCCATGCCCGGTGGCATTGGTGGCATTTCTGGTGGTGCAGGTGGTGCAGGTGGTGCCTCAAGTCCAGGAGGCATTGGAGGCTCTTCGCTTACACCCTCAAGTGATGATTCCGGCTCAGCCTCAGTCGTGCCATCTTCGACGATAGATTCGACCAATTCCTCGCTCATGGTTTCACCGACTTCTGCCGATTGTTCAACAGCTTCGGGATTTTCAGTTTCCTGTTCATTTGTTTCTTCTGCGGTCATGCCAGGTG
>CAZTGO010000001.1:0-3927 GCA_964613395.1 uncultured Candidatus Poseidoniales archaeon | reverse complement strand
GCATTGGTGGCATCTCTGGTGGTGCAGGAGGTGCAGGAGGTGCATCCATACCAGGTGGCATTGGTGGCATCTCTGGTGGTGCAGGAGGTGCAGGAGGTGCATCCATACCAGGAGGAGCAGGTGGAAGACCCGGAGGAGCAGGAGGTGCATCTAATCCGGGTGGTGCAGGAGGAGCCGGAGGAGCTTCCATACCTGGCGGCATTGGTGGCATTTCCCCTGGCATCGGTGGCGCTGGGGGCATTGGTGGTAGTCCTGGTGGCATAGGTGGCTTTTCGTCCGTCATATCAAATCCTCATAGGCCGCGCTTGGCGACAAATTCTCGGATTCATCTTGAACACATAACCATTCTCCCCTAAATTCATGGATAATTTCCTCCATTTATCAAACACAGCATTGATGTAGGGTCGTCGGCAGGGCCGATTATGGTTGGACTCGACCACGGCTCACCGCCCGTACTTTTTGTTGTAGGAACTGCTGGAGCAGGAAAGTCATCTCTCGTTACGGCATTTCAACGATGGTCACGATTCCTCGAAACTGAAGTTATTGCCGTCAACCTCGATCCCGGCGCAGAGCGTGTTCATTACGATGCTGAATTCGATGTGAGGGAATTGATATCACTTGCTGAAGTCATGGATGAATATGACCTTGGGCCGAACGGTGCTCAAATCTTAGCAGCAGACCTTGTCGCCGCTCAAGCAGAAGACGTCGCTGAACAATTGCATTCAATATCGGGAGAACTGATTGTCGTCGACACACCCGGTCAAGTCGAACTCTTTGCCTTCCGAGAGGCGAGCAGCCATCTTATTGACCAATTAGGAAAAGAACAAGCTGCCATCATCTATCTCTTCGACCCCATGCTTTCAAGGTCACCGTCTGGATTCGTTTCTCAAATGCTCCTCTCATCAATCGTTGAATTCCGACTGGGATTACCAACAAAGAATTTCCTTTCAAAATCAGATTTATTGCAACCAGATGATCTGGATAGAATTCTTGAATGGTCAGAGCGACTTGAAAGTCTTGAGTTTGCTTTATACCAAGAAGCTGGTGGACAGCGAACTGAATTTGCGATTAATCAATTGCGACTCATGCAAGAATTCTCTCAAGCACCTGGACTCACGGCCCTATCATCTGAACTTGAAGATGGTATGGCGGATATCCTTACCTTTGCCCAAGCTTTATTCGGTGGAATGAGCGATGCAAGGGATGGTTTTGCCGGAGACATAGAACACGAACGCCAATAACTCGGTTCAAAATGTATAGAAGCCGAACAACAAACCTCGATACATGAACCGTCATTTGCTTGCCATTGATGATGTTAAAGATGATTTTGAGAAAATACTGCGATGGGCAATTGCTTTCAAATCTTCATGGAAATCTGGAAACGAGGTCGCCCTCAATTTCATGCCACTCGACACCTTAACGATTGGTTCAATCTATGAAAAACCCTCGACAAGAACGAGGGTTTCGTTTGAAGTAGGTATTCACCGACTCGGTGGACAGCCACTCACTCTCCTCAAAAATGATATCCAATTGGGTTCGTCAGAAAGTGTAGCAGACACAGCTCAAGTCTTGTCGCGTTTCCTTGGGGGAATCACGTACCGATGCTTCGCTCACGATGATGTTGCAGAATTAGCAAAGCATGCTACCGTCCCAGTACTTAACGCACTCTCTGACAAGCATCACCCCTGTCAAGCGGCTGCAGACCTCATGACAGTGCTTGAACACTTTGGAGATGAGAAAGTCACGCTCGCATGGGTTGGCGATGGCAACAATGTCCTTCACGATTACATGTTAGCTGCACTCATGCTCGGCTATGATTTCAGATATGCTACCCCTGAGGGTTATGAGCCAGATGAACACGTCCTTGAGAGAGCACATGACATTGCAAAGCAAACAGGTGCAGACCTGTACTTCACCAACGACCCGATTGATGCGGTGACCAACGCGAATGTCGTCTACACCGATGTATTCATATCCATGGGTGAAGAACATCTCAAGGACAAAGTCAAGGCCTTCGATGGATTTCAAGTCAACATGGACATGGTTGAACATATGGACAACAATTGGGCCTTCATGCATTGTTTACCTGCCCACAGGGGTGATGAAGTAACAGATGATGTGATGGACCATGAAAACAGCATTGTGTTCGATCAAGCTGAAAACAGAATGTGGGCTCAAATGTCGTTATTGGTGTACCTCATCAACAACGATGCGTGGGACGCCATGGGTGAATTCATCGGCCTTACATGATGACGGCAAGACAAAATCCTATCAGGCCAAGAAGCATTCCAATTCGAATCCTTGAAACGACCAACTCATCTTCGCCGTTGAAGAGAGGTCCATTCAAACTAATGAGAATGAAGATTGCAGGACCTTGGAAAAGCAATTGTCCAAACACGAAAGGTCCACGCCAAAATGGCATATACAAACAAACGAGTCCGAGGAGAATGAACACATAGGCCCACATTCTCGCCTTTTCTTTCCCGATCTTCATTGGAAGAGTCGTACGTGTTCCCAGGTCTGATTCCATGTCCAAGCAATCTTTCACACACTCTCGTGCTAAATTGACAAAGAACACTGTTCCAAAAATCCACCAAAGATATGCCTTCCAAATGCTACCAACGCCAGCAGCTCCGTAGAGTAGAACCGCTGCAACGAGAAGCGAAATGACGACATTGCCAATCAATCCTTTTTCTTTCGTCGATGGCCCATGGTCATAGGTCATCATCAAGACGATGGCAAGAATGTAAATCGCTGCAGCCTCAAGATCATCAGATGAGAAACCTTTGCCACGAGAGTACAGACCAAAGAGAAGTGAAGCCACACTTGCGACCCACAGGAATACCGCAAATGATTTGGCATTTGAAACAGAGATTTCACCTGAAGGCAAGGGTCGACTTGGATGTGCAGTTTTATCGATGTCAACATCTTTGATGTCGTTCATGGTATTTCCAGCAGCAGTGAATGTCAACACAGCGAATGTATGACTCAGGACGATAGCCCAAGGATACGAACTCAAATTTGATTCTAATGCAAAAAGGGCACCCAAAGGCACTGTTGCACCTGCCAAAATCAGATTTTTGGGTCTGCATAAAGCGAGATACTTCGCTATTGCCCCCATGGTCTGCTCACATTGAGGTGAGATATGATGACTTCGCTTTAATTTTGAGCACAAGCCCAAACACATACACGTACACGGTAACCAAATGAATCTGTAGCCTCATCAAAGCCGACTTTGGTAAAGCGTCGGTCACGAGCGAGGACGTTGCCGATTTGATTCATTGTAGCGCCCCAGCGAAATCTTTGGTTGATGTGATCAAGAATTGAAGTTGTGTTTGCTTCGCCAACATTGTCAAGATAATCTGCGATTTCCGTACGCATTCGTTGAGTACGACCCATCAGGCCTCACCTCGTACTTTCTTTTGCCTGCTCGCTAGGAGTTGCAATGTTGTTGAACGAACTGAACTCGTCGGCCTAAATCCAACGCCTGCAAAGGCTTTCCAGGTAAGTTCATTCGAGTGCCTTGGTAGTTGACCTGTTGCACTGGCGATGTGTGTTCGTACTTTCGATGTCCAGACTGGTTCGTGGGCTTTTTTTCCGGATATACTCATATCTGAAAATTTCATTTCTTCGATTTGGTTGTTCATAACCAAGACTTGTTGCCGGTGGTATATGAAGAACCGAACCAGACTCGAAAGTTAAAGTGAAAATGTAATCGCATCATGCAAAGCATATTTCACTTTCAGTTTAGTTTTAGAATTGAAAAATCCGCAAGGAAAAAAAATCGTGATGCATAAATACAGGCGATTCTCAGCGATGTTTGCCAAGCTCGTATAGTGTAGTGGCCCATCATAAAGGACTCTCATTCCTTTGACCCGGGTTCAAATCCCGGTACGAGCACTAAATACCATGGTATCGTTTATGAAC